>JAEUUT010000200.1 GCA_016787415.1 Saprospiraceae bacterium | reverse complement strand
AAAAACCAGCCATTCCCCGATCCTTTTCCGGGAGGCGGGCTGTTTCTGATCGACAAGCCCCTGGCCTGGACGTCCTTTGATGTTGTGAAAAAAGTGCGGGGCGCGCTGGTCCGTAAAACGGGCCAGAAAAAACTCAAGGTTGGCCATGCAGGTACACTCGACCCCCTGGCAACCGGCCTGCTGATTGTCTGTGTGGGCCAGTACACCCGCCTCATCGATACCTTGCAGGCCATGCCCAAAACCTACACGGGAACCGTCACGTTTGGCGCTACCACACCCAGTTTCGACCTGGAGAAAGCCGTAGACACCTTTTTCCCTGTTGAGCACCTGACGGATGCCCTGATTCAGGAGGGAAAAACAGGTTTTACAGGCGATATTCTTCAGGTTCCACCTATTTTCTCTGCCGTAAAAGTGGATGGAAAACGGCTCTACAAAAATGCCCGAACCGGCGAGGAAGTCGAATTGCCCCATCGGCCTGTTCATATTGAATCGCTGGAAATCGGCCCCTTGCGGCACGTCATTTCCGAACGACAGGAAGCCCTTGTGGCAAGCGATCGCGGCGCTCGTATCATGCTGCATCCGGATTATGCCGATGGGCTACAGGTCGATTTCAAGGTGGTGTGCAGCAAAGGCACCTACATCCGCTCATTGGCCAACGACCTTGGGCAAGCCGTCGGCAGCGGCGCTTACCTGAGTAGCCTGCGCCGTACGGGGTCGGGCGGTTTTCAGGTAGACGACGCATGGCAGGTGGAAGAGTTGGAGGCTTGGATAAGAGGTGAGAGGTGAGAAGCGAGAGGTGAGAAGTGAGAGATGTCACGGGTTGTCGAAAAGCCGTATTTAAAATGCCGGTGTGGGGGAAGAGTTGTATTTTCGTCCTTGATCTTTGCAAGCATGAGAAGTTTCCTTTACATACTGCTTTTGTTGTGTTCACAAATAGGTTTTTCACAAACCTTCAGCGCATGGCCGGCCCAGGTGCTCGATCGGGAACTGGCCTGGAATGAAGCCAACGAATGCTACATCTATTTCGACCACCCTGCCGACGACACCCTGCACCTGAAATGGCGGCAAGTGGAAATGAGCCTGCCAGAGGGCTGGACCGCCGATTTGTGCGATTACGGCCTTTGCTACACAGGCATTCCGGTCAATGGGACCATGAATCCTGCATACGACACCGTGCGCCCGTACCTGAAACTCATCGTGCAGCCAGGCACACAGGCCGGAAGCGGCTGGATCTGGTTTCGTGCCATAGACGTACAGCAAACAAGCAATTTCCTGGATATTTATTTCAACCTGTACACACCCGGGACGGTAGGCACATACACACCTGAAAGCCGTACCATGCAGGTATTTCCCAACCCTGCCTCGGACGCGCTTTTTGTAAAAAACGAGTCGAGTTCAAGCGCATCCATGCAAATTGTAGATGTTTCGGGCGCTGTAAAATGGCAAGGCTCCCTGCTTCCCCAAACCACCTTATCGCTCGACATCACACCTTTCCCCTCCGGCGTTTATTTTCTGCAATCGGGCAATAAAACTGAACGATTTTCGGTCTGGAAATAATACCTCCTTTTTTCAAAACATTGAATATCAAACCAATACCTGCTCGCCTGCAAACTTCTGTACCTCGGATGAAAAATTTACTTACGCTCTTGTTTTACAGCCTTTCGGTCAGTGTACTGATTGGCCAGGCTGTCAATAAAACCCGTTTCTCCTTACTCGACAATACGCCGGGGCATACGATCCTGCGCCTCGACCTGACAGGTATCGATCAGCGGAGTGTGCAGACGCCTCAGGGCGAGGCAGTGGTTGTTTCCATGCCCGATGGTACGCCATTGTTGCAGGCAGGCGCGCCCGATGTACCGAAATTTGCCGCCAGCCTGCTGATACCCGACGCAGGCGCTATGACGTACAGCATTTTGCAAAGTGAGTACCAGGACTTTCCAAACGTGTACGTTGCCCCATCCAAAGGCGATTTGAAACGCAAGGTAGATCCGGCTTCGGTGCCCTATTCCTATGGAACAGCCTACGAGCACAATGCCTTTTACCCAGGCCAACTCGCTGATTTACAAAAACCTTTTGTACTGCGCGAGCGCCGCGGACAGGGTATCTGGATTTACCCGGTGCAATACAACCCGGTCACGCGGGTGCTGCGGGTGTACACTTCTATCACTTTGCTGGCCAGCAGCACACCTGAAAATGGCATCAATGAAAATACCGGCACAACTGCTCGCTCGGCCAGCCGGACGTTCCGGCAGTTGTACCAGCAAACTTTTGCCAACTACGACGGCGCTGATTTTACACGCAGCGGCGATACACCCGAAAAAATGCTGGTGATTGCCAAGGATGAATTTGTGGAAACCCTCCAGCCATTCGTCACCTGGAAACGCCAAATGGGCATTCACACCACGGTAGTACCAGCCTCTGAAGTGGGCAGTTCTTCCACCGACATCTATAATTTTGTCAAAAACTACTACGAAGCACACGCCATTACCTACCTGCTGCTCGTAGGTGGGGCCGATGTGCTGGAGCCGCAAATGCGACAGGACGGCGGCGACTATTCCTGCGACAACTGCTTCGGATACCTGGAAGGCGACGACAATGCACCGGAAGTGTTTGTGGGTCGTTTTCATGCCGACAACATCAGCCAGTTGGAAATCATGGTGCATCGCAACCTCGATTACGAAAAAACGCCGCTGACCGACCCCGCACAAAACTGGTGCGCCCAGGGCATGTGGTCGGCATCCAATGAAGGCCAGGGCATCGGCGATGACAACCAGGCCGACTACGAACAGGCCAATGCCTGGAAAACCGAACAACTGGCCGATGGTTATGCAAAATTCTGGGAGTTCTACGATGGCAACCACGCCGATATTTCCCCTACGCCTGGCGACGAAACGGCCGATCAGAACGGCAATCCGGTGAATACGCAACTGGTTAATATCATCAACAACAGAGGTATCGGCATTTACAACTACACCGGCCACGGCTGGGAGCAAGGCCTGGTGAGCGGCAATTTTAATGTAGACGCAGTGGCCATGCTGCGCAACGTACACCGCTATCCGGTTTGTATCGCCGTGGCCTGTTGCGCCGGTAATTACACCAATAACGATGGTGGCGACTGCCTCGGCGAAGCATTTCAGCGTGCAGGCGACCAGGCCAGCGGTGAAGCCTGGGGAGGTATTGCAGGTTATTTTTCCAGCGATTTCCAGAGTTGGGCGCCGCCCATGGAAGGCCAGGATGGCATGAACCAGTTCCTGATAGATGCCGATGGCGTTTCCATCGTGCCTTCGGTAGGCAGTACGCTCGCGATTGGTAATGTGAAAATGATCGAGGCTTATGCAGAAGGCGGCGAATTGATGGCTGGATTCTGGAACACTTTTGGCGAGCCTTCTACTGTTTTGCGCACCCGCTTGCCGCAGACGCTCACTGTGGTGCACCAGCAAGGCATGTTTCTCGGCGCCAATTCGCTCAGTGTAAGTTGCCCCGTGGAAGGCGCGCTCCTGAGCCTGTACTGGCAGGGACAAACGCTTGCAACAGCAGTAGTTACAGGCGGAGTTGCTGTATTTACCTTCCCTTCGCTCACCAATGTGGGTGAAATGACTATCACCGGCACGCAGTTCAACTACACTCCCTATCAGGGCAGCATACAGGTAACGCCTTCGGCGGGCGCATTTGTCATCAATCAATTGGTAACCCTTGACGACAGCGCAGGCAACAACAACCAGAAGGCAGATTATGGCGAATCGGTGGCCATGAATGTCACCCTGAGCAATGTTGGCGTGGAAATCGCCAATGTAACGAGTGCCACCCTGAGCACCGGCGACGAGCAGGTGTTCCTCACCGACATCAGCGAAACATTTGGCGATCTGGAGGCCGGTCAGGCCCTTGAAAAACCGGCTGCCTTTGCCTTTACCGTAGTCGACGATGTGACGGACGGGCATGTAGTACTGTTTACACTGAATATCCAATTCAATGACAATCAGACGTTTACAACACAAATTCCGGTAGTGCTGCAAGCGCCAAAACTGGCTGTCAGCAATTTCCTCATCAATGATGTCACCGGCGGAAACGGTGATGGTTATTTACAAAGCGGCGAAACAGCGCTCATTTCCGTTTTCAACCTGAACAACGGACACAGCGCCAGCCCGCTGGCCACCGGCCAACTCATCAGCGATTCCCCCTGGCTCAGCATCAGCCCTGCGCAGGAAGTAGGCGTTTTGGGTGTTGCCGGCGCTGAAAACACCGCTTTTGTTGTCACGGTTTCGCCCGATGCACCGCAAGTTGTGCCCGTCAATTTTGACTACACCCTCAGCGCAGGTGTGTATGGCGCTTCACTGCACGCAGGCCCGCTGCTCATCAATCCGATTATCGAAACCTTTGAGCAACACAATTTCACCACCTTCCCCTGGCTAATGGATGGCAACAAACCCTGGGTGATTGCTTCTAACAACACCTGGTCGGGTTTCTACTGCGCACGTTCAGGCACCATCACGCACAACCAGTATTCGGAGATGAAAATGAGCCTGTTCATTTCGGCAGCAGGCCCGGTTTCATTTGCACGGCGCGTTAGTTCCGAGCAGGACTATGATTTTCTCCGTTTTTATATCGACGATGTGGAAATGGGCGCCTGGTCGGGCGAAGTACCCTGGGGTGAAGTCAGTTATCCGGTTGAAACCGGTTTGCACGAACTGCGTTGGGTGTATTCCAAAGACGAAATCGCCTCACAGGGTACCGACCGTGCCTGGGTGGATGAGATTTTCCTTCCGCCTTACGAAATTGTGGTGGCTACACACGCGCCCAACCCGGCCGGATTCAGCATGCAAGTGTCGCCCAATCCGCTGGTCGACCATACCTTTGTACTGCTCGATTTGCCAAAGGCGCAGGAAGTAAGCATTCGCATTGTGGATTACCTGGGCCGTCCGGTTCGCACCGCACAGGCGCCCGAGCAAATGCCCGCAGGCCAGTACCGTCTCCCTCTCAACATGAGCGGCCTGGCAGCCGGTGTTTACCTGATCGAGGTGAAAACGCCGACAGGTGTACAAGTGAAAAAGGTGGTAAAAACATGATGCATAAAATAGACCTGCACACCCATATTTTGCCCGAAAAACTGCCGGATTTTGCAAAAAAGTTTGGCTATGGCGACTTTATTCACCTCGAGCATCACCGCGAAGGTTTTGCCCGGATGATGAAAGGCGGGGTGTTTTTCAGGGAAATTGCGCGCAATTGCTGGGATCCGAAAATTCGTATCGACGAGTACATGCTCTTTCGCGCACCCGTGCAGGTGGTGTGCACCATTCCGGTGATGTTTTCCTACTGGGCTAAGCCAGCCGATTGCCTCGAACTATCCATGTTTCTGAACGATCACCTGGCAGGTATCGTCGACGATTACCCGGAGCACTACATGGCGCTGGGTACGATCCCGATGCAGGATACCGACCTGGCTATCAAGGAGTTAGAGCGACTCAAGGCCCTGGGCTTTCCGGGCATACAAATCGGCTCCAACGTGAATCAAATGAACCTGGGCGAACCGCAGTTTTTTCCCATTTTCGAAGCATGTCAACGCCTCGATATGGCAATTCTGGTGCATCCCTGGGAAATGATGGGCGAGGCTGATATGAAAAAATACTGGCTACCCTGGCTGGTGGGTATGCCTGCCGAAACGAGCCGCGCCATTTGTTCGCTGATGTTCGGCGGCGTGATGGAACGCCTGCCCCGCCTGCGTTTTTGCTTTGCCCATGCAGGCGGCTCTTTTATCCCCACCATCGGCCGCATCCAACATGGATTCGACTGCCGGCCCGACCTGGTGGCTGTCGACAATCCGGTGCCGCCCCGCTCCTACCTCGGCCGTTTTTGGGTCGACTCCGCCACCCACGACCCGCAGTTGCTGCGCTACATCATCGACGTGATTGGCGACGACAAGGTTTGTCTGGGCACCGACTACCCTTTCCCGCTTGGCGACCTCGAAATCGGGCGTTTTATGGAGGAAATGGGCTTGCCAGTGGAAACCCTGGAGCGGATTTTTTATAAGAACACGTTGGATTTTTTGAGTCCTGAGTCCTGAGTCCTAAGTCCTGAGTCCACAGTCCTGAGTCCTAAGTCCGTAGAGTACACCTTGTTACTCTTGGCATTGATACACAGTACAGCCAAAGGTTACAAGGTGTACTCTACGGACTCAGGACTCAGGACTGTGGACTCAGGACTTTAGTCGGTATTTCCCGGTTTCCAACCGTTCTTTTGCAAACGCAAAATATTCGGGCACAATTTCGAAGCCCACATATTGCCGACCTTCCAGGTGGCTGACAACGGCTGTCTGGCCGGAGCCGAGGAAAGGATCGAGTACAACATCGCCGGGCAAACTGCTGTATGCCAGTATTTTACGAATGATTTCGGCAGGGAGTTTGGTAGGCGTTTTCACATCGCCGTTCCAGTATTCGCGCGGGATGGCCCACACATCTTCCTTGTCTTTGTAATGTGCGCTGCCGCCTTCGGGGTGTTTGTCGTCTTTTTCAAAACGTGCATACGGGTAAAAGCGGCGCTTCTTTTCATTCGCCCCGGCAAACAGGATATGGTAATGCGAAGTGACGTATTTGCGGGTAGTGACCAGCCCGAACTGGTATTTCCAGACGAGGTGATTGACCAGCGGCAATTGCAGTTCGTCGAGCACAATTAGGATGTCCTTGAGGTAGTTCCAGCCGGAAAAAATGTAAAGACTGCCGTCGGGTTTGAGGACACGTTTTACTTGAGTAAGCCAGTTGCGGGTGAAGGTGAGGTAGTCATCCCCCGGGATTTCGTTGTAACCTTTTAGTACGTGCTGCTCTTTTCGGTTGTAATTGGCCTTGGCGGCCTGAAAATCAATACCGAATGGCGGGTCGGTAATCACCAGATCGATGCATTGATCGGGCACATGCCGCGCCATGCCGGCAATACAGTCTTCATTGTAGATTCGGTTGAACATAGATGAAAGCGAAGGAACGGATTTTTCGTAAAAATACTGCTTTCAGGCAACAGTGCTTATTTTCCTGTAGCGTTATTTCCCGTAGAATAATTTCCCGCAGAATTCGCAGAATGTAGAGTAGTTTCCCGCAGATTTACGCAGAATACACGCAGAATTCGCAGAACGTAGAGTACACAATTTACTATCAGTTAATGTATTAGTGTACTCTACGTTCTGCGAATTCTGCGTGTATTCTGCGTAAATCTGCGGGAAATTATTCTACGGGAAATAACGCCACGGAAATAATCTATAAGAACTCAACCTTCACCTCTATTTAAAGGCTGATTCGAGGCCGCTTACATCACCTGTAGTGTTCCATTTGCTTATTTTGCCAGAGGAGTCGAATGTAATTGTTTGTTGAATGGAACTGGTAAAGGCTTTACCTGTAGATCGCACGGTTCCACTAATCATTACCGGGCACGACACTTCCCATTCGCTGGCGTGCAGGTTGCCTGGTTCGAACTGCGTAACTTGTACTGATTTGCCTGCATTTTCAAAAAAACGACCCACTTCGGCCTTGCCGATAAATGTACCTGCAAAAGGGATGATAGCCGGATTGCCCACATGCGACCAGTTGCAGTTGTCGGTCATAGAAGCCAGGATGGTAGCGATGTCGCCCCTGCCATAAGCCGCATAGTCGGTTAATACCACATCCACATTCCGGTCGGTCTGTGTAGGAATACGAATGACATGTGCGCCATAAATCAGGGGCTGTGGCGGTGTCAGTCCGGTCGACATGATGATCGGCACCAGCGTCTGGCCGGCGGCTTGAAATGCTTCGGCATCTGACCATACATCGATCACTTTCAGTCCTTCAGGCGTTTTAAAAGCCACATGGTAAAGGCGCGCAGGATTATCTATTTGCCCGGCTTTTTTCAAGCCATCCAGAATCTGCTCGTATTGGGCCTCTGTCATACCTTTCACATCGAAGTAAGCAATGATCGTTTTGTCGGTGCGCAAACCGGCGTTTTTACCCGCAATGAGGTTGTACACTTCGTATGGCATCGGCTGCACGTTGCCCAAAAAAGGTTTCAGGGTCGACAAACGTGCATCGAGTTGGGCACGGGAACTAAAGGTTGTAAAACCTATAAATCCGCCTGCCATGCCTGGGCCGGCGGCATGGTATTCGGAAAAGCAATTGCTGAGTCCGGCGGCGCCAATTTTTGCAAACAGGCCATCATAGCCATCTATGGTCATTTGAGCGGGCGTGGTAACGGTGACATACCATTTGTCCTGGGCCGACAGCGTGAGAGAAAGCAGGAAGCAAACAAAAAGAATCTGTAAGGTTTTCATTGTTGTTGAAAGTTTGGAAAAGGTTATAAATGTGAAAACTGACAGACCTTACGCAGCAGGCAGACTTTTGGATCATGCGGCGCAAAAAAAATCCCGGACTTTTTGACAAAAAAAGTTCGGGACGATGCCATAACGGATAAAAAAGCAGTGTTTTTGCTATTTTTTAGCCGGGATAAACCTGTTTTCTACCAGCAAACATTTTTTCCCTTCAAAAGGATTTTCCGTGGAAAGAACCGCCGTGGCCCCCAGCACGCGAGCGGGCACACCCATCGATGTTTGTTGCCAGGGCTCGAGGCTTTCCTGTTCAAAATTGCCGTTGGCGAGTGGAATTTCCAGCCATTTTCCACCCTCCGATTCTACAGACAAATGAAAGTCGTCGTAATAAAACGTGCCGTTGCCAAAACCCAGCACGCCCCAACCCATGTACGGAGCGCTCCGATCGAATGTGCCTTCCAGCACACAGGTTTTCCAGATCGAATCACGTACGGGGCGATCGGCCATGTTGTCCATCCAGGTCCAGTTGCGCGCTTTTTGCTCCTTGTATTCGTTTCTGACAAAAGCCACGGCAAAGGCCTCCTCATCGGCCGGCATGGCGCGGATGGCCACGCTCAGGCGAAAGTTTTTGCCAGCCCATTTGCCCATATCCTGGCGTTGCGACCAGACAGAGAAGGTAGCCGGAATCAGGGGCGGATTTTCCCCGACAGGCTTCTGTGCGCGCAATTGCCCACACAGAAGACAAGTCAACAGGCAACACAAGTGGTTCATTTTCATTGTTTTATTACCTTTTTTGTTAAAAACCCTTTTTCGCTGCTGACTGTAAGTGTGTAAGCCCCGGCAGGCAGCCGATGTATGTCGAAGGTGGCAGAAGCATCGGCAGTGGGTTCGAGTGTTTTTCTTTCTATTAGTTTTCCCTGAGCATCATTGAGCAACAGGGTAAAGACCGTGGGGTCGGCCACTTGTATGCGCACGTGCATTAAATCCGAGGCCGGATTGGGGGCGAGCGTCACATTGGCGTCCAGCGCGATGCCGGAGAACAGGCCAACCAGTGGATTGCCGTTATACTTATACATGCGGGTCGTCATGCCCACAGGCTGCCATCCGCCTGCATACCCGAGTGTCGGGCTGGCAAATTTGGCATTGCCCGGCACGCCCTCCGAGATGCCAAGTTCCATCCACGTTGTGCCCAGGTTGGTGCTAAAAATTGTACGCGCCTGGTCCGAGAATACATCGTCTATTACCACCGCCAGCAGAAAGTAGGTTTCCGGAATGAGTACGATAGATGCAAGATTGCCAGCCTGAAGCGTAGGCAGGTTCGCCCAGGTTTCCCCGCCGTTGGTGGTGTAACGCATTGGGAAATCTCCATTGTTGTATGCCCTGCAAAGCCCATGCAGCGAATCGGCAAATGACAGAACGCCACAATAGGCTATATCGGCTGTCCAGGTGGCCCCGCGGTCGAAGGATCTGTAAATGCGGGTCCAATTATATGTCACATAGTCGAACGCCGGAAACCAGATATGATCACCCGCAACAGAAAAATCCCCGGCATAACCCACTTCATTTTCGGCAGGTGGCGGAATATGGGCACTGCTCACACGGTTCCAGTTTTGCCCGCCATCCGAAGTGGTGTAAATTTCCCAGAAAAGCCCGGGCTCGGTGTCGGAAGATGCCGGGTCGCCAATGGCCACACCGTTTTGCGCATCCCAGAAATACACGGCATTCACATAAGACGTAGGGCTGGAATAGCCGTTTTGCAGTTGTGGTGTCCAGGTGACGCCACCGTCTTCTGTTTTTGAAATATGGCTGATGTTATTGCTGTCTATACCGGCAGCCCAGGCGGTATTTTCATCCACCGGGCAAATATTGCTCGGATATAGCGCAGGGCCGTCCAGCACCGGGCCTTCACTCCAGGTATTGCCGCCATCCGAGGTTTTTGCAAAACGCAGGTATTCCATTGGCAGCCAATTGTAATACCCGTCTTCATCGATATAATACTTGGTAAGCAAGGCCCATGCCGTTTGAGGGTTATTGTGCGCAATGCGTAGGTCATAAGTGCCTACGGTATCAGGGAATGCAGGATCATATCCGAGCCATTGAGCATGTGAAGGTGTGGCAACCTGCATAACAAGCAACAGGACGAGTAACATCAGGTGGGTTGTGGTAGATTTCATTGGAAACTGTTTATTGAGTGAATAATTGATTGCTTGTTATTCTTTCGCCATCAGAATGGTTCGGGCGAATGCATCTGCCTGTATTTGAAGCAGATACGAGCCCGGAGGCATTTCTTTGAATGAAAGTGGTATGGTATTGTCGCGTTCTGAAACGGTATAGGAGCGCTGCTGACAAATTCGCCCCTGCCCATCCAGCAAGCGAAGATGCACCTCCGACACGTCCGGAATATCAATCTGCAAAATGGACTGGTCGGTAGCCGGGTTCGGATAGAGCAGCACTTCAATAGGCATTACACCCGATACCGTGCGAACAACGCTGTAAGACACTTGACCATCCCGATCTTCCTGCCGGAGCCTGTAGTATAATGCGGTTGCCGAGGGCGCATTATCATCTGTGTAGGCATAGTTGGTGGGTACATCGCTGTCACCTTTGCCTGCTACAAAATAGATGTCTTCAAAATCGCGACCGTTAACAGAGCGCTCGATGCCAAAGCCGAGGTTGTTGTGCTCAAATGCAACTGACCAATCCAGCAGTACGCGCTCCTCTTTTTTATTTACCTGAAAATCAATCCATTGTACAGGAAGCGGCGCTGCGACAGTCAAGGTCACATTAGTCGTATTGTAAGTAACCGTCCAGCGGGTGTTTTCTACTGGCAGGTTCAAGGTACCGAAGGCGCCGGTTCGGGAGGTACCGATGGCGATCACAAAAGAGGTGCCCACATCGGGCAGGTAGCCATTGAGCAAGGTTACAGTAAGCACCCCGCCATTGAGATTCAGCGCGCCGCTGGTGTTATTGAGTTGGTCATACCCACCCGCTCCCGGCGTCGGCCCTTCCAGTTCGATAGAGAGGTCTTGTACCGCGAGGCCGGGAGTGGTTTTGTTCAGGTTCAATATGCCGGGTGAAGCGCCGGGCGAAATAAGGCCGGTGTTGCTGAAAGTACCACTGAACGTAACCGATCCCGCGCCGCTAATAATGCCCGTGTTGTTGAACACAAACCCAATCGTCAGGGCGCCGCTGCCCTGCTTGTCAAACGTACCAGCGTTGTTCCAGGTGCCGCCGCCGGTGGTGGCCGTCCACGACACCGCAGCCGTCACGTTTGCAGTAAAGGTTTGCCCCGTCGGAATGTTCAGCGTACCGCCGTATCCGATTGTTATCGAGCCATTGCCGGAATAGGAACCGCCGCTGTTCAGGTTCAATGTCTTGCCATACAGCCGTTTGAGCGAAGCAGACGACAGCGTGGCAGCCCCTGCTACCGTAATCGTACCCGTCGCCGTGCCGTCTGCGCTGCCCAGGATGCCGCTCGTCCAGGACAAGGCCCCCGACACCGTCACATTGCCGGTGTTGCCCAGCGTACCCGTGCTCACGCTCAGGTTCCCGGCAATACTGATCGGGCAAACACCGGCTACCGTGCCGTTGGTCATCGTCAGGGTTTGCACGGCCAGGCTGCCCGACAGATTCAGGGTACCGCCGCTCACCAACAAATCGTCCATCGTGTTAATTCCAGAAAAATTCGCCGTACCGCCACCCACCGTCACATCCGTATGGGTACTGTTGTTGGGCAGCGTAACCGTTCCTCCCGAAACAATCAGGGAGCCCGTGCTGCTCAGTGTGCTGGTACTCAGGTTGTGCGTGCCACCACTGAACTCAAGTGTAGCAGCCGACGCCATGCTGAACGACCCGTTGTGGACGCCGCCGTTCGACAGATTTAGTTCGCCGTCAGCGACCTGCACGGCACTGGAATTGTTGAATGCAAACCCAATCGTCAGGGCGCCACTGCCCTGCTTGTCAAACGTACCAGCGTTGTTCCAGGTGCCGCCGCCGGTGGTGGCCGTCCACGACACCGTAGCCGTCACATTCGCAGCGAAGGTTTGCCCCGCCGGAATGTTCAGCGTACCGCCGTATCCGATTGTTATCGAGCCATTGCCGGAATACGAACCGCCGCTGTTCAGGTTCAATGTCTTGCCATACAGCCGTTTGAGCGAAGCAGACGACAGCGTGGCAGCCCCTGCTACCGTAATCGTACCCGTCGCAGTGCCGTCTGCGCTGCCCAGGATGCCGCTCGTCCAGGACAAAGCGCCCGACACCGTCACATTGCCGGTGTTGCCCAGCGTACCCGTGCTCAGGCTCAGGTTCCCGGCAATACTGATCGGGCAAACACCGGCCACTGTGCCGTTGGTCATCGTCAGGGTTTGTGCGGCCAGGCTGCCCGACAGATTCAGGGCGCCGCCGCTCACCAACAAATCGTCCATCGTGTTGCTTCCAGAAAAATTCGCTGTACCGCCACCTACTGTCACATCCGTATGGGTACTGTTGTTGGGCAGCGTAACCGTTCCTCCCGAGACAATCAGGGTACCTGTGTTGCTCAGCGTACTGGTGCTCAGGTTGTGCGTGCCGCCGCTGAATTCGAGTGTAGCAGCCGACACCATGCTGAACGACCCGTTGTGGACGCCGCCGTTCGACAGATTTAGTTCGCCGTCAGCGACCTGCACGGCACTGGAATTGTTGAATGCAAACCCGATCGTCAGGGCGCCGCTGCCCTGCTTGTCGAACGTACCAGCGTTGTTCCAGTTGCCGCCGCCGGTGGTGGCCGTCCACGGCACCGTAGCCGTCACATTCGCAGCGAAGGTCTGCCCCGCTGGAATGTTCAGCGTACCGCCGTATCCGATTGTTATCGTGCCATTGCCCGAATAAGAACCGCCGCTGTTCAGGTTCAATGTCTTGGCATACAGCCGTTTGAGCGAAGCAGACGACAGCGTGGCAGCCCCTGCTACCGTAATCGTACCCGTCGCCGTGCCGTCTGCGCTGCCCAGGATGCCGCTCGTCCAGGACAAGGCTCCCGACACCGTCACATTGCCGGTGTTGCCCAGTGTACCTGTGCTCAGGCTCAGGTCACTGTTGATGGTCAAGGCATAAGCGCCTGTAATTGTGCCATTCGTCATGGTAAAATTGTTCACTTCCGGCGGCAAGTCAAGTGTAATCGTACCGGCATTGATGACGACATTATCCGCAGGCAATGGCGCATGCCCGCAACTCCATTTGGAGGCATCAGACCAGACGCCGGTGCTACCGTTCCAGGTGCATTGAGATTGGGCTGAAAAAGGGCTTTGTAGTAATAAAGAAAGAAACAGGCAGGTGTGCAGGATTGAAAGTTTCATAACAGGCAGGAGATTGTTTTGGAAGAATATAGTCGACCCGCTCCGCTCCTGGCGACAAGTGGTGCACACTTGCGCCATAGGAAGGGATTGGTATCGCCCCAAAAATCTGCCTGAACTGTTATTTATGGCTTGTAATATTGTTTCAAAACCTTGTACTATTGTAACAAGGCATACGTTAGGTAGGCTCCTTGCGCCATTCGGATGGACTTACGTCGTATGCTTCCCGAAAACAATTGGAAAAATAGGCCGGGTCATTAAAGCCCGTTTGATACGCAATTTGTGCTACGGTATCATCGGTCGATGTGAGCAGGGTTTTGGCGCGGGAAAGCCTGTAGGCGCGGATGTACAAGGCAGGCGAAGGTTCACCCAGCGTCTTCAGTTTTCGGTGCAACTGCATCCGGCTCATGGCCATGTCGCGGCTCAATCTTGAAACATCATATTCTGAATCGGACAAATGCACTTCAATTGCGGCGTTTAACTGTTCCAAAAAGGCTTTTTCCTTTTCTATCCAGGGCGAATATGCATCCTTAACAGAAGGATCGTTGTTTTTGAGCAGCATGCGCAGTCGCCGCCGGCTTTCCACCATGGCTGATAGCGTAGCCAGAAGTTCTTCCCGATGAAAGGGCTTGACAAGCCAGGCATCGACGCCCGTTTGAAGTCCTTTCACTTTATCTTCTGTACTGGCCCGGGCAGTGAGCATCACCACTGGAATATGGCTCGTACGGTGGTCATTTTTCAGTTTGCTGCAAAGCCCGAATCCATCCAGGGCTGGCATCATCAAATCGCTGAGTATGATATCCGGAAGTGATTGCAACGCTGTTTCATAGCCCGCTTCACCATCGGCGGCATGCAGTACCTGATAATTTTTAGTCAGGATTGCTGAAAGGTATTGAACCAAATCCTGGTTGTCTTCTACCAGCAGCAATACAGGCAATTCAGCATTGGGCATCCAAGCATCTGTCGCTGATTCAGGTTGCGCTCCCGGTAAAACAGGCTTGGTCATGTTGTTTTCCAACAGCCGGGATTCTGCTTGCAATGGAAGCAATATCCTGAATGTAGTTCCTTCTCCCACCTTGCTTTTTACCTGGATGGTTCCATCCAGATGATCCACCAGTTCTTTTACCAGCGCCAGCCCCAATCCGACACCGTCAAGCAGGTTTGAATCCTGGTCGCCCTGGTGAAAACGGTCGAAAATAAATGGCATCGCGCGTTCTGAAATACCTTTGCCTGTGTCATTCACTTCAATTATCAGAGCAGGATTAGGTACGGAGGTCTGAATATAACCTTTCACATGAATCTTTCCGCCAGGGCCAGTGTACTTCAAAGCATTTCCAATCAGGTTGGACAAAATTTGTTGCAAAAAATCAGCATCAAAATTCGTTTGGTAGTGATCCGGCACTACGGAAACATGCAGGTGTTGTCCCTGGAGGGTCGCCAGCGAAACGAAAGACTGGCCTGTTATTTTGATGAACTGCATCACATCGGCATACTCTACACGCATTTGAATCAATCCAGACTCGACCTTGCTCAATCGGAGCAGTTGATTGACAAGGTGCAACAGGTTCTGGCTGTTGCGGATCAAGACGGCCATCGTGTTGCGCACTTGTGCATCGGCATGTGCTTTTAACGTATCGGCCATACCCATGATGATGGTCAAAGGTGTGCGAAATTCATGGGTCATATTCGCGTAAAACCTGTTTTTGAACGACTCTATTTCTTCCCGGCGCGCGATGAGGCTTAAGCGCTGGTTCTCTTCCAACTGCCAGATATGTCGTGTTTGCAGGCGTCGGAATTCCATCTGAAATTCATTGGAACGATAGGCCAAGCCAAACGATAAAATGGCAATCTGTAATAATATCCCCAGGCCACTAACCAGAGTAGAGGCTGGATATATCAATAACAGGGAAAGCAGTTCGCCTAGCAATGCAATCAGGGTCGCAGCCAGTAAAAATCGAGTAAGCGCATATTTTCTGTTTCGCCACAACCTTCCTAAAATCCAGATAGATAACAAGGTGAGCGTCAGGCGATTCACATTATACAGCAGCCAACTTTCATAAAAAGCATCGGCCAGTAGCAGCCCCCATTCCAATGCAACGGCGATCAGGCTTATTCCCAGTATTACCCGTACTATCCGATGCGTGATGACCGTGCTCTCGCCTTCTTTTTGCAAAAACCGATGTATAAAAAGGGTGTAAAAACAAAAATGAACAGATGAGAAGATTGTTTTCGTCCAGTACCAGGGCGCCAGGTAATACGTGGAATAAAGCCACGGATTTTCGGTTTCAATATTGCGCCAGGTTACCAGTAGCAAGGAAAACAAATAGAGCGCGAACCACAAATATGCCGCATCACGCTGGTAAATAAACTGCGACACGCAAAACCAGAAAACAGTAAAGAGTACCCCAAAAAGTAAAAAATAAAACAAACTGGTATACTGCACCGAACGAACGCGCTCTATTTCATACATGGAAGGGTCGTATAATACTGGCAAAAAAGATGTATGCGGCCGATAATGCCTGATTTTCATCAAGAAAGTATCCCTGGCACGGGGATAAAACTGTATACAACTCAATGTTCTGACATCGTACGGCAGCAGCGGCCGTGCGAGGGGCACGGGAAACAACTTGGGAATATGCGCCACCGGCATCAGTCGGCCTTGTTGCACTTTCCAGATGGTGTCGCGGTAATGTTCGATTCGTACCAGCAAATCCAGCAAGGAATCGCTGCGATTTTCCACCGAAAAAACAGCCCAGAAGGTAAACCGTTCGTATTCGAATTTTCCGGGTAGCAGGCTGGGGGCGAAAGGTTGAAACAGCCCTTTTTCAAACTGCGCCCATGCCTGTTGGGGGGCCAGCACATTACCGGTGTCAGGTCGAATCAGTACATCGGGTGTTTTACTTCCTTGCAATCCGGGCGCGGTTACAACGGTTACGGGAATAGCCGATTGCGCCACCAAAGCAAGGGGGCAGGCAACCAGGCGACACATCAACAGGAAGTAAATGCCGCTGAAAAAACGTGAAAAGAAATGTATGTGCAAGGCCGACATTCCAGGAGTCATCAGGCATTTGTGAACTTGGAACAAAGCGCGCCGGGTCGGATTGATGGCAAGTTACAAAGAATAATGACCTGATAGGTTCCACCGTAAACATATCTGCTGGAAATTTTTCAATGTCCAGGCTGCCGCTTATTTCAAATTCACCAGTCCGTTTTGCAGCGCATACACCACCAGCCCGGCGGTATTGCGGCAGCCCAGTTTGCTCAGCAGGTTGTTGCGGTGCCCATCGACGGTGCGGACGCTGATGAACAGCCGGTCGGCAATTTCCTGGGTGGTACATTCTTCACAGATCAACTGCAGCACTTCTTTTTCCCGGTTGGTAATATCAATGGTTTGCTCTCGGTTTGCTTTGGATGATATGGGCGACATGATGTTTTCCCGAATAATGCCCATCACTTCCGTGTTGTAGTAAAATCCTTTTTCGCGCACCATTCGGATGGTTTCCACCACCTCGTCGGGGGCGGTGTTTTTGCCGAGGTAAGCGGAGGCCCCAATTTCTATCATATTGATAATGAATGCCTTGCTAAAATGCGAAGAGATGACTACAATGAGGATGGAAGGAAACTCCCGTCGAATGATTTCAGCGGCTTCGATACCGCCCATCACCGGCATTTTCAGATCCAGGAGCAACACATCGGGTAGTTCGTCCGAGGCTCGGATATTGTCGAGCAGGTGTTGTCCGTTTTCGGCCTCGATAATGACTTTTAATCCTGGATAATCATCCAGAATCAAGCGCATTCCCCTGCGGAACAGGGCTTCGTCGTCGGCCAGGGCTATGAGTATATCCATTTTTCAAAAGTGACGTATTATGAATGGGGTAAAGGCATCATGATATTCATTTCAAAGCCTTGGCCGGGGGCGGTGCGCAACTGAAATTCAGCGCCGATCATTCTGGTACGGTTTTGCAGATTTCTGAATCCCAAACCTTTAGACACCATACTTTCCTGATCAAAACCCTTTCCATCATCGGTATATCGAAGGTGTATTTTATGGTGATCATCCTTTGTCAGATGAACCGCAATATGGTGAGCCGATGCATATTTCAGCGAGTTATTGGTGAGTTCCTGCACAATTCTAAACAGGTGAAGTTCGGTAGCCGGGTCGGAAAAATCGGAGCGAAGAACATTGTGTTCGAATTGAACCGTGACGGCGCCGGTGTTTCGTACACTTTCAAAAAATTCGGACAAAGCCTCCAAAAGTCCGAAGTCTTCCAGTGTGGGTGGCAGCAATTCGTGCGAAATACGGCGGGTGGTATCCAGGGCATTGGCGATCAACGCATTAATTTCTTCATACATAGGTTCCGTACTCTTTTCCGTTTGATCGGCGCGGCGCAAGCGGTGGAAGGCCAGGTGTAGCACACCAAGTTTGGAACCAATGTCGTCGTGCAGTTGCGCTGCAATACGCTGGCGTTCTTCTTCCTGCACCAGGAGGTTGCGCTGGAGGAGTTCCTGCTGGTGGCGCAATTCGGCAGCCTGGTTTTCCATGCGTTGTGTCAGGATTCGGCGTTGCGCGCGGCTGCTGTAAGATATCATCACCAGCGCAAGAGCGATCATGATGAGGATACCGGCTCCGAAGAAGAGAATGATTTCTGTTGGTGAAAGGCTATTTTCCATAAAGCGTAGAATACGATGATGTGAAAGATTAAATTAAGTACCGTATTAATATGCCATAATATACGCAATGCTCCTCCTGTTTTGATGTCAAACTGGCTTGACATAAACACAAAAAGGCTTCCGCAATAATATACCAGTATAGCAGCATTCACCCATCGAAGCATTCTGTTCAGGAGGGTGTCTGAAAGTGTTTGCTCCGAAAAACGAAAGGAGTAATCCAGTGCATTTAAAATAACAAGTATCTGTACCAGTGTTTTTGCATAAGAGTTGAACTCGGTTGGTTTTTGCAAAAAAACGGTGTTCAGCACCACAAGTATAAGCGTCCCTCCTGTAATCCAGTAGAAATGCTTTCGGAAAACGGACTCGTCATCCAGGATATGCCGGTAAAAAATCGACAGCAACAAACATTCCCCCAGGGTGTAGATATGCAACAAGGGAAGATTCTGCCGCCATACATGGCTGGCTATACGCGCTGCTATTTCAATAAATAAATTGAAAAACAGGAATATAGCCAGCACTTGCATCGGATCCGGCAATCGTTTCCAATAACACCCCGCCAGTATGCAGGAGCCCAACAGGCAGATGACCGGCAGGGTGGTACTGTCGAATAATTCATTCCAGATGATATCCCACATACGGTCTAGTCCGGGCAGTTCGTCGGGCAGGGTTTTGTAAAATCGTAGTACCGAATAGTCCGCTCTTTGGTCGTATCCGGCGCCTGGAATATGAGCGAGAACTGAGGTTTGCCGAACTTGTCGGTTTCCACAGCCAGCATGGCAAATACCTGCTCGTCATTGCCGACATTATCCATCAACGAGCGAATATCCTTGAAAGGTACATGAAATCCTTTAACGACATACATGCTGTCGGCTGCATGCCCCATACTGTCGAGCACAATAATGACCCGACTGCGGGTACTATCCCACTTGGCTATGGCTTCTTGGGCCTTTGAAGGATCCATTTGTTCGAGCGGTTTGCCAACAGAAACCGGCGGTTTGCTATCCGAGCCACAGGCAAATTGAGACGCAACAAACAAGGCCGTTGCAAGCAAAAAGAGGAGATTTTTCATCATAAAAACATATAGTTGGTAAATTCAAACCATAAAAATACCGAGCGTCTTTTTACCAGTATACATTTTCGCACCATACATGAAAAAACAGGTAAAAATACCTGTATGCCTTCCTCGGAGAATACCCGGCTTTTTCCGTACAAATGCCCGATTTTACAAATCGCGTAATTCTACGCTACCACAGCAACCGACAGTACGGCACCTTTGCATCGTCCCGAATGAACCCAGATAAACAGGAAGAATTTATGTTGCATTTGAGGCGAAGAGAACTAAACCAATTGAAAACGCCGCCGGTCGAAAACGCTCCACAAACTGTGCAGACGCGCCCGATCCACATGCAGTAACGGGGGGTATTGCATACGGAGTTCGGGTTTGAAAACACAGGGCTCGTTTTCCGACCGGCACTTTTACAGAAAAAAACAAACACTAGATAAGGACGGGAATCAGAACACCTTCTTCAGATAGTATGTAGGATGTGCGTCATGCAGAATGTTGTAGTAACATTAGGCATGGCGCTTATTTTTTTATGACCTTGCCGGAGCAACTACTTTCAATCAGTTCCTGATCGAATCACACAACACCCGCCAACTCCGTCCGACATGTCGCATCTTCAGCAAAAACTTACCTTATATGGCCTCACCATGATTGCCGTTGGCGGCTGCATTGGTTCCGGTATTTTTGTAACGCCTGCCCAAATTGCCGATTCCTTGCCTCAGCCGGCCTTGTTTCTGGGCGTCTGGGTGCTGGGGGGACTGATAGCACTGACTGGCGCGCTCACATTCAGCGAACTGGGCGGCATGTTTCCCGGTGCAGGAGGTGTATATGTGTATCTGAAAGAAGCCTATGGCGAAATGGCAGGGTTCCTGTACGGCTGGGCTATTCTGCTGGTCATCACTACCGGCGCTTTAGCCGGACTTTGTGTGGCATTTGCCGAGTATATGAAAGTTTTTTTCCCGGACATGAGCGAAAACACCAAAACATGGCTCGCCGCCGGCACCCTGCTGACACTTACCGGGATCAATATTCTGGGGGTGCACATTAGCCAGGGAATTTCCAATTTTTTTACCGGCCTGAAACTGCTTGCCATCGGTGGTATTGTTTTCGCCGGTTTCTGGTTTGCCCCGCCTCAGGTGGCCGCCACTGGTTTCAGCGCAGGCGCCCATTTGCCGGCACAAGTTCCCACTGCTTTGCTGACCGGGCTGATTGGTGTACTGTTTTCCATGGGAGGCTGGCATCATGCATCGTATCTGGCCGGAGAAGCCATCAATGCGCCGCGTACAGTACCCAAAGCCATGTTTCTGGGCGTGCTGATCGTGATTTCGATGTACCTGCTGGTCAACCTGGCCTACCTGCGCCTGCTACCTATCGAGGCGATCGCAGGCTCCACACGCGTTGCGGGCGATGCCATGAAC
Source organism: Saprospiraceae bacterium (assembly GCA_016787415.1). GTDB lineage: Bacteria > Bacteroidota > Bacteroidia > Chitinophagales > Saprospiraceae > M3007. Next base: position 5,814 of record JAEUUT010000200.1, on the reverse strand, counting down.
GTAGTGGCGCCCTGGGGCGGACGGGTGGTGGCCATTGCCATAGCGTTATCCATTTTCGGCACGATCAGCATTTACACCATGTCGGCGCCCCGCATTTATTTTGCCATGGCGAAGGACGGCATATTCTTCCGCCAACTGGCATGGGTACACCCGCGTTGGCGTACACCTGTAGTGGCCATGCTGGTACAGGTTGTTTGGGCCTTGGCAGTGTTGTTTTACTTCAGGGGTTTGTTTGATCGCATTATCACGTTTGTCACTTTTTTGGACATCGCTTATATGGGTCTGGCAGGAGCGGCGGTGTTTTTGCTGCGCAGGCGCCGGCCCGAGGCGCAGCGCCCGATAAAGGCATGGGGGTATCCGGTTGTTCCGGCTTTTTTTGTACTGGTTTCGGCGGCATTTGCCGTGAATACGCTGCTCGAGCGGCCTGCACAGGCTTTGCCAGGGATCGGCTTGCTGCTGCTAGGATGGGGTGTGTTCAGGTATTTTAAAAAATATAAAGAACCATCTTAATATAAAATAAATTTCTATGTATATTCAGGTATAAAACGCTGATTGGAAGGAATGTGTGCCCTGCACTTTTGTAGGTATCCAATCACATCATTCAAAGCGTTTTATCATGAAAAAAGTAGCATTCGCCCTTCTTCTTGCAGTAAGTGGCACCCTCTCATTTGCACAAACCCAAAAAGGTACTTTTTCATTAAGCCTGCACAATTTTTCGCCGCATTTATCACAAGCAAGCGGTCTGCTGGCGCCCACCAATGCTTTCGGTATTTCCTTTGGAAATTCGGAATCAGAAACATCAGGCACTACAACGAAATACACCTATACTACAGTCGGATTCAATTGCAGCGCGCAGTATTTCGTTATCAATAACCTTTCGATCGGCCCAAATGTGAACCTGTATTTTCAAGACCTCAAAGACAAGGGTACGAGTGAAAACACCTACAAAAGCAATATCTCCATTGGCGGCCTGGAAATGCGCTACTATTTCAATGCCGAGGAAAAGTACAAATACTGGATCAGCGGCAGCAGTGCCTGGGGTTCGGCTACCACCAGAATAAACGGTGAAAAAGACGACAGCCCTTCCAAAATCAGTCGAAATAGTGCGTCAGCAGGAATATCTTTTTTCCCTATGGAACGTATTTCCATCGACCTGGGCATTGGATACGGCATTTTCAAGGTAAAAGACAGCCATGAAGATTTCCAGGGCAACAAGATTGAAAGTACGGATACCAATAAAGGATTGGCCGCAGATATTGGGTTTTCGGTGTTTTTTTAATTTATAAACATGAGTCATCCCGAATTTTTCGGCCCGAAACAGATTGATTTCAGTAGCGTTATTTTCCCGCAGATTATACCGTAGAGTAGTTTCCCGCAGAACTCGCAGAATACACGCAGATTTACGCAGAACGTAGAGTACACAAATATTCAGTGCACAGGTGTACTCTACGTTCTGCGTAAATCTGCGTGTATTCTGCGAGTTCTGCGGGACACTCCTCTACGGCAAATAGCCACAAAAAAATCCCGAATCCTGGCCTTGACCAAAATTCGGGATGACTCATGTTTTTTAAATGTAAAAACGCCCCGGTTTATGAAGGGAAACCGGGGCGAAGACAAACTTTATTCAATCAAATACATTCATTCCATCAGTGTTTGAAGCACGTGGCTTTCTGACCGTCTATCTGCACGGTATAACTGCCTTTGGGCAGTTGCTCTATGTACAGCGACCAGTCGGTGGTTTTAGAGGAAAAGTTCTTTTCCAGCACAGTTTTTCCATGTTGATCCACCACCTGAACACTCATGCTTTTTACCGAAATTTCATCGGTAACCAGCCAGATGCGTTTGGCGCTGACCACCACTTTTACAGCCGGGTCGGATACAGGCGATGCAGCCCAAACGGGTTGCAACATATTGAAAAAGAAACAGATGAGTGCGCTGGCAAAAATTCGGGTTTTCATATAAAAGGTAGTTAGTGTCAAGTGAAATTTGAACCAATAGACGGACTGGATGGCAGAAAGGTTGCAGCCCGTGAACAAGTAACGATCAATAATGGAAATGTATCGACGAAACAAGAAAATCAGGAGATAACCCACACAGGTAAAATTGGTAGGAAAACCAGTAATCCGTATAAAAACAGTGTGGTTTTTGGTACTCTACATTTGTGCATCGTTTTTTACCACGCACAACTTGTTAGAAATGCCAACTTTTAAATCTGCGCTTGCAGCGCTCTTTTTTTTTGTTTTGTTCCAGTCTTTGAATGGCCAACAAGCCGCCGATAGCACCAAGGTCGCCAGTATCTTCTCCGGAAATGTCGGGCTTACCACCAATGGGTTTTCCATCGTCCCCACCTTCTCTCTCAATGCGCCCGCCACCATTATGCAGTTGTCGTGGCGGAAAAAGAAATTCAGTTTCGACCCCGACTTCCGTATCACACTCGACGCCAAAAAAGGCAGCATGCTTTTCTGGTTTCGATACCATGCGGTTGAAAAAAAGCGGTTCACCCTGCGTGTGGGTATCCACCCTGCCTATAACCTGTCTGTCAGAACCATCACGGAAAACGGCGCCGCATCCGACATCACGCAGGCGCGGCGTTTTATAGCCGAAGAACTGGCGCCTTCTTTTCAAATTACCCCCCACTGGAATGTGGGCATGTATTACCTGCAAGGAAATGGACTGCAAAAAGACGGCTCCCGCACCGTCCATTTTGTCACCTTCAATACAACGCTGTCCAACCTCCCGCTGGGGGGTAAATTCCACTTCCAGTTCAGTCCTGCTGTATATTACCTGAATGTAGACGGCGAGGAAGGCGAGTATTTCACCGCAACTGGCACCATTACCCGGAAAGGATGGCCCCTGATGTTGCAATCATCGATCAATCAGGAAATTAAAACCAATAACACAGGTAGCAAAAGCATCCTGTGGAATGTATCGCTGAGTTATTTTTTCAGCAAAACATACGTTACAAAAAATTCAACTGGTGCCGCACTGCCGAACTAAACAACAGGTACACCTTCCGCTTGTCCGACACGCGGAAGCGCTTGCGAGACACACAGTGTACGGAAGCCCTACGTATTTTCATAAATAACTGTGTGTAGTATTTGTAAGCCAGGTATACACCCAGCCGCGCACCGCGTGGCAAAGCCCGAATTCCCTCCAGTGCAGCCTGGAAATCGGCGTCAATATCGGCTTCGATCTGGTGCTTATCTTCCTGGGTAAACTGCCGAAAATCAATACCCGGGAAGTACACCCTTCCACGTTCATCAAAATCGCTTTTTATATCGCGCAGGAAATTGATTTTCTGGAATGCAGCACCCAAACGCCGTGCCGGAGCCTTGAGCGACTGGTACCGCGCATCGTCATTTTCGCAAAATACGCGCAGGCACATCAGCCCGACTACTTCTGCCGAGCCGTAAATGTACTCGTCGTAGCCCGCCCAGTCGTACTCGGTGCGTGTGAGGTCCATTTCCATGCTGTTCAAAAAAGCATCGATCAGTTCCATTTCAATGCCATACGCATGTACCACCTGCTGAAACGACTGCAACACGGGGTTCAGGCTGATGCGTTCCTCGATTGCCTTGTAAGTATCCTGCCGGAATTGCCGGAGCAGTTCTTCCTTCGGGTAATCGTGAAAGGTGTCCACGATTTCATCTGCAAACCGTACAAATCCATAAATCCCGCAGATGGGCGCCCGAAAGCGAGTGTCGAACAGGCGGATACCCAGCGAAAAAGAAGTGGAATAACGCCGGGTAATCAATTTGCTGCACTCGAAGCAGGTGTCTTTGAACAACTGAAAGTGACTCATTGAATTAGAGGTGAGAGGTGAGAGGTGAGAAGTGAGAGGTGAGAAGTGAGAGGTGAGAAGTGAGAGGTGAGAGGTGAGAGGGTGAGAAGTGAGAGGGTTAGCCAAAGCGGCGGGCGACTTCGGAGGCCACCACTTGTCCGCTGATGAGTGAAGGTGGTACACCGGGCCCCGGAACCGTGAGTTGCCCGGTGTAATAGAGGTTATCCACCTTTCGATTTTTCATTTTGGGTTTCAAAAATGCTGTCTGTAAGAGCGTATTGGCCAGTCCGTAGGCATTGCCTTTGAAGGCATGGTAATCCTGAACAAAATCGGCGTGCGCATAAGAGCGTTGATACACCACTGCGTCGCGAATAGGCTCGCCCACATATTTTTCCAGCCTTTCCATAACCATATTGTAATAGCGTTCACGTACTTCGGGCGTATCGTCGAGCCCTGGCGCTACCGGAATCAGAACAAACAGATTTTCACAGCCTTCTGGCGCAACACTCGAGTCGGTCACAGAAGGTGCGCTGACATAAAACAAGGGGCTACTAGGCCATTTGGGAGTTTCATAAATTTCCTGCGCATGCAAACCAAAATCTTCATCGAAGAACAGGTTGTGGTGATGAAGTCGGTTCAGGCGCTTGCCGACGCCCAGGTACCAAAGCAGGCAGGAAGGCGCCATGGTGCGCCGTTGCCAGTAGTTATCCGAGTAATTCCGGGCAGGTGCATCCAGCAAACGACTTTCAATGTGGTGGTAATCGGCGCCGCCAACCACTACGTCGGTCGCGTAACTGTTCCCTTGTTTGGTCAGCACACGGGTAGCGCGCCCTTCGGACGTTTGAATGCGTGCTACTTCCTCGTTCATTTTGAGTTCGACGCCTAGTTCCTCCGCAAGCGATACCATCGCCTCTATGATTTTATACATCCCACCCATCGGATACCAGGTACCAAGCGCCATGTCGGCATAGTTCATGAGGCTGTAGAGCGCCGGTGTTTTTTCGGGGGTAGCACCCAAAAACAACACAGGAAACTCCAGCAGGTCGACGAGTTTTTTGTTGCGAAACAGGCTTCTTACCTGTTTGGAAACCGGCGAAAACATTTGCAGGCGAAACATACTGGACAAAATGCGCAGGTCGGCAAATTCCAGGATGCTGTTGCTGGGTTTGTGTACAAATTCGGTCATGCCAACCCGGTATTTGTACGCCGCTTCTTTCAGAAAATGACGCAGTTTTGCAGCGCTGCCGGGTTCGTAGCGTTCAAACATGGCCTCCAGTTCGGCCATGCCTGCCGGAACCTCCATGGTATCGCCATCTCCAAAAATGACGGTGTAGGAAGGGTCAAGGCGATGCAATTCGTAGTAATCAGATACTTTTTTGCCAAAACGGGCGAAGAATTGTTCAAAAACATCGGGCATCCAGTACCATGACGGCCCCATATCGAATGTAAAACCTTCTGCCTGAAACTGCCGGGCACGACCGCCGGGGCTATCATTTTTTTCCAGAACCGTAACCTTGAACCCTGCCGCTGCCAAGTTGCAGGCGGCTGAAAGGCCCGCAAACCCCGAACCGATGACAATGACGTTTTTTCCCATGTGCTTCCGAATTTACAGGCAAACATACGGGTTTGAATTTTTGTTTAACTTTTATTGTCAAAAAGATAAACAAATTTTCAAAGAATGTAAATTTTGGGCGCCAGTTCAGGCATTTTGTTGAAAAGAACAGCAGTATTCCGCTCCACACACTCTACAACTAATGCTCCCGCTCCAAAAACCGTTTCAAAAAAACCTGATTTTCGTTGGCCAGCACAGGTTGCAAGTCATACCTTTTGATGCAACAGGCAGCGACAAACAAATGAAAGTGTACATTTGCTTCATATTTGCACGATATGGACCTATACACCCGCAAATCGTACTTGAAATGGTACCTCGCTGCCGGCGCAGTGTTCATTATTATCATTTCCATGTTTTATACCCGCTACCTGGCCGATCAACTGACCGAGCGGGAAGAACAGCAGGCCAAACTGTGGGCAGA
>JAEUUT010000196.1 GCA_016787415.1 Saprospiraceae bacterium | reverse complement strand
GTTACGTTGTCGCCTTCGAGTTCTTTTTGGGCAAATGCGGGTACCGTCAGGCATCCCAGCAATATGGCGGCAAAGAGATTTTTATATGGAAACATGGATTTCGTTTTTTTTCTGTGAATAACGGACATCCGGGGGTTAGGCCGGAATTGGGTTATGGTGGGTTTTTGGGGAGATATTCAGGGTGTTTTTGTATTTTCGAATACCCAGGGCGTTGCCCTGGGCTATTGCATACGCCCTTTCAGGGCTTGTTTGTGGTGGTAATGAGTGTTTTATTTCTCTCACCTCTCACCTCTCACCTCTCACCTCTCTCACTCTCTCACTCTCTCACTTCTCACTAGTTTCCCTCGTCCATATCCAGCAGATTCTTCACCCCTTTCTGCGTGCTATTGTTCATCACCGGATTGGTACCGGTAATGCGGTTGTATTTCTGCCGTGCGGTGGTCAGGATCGTCTGGTCGTTGCCGTTGTAGTTTTCCAGTACGGCTTCGAGGGCGGCGGAGGCGCTGTTCTTGTCACCCTGATCCATATACACATCGGAGAGCAGGATAAGGTTGCGGGCGATCCAGTCGTCGTAGCCGGCGCTGGCCTTGTTGGCGTCGCCGATGGCCTGTTCGGCGTCGGCGTATTTACGCTGCTTGTAAAGGATTTGTGCCAGCAGGTGCCAGGATTCAGCCATGATTTCCGTGGTAGCGTTTTCCGTTACCGATTGAAGGGCAGGGTAGGCGCGGGCAAAGTCGTTTTTGTCGTAGGCCATTTTGCCGAGGTAGAAATTGGCCAAGGCAATCTGGCTGTTGGAAGCGAGGTTGCTGCTGGTTACCTTGTTGGCATATTCGCTCACTGCAACGGAGTTGTTGGTGAAATATGCCGCCTGCAAGGCGCTGAGTTGCGCGTCGAAACGCGAATTGTTCGTAGTGGCCGATTCCTCCCATTTCCGAGAAAACTCGAATGCCTGCGTGTAGTTTTTATCCACATTCAAGGCCAGCAATGCCGCTTTTTCGGCTGCTTTCGGGTACAGACGGCTGGGGCCTTTGGCTACTACAGCAGCATAGTCTTGCAGGGCTTTCGGGTACTGTTTGATGTTGTTGGAGGCATATGATTCGGCGCGGTAGTAGTACGCCGGGATGGCGTTTTGGCCGTTCGGGTATTTCGCCAGGTAATTGGTAAATCCTTCGATAGCTTGCTGGTATTTGCCTTGTTGGAACTGTATTTCGGCCGACTGATACGTCACACTGTCTTTGGAAGAAGTGCTCACGTTGCCATAGCCGGGCACCGTTTCCAGGAAAGCAAAATACTCGTCGGGGCGGTTCAGGTCTTTCACGTAAATTTCGTTCAGGGCCGCCAGGGCGTCTTTCGCTTCGCCCGATTCGGGGTTGTTGGAGAACACCTGTTTGTAGTAACTGATAGCGGCGGTGGTGTTGCCCTGGTTATACGAAATGAGGCCGAGGCGCAGCAGTGCCTGATTGATAAGCGGTGATTTGCCACGGAAATCGGCCACCAATTTGCGCAGCGGCGAAATTGCCTGGTCGTATTTGCCCATTTCCTGATAGGTTTCACCCATCTGGAACAGCGCTTCGTCGGTGTAGCGGCTGTTGGGGTATTTGTTCACGAGGTCTTCGAGCGCCAATACTTTATCGACCGGGCTGCCTTGCAAGCCGCGGATGATGGCTTTCTGGTACAACGCATACTCGAAACCTTCATATTTGCGGTTGATGGCTTCGTTGTAATAGGCCAACGCATCGGCATACTGGTTGTTTTTGAAATTGGCGTCGCCCGCGCGCAGCACGGCATCACCCAGCACAGCCGTTTTGATCTGGTCGCTTTTGATGGTGTTGATGTTGCGCTTGATGTCGTCTACCACGATGCGGAAATTGGCTAGCGCCTGTTTGTAATCCTTCAGGCGCAAGTTGTTATAACCCTGCACGTAGTTGGCCATAGTGATGTTGCTTTCCTCGGGCAGGTCGTTCATACCGCGCGCTGCCCCCACGAACGAGGAAATATGCTGCTTGCTGATAGCATATTCGCCGCTTTCATTGGAAATAGCGCCCATCCAGTAGGAGCACAGCGCCATGATACGCTTGTCGATCGGGTTTTCCAGCGATTTGTTGAAGTAGCGGCGCGCCTCGTCTTTTTGTTTGTTCTGATACAATTGCAGGCCGCGGTAGTAGCACACTTTCTGGTACGTCTCGTTGAGGCGTGGCGTGCGGTTGGGCACGGCTTCAAGGGTGGCGATGGCGCGGTCGTAGTCGCGGGTATTCAGAAACACTTCGCTCATCAGCGCCTGCGCATCTTCGTAGTATTTGGAGTTGGAAGGAATCTTTTGAAGGGCATCGATGGCGTCGCGGTCGAATTTGAGTTCGTAACTCAATTTCGCATAGTTGATCAACGCATCCTCCTTCACGGTTTTGTCGTAATTCATACTGGCCGCTTGGCCAAAGGCATTGCGGGCCGCGAATTTGTTCTTTGTTTTGAGGTAGGAATCGCCGAGGTGGTACAAACCATTTTGGCCCAACAGGGAGTCCTGTTTGGTGAGTTGCTCGAAGTTTTCGATAGCAGGCTTGTAAAAACCGCTTTGATACTGAGCATAGCCGAGTTGGTAGTAGTCGGCCGGGCGCAGCGTAGCGCCGTTGTTAGCAGCAAATTCGAGGTACGGCAGCGCACTTTTGTAGTCGCCGCGCTCGTAATACGCCTGGCCTACGAGTTGGTTGAGTTCCGGACGGTTTTTGATGTTTCCGTCTTTGGCTTTGGCCGCGCCGAAGGAGATTACCTGGTCGTATTTTTTCTGGTGCGAATAAATCTGGGCGATGTAATACGGCACGTACTGCTTATACTTGTCCGATTGTTCGCAGCGCTGGAAACCTTTGAGGGCTTCGTCGAACTTTTTTTCAAAGAACGAACAGCATGCAGAATAGTAGTTGGCCGGGTAGTACCACTCGCTGCGGGTATTTTCCTTGAGCGAGGCAAATGCGCCTTTGGAACGGCTGAACTGCTTGGTAACGAAATAAGCGTACCCTTTTTTGAACTGAATTTCGTCGCGCGTGGCGCCCGAACCCGCCGGAGCCATGTCATAGTAAATCAGCGCCTTGTCATATTCCTTGTTGTCGAAATAGTAGTTTCCGATCTCAAGGGCGGCCTGGCTGGCAACCGGCGAAGGCGAATTCTCCCGCAGGAAATCGAGCGTGAGTTTTTCGGCTTCCGGCTGGCCGAGGCGGACGGCAGATTTGGCGAAATAGAGTTCGGCGTCGGTTTTGACAGCCTTCCATTCCGGCTCATTGGCCGGGCGGAGCAGGTCGATGGCCGAGCGAAACTCTTTTTGCGCCAGCCCGTACAGGTGCTGATCGAAGAAGTCCACACCGCGCTTGTAAGCGAGTGTGGCCTCGGTGAAGACGGTTGTTTGCTGTGCCTTCACTGCGAAGACGCACAACAACAGAACGAAGGAAGTAATGCCTTTCCGAAGGTTCATAATTGACTGGTTGGTTTAGCGATAGGAACTGATGGGCGGGAGGGGTGGATTGGGGGTTGATGAGGGTTGATAAGGTTGATAAGGGTTGATAAGGTTGATGAGGGTTGATAGTTGGGTGGCAAAAATCGAATAATTTGTAAGGAATATTCAAAACTGCCACCAACTGCTTCTAAAAAACGAGGCGTAAAAACCTGACGTTTGCTGCGTGGTCGTTTTGAGGAAATTTTAACATGCGGAACAAACGTCAAATTTGAGGCGAAAATATGTATTGCTGATAAAAGGTAGAGAAAGAGTGTTAAAATCCGTCTTGCGCCCGGCAAAAACAGCGCTTTCTTTTGGTCAGACATCTTGTATAGCAGCATACATCCCAATGGTGCGTTATCAAACATCCAGAACATGTCAAGCATGAGCGATTATTTTTTCAAAAGGATTGTACTGGCTGTTGCAGCCTTTCTGGCTTTTCAGACCGTACAGGCCCAACTGGATTCCATCCACTGGATACCGCCCATGCATGCCCGCTCGGAGTGGGGACCGCAATATCTGTACGTCTCCACACCTGAAACGACGCCATTTCCCGTAGAGGTTCGCACCGGCCAGGGCGCTGTTGTTGCGACGCTGGTGGTTTCCAATACAGCACCACAACGTTTCAGCCTGGGCTCTACCGACGACACGTACACCCTCGTGCCCGACAACGATTTGCATAAACCCTTGCAAGACAAAGGATTGGTACTCGTAGGCCCGCAAAAATTTTATGTCAATTTCAGGGCGCACAGCAGTTCACAGTATCAGGCTTGCGACCTTACCTGCAAGGGCCGCGCTGCACTGGGCAAAGTGTTTCGCATCGGGCACCTTATTCAGGGCAGCAGCAGCAGCCCCAGCCGATCCAATTTTGTAGGTGTAATGGCCACTGAAGACAGTACGCTGGTGACCCTTTCCGGTTACGACCCTTCCGTAAAATTCCGCATCAATGGCGTCGATACCGGCGTTCCCGGGTCGGTGCAAATTACCCTCCAGGCCGGAGAATCGGCTGTAGTGTCGCAGTACATTTCCAGCAGTTTTATCCAGCAGCCGCCCAACGGACTCATCGGGGCTTTGCTGGAAAGCACGAAGCCGATTGCTGTGGACGTGGGTTCTTGGACGGGCGCGCCCGTCAATGACAATGCCAATGATGTGGGTGTCGACCAGATCGTGCCGTACGAACTGGTGGGCGAGGAGTATATTTTATGTAAGGGAAACGGCTCCAGCGTGCTGGAAATTCCAATTGTGGTGGCGCATGTAAACGGCACCAGCGTTTTTCTAAATGGCAGTACTACACCGGCGGCAGTGCTGAATGCGGGACAGTTTTACCAGATACCCACCTCTATGTACACAGCGGCAGGTAATTTGTATATCCTGTGTTCAAAACCCGCTTTTTTGTATCAAATGGTGGGCGGAACACCTACTGGCGACGACCAGAAGCGCACAGCAGGACTCATTTTTGTGCCGCCCATTTCCTGTAGCATTCCCAATGCGGTAGATAATATTTACCAGCCCAATCAAATCGGCGTGGTCAAGTACGATGGCGGTCTGATGATCGTCGCCATGAAAGATTCTGTGGTGACCCTGCGCATCGACGGCAATGTGGTGCCGCTGGGTGCGCCCGATCCGGTGCAGGGCAATCCAGATTTTGTGACGTACCGACGACTAACACTGTTTCAGGCCAACAACCCGCCCGAAACAGCCAGCGTCATCGCACAGGGCGCAATACAGGTGGCCTTGTTCGGCCGAAATGGCGCGGCGGGTTTTGGCGGGTTTTACAGTGGTTTCAGCAAAACCAAAAAACCGGATATCAGCCTGCGCATCATCGGCGACGGCGTTTGCCCGGATACCTTGGTGGCCAGCGGCCGTTTTGACGGGGTGCAGTGGTACCACGCCGATTCGCTGCTGCAATACGGCGCCGATACCATGTACGTGGCTTATTCCCCCGGACTTTACACGGCACGCGGATACCTGGGCGTTTGCCGCCGCACCGACTATGCCGAAGACGAAGTGACGGCCAGTTTCAACTCGCCAGAATTTCCATACACGGTAGAAGAGCCCTCCTGCTACGGGTTTTCGGATGGTCAAATTACGTTTGGCGCGCCTACAGGAGGGATCGAACCTTACGAGTACTCGGTAGACAACGGCGCGCATTTTTTTGATACGCCATTAGCCGAAAACTTGCGCGCCGGACAGTATCATCTCGTCGTGCGCGACTCTACGGGTTGCTACAACAGTCCCGTACAAACCGGTATAGGGCAGCCAGACAGCCTGGGTGTCGACCTGGCATTTGCCTATATTCAGGAGCCAGTAAAAGTGGGTGACCGCGTCGTTCTGGAAGCACAGCCAGGTCGCGATGTGGTACTGCACGACTGGTCGCCCGGCGATACGACCACCTGCGGCCAGTGCCCGCGCCTGACTGTCAGGCCTAATGAAACAACCTGGTATGCCGTCACCGTTACGGATGAGATGGGCTGCACAGCCACCGCTCGCATTCAGGTGATTCTGGAGCCCAATATTTATGTCCCAAATGTCATTTCTGCCGCCTCCCAACAAGGCAATGATCGTTTTACATTGTTCAGCAAAGACCCACAACCGATCAACTGGCTGCGCATTTACGATCGCTGGGGAAATCTGGTGTTCGAACGCACCCATATCGCCACCAACGATGTTTCTGACGGTTGGGATGGCACTTTTCAGGGCCAGCCACTCAATCCGGGCGTGTTCGTTTTTATAGCGGAAGTGGAATATGCGCCGGGCAGGAAACTGGTGTTTAAGGGGGATGTCACGCTTATGAGATAGGGTTGAATCAGGATTTTGTGGATTTAAAGGATTAGAAGGATGCCCGATTTAGAGTTGACAATTTTTAAAATTTTATGAATTGTCAACTCTAAATCGGGCATCCTTCTAATCCTTTAAATCCATAAAATCCTGATTCAACCTCCCAAAAAAGCCTTTAGCGCCCCCAAAAAACCTTCTGTTTCGAACTGACCTTGCCTGAACCCGGTCGTTTTGCTCAGTCCATTCAGACCTGCTTCGAGGTCGATGGTGTCCTGCGATTGGCTCACAAACAACAGTTGTTCGCTTAAATACTGCGCCAGGTATTCCTGTTCCGTCTGGCCGGGGGTGGGGATAAGCAAGGCTTTTTTTCCGAGCGCTACCAGATCCATAATGCTGCTGTAACCGGCACGGCATACGATGACCTTGCTGGCCATGAGCACCTCATTGAGGTCGCGGGAGGTGAGGTACGATACGACTTCTACATTTTCGGAAACAAAATACTGCTCCCGCGACTTGGTTTTGCCGCGGACGAAGATAAACTTCCGGGGAAGCGTCATCGCTTGTTCCAGCAAGCGCTGTTCGAGTATACTTCGCTGCGGCTCCGGCCCCGACAGCACCACGGCCACATCGTATTCGGGTGTGCTGTCCAATTTTTCCATGCGGGTAAGCGGTCCGATAAACTGTACTGGCAGGGAAACAGGTTCTGTACTGTGCGACAATTTTCCGGAAAGGTTGGGCGTGCCAGCCATGTCGGGCACCCAAATACAGTCGAATTTTTTGAGGGCTCGCCGAAGTACGCGGTTGGCGCCCCATTCGAGCAAGGCATTGGGCACTTGCAGGTGCAGTTGATGGGTAATAAATGCGCTTTTGGCGCGCCTGCTGAAACACCCGTACCGGTTGTCGGAAATGATACCGTCGATGCGGTGTTCGGCTATTAGCCGTTCCGTAGCCCACTGTTCTGCCCGGATGGCATAGGTGATGCGTGGCAGTTGCCAGGCGATGTTGCGCACCATATTGGCCGTTTCATATCGGATGCGGTAAGAAGGCAATTCGAATGCAGGCAAATGAGGGCATTCGGCCTTGAGCAACTGGAGTGCAGCGCCGTCGGAGGCTAAAAAAACCTCGACGCCCCTTTCATCCAGGGCCCGGATGATGGGGATACAACGGGCTACGTGGCCCAGCCCCCAGTTGAGCGGTGTGACAAGTACGCGTTTCAATACAGGTGCATTGGAAAACCGTCGGGTAAAATTTAGCGTCGGTTTCGGCGTTTGGAGTTACATTCGCCTTTGTAAAAGTAAACAGACTTTTGATTATGAAAAAAATTAACTGGATACGCGCCGCCTTTTTTCTGCTCACGGTTTTTATGACGCTGGAAAGTTGCGGCTTGTTCAAACCGAAATGCAATTGCCCACACTTTTAAGAGGTGAGAGGTGAGAAGTGAGAGTCCGTAGAGTGTACCGTTCTACTCTGGAATTTCCAAGAATAAAAAGGTTCACTCTACGGACTCTCACCTCTCACCTCTCACCTCTCACCTCTCACCTCTGTTAATATTTGTTGCCACCCGTTAAGCACGGGTTAAACTGCTTTCATGCCATTTTTTTTACTTTTTTCTTTGTTCAAAAATCATTTTGACCATGAAAAAAGTTTTGCTCACCTGTTCTTTTGCCGTTCAGGCATTCTTCGCTTTCAGCCAGATTTATGTGGAAGGTGTGAAACTGGAGCCCTCCAATACTGGCCAGTACCTTGAACTGGATCCTCAGTTTCGTTCCGATGGACGTTGCACTTTTACCGTCGATTACGGGCAGCCCAATGCTCGTGATAAATACGTAACCGATGAAGCCGGGCATCATTTCGACTTTCACAGCCTCGTCGACGGACTCAATGCATTTTATGATGAAGGTTGGGAAGTGGCCCAGGTAACGGACACCCAGGAGCGGGGGAGAAGGTTTTTGCTGAAAAGGAGATATTGAAGAAGTCCTGAGTTGTAAGTCCTGAGTCCTAAGTCCGTAGCGTACACCTTGATACTTTTGGCATTGTTTCGTTGAATGGCCAAAAGTATCAAGGTGTACGCTACGGACTTAGGACTCAGGACTTACGACTCAGGACTTTTTTAGCCTTTTTGGCTAAAAAACCGCATTCTATAATCCGCACTGATTTTTCCTTGGCGGATTTCCTCCATTTTCCGCTGAATGAGTCGTCTTTTCAGCGGTTTCAGGCGTTCGGTGAAGAGAATTCCCTGAATATGGTCGTATTCGTGCTGGATCACACGGGCATCGATGCCGCTGAATGTTTCTTCGAACGTTTCGAATTTTTCATTTTGGTAGCGAATGCGAATGATGGCCGGGCGGTCCACATCGCCGCGAATACGTGGAATGCTTAGGCAGCCTTCTTCGTAAGCCCAGGGTTCGCCGGTTTCCTCTATCATTTCGGCATTGATAAACACCTTTTTGAACCCCTTGTCAGTAGGGTCTATTTCTTCCTTTTTACGTTCCAGTTGGAGGGTGTCGATCACAAACAGGCGAATGCTCAGCCCAATTTGAGGCGCTGCAAGCCCTACGCCGTCAGCGTGGTACATCGTTTCCCACATATTGGCAACGAGCGCCGACAGATCGGGGTATTCCGGCGTGATCGGCGTGGCTACTTTTTTTAATACCGGTTGCCCGTAGGCATAAATAGGAAGAATCATTTTGTTATCTGTTATCCGTTATCGGTTATCTGTTATCCGTTATCAGGGTAGTGGGGAGGCCATTTCTACAAATATTTGACCAAACAAAATGGGAAACCAAACAGTTGTACAGATGGTCTCCCTACCACCCTGATAACCAATAACAGATAACCGATAACTAACTACCAGTAGTTCGCTTCCATATACTGCTCCAGAATCAGGGCGGCAGCAATTTTGTCGACCAGCGCCTTGTCACGGCGTTTTTGTTTTTTGACGCCACTTTGAAGAATGATGCGTTTGGCCTCGTTGGAAGTGTATCGCTCATCTTGCCGTACAACCGGCTGGGCGGGAAATTTTTTTTGAAGTTGTTCTGCGAATCGGTCTGCCTGATCGGCTATTTGTGCCGGGTTTCCATCTGGATACAGGGGCAGCCCTACCACAAAACATTCTACCTCTTCTGTAGAACAATATTTTTCCAGAAACTCCATCGCCTCGGCCGTCGGAACCGTCGTCAGGGCGCTGGCAATAATTTTCAGCGGGTCCGTGACGGCGATTCCGGTGCGTTTCAGGCCAAAGTCGATAGCAAGAATTCGGCCCATTACTGTGGCAATTGACCTGGCAGCGAAGGCGCCGAGGGCAGATATGTTCCGAATTTCTGGTTCAGTTCATTTTTCAGTGTCTGGTCTTTCATCGTCTCTGCCATACCGATCATATTCTGAACGGTCGTCATGGTAAACTGGTTGTCTTGCTGGTACGACGACTGGAAGCGCGGGGCCAGCGATTTATAGAACTTCAGTTGTTGTTCGAGTGGCCCGGCCATGTCGCGGATTCTGGCAGCCGCCATGTCGTTGGCGCCGGCCCGCACATAGATGTCGCACATAAACGCCGAGAACTGGTCGTACTGGAAGTTGTAGGACGGGAATACTTCGAAATATTTATCCGTCAGAGCGATGGCTTTATCTTTTTTGCCTTCTACCACCAACTGGCGCGCCAGGCGAATCATGCTCACGCGCATGGTTTGCAGGCTGGGCAGGTAAGCACGATCGACATGGAGGCGTTCTTTGTCGAAATTGCCCCATTTCCATTTGTTCATAATGTTGTCGAACGCTACATCCGATGCGACGCCGCCACTGCCGATGATGCCATATGCCTCATTGGCGCCTACACCGATTCTCGGTATCAGGCGGAGGCTCAGGCCTTCCAGTTGGAGATAATCCTGCAAGCCCATCAATTTGTCTTCGCGGCAGGTAACGGCCCAGTAAATCGGGCGTTTCCAGATATTGGAAGAAATGATGTCGAGAATAGCCAGTTCGTCCTTGATGAGGAACGGATTTTTGTCGTCCACATCCAGTTGGAAATGCATGGTATCTACAATGGACGAATCTGTAGGCGCAATAATCTTGTTGGCCAGGGCTTCCTGTTTGTTCACAGGAATGGAAACTTTATTGGTCGGCAGGTAGGTGTCAAAATCGCGGCCACCCTGAGAGGGCAGTTTGTGGTCTTCACCCAGGAATTTAATCACCTGCTGAATCGTCATTTCCTTACCGCCACCTGGAGCGTAATAGGGCGTTTGAATGCGTTTGAAACCGCGCAGTTGCTCGCTCGGAATGCTCATTTCAATGGCTGGCGAGTTGTTCACTGCACGGCGCAACTGGTCAATGTACCAGTCTACCGCAATCAGCGACAGGTTCACCACGCGCACGTCGGTGCGAATGCCTTCCACTTCCTGGCAATACCAGAGCGGGTAAGTGTCGTTGTCACCATAGGTAAATATGATGGCGTTGGGGGCGCAGGAATTCAGGAAATTACTCGCGTAGTCGCGGCTGGCATAGTGCTTGGCACGGCTATGGTCGTCCCAGTTCTGGGTTACCATGAGCAACGGTGCTGTCAGGCCGATCAGACCTGCTACAGGGGCTGCAATGCCCGCCATTTTCAGGCGATTGGCAAGCAGATCGTACAGTGCAATCACGCTGAGCCCGATCCAGATAGTATAGGTAAAGAACGAACCGGCCAGTACGTAGTCGCGTTCGCGCGGCTCGTTGGGAGGCTGGTTGGAGTATACAATGATACCGATACCTGTGATGATGAACAGAGCCATCAGGGCCGCAAAATCGCGCGGCCGACGCTGGTAGTGGAAAAACATTCCAAGCAGACCCAGCAGGAAAGGAATCATGTAATATTTGTTGCGCGCCTGATCATTCTTTTGGAAATCAGGCAGTTGCGACTGGTCGCCTAAACGCGCATTGTCGATTGGTGCAATGCCACTGATCCAGTTGCCCGAGGTGGCGTCCCAGGAATAGTAGCCTTGTTCGCCGTTTTGACGGCCCGCAAAATTCCACATGAAATAACGCCAGTACATCCAGCCCATCTGGTATCTCCAGAAAAACTCTATGTTGTCGGCAAAGGTCGGCTCGCCGGAAGGTTTGTCGATCCACCTGCGGTACAGCGCTGGTCGGCCCTGCGAGTAGTCGCCCATTCGCGGGAACATAGTTTCGGTATTCGGCGGGTACGTGTAGTCTAATTTTTCGTCGACCACCTCGTAGCGGTTGCCAACGCGGCCATAGCGGTCTTCCGATTCCATACCGCTGGGGCGGGCGTCGAAGTGCGGGCCACGTAGCAGTGGGCGCTCTCCATATTGCTCACGGTTGAGGTAAGGCAACAGGCGCATCGGGTCCGAAGGGTCGTTCATGTTGATCGGCGTATTGGCTTTAGCGCGGATGATTACCATGCCATACGATGTGTAGGCGATTACCACAACGGCCAATGCTACTACGATGCGCTGCAACAGCCCGTTCCCGCTGCGTTCGGCACGGCGCAGGCCATACCAGATAGCGCCGCCAAACAACAGGATCACAGGAATAATGCCGGAATAGAACGGCAAACCCAGGCTGTTGACCATAAATTTGTCGAAACTCGACCACAGGCCGGGAATACCGGCGATCACTATTTTTTGAATAACTACGATAAATGCCACACCCACAGCGGCTGCCGTCAGCGTACCCTGTATCGTAGGCTTCGAATTTTTCTTGAAATAATACAGCATAGCCAGCGCCGGGAACGTCAGCAAACTGAGCAAGTGCACGCCAATGGAAAGGGCCGTGGAATACACGGCAAATACCAGCCAGCGGTCGGCATCGGGCGTATCCGGCAGGTTATACCATTTCAGCGTGGCCCACAGGGTCATGCAGGTGAAAAAAGTAGACATTGCATATACCTCGCCTTCTACTGCCGAAAACCACACGGAAGAGGTAAAAGCAGTAGCCAAACCGGCTACGATACCTGCCAGCAGGGTGGCAATGGCTGCGCCGCCTTCCGGCTCTGCTGCGCGGCCCACCAGAATCAGGCGTGCCAGTATGGTAGTGCTCCAGCAAACAAACAGTGCCGCAAATGCCGTGGAAATGGCCGACAGCAGGTTGACTGAGTAGGCAATAGAAGCCGGATCGCTGGAAATCAGGGAGGCTACCCAGGTGAACAGGCGGCCTACCAGCAAGAAGATCGGAGCGCCCGGCGGGTGCACAACCTGTAGTTTGTAGGCGCCGGAGATAAATTCGCCGCAGTCCCAAAGGCTACCCGTCGGTTCGGCAGCAGCACCCAGTACCAGCGCTGCTATGAGAAAAGTAAGCCAGCCGGCCAGGTTATTCAATGTCTTAAAGGAAGTCATTATCCAGGTTTATATGATTATCCGCTTTTGAGAAAAGAAGCGCAAAACTAATAAAGTCGATATTATTTTAGAGGCGAGAAGTGAGAAGCGAGAAGTGAGAGATGCGGCAAGCAAGGAAATGCAACATCTCCCATCCTCAAAAGCACACTACCTCTCACCTCTCACTTCTCACTTCTCACTTCTCACTTCTCTCAAAGGCCCAACTTCGCTTTCACCAGCGCCGTCACATCGTCGCCTTCAGCGGCAAAGAGTGTTACGCCCGAACTGGTGTCGAAAATCATGAGGTAGCCTTTCTCTTTGGCTACTTCTTTTACGGCATTTTCCACTTTAGCGAGGATTGGCGTCAGCAGGGCTTCGCGCTTGGCAGCGGCGAGTTGTTGAGCGTCCTGCTCGAATTTCTGGATGGCTTCCTGCTGGGTTTGCAGTTCGGCCTGACGGGTCTGTGCCTGTACGGGTGTCAGAACGCCGGCATTGTAGTCTTTTTGCAGGGCAGCGTAAGCCTCCTGGAAGGCTTTGGTCATGGCTTCGTCTTTGGCGCCGAGCGAGTCGGTGTAGACTTTCATCATGTCATTGGCCTTTTTGGTGTCCGGCAGGAGTTCCAGCAGGTTGCCCAGGTTCATGTGACCGTATTTAGGCTGCGTTTGAGCAGTGAGCGTAGTAGCGCCGATCAGGATGGCAATCAGGATTGCGAATGGTGTTTTACGAAACATCGTTTGAAAAAATGTGTTTTTTTAAATTGAAAAACGAAAAACGGTCGCAAAAGTAACATTTTGCGGCAGTTCAGCAGCGTGAAACGGCGGGTAGTAAAAAAAAGCGGCATTCATTTTAGACAGGTAGAACGAATTTCACCCTGAAAACGCCTCTTCAGGCCGCATAAATGCCTGCCCAAACGTAATAAGTCCGTCAGAAGTTAAAGTTCAGTTAAGCCATATACCCATGCAGGGGCTATCTTTGCTGATGCTGCGTTCCTTTGACGTACCTTTGAGAGTGATGAGTTATGAGTTATGAGTTATGAGTGTTGGTGCTTTACACTTGGCATTGTCAATAGAGTGGCCTGAGGGTAGCACCAACACTCATAATTCATAACTCATAACTTATCACTCCATTCACCCATATTCGGCTTGCGCCACCCGTTTAGTATGAAACAAATTCTTGCGTTCTCCCTCTTTTTTATCGCTTTTTGCGCGGTTGGTCGCGCACAGGAAACGCCCGTCATCGACAAATCGACCCCGGTGCAACTCTCGGGTATTATCGTTGCTGAAGTAGATGGCCGCCGCACTACGGTGCCTTATGCGACCGTGTATTTGCCGGAAAAACGCCGGGGCACCTACTCCGACTATCGCGGCTTTTTCACCATTGTGGTGGAGCCGGGCGATAAGGTACGCTTCAATTGTATCGGTTTTAAACCCGTTAGCATCACCATACCCGATACCCTCACCCAGGAACGGTATTCCATCATTCAAATCATGTCGCAGGATACGATCAACCTGCCCATGACCATGATTTATCCCTGGCCCTCCAAGGAACATTTTAAGGTGGAATTCCTGAAAATGGATGTGACGCCCGAACTACAGCGCCGCGCTACCGAAAACCTGGCCAACGAATACCTCACCGAAGCGCGTAAAAACCCCGATATCGTGCCATATGGCGGTCGCGAAAGCGCCAATTTCTACCTGCGCCAGCAATCTCGCGAATATGTGTACTTGGGCCAGACGCCGCCTATGAATATCTTTAGCCCACTCGCCTGGGGCCAGTTCTTTAAGGCGTGGAAGGATGGGGATTTTAAGAAGAAGAAAAATGAATAAGTGAGTCCTGAGTCCTGAGTCGTAAGTCCTAAGTCTATAGAGTACACCTGATTACCTTTGGCTTCAGTTTGAAGTTCAATCAAAGGGTAATCAGGTGTACTCTACAGACTTAGGACTTACGACTCAGGACTCAGGACTCATTTAAGTGCTGCTTTTCGCAAGCGTTGCAGGAAGGGGGAAGCGAATATAAACGACTGTAAATTTTCATTGTCGCTGGCCAGTACCTCATCCTTGTGGCCGCTCCATTCGAGGCGACCTTCATGAAGGAAACAGATGTTTTCGCCAATTTCCATCACCGAGTTCATATCGTGGGTGTTGATGATGGTGGTGATGTTGTTTTCGTGGGTGATGCTGCTGATCAATTCGTCGATCAGGATGCTCGTTTTCGGGTCGAGGCCCGAGTTGGGTTCGTCGCAAAACAGGTATTGCGGCTCCAGCACGATGGCGCGGGCTATACCAACGCGTTTTTGCATACCTCCTGAAAGTTCTGAAGGGTATTTTTTGTTGTTACCAGCCAGGTTGACGCGTTCGAGGCAATAGTTGACCCGCTCCAGTTTTTCCTTGTAGGTCTTATTGGTAAACATATCGAGCGGGAAACGGATGTTCTCCTCCACGCTGAGCGAATCGAACAAAGCCGAGCCCTGGAACAACATGCCGATTTTCATGCGAATGGCGCGCATACCCGCTTTATCGAGCGCGGTGAAATTGACGTCGTCGTAGAACACATGCCCGGTGGTGGGCGTTTGTAGCCCAACGAGTATTTTCAGCAGCACAGTTTTGCCTGCGCCAGAACGACCGATAATCAGGTTGTTTTTGCCCGCTTCGAAGGTAAAATTGATGCCTTTCAGCACCTGCTGAACGCCGAAAGTTTTAAAAACGTTTTCTGCTCGAATCATGTGGAGGTTGTTGGAACGGAGCAAATGTAGGCAGTACGCACGAAAGCGTGGGCCCTGCTACCATTTTTCCAGACGAATAGTCAGCGGCGCTCCATCTTTTTTCCATTCAAAACGCGCTTCGTCCCAGCGGGCCGCGCGGAATTTGGGCCGCACATTGTTCGAAACTCCGTATGGCTCACTCGGAATGCCAAAAAGATTGGTGTCTAATTCGCCATTGCTGTTGATGTCGTGAAAACAGGTGATGGCATACGAGCCCGGCGGCAATTCGGGAAATGCGCATGACATGGAACCATTGGTGCGCACATCCAGCACGCGCCGCGCCCGGATTTTACTTTGGTCGTATGACATATAGTTATTCGGCGAGTCGTACACGGCCACGTAAATCCGGCCTTTCGCCTCCCGAATATCGGTCATAACGAGTTTGAGTTCAGGCTCCCCAATCGGCGCCAGGTGAAAAAGCAGTAAGAATAAGAGGCTCATAAACAGTCTATCTTGAACATGCACAAACGCCCCGTTCTCAATAGTGTTTAATGTCACCCCATATTTTCCCAAACAACCCCACCCGCCCAGAAGTACAATCGTGTACGCTACAGACTGAGGACTCAGGACTCAGGACTGTCGACTTATATGGGTAAGGCCGAATACCGCTCAATAAACGCCTTCAATTCATCTACCATGCCTGGCGACCCGATCGCGATGGTGCCGCGCTGGTGCAGTTCGGCAGGTTCCAGGTCGAGGATGCGTTTGAGTTGGGTGTTCATGGCCTTGCCGCCCGCCTGCTCGACGATCATCGACAGCGGATTGCATTCGTACAGCAGGCGCAGTTTGCCTTTCGGGTATTTGCGCGTACTCGGATACAGGAAAATGCCGCCGTGAATCAGGATGCGGTGGATGTCGCTCACCATGCTGCCGATGTAGCGCAGGCCGTAGTTCTGGTCGGAGCAGTGGTCGATGTAGCGGCGCATTTCCAGGTCGAATTTGGAATAGTAGCCCTGGTTGACAGAGTAGGTAGAACCTGTTTCCGGGATGCGCATGTTGCGGTGGCTGAGGCAGAATTCGCCGATGCTGGGGTCGAGCGTGAATCCGTTGACACCCCGGCCCGTGGTGTACACCAGAATGGTACTGGTGCCGTAGAGCACATATCCAGCCGCTACCTGCCGTGAGCCGGGTTGCAAAAAATCTTCGAGGGTAGCAGGTCCGCTGGCGTCGCTTTGGCGGCGGTAAATAGCGAAAATGGTGCCGACGGATACGTTCACGTCGATGTTGGACGAGCCGTCGAGCGGATCGAACATCACCACATAATGGCTTCGTTTGGAGCCCACCTCCGGCACATGGATGATGTCGTCGTCTTCCTCGGAAGCGATGGCGCAGCATTCACCAGAGTTTTGCAGGCACTCGATGAGTTTTTCGTTGGCATACACGTCGAGTTTTTGCTGGGTGTCGCCGCTCTGGTTTTCACCGCTGTCGGCTACGCCGATGATGTTGACGAGCCCCGCCTTGTTTACCTCGCGGTTGATGATTTTGGCAGCCACCCCGATGTCGCGCAGCAGGCCGGTGAGTTCGCCGGTAGCGTAATCGAAATCCTTTTCGGAGCGGATAATAAATTCGTCGAGCGTAATGATACGGGTGCCAGGCAGTGCATTGTCTTTCAATGAATTGCGCGTTGCCGTTTTCTTTGTGGTGGTAGACATGGTGGTGGTGGTGTGGTTAGGTAAAAACCGCCGGGCGGGCAGCGGGACAAATGTACAAAACTGGCAGGACTGGCGGGTGAGGAAACAAAGTTGTATTTTCGGGCGTTGAAGACCTCATCCAACATCACTATCACCATGCGCTACCCACTTCTACCCCTTGTTTTGTTGCTTTCTTTCCTTGCCTGCCGGAAAGCGCCGGATACCATCCCTTTGCCCACCAAAATTTGTGTGCAAACCTCGCACCACTATTACCCCATTCCCAATGCCACGGTGTATGTGAAATTCAATGCCGATTCATTTCCCGGCTACCAGCAGCCACCTTCTTATTACGATGCTACTTTCAGAACCGGCGCCGATGCGCGGGGCTGTATCGAACCGGTACCGGAAGGCACGCACTGGCTCGTGGCTTTTGGGTACGATAGCATTCACTATCCGCACAATGTATTTGGAAGTATCAAACTGGAAGTGTCGCTGAAAGACCGGCCGGTAAGGGATACGATGTTGTTTGTGTCGGAGCAGCATTGAGGGGGACTACGCTACCACAAATCTACTCCTCCCCACCCAAATTCACCAGCATTGCCACTGACATAAAAAACAGCGAACCAATCTTGTCCGTCTCCACAAAGTCGTTCATCAGCATGAGCATGTCGATGAGGATAAAGCACATGAGCGCGGCAATGGCCATTCGGCGGCGCCAGCCGGGTTGCAGGCGGTGGTACACCCGCTCGCCATAGAGCATGACGAGCACCGAAAAAAGAATAAAAATAACCATCCCCGGCAGGCCTTGTTCCACGGCCGTCATCAGGTAGTAGTTGTGAATGCCGGAGCGTTCGGGGTTGTCGCTCACGTAAGTTTTAAAACTCGACACCGTGTATTTGGTGTAGTAGAAGTAGAAATTGCCGGGGCCGAAGCCTGTCCAGGGGCGCTCCTTGATCATATAGGTGGCCGCTACCCAGCGGTACACCCGTTCCATAGTGGAAATATCTTCGAGTTTGGTGGTCGCTTCCAGCAGGTTGTCGAAACGTTGGTGGGTGATAGCGCGCTCGTAGTCGGGCGCAAACTCCAGCCAGTTGTCGCTGCTGGCCACAAAACTGATAAAAATACCCAGCACTACTACAAACCCCAGCAGTGCCAACTTCATCATCCGCCAGCGCATGATCCAGTAAATGCCAAACGCGGCCAGCAGGGCCACATACGCTGCGCGGGTGTAGGCAAAATTGATAGCCACCAGTAGAAACACAATCGTCAGCACCAGAAACCACCACGTGCCGCTCCAGCGCTTGTACCAATACGTGGCATACCACACAAAAGGCAAAAAAATCGCCAGCAGACATGCATACATCACGTGGTTGCGGAAAAACGGCCCCATCACATACGCCACATCCTGAAAGGAAAAATTGATGGCCGCGTGGCGTACAAAAACCGAAATCACTGCGATCAGCAGCGGTATCAAAAACCACCAGAAAAATGCCTTGAAATCGCGTTCGGTGCGTAGCAGGTGCGCCGCCAGAAAATAAAACACGATGACGTACCAGCCTTTGGCCAGAAAGTATTTTATCGACACGTATACATCCTGCGAGGTCACCACGCTCACGGCGATCCAGCACAGGTGCAGCAGCAGCGCCAGCGTAAGCGGATGCCGCAAAAAGCGCCCGTCAATCGTCGGCGCATTGCGCAAAAACCAGCCGATACCGCAAAGCGTGAGCAGCCACATCAATTGCTCCGACGGCAGATCGGTAGCAAAGCCGCCCGGCAATTCCTGCTCCATGGAAAGGGGCAGACTGGCCAGCAACAGAAAAAAGATACGTTTGAAATCTACGGCAGTGAGCCACAACAGCGTCAGGCCCACAGGAATGCCCAGCAACCACCACATCTGAAAACCGATACCTGCCCAGATCGACGCCACGCCCAATACCGCCAACACGCCGAACAACAGGCGTTGCGGGTGATGGGCAGGTATGCCGAGCAAGGTGGAGAGGCGGTTTAGCATGGTGTCAGTTTATTTGCTCATTGCTTCTTAATTTCTTCCCAGTTAACATCCCGATACGCATCGGCAACAAGTGCCGCCAGCACTGCAAAAAAGAAAGCGGCCACCACGGCAGCAAGCACAATAACCGTACGGCCAGGGCGACTTTTGATCCGGGGCATTTCGGCGCTTTCCACCAGTTGCAGGGATGGAATATCTGTTTTGTAGGCAGCCAGAATCTGGTTGTAGCGTTCCAGGTCGTAACTCAACTGCTTGCGTCCCTGATAGTGTAGATCGGCGAGGATAGAAACCTGAGGCAATCCTTCGTTGAAACGCTCCAGATTGAGCCGATCATCTTTATTGGAAGGGGAAGTAAGGCGCGATAATTCACGTTCGTAGGCGCGTACATCGGCTTTGATAAACTGGATGGTATCCTGCGGGATAAGCGGGTTGTTTTCCAAAACTTCCAGGCGCGCCTTGCCGCGGATGATTTCCGATTCGGCTTTGGTGAGGTTTTCTGCCAATTGCCCGCCTTGAGAGCCGGCGTCATAGATATTGTAAAACTTTTTCAACCTGTTCAGGCTGTCGGCTAAAGTTGTCAGTTCAGACTTCTTGCGGGTCATATTGTCCTCAAACGTTGCTAGCAGCGTGGCCTGGCTGCTTTTTATGAGGCGCTGTCCGATGGCATTTATCTTGTCGCGTGCGGCATTGGCCATTACGGCTGCCAGTTGTGCATCGGTGTCCTCGATGCTGAGTTCTATGGCGTCGTTTTTGTTTTTCAGTACGGAGTAAAGTTTTCTGAACTGCTTGCGCACTTTATGCGGCCCCTGTTTGGAGGTAGAATCGATGTCGTAGTGATCGTAAAGGTTGAATTTGCCTACCATATAATCGACCACTTCATTGCTCACGGCAATTTCCACCAGGCGGTCGAGGTCGCGGTCGGAGCCAAAATATTCCGTTACCTTGCTGGTATACCCGAAAATGAGTTCAGGATTCGCAAGTTCGGGGCTCGCCGGATAAAAAATGGTGGTTGCCTGGTAGTAATTATCCATCAAGAGGGTGATGCCAATACTTCCTATCAACGTAATCAGACAAATGTTCCGAATGGCTTTTCTCCAGCGGTAAATAGTAGAGAAAACACCCAGCAGGTTGTCGCGGTTGCTCATGTGTGTAACGATTGTGATGCCGCTAAGGGCTCAGCGCTAAAAAGTGATTTTTCTGACGTCCTGTCAAAAAGAGGCGCAAAAATAGAAAATGCCGCCTTCTTGAACAGGGTAGATGTAAAAACTCCGACACAGAGATGTGGAAGATTTCATGCGCGATAACGCCGAAGGTGTGAAAATGGCTGCCTGCCAATACAAATAAAAAAACCCAGCAGCGCTCATACGCGCCGCCGGGCCATCAAAACACGCTTCATTTATGTGTTGCAAAGGTAAAAACAAAGAATTCAAATCTGCAATACTTTTTTACATTTTTTTCAACATAAATATTTGCAGTAGGTCATGGGCCGCAGAGAAGGGAGATACCTTGCCTTCCTGAATCAGCGGTTCGAGCGCGGCTAATTTTTCCTTGATTTCCGCTTGTTGAAAAAAGAGGCTTTGCAGTCCTTCCTGCAAGGCTTCCTTGAACCAGTATGCAGCCTGTTGACGGCGATTTTTTACAAGAAACCCGTTTTCTGTTACCTGTTGGCGATAAGTTTCCATGGCCAACCACAATTCAGGAATTCCGGTACCTTGCTCGGCACTGCATTCCAGCACTTGCGGCGCATATCCGCTGGGTTTGGCAGGCAGCAAGTGTACGGCATTGAGGTAGTGCGCACGTGCCTGGCGGGCCAGCCTCAGGCGGTCGCCATCGGCCTTGTTGACAGCCAGCAGGTCGGCCATTTCCACTATACCGCGTTTGATGCCTTGCAATTCATCGCCCGCGCCCGGCAACAGCAGCAGCAAAAACAGATCCGTCATGCTGTGTACGGCAATTTCTGACTGCCCTACGCCTACCGTTTCAATCAGTACAATATCATAACCGGCGGCTTCTACCAACAGAATGGTTTCACGTGTTTTACGCGCCACACCGCCCAGTGATTCACCGGAAGGCGAAGGGCGAATGAAGGCATTGGGCTCGGTAGACAGGCGTTCCATACGCGTTTTATCGCCCAGAATGCTGCCTTTGCTGACGGCGCTGCTGGGGTCGATGGCCAGAACGGCCACGCGGTGGCCTTGTCTGATGAGGTACAGCCCGAGCGCTTCTATGAGTGTGCTTTTGCCCACGCCCGGTGCGCCCGTGATGCCGATGCGCAGGGTAGGACGTGCGTCGGATTGCTCCAGCAAATGATTTACCACCTCCTGCGCACGTTCTGTATGCTCGGGCAAAGTGCTTTCGACAAGCGTAATAGCCCGGCCGAGCATCACCCGGTCGCCCGAGCGAATGCCTTGAACCAGGGTGTCGGTGGAAGGTATGGTACGACGCATGAGGCGAAGGTAAGAAACTGTTTAAAACCCCTGCCGGGCTTGAAAATCATTGACCCAAACCTGCTTTTTTAAAATTAAGGTATATCACGGCCAGTTAAAGTTCATTTGGCAGTTTAAGAATTTAATTTTAACTAAAATTCAAAAATTTGATAATCAATATTTTATTTGTTAAATGAATTGGCTTTTCTGTCCGCGCTGGTTAATCTGTGTTAAGCCTGCTTGCCAGCCGCTTCAGGCTCTTGCACAGGCTGAAGTTATGGCGTCTTTTTGCTGGAAAAATAATTCCAATATGAGACGCATCATTCTTTTTTCCGCCTTGCTGGCCCTGTTTGCAGGCGCCTGCCGTTCGCTACACGTATCCGATTATCACACCGCACAGCCCATTCCGGAGCGCCTGCCCAACCTGGAATTGCTCGTGCATGAGCGCAGTTTTGAGGATGCTTTTTATGCTGCCCTCGACCGCGACGTCATGCTGTTGAGTATGCCCTATGATCCCTACTTCCCTTCGCCCTGGGAGGTGTACGGCACCACCGACGGGGCTTTGCGCGACGTATTTCATGTACTCGACAACGAACTGGCCGACAACATCAATGCACGCGACAACCTGCGCTACGGGCATGCCCGCTTCAAATTGCTCTCTTACCAGCGGCGCAATTCGGGCTGGGGCTGGCTCATTCCTATGGCACTCACCGCCGGTGTTGTCAATTTGTTTGGCGTGCCATGTTCTGTTCACAGGATCGACCTGGAATTGCAAATGGAAATAACGGATGCCAATGGCGCCGTAATCGGCAGGTACGTGGCCCCTGGCGCCGGCAAAGCACAAATTGCCCTTTACCACGGCTATGACAGCATCACGGCTATCCGAAAAGCCAACTTGCTGGCGGTTCAAAATGCCCTGTCAAAAATAAAAACCAGCCTCGGCCCCGACGTAGCCAGCCTGACGGAACAATTAAGAGCAGCAGGCACTATTCGTCCGCTCGACCACAAATAACCCTTCCAGTGAAACCAACCGCGCTGTCCGCCTTTGTCAAACCTGTTGTTTCCGGTACGCAGGGGGCGGCGGCGCGGGTTGATTATAGTCGTAAGTCCTGAGTCCTAAGTCCTGAGTCCGTAGAGTACACCTGATTACCTTTGGCTTCAGCTTGAAGTTCAATGGAAGGGTAATCAGGTGTACTCTACGGACTCAGGACTTAGGACTCAGGACTTACGACTATAATCAACCCGGAAGGTTGTTTTGCGCTCCACTTCCGCCATTTTCCCAAACCAGAACAGGTAAAAAAGGTAGTAAGCGACGCCTATGGATGTTTCGATGGTGTATTCCACCAAAAACGACATGAGAATAATGATTTGAAAAGTGGCGAACAGGTAGAAATGTCGCCATCCGCCGGTCACAATCGGCCAGATAAAGGCCAGGAGGCTGAGCAGCAGGCCGATGGCGCCGGTGCCGGCCAGGATATAAATAAACTGATTGTGCGGTAATTTGGGTTCAATAGTGTATTTTGTAAATCTTTCATTTACAATGCTTTGCACTTCCATCGGCAAATCGCCAGTACCCACGCCCAACCAGGGGTTTTCGCGCCACATCTGCATACCGGCAGCAAAAGATACCCAGCGCTCCGAGTCGGAATAGTTGTCGCCTTCATTGCGCTGGTATTGTTTCCAGTCCCAGGCCATATAGGCCAGTCGTTGTTGCAGGCTGGGGATACTCAAAACGGCAATAACAGGCGTAATGACAATAATAAGCAACGTAACAAGCCCTGCCTTCCATCGGCGGGTACGAATAATGAACCGGATGACACTGAACACCAACGCTGCATACAGGGTAACGATACCGCTGCGCACCGACAGCACATGAATAAAGACAAACAGCAGTATAACTGCTGCCATCAAGGCTTTTCTTTCCCATTCAAAACGCCAGACATAGCGCTGCTCCCAAAGCCAGCCGCCCACCAGAATGGCCGTGGCCAGGATCAGGTTGAACCGGATATGATTACGCGGTACAGGAATGGGCTGTCCCTGTCCCAGATTGGTTAATATTTCTTCCGTGTGCAGCGCAAGGTTGATTCCTACTCCGATACAGATCAAAAAAACGGACCAAAACAGCACGTACAAAACGCTGCGGTACTGATATTTTGACAGGTTCGGGAAATTGGCAAATACCCAGGGCATCACAAAAAACGGAATACGCACCCGAGTTCTTTCGAGCCAGAACTCATAGTTGATCGACCAAAAATAACTCACAGCCGGAATGATCAGCAGCAGCGACATTACCACGCAATCGGATCGCCTGAAAAATTGCTGAAAAGAATATTTCAACACTGTCCAGGCCGCTTTTAGCCCGCTTAATGCCTCCAGTTTGCCTGCCTCTTGCAGTTTTACAGTGGTATGCCAGAAAGCCACGCCAACCAGTCCCCACATGCTGATTGACAATAGAAATGGTGACAGCATCATGCTCACTACCAGTAGTGCAGCAAAAAAAGATGCCAACCCCTCAGGGGATTTCAGGCTGTTTAAATAGTTGATTTTCAAAAGTTTGTAAAGAAACAGTTTAGAAAAACGAATCATCGGTCAAATACAGGGATACAGACGCCTTTTTGAACTAAGGCTACAAGTAAATACCCCTGTATTAACATTCTTCAGATTCTGATATGCCACGGGAAAATGCAAAGATATGACCCCGCGATAAAAGGTAATTCATCTGTTATTTAAGCATGGTTGTCCAAAATGCCGGTATGCTGCCTTTTTCAGCTCCAATGCTTTCAACGAACTTCCCTACTTTTGCGTTGTTCTATGCACCAAGATATGCGCCAAATTGTTTGTTTGTTTGTTGTGACCACGCTCCTGTTGCCCGCCTGTAGGGAGGAGGCTGTCAACCAGTCGGAACCCACAGGCTCCATGCTCCGGCAGCCGACACCGGCAGCCCAGGTATCCGAACCAACTCCATTACCCAAAATCGGGGCCGGCAGTTTTGAAAACCTGGTAGCCGATTATGAAAGCAAGGACCGCGGTATCTGGCAAAAACCGAATATGGTGATTTCCTTGTTGGGCGACCTGGACGGCAAAACAGTGGCCGATATTGGCGCTGGAACCGGATACTTTACTTTCCGAATGGTGCCCAGGGCTAAAAAAGTAATCGGGATCGATATTGACAAACGTTTTATCAATTTCATGGACAGCGTGCGGGTGCGGCTCGACGACCGTTACCGCGACCGTTTCGAAACACGGCTGGCCAAACCCGACGACCCGCTGCTGAAACCCGAAGAAGTAGACGCAGCAGTCATGGTCAATACGTATGGTTATATCGGCCATCGCGTGCAATACCTCAAAACCCTCTGGAAAGGCATCGCGCCGGGAGGGGAGGTGCTTATCATCGATTTTAAAAAGAATAACCTGCCTGTAGGCCCTCCCGACGAATACAAAGTCGCTATCGGCCAGGTGCAGCGCGAACTGATGGAGGCAGGTTTCAGCATCGACAAAGTGGATCAGGCTGCGCTGGATTATCAATACATTGTGATGGCTCAAAAGCCTTTGAAGCCTCAAAAAAATTCGAATTAACTACTGTATGCGCGGTTCTCTGAGACTTTTTACCTGGTTTGGCATTCCTGTTCATCTGCATTGGAGTTTCGGACTGATTTTTTTGTACGCCCTCTGGATTGGCTATGAAAACAGCCTCGATCTGATGGGTACCTTGTGGCTGATGGGCTTTTTTGTGGCCTTGTTCGGGTGCGTATTGCTGCACGAATACGGGCATGCGCTCACCGCCCGCCGCTATGATGTGGACACACACGATATTATCCTGACACCCATCGGCGGTATTGCGCGGCTGGAAAAAATGCCGGAAAAACCCTCGCAGGAATTTGTCGTGGCTATTGCGGGCCCGCTCGTGAATGTCGCCATTGCCCTGCTCTTGCTCGGCGTCAGCGTTTTGGTATTCCGCGAAGAGCGCTGGGAGTTTTTTAAATGGTTTTTAAACCAGCAGTTCTCGTTTGCGGCTGACGATGATACGAACCTGATACTGGAAGAAAGCGGTATTCAGCCCTCGGGACTCTTGTTCTACCTGCCTGTGCTGGTGGCTACCAATATCGGTTTGGTGCTGTTCAACCTGATTCCGGCATTCCCGATGGACGGCGGCCGCATTTTCCGTTCTCTAATGGCCATGAAATGGGGGCGCGTACGCGCTACACAATGGGCTGCATGGGTGGGACAGGCCATTGCGGCCTTGTTCATCGCCTATGGTTTGTGGTCGAGTGCGTTTACCCTTGCACTGGTAGGCCTTTTTGTGTTTACCACCGCCCGCTCCGAGAACGCTATGGTGCAACTCGATGATTTCCTGCGGCGCTATAAAGCCGCCGACCTGTTGCGCCCACAATTTACCCGTATGCATGGCAACGACTGGATGCAATCAGCCGCAGCCCTGCTGCAACAGGGCCTGGAACGCCATTTTCTCGTGTTCGACCTCGACGATCAACTGACAGGTATGCTCGAAGAAAACAGCATTGTGGCAGCGATAAAAAAGAATATGCTGAGCCAGGAAATTGCTCAGTTTACCCAAAAGGTGGAAGTCGTTTCACCGGAAGAATCCCTTCAACGCGTATTCTACCTCATTCGCCAACAAGGCAATCCGATCATCGCTGTAGCCGACGACACCGGCTTGCTGGGCGTGATCGATGAAGCAGGGTTGTATCATTTTATGAGAATGCAGAAGTGAGTAGTGAGTAGTGAGTGGTGAGTGGTGAGTAGTGAGTGTTATGTACTTTGCTTTCGGCTTCTGAGAAAGAGTGCCCAAAAGCAAAGTACATAACACTCACTACTCACTACTCACCACTCACTACTCACCACTCACTACTCACCACTAAATCAAGTCTCTCAATACCAGCGTTTTTTTCAACTTTTTTCCGTCTCTTTTCACGACCAAACGGATTTTTTTGCCCACCTTTTTTTGAAAAATACGCTGCAAGTCGGCCAGATTGAGAATTGAAGTGGGCGCCAGCCCCACACGAACGATCTGATCACCTTTCAAGATGCCCGCTTCTTCGGCAGGAGAGTGTGGCTGCACGGTTTGTACGATGAAACTATTCAGCGAAACCCCGGAAGTGATGATATTGAGTCCACTGCGGTCGTATTTGAACTCACTTTTATAGGCCCTGCCCGGTTTTAGCCATATCTTGAAATTATGGTAATCGAGAATAACTGTGAAACGACTTAGCATGGCGTTTCCAACCAGGCCGTTGCGTCCGTTCAGGTATTCCATATTTATTCCTGCCGTATCCAGCGTTTGAAAGTAGGTAATAATGTTGGATTGTCTGAATTGGCCAATACCAAGTCCGTTGACCCTACCAGTAAAACCCTCCAGGTAGCCGCCCAGGCCCATCCCGATGTTGGATACAATAGCATTGGCAGGAGGATGCACCAGTGGGTGTGTATTGGAAAACAGCAGCAGGGGCAACCCGGCGCCTGTGTCGATCAGCAATTTTACCATGGCGGAAGAGTCGCGAACCGGCTCCAGGGGTGCGCGCATGTACATTTTATTGCGGTAAATCTCTACTGGAATGGCGCTGTAATCACCCCTGATTTTGAAACCGTCCCGATCAAACAGGGTAATGACACGTTTGTCGTAATTGATACGAGTGATGTATTTTGAAAAGACATTCCCGCTCATGATCCCATGAACATTCACGCCAGCGTATTCTTCAAAACGGAAATAATCTTCCTCCAGCACCAGAATGTCTTCTCGCGGGGCCACCACCTTGTTGGGTATGTCAAACCGGATTTTTCTGGCTAAGTAAGCAATAAGGTCGGTTTTTAGATCGGAACCCTTCACCCTGAACTCGCGTTCGTACTTGATTTTCATCAGATCGCCGATTTCCCGTTTGCTGAGAATCGTGTGCTCGGCGCCCGTATCGAAAATAAAACGGAGCGGCATCGTGCCGTTCATGGTGACCGTCAGGATGATGAAATTATTGTTATATTCAAAAGGAATATCAACCTGTTTCTGCCCTGGCGACATAAAGAAGCCCGATTGTCCGAAGGCCGGGAAGAAGGCTGCCAGACTTAACCACAAGGAGCAAATAGTTTTTGTCAGCATAGCACACGTCATTGATTTAGGAGCGTAATATAGCAAAAGTACAGGTCGCAAAATCCTCCTGTGTATGAAACCCGGTAAAAGACCACCCCGCTTTGGAATCATTGCACGGAGGCCCAACCTTTTCACTTGCTCTGGCTGCTACACATTTTCCACCTGGTACTTGGCAGCCAGGTGAAACAACATGTCTCTCGTCATGGCATCCAGGTCGAATTCAGGGTTCCAGCCCCAGTCGTTTCTGGCTGCCGAGTCGTCGATGCTGGCCGGCCAGGAATCGGCTATGGCCTGCCGAAAATCGGGTTTATGCGTGATTTTGAACCCGGGCACTTCCTTGCGAATACTGGCTGTCACTTCCTCCGGTGTAAAACTCATGCCCGCCAGGTTGTAACTCGTACGCACCGACAGGCGATTGGAAGGCGCCTCCATCAGTTCCAGCGTGCCGCGAATGGCGTCGGGCATGTACAACATGGGCAATCGTGTATGGGCGCTGAGAAAACACTCATACGCTTTGTTTTGCACAGCATAGTGGTAAATATCCACCGCATAATCGGTGGTGCCACCGCCGGGCATACTCTGGTAGCCAATGATGCCGGGGTATCGGATCGAACGCACATCGACACCATACCTGCGGTAGTAGTAGTTGGCCCAGTTCTCGCCGGCTACCTTGCTGATGCCGTACACGGTTTCGGGTATCAATACTTCATACTGTGGCGTGTTGAAATGGCTCGCCTCCCGCCCAAAAACAGCAATAGAGGAAGGGTAGTACACTTTTGCCAACTGGCGCTGACGACTGATTTCCAGCACATTAAACAGGCTGCGCATGTTGATATCCCAGGCCCAGAGCGGATTTTTTTCACCATTGGCACTCAGAATGGCTGCCAGGTGGTAAATCTGGTTGATGCGCCATTTTTTGACAAGCGCCTCCAGGGCTGCTCCATCGAGCGCGTCAAGCACGTCTGTGGGGCCATCTTGTTCGCCCAGGTCGCGCAGGTCAGTGGCAATAACATTGTCGGGTTTGTGTACTTCGCGCAGCGCTTCTGTCAGAACGGCGCCTATCTGGCCTCCGGCGCCGATAATGAGGATACGATCTTGTTTCATAAATAATTTGGTCGGGCAGCGGGCAGCAGAGTTTGCCGGTACGAAATCAAAGCATTCGGAACCAAAAAAACTGTTCGGGCCGCTGGTGGTGCAGGACGATGTTTTGTACCCGGCGAATGTATGACGGGGCTTTTAAAGCGCCAAATGCCATATCAAGCCAAAATGTAAATTGTGCAGTTTTAAACCTGTTTTTTAACAGACCTTTGTATGCCGGGCAAGCAAATTGCCGTGCCGCCTTCTGTTTCCCTTCTTCAAAAAATATTCAAACGGGGCAACCCGATTCCATCGGCCCGCGCCATTACCATCAACTTTCCAAAACTGTATCTGGGGAATGAAAAACGCTTTACTCGGTCTGTTATTTGTTGCAGGAGCCATGCACATGCTGCATGCACAATCCTCCATTTCTTTTACCCGCAATGTCGAATGGGCTGCCGGGCCTTCTGAATTTACACAGGCAAGCGGCGACGTGTTGCGCTACTGGACATTCAAAGGCGCCACATTCAGCGATGACGCAGCGGGCTTGCCGGTTTTTTCTGAAAGAATTCCGCTTTCCGGCCGCTCCACGCTCAGCGTGGAAACCAATTCCATGCAGTTTGAATCGTTTGCCTATGCTCCGCTACCCGGCGGACTTACACCCATCGAAGCAGAGGTGCAGGTGCAGGTGAGCCTGGAGCAGGAACGCAACAAATTTTTTGCCCGCGTTCGTTTTGTTCCTATCCGCAAAACCGGTAGCGGCTACGAACGTGTCACCGGCTTTTCTCTGAATATTCGCGCCACGCCGGTGCCTGCTTCCGTTCAGGAACGCGGCGGCCCTTATACCTATACTTCCGCCCTGAATGCAGGTACCCTGTATAAATTCGGCGTGGCCCAGTCGGGCATTTACAAACTCGACTATGCATTTCTGAAAAATGAACTGGGTATCAGCAACCTCGATAACCTCGACCCGCGCACTATCCGGATATATGGAAATGCGGCCGGTATGCTCCCGGAACGCAATATGGATACACGTGCCGACGACCTGACGGAAAATGCCGTGCTGGTGGTAGGCGAGTCGGATGGTAAATTTGACCAGGGCGACTATATCCTGATGTACGCTGTTGGTCCCAGCCCTTGGACCTATCGTCCCGGCGCTGTGGATCCGGAACTGACCGTTCGTACCAATCTGTATGATAACCGCGGCTGGTATTTTGTCAAAACCGGCGATGGAAATGGCTTGCGTATGAGCGAACAAACCAGTGTGCAGGCCTCCGTCGTTACCGAAACCTTCGACGACTTCATCAGAATTGAAGACGACAAGGTCAACCTGCTCGATTTTTCTACTTCCGCCCAGGGCGCAGGCAAAAAATGGTTTGGCGATTATTTTTACCAAACCCGCGAACGCAATTACGCATTCAATTTCCCCAACGTCGTACCTGGCAGTGTGGCGCGTGTACGGGCCGAATTTGCAGGCCGTTCCAGCGTCAGCACAGTCGTGCGGCTGGCAGCGGGCGCCGTAACGCTTTCCAAAACCATCAATGGCGTCGACGTGAGCAACAACGAAGCCTCTTTTGCCGGTTTGGGTGTAATTCAAGGCAGTTTCCAACCTACGGGCGACCAGTTTGACGTGAAAATTCAGTACCAGGAAACCTCCCAACAAAGTGAAGGCTGGCTGGATTATATCGAAATCAATGCCCGCCGTCGCCTGACTATGAGCGGCTCGATTTTGGAATTTCGCGATCTGAGCAGCCTGGCACAAGCCGCCACCACCTTCCGTCTCAGCGGAGCGAGTGGCAACCTCACCGTTTGGGACATCAGCAATCCGCGACTTCCTTTTATTCAGCAAAAAACACAAAATGGCGGTACCGTCGAATTTGGCGCCGTTACTACCACCCTCAAAAGTTTTATCGCATTTGCCGACAATGCGGTATTCCCCAAACCGGAATCCGTAGCCGGGAAAGTGGCCAATCAGAATATTCATGCGCTGGAAAACCTGCACATGGCTATCATTTATCACCCCGATTTTGAAGCGCAAGCCCAACAATTAGCCGAACATCGCCGCAGTTTCAGCAACCTGAACGTCGCAACCGTCAATATCTTTCAACTCTACAACGAGTTCTCTTCCGGCGCAAAAGACCCGGTAGCCATCCGCGATTTTGCCCGTATGCTGTACGACCGCAACCCGGATAAATTTGAATACCTGCTGTTGTTGGGCGACGGTTCTTTCGACCCTCGAAATGTGACCAATTCGACGGCCAACCGCGATTATATTCCTGTTTTTGAAACACCGGAATCGTTCAGCCCGATTACCTCTTACCCTTCTGACGACTTTTTTGCGCTGCTCAACGACAACGAAGGCGGAAACCTCTCCGGTGCGCTCGATATTGCGGTCGGCCGACTGACCGTCGACGCTCCTTCGGAAGCACAGGTGGTGGTGGATAAAATTATGGCTTACGACCAATCGCCTTCTACCCTGGGCGACTGGCACTTGCGCACGACGTTCCTGGCCGACGATGAAGACAGCAATGTACACCTCAACCAGGCAGAAGACCTCGCCAACGCTACGGCTGCCACAGAATCCTGGTTCAATGTCGATAAAATCTATTTCGACGCCTATCAGCAAGTGGCTACTTCCGGTGGCCAACGCTACCCGGATGCGCAGGCGGCTGTGAATTCCGAGGTGTTTAAAGGCGCTTTGCTGCTGCAATACATCGGCCACGGCGGCCCGCGCGGACTGGCGCAGGAACGCGTGGTGACCAACAACGACATTGCAGGATGGGAAAACCCCGGGCGCTACCCGCTGATTGTTACCGCCACCTGCTCTTTTGGCGGCTACGACGACTATTCGCTGGTAACAGGCGGTGAACAGGCGCTTCTGAAACCCAATTCGGGCGCTATTGCGCTGTTTACTACCGTACGCGCCGTATTTATCGGTGGCAACAATATCCTGACCGATGCCGTGCAGCGCTTCATTTTCAAACGGGTGAATGGGCAGTACCGCAGCATCGGCGACATCCTGAAGGATGCAAAAAACTCTTTGACTTCCGATCAGGACAATGCGCGCCGATTTACCCTGCTGGGCGACCCGGCGATGTTTCTTGCCATGCCGGAATACCGCGTGGCCACCACCAAAATCAACGGCCACGAAGTAGTGGCAGGGCAGCCAGATACCCTGAAAGCGCTGATGCCGGTAAAAATCGAAGGCGTTGTGACCGATACGCTGGGCAGTCTGCTCAGCAGTTTCAATGGCCGTGTGTATGTGTCGGTATTCGACAAGGTTCAAACGCTGCGTACCTTGGTGCAAGACCCTACGAGCGGATACGAAGAGTTTCAGGTACAACGCAATATCCTTTTTAAAGGAATTGCGACTGTTACGGGCGGCCGTTTTGCCATCGAATTTGTGGTGCCCAAGGATATTGAATACAACTACGGCCCGGCAAAAATCAGTTACTACGCCGAAAACGGCTCTCCGCTGGATGCCGCAGGCGCTGATAAAAATATTGTGATCGGCGGAAATGCCAACCAGATTCAGGACGACAAAGCACCCGTCGTGACGCCTTACCTCAACACAGATGCATTCGTCAGCGGCGGTATTACCGACAACAATCCCAAAGTGCTGGTAAAATGCTCCGACGACCACGGCATGAATGTGAGCGCTACGGGGCTTGGACACGACCTGACGGCTGTGCTCGATGGCAATGTGCTGGAAACCATTGTGTTGAATGATTTTTACGTCAGCGAGCAGGATAATTACCGCCGCGGGCAAGCCATTTTCCCTTTGCGCAACCTGACAACGGGCCGTCATACGCTTCAGGTAAAAGGCTGGGACGTAGCCAATAACCCCGGCGAAGGCTACACGGAATTTGTAGTGGCCGAAGACGGAAAAGCAGCCATCGACCATGTGCTGAACTACCCGAATCCTTTTACTACGAATACCTATTTCCAGTTTGAACACAACCTGGCTGGTCAAGTGCTGGATGTACAAATCAGCATTTTCACCGTGTCGGGCAAATTGGTCAAAACCATTCAGCACGCTTCCAACCCCGATGGCTTCCGGGTGACGGACATTCAATGGAATGGCCTCGACGACTACGGCGACCGGCTGGCGCGTGGTGTTTACCTGTACCGGGTGAAAGTACGTGGTACCGACTTGTCGGGAAGTTCCGTAACGGCGGAGAGCGAATTTGAAAAACTCGTCATTTTGAAATAAGCGGCTGAATACTGTTTTTCAGGGTTTTCCCGCTTAAATAACAAAAACCTTGCTATCCCGGGAAACAAAAACTTCAAAAAGCCGCGTGATTACCCTACTTTTGCACACTTTTTGCTAAAAAAACTATACCCTTCACCGTCACAAAATCAGGTCGGGTCAAATTTTGCCACTAAACACATCAATTTTTACACTCATGAAGAAATCACTTGCTCCGGCGTTGCTGGCAACGATATTCGCACTGGCGGCTACGGCGGTACATGCCCAGATACAGCCGAAATGTATCAACGGTAATAACCCGATCACAGGTGAGCGTTGCGCCAACGCTGTGACTTCGGCTGTTCCTTTCCTTCGCATCGTGCCCGATGCACGCGGCGGCGCCATGGGCGATGTCGGTATCGCTACGTCGGCCGACCCGAATGGTATGCACTACAACCAGTCGAAACTGGCTTTTGCTGATAAAAACATCTCGCTGGCAGCCACCTACACCCCCTGGATGCGCAACCTGGGCCTCAACGACGTGTACCTGGCCTACCTGTCAGGCTATTTCAAAATCGACAAATTCCAGACAGCCGGTTTCGGCCTGCGTTATTTCTCGCTGGGCGATATCGAATTTACGGACGAAAATGGCCAGTCGCTCGGCCAGGGTCGCCCCAACGAATTCGAAGTGACCGGCGCTTATGCCCGCAAACTGACCGAACGTTTTTCGGCTGCCGTAGGGGCCAAATTCATCTACTCCAACCTGGCTACCGGCCGCGTGGTGGAAGGCAACGAAATCAAACCGGGCCTCGCCGGTGCTGCCGACATTTCCTTTACGTACAAGGCGCCGCTGGAAATCAACAACGTAAAAAGTGAACTGACCATCGGTACTGCCCTCACTAACCTGGGCTCGAAAATTACGTACACCAACTCCATCAACCGCGACTACATCCCCAGCAACCTGGGTATCGGCGCTGCCTGGAAAGTAAACCTCGATGAGTACAATACCCTGACGTTTACCACCGATTTCAACAAACTGATGGTGCCTACACCGCGCCCTGAAATTGATGAAGACGGTGATGATACGCCTGACTACAAGCAGTACTCGCCGATTCGGGGCGTGTTCAAATCCTTCGGCGACGCACCGGGCGGTTTCAGCGAAGAACTGAAAGAAATCACCATCGGCGCGGGCCTGGAATACTGGTACGACGACCAGTTTGCTATCCGTACCGGCTACTTCTACGAGCACTATTCAAAAGGCAACCGCAAATACTTCAGCGTGGGCCTCGGCGTGAAATACAATGTGTTCGGCCTTAATTTCTCGTACCTGGTACCAACTACCAACCAGCGCAACCCGCTCGATAATACGCTGCGTTTCAGCCTGTTGTTCGATTTTGAAGCGTTTGAAGGCGACGGTGACGAATAAGTAACACGGATTTCGCGGATAAAAAAAACGGAGTTACACGGATTGGATTGAGGTGAAGAACAAATTCCTCTTCACCTCAATCCAATCCGTGTAACTCCGTTTTTTTTATCCGCGAAATCCGTGTCTAGTTACACAGATTGGTCAATAGTGAGAGAGCAAATTTCCCTTCACCTCAACCCAATCCGTGTAACTCCGTTTTTTTATCCGCGAAATCCGTGTCTACTTCCTCGTGCAAAATATCGTACAACAAATCATGGTACGCCGGAAATTCCGGCAGGTTGTTGTGGCCCGCGCCCACAATCGGGAATAGTCGGATGCGATCCGGCGCCAGTTGGCGCAACATTTCGCTTTGTTTGTAAGGAATCAGCCGGTCTTTGGAGCCGTGCAGGATATATATCGGCACCTGCACTTTTTTTACAAACCGATCCGTGCGGATATGGTAACGCAAGAGCCAATTGAGCGGCAAAATGAACCCGTAGCGCTTGATATGGTACAAAAACGAATAATAAGGGCAATCGAGAATCAACATGCGTGGGGTGTTCCACGACGCAATGCGCGCCGCCAGTCCGCTGCCGAGAGAGCGGCCGTACAACACAATCTGCTCTTCTTCATATTCCGAAGCCAGCCATTTGTACACCTGTTGAAGGTCGGAAAACAGGATTTCTTCGGTGCGTCGCCCGCGGCTTTTGCCAAAACCACGGTAGTCGAGAATAAAAAAATCAAAGCCTTTGCCTACAAAATCCTTGGCAAATTTGCCCCAGCCCTTGATGCTTCTCGAATTTCCCTTGATGTAAAATACGACGCCCTTGCTGTTGGGCACTTTGAAATGCAGGGCATTGACGGTGCCGCCGTCTTCCATCTCGAAATTGACTTCCTGAAACGGAAACGGATACTGGTAGGTAAACCACTTCGGTAACCGTTCCGGACGGAAAAAGAAAAAGTCCTGCCCGAAGTAGAACAGCGCGCATACAGCGCCGTATACAATCGCAATCCAGGTAAAAATGGCCGTCCAGAATAACATGCATTGGCAGTTTGGGCCGAAATGTAGTGAATTTGTAAAAAAAGCGTTTCATCCGTTTTCCCATTCCTGCCCGATGGGTAAACAAAACGGCGAATCCCCTACACGCCGCCTGCCATTTCCCAGGCTTTCTTTAAATCTTTCCCGATCACATTTTTGGCCTTGCTTTTCGGGTTTTGCCGGATTTTTTCGAGGATAGCGCGCTGGCGAGGTGAAAGCAAGGCATCCGGCGACTGGTTTTTGCCTACCAAACTATTGGCGCGGCAGGCTTGCAGCGAGGTCATGGGTACAAACTTGTAATCCGTTTGCGCCAGGTAATATTTCGGCTCCCGGTCGCTGCTGAAACCACCATTCCAGCCGCAGGTTTTGATGCCTTTGGGTTGGGTGAGGGCCTCCAGTTCTTCTTTTTTCACCACAGTGGGGTTGAATTTTACCTGCACCACTTCCTTGCCATCCTGAAAACCGGGTTCTGTTTCGACGACGCCTGGTATACTACCTAAGGTGCCTTCTCCGCTCCAGAAACAATACATCGAAAAAGTAGCCGTTTCCAGCCCGATTTCGCGTGCGGCGAGTTCTTCCAGCAGCAAATCGAGGTATTGCGGCGCTTCGCGGTCGGTGGCTTCGAGCGCTGCACGCATGCCGCGCACGAGTTGGGCAGGCGAGTTAAAATTGGATATGCGCGACACAACATCCTGGTTGTCAGGCTGCACAATGCGTACCACAGGGTTGTTCCAGGCCGGCTCGCCAAAGGTTTTGAGGGCTTCGCCGTCCTTGCCGCCTTTGTTGTTGTAAATGCACACCGGCACGAAATACGTCTCGATCGCTTCCACG
This sequence comes from Saprospiraceae bacterium, assembly GCA_016787415.1. Taxonomy (GTDB): domain Bacteria; phylum Bacteroidota; class Bacteroidia; order Chitinophagales; family Saprospiraceae; genus M3007. The sequence continues at coordinate 62,497 of JAEUUT010000196.1, read as the reverse complement.
ATCAGCGGGTGCGAAAGCGTGTAGTTGCCATAACGCGTGCAATTGGAACATCCGGGCACCTCCTGAAACAAAATCAGCAAAGGTTTGCCTATTTTCCGGGCCTCTTTGCGGCCTGCATCGAGGTCGCGGAGCCAATGCACCTGGCCCAGTTCTTCGGGTTGCTCGGTGGGAGGCTCCTGCTGATTTGAAAGGGATATTGGGCTGGAGGTTTGTTTTTCCCAAAAATGGCCGCTGAGCAGCATACCTGCCACAAGAAAAGTGGCGAATGAAAAAAATCGGAGCATCATGATTCCGTACAAATGATTGAAAATACGAACGGTGTACGCTACGCTTCGTGTCCTTTGCGCAAACCCTGGTGTACTTTGTGTTAAAAAAAATGCCAAGAGAACACGAACCGCAAGCCCAACAAAAATACGACCCCGCTCACTTCACACAGCCGGAAACCTGTCCAAATGTCGCCTGAACAGCGCCTTTGTCGGATTTCCAGCCATCTTTCGGAGCGGCGTTTTACCTTGTGGCTTGCCAAATCTGCTTATTTCAAGATGAAAAAAACGCTTGTCCTTGCCACCCTGCTTTGCTGCGCGGGCTTTCTAACGGCCCAGAAACAGATTACCCTCGACGATTGCTTTCTGTTTTACAAGTTCTATCCCTCGTCCGGCGCCAAGTACCAGTACATGAAAGACGGTCTGCACTATATTGACCTGGATGAAGGCAAACTGCACCTGCACAGTGTATTGAATGAAAAATTTGATTCGGTGCTCACCTTGAAACTGCCGACGGCTGCCGCCGAATTTGACCAGTTCGAGTTCAGCGAGGACGAAACATTGCTGCTGTTGCGCACCGCCTCCGAACCGGTGTATCGGCATTCCGTACTGGCCAATTACTTTGTGTACAACCTCAAATCGGGTGAAACGACACCCGTGTATGAATCAGGAAAACAGCAGTTCGTTGCCCTCTCTCCCGATGGCGACCGTGTAGCATTCGTAGCAGGCAATAATTTGTTTGTCAAGGATTTAGAAACCAAAAAAACAACGCAGGTTACCCGCGATGGCGCCAAAAACAAGATCATCAACGGCCTGCCCGACTGGGTGTATGAAGAAGAGTTCAGCCCGGTTGATGGCGATGGCATGGTGGCTACCAAATGGAGCCCCAATGGATCGATGCTGGCATTCATCCGTTTTGATGAAACCAATGTGCCTGAATTTCCGCTTACCTGGTATGAAGGCGGCAACTACCCGCGCCGCAGCACCTTCAAATACCCGAAAGTAGGCGCTCAAAACTCGGTAGTCAGCGTACACCTGTACGATGCCGATGCAGGCGCGATGAAAGGGGAATTGATGGGCCTGGAAACGGACGACTATGTGCCCCGTATCAACTGGAGCCCTGACAATAAGTTGATTATGAGCCGCCTGAACCGCCGACAGGATACCCTGGAATTGCTCCAGGCCGTGCCCGAACGCATCATTTCCGACCCTGAAGAGCCTCAAAAATGGGTGCCTACGCGCCTGGTACTCCGCGAAACAGACGCGGCCTACGTCGAACTGGAGTCGGAAAACAAACTTATTCTGCTCCAACAGGGCGGTTTCCTTTTGACCAGTGAGCGCAGCGGTTACCAGCACATCCACAAATTCAACGGAACATCCGGTGATGCGGGCGTCGACCTCACGCCGGGCAATATCGATGTGACCGCTTTTTATGGTGTAGACGAGAAAAACGGAATATTTTACTACCAGACGGCCTCCCCGACACCGCTCGACCGGCAGGTGTGGGAAGGCAGCCTCTCGGGTGCTGCGCCGCGACTGATGACGCCCGGAGCGGGCACCAACGAAGTGGTTTTTAGCCCTACGTTCGAATATTTCACCCACACCTGGCAGGACGCCAATACGCCGCCGGTAGTCACCCTGCGCAAACGAAGCGGCGAAACCCTGCGCACCCTCATCAACAACAGCCGCGTGGTCGGTCTCCGCCGCGAGTACGGTTTTGTCGATAAGAAATTCTTTCAGATCAAGATCAACGATAGCATCGTGCTGAATGCGAGCATTATGCAGCCCGCCCGCATGGACTCTACGCGGAAATACCCGGTGTTGTTCGATAACTACGGCGGCCCCGGCTCCCAAACCGTGCAAAATTCCTACGACGGATACGTGGGCAATTGGCACCAGATGCTGGTACAAAAAGGCTACGTCATCGTGAGCATCGACAACCGGGGCACCGGCGGCCGCGGGCGCGATTTCAAAAAATGCACCCAACTGCAACTCGGCAAATACGAAACGGAAGACCAGATTGCCGCCGCCCGCTATTTCCGGGCACAACCCTGGGTCGACCCGGGCAGAATCGGTATCTGGGGCTGGAGTTTCGGCGGCTACCTGAGCACTTCCTGCATCCTCAAGGGCAATGACGTATTTAAAATGGCGATGGCCGTAGCGCCCGTTACCAACTGGAAATGGTATGATTCGGCGTACACCGAACGCTACATGCACACCATGAAAGACAATGCGGCGGGATATGATGAGAATTCACCCGTCAATTTTGCTTCCCTGCTGCGCGGCGACAACTACCTGATTTGCCACGGTACGGCCGACGACAATGTACACTGGCAACAAACCACCGAAATGATCAATGCGTTGGTGAAAGCCGGAAAACAGTTCGATACCTACTACTATCCCAATCGCAACCACGGCATTTACGGGGATAATGCCACGCGGCACTTGTTTACCAAACTGACGGATTTTGTGCTGGAGAAGTTGTAGGAAGGGCGTTTGAATCAGGATTTTTGGGATTTAAAGGATTAGAAGGATTACCGACGTAGGGTGTACAATTTTTTGAATTTTATTAATTGTATTTGAATCTGATTCTAACCAGACTGCTTGACCACGGTACAATTATTGTACACGCTCAGTCGGAATCCTTCTAATCCTTTAAATCCCAAAAATCCTGATTCAAACGCCCCAAAATCCTGATTCAACCGCCTCCTACCATAAACACACACGGCAATTTCCCCAGCACAGGCTTTTCTTTTTTCCAGTCCCGCACGGGCAGCGAACGCAGCAGTTCGCCCTCGCCGGTAAGGTCTTGTGCCAGTCCGAAAATGGTGCCGGGTTGCAGGGTTTCGAGCGCCACTTCCACCACCATTTGCGAGCGATAAGGTGTTTCGATAAAAAGTTGGGTTTGGTTTTGTTGCCGGGCCTGGTTTTCCAGTCGCCGCAAATCGGCCGCCAGTTCGGGGCGTTTGGCCGACAAATACCCGTGAAATGCGAATTTTTGCCCGTTCATGCCCGAAGCCATCAAGGCCAGCAGCAGCGACGACGGGCCTACCAGCGGCACTACTTTCACACCTTTTCGGTGCGCCAGCGCCACAATATGCGCACCGGGGTCGGCTACGCCCGGGCAACCGGCTTCGGAGAGCAACCCCACGTCTTTTCCGGCCTTGATGGCTTGTAAAAATGTTTGTTCTGCCTCATTGTCCGCCGCGCTGCGCTTGTTGGCCACATCCGTTTCATGCTGCGGCATTTCTACAAATACCAATTCGGGCAGCGGCCGCTCCGGCCCGATGCTTTTGATAAAATGCCGCGCCGTTTTGGCCCGTTCCACAATAAACACCTCCAGCCGCCGGGCCGTTTCCTGTACATACGGCGGAATGGTATGCAACGCATTTTCTGCAATGGGAACGGGAATGAGATAGAGCGCCAACGTAGTTATCTGTTATCGGTTATTAGTTATCAGGGTGGTAAAGATACATTTGTCACAATAATATAGCCACTCTATTTGTGGTGCCGTATTAACGTGCAAATGTATCTTTACCACCCTGATAACAGATAACTGACAACGGATAACTAATAACCGATAACTGATAACTAAGGTGGCTGAAACCTTCACCATAAAACTCCCCGCGTTCGAGGGGCCGTTCGACCTCCTGCTCTTCTTCATCGAGCGGGACGAACTGGATATTTACAACATACCTATTGCGCAGATTACCGACGATTTTCTGGGCTATTTGCGGCAAATGGAAGCCATGAGCGTCGACCTGGCATCCGAGTTTATCGTGGTGGCCGCTACATTGATGCGGATCAAGGCCAAAATGCTGTTGCCCAGAAAGCAAATAGACGATGAGGGTAACGAAATTGACCCGCGCCGCGAACTCGTCGACCGCCTGCTGGAGTACAAACGCTACAAAAGTGTGCTGGAAGACCTGCGCCGCCTAGAAGAAGTGCGCGCTTTTATGAACCCGCGCGGCTTTGCCAGTGCCGAACTGCGCAAATTAGCCGAACACGCCCTCGCCGATGCCGAAATGGAATCGGTGACGCTGTACAAGTTGCTGCGTGTGTTCGAACGCCTTGTCAACCGCTTCGAAGAAGAAAAGAAAGCGAAACGGATACATACGGTGTACAATTTCAACTACACCATCCAGGAACAACGCGCTTACCTGCAAACGGCCCTGAAAAAAGGCGAACAAACCAGTTTTGAGTCGCTTTTCCTGGCCCTCGAAAACCGTATTCATGCCATTGTGACCTTCCTCGCCCTGCTCGAATTGCTCAATGCACAGGAAGTGAGCCTGATCCAGGGCGAAGGCGCCAATAATTTCTGGCTGACGCTGCCGGAAGAAGAAGGGTGAGATACCTGAGCATTGTACTGTCGCGGTGACTTCGAAGTCAATTATCCCATATATTGTATCACCCAAAGAACGTTAAACCACTTCTCGCTGGGGGCAAACGATCCTATGCTCCACAAAAAAATCCTGCTGCATGATGGCAGCAGGTCGGAGACACTGCTGCGGCGCGGCGCTTGGGTTGAGTGGGCGGCGAAGGCCTGACGAGGCGGAAAATGATTAATAAACACGTTTCCTCAAGTTCTTGAAGAGACAGTGGTTATATGACAGGTTAAAGATTTCAAAATCCTTAGGTTAACGGCATTGGGCGCGCGCCAGCGCCATACGAGTAAAAGGGAGGGCCGCCTATGGGAAAAGAGCGGAGAGGCGTTCAGCAGGGGGGGGAGATTTTCTATTTGATCATCCAGCACGCAGTAAGCGTTGGCCTTGTTTCCCAAGCGTTTTGGGCTGGCCGAGGGTATTTCAGGTGGTAGCACGGGCCTTCAGCCCGTCGGGACTGCGCCATTTATGGCGCATGATATTTCGTGTTGAGCGCCTTAAAAGGCGCCCTCCCGACGGGCTGAAGGCCCGTGCTACCACCTGAAACGCCCTCGGCCAAGTTCGCAGGGGTACCAACTTTTGATCTGTCATAAAACCACTGCCTCTTCAAGAACTTGAGGAAACGCGTTTATTAATCATTTTCGCTTAAGTTAACGGCATTGGCCGAGCGCGAGCGCTTCGAGTTTGGGGATGACAGACAGGGCGCTGGCAGCCTGGGGACCAGCGGTGACTCCAAAGTCACCCCGACAATACCTTACAGGCTAACAACGGCCCCCCGGCAATTAACATCAATACAAAAAACATCCGATTATGAAATTTCTTTCGTCAATCTTTCTCGTCGTCATATATGGCTTATCATCTAACAATAACCCACTACATGCTCAACCTAACTTGTCAATTTCTATTCTAACCACCAATGTTGATCATGTAGACACTGCCAAAAGTATTTTTGGCCTGAATGAGATTGGATGTACTATTTTAAATACGTCCGGTTCCGAGGTTAAAATTCGAGTTATACGTAGCGAATGTAAGAATAGTAATACTAATTGGCTTGAAATTCCTGATTTTAGTCATACACTCTCCTATGCTGAAAGGCCATCATTATCTAGCAATGCAAGTATTAATGTCACTATAATGGTTCAGTTATTTAACCTGTATTTGGAACAAAGTTTTAATATAGAGCCTCTGATCGCTTCGGGAGGAATGGTTGATTATCGCGTGGTTTATGCTGCTTATGATGGGAATACAGAGTCTGTTATTTATACTCCTGTGATTCATATTGTGTTACCTGCCGCCACGCCACAGGATGCCGCTGCATTACAATATGTAATTCAGCAAAAATCTGCATGCCCTGAAGTGGAATATTTTTTTGCGGGTATTAACATGTCTACTCATTATTGCAATTACGTCTACGAGTACCTGATTGCGAATTTTCCCGAGACGTTATTGGGTAAAGTTTCTAAATACACAATGGCTCAGAGAGAATGTTTGCTTCGTCGTGCACAAATAAACGCTTTGCCGGAAGTCAAAGCAAGTATAATAAACACACGGGATATGTTACTGCAGTCAGATATACCTTATATGAAACGGCTTGCCAGATATTTAGACTGTGCGAACAACTAACTGACTCCTACTCCTCCCGAATCCTTACCACCTCAATCCCTTCAATCGTCTTTTCAAACCACTTCAGCGGCGCCTGCGTTTTGTCGCCCGATTGGGTATCACATTTGAAAAACAGGTAGTACAGTTGCAGGCAGTACTGCATGCGTTGCAGCAGGGTTTCCAGCGAAGTGCGCCGCGCGGAAGGCGCCGTGGGGCCGTGTCGGGCATCGAGCCAGATATAATAGGCGTCGTCGTGCGTTTCGATGATGTCCAGCACGATGGAATCAGCGAGGTGATTTTCCATAAACCGGCGCGCCAGCAGGCTATGGTGTTTCGACCAGTCGCGCGGGCGGCTGCGGTCTTCGGCATATTTAAAAGTATCGTGCGACAGGGCAATGAGCCGAAGTCGGTACCGGTCGTCGGCCGACAGACCCGGGATCAGGTCGATGTTGTCGAACACCTCGCGGACATGCAGACACACGCGGCCTTCCGGATGCCCATAACGCGGCTCGCCCCACAAAAGTCCGTATTGGAATTCCGGGATCGTCAAGAGGCGCTCTTCCAGCGGATTTTCAGGCTGCAAGAGTTTTTCCAGTGCGTTCGGCTCGTCAAAAAAACGCTTCATCGGCGACGTTGGTCGGTCAAAAACTGAATTTGGTCGGTCGAAGGTAAGGGGGCTTATCATAGGTACAAAATTTTGGCGTTTCAGGTGCTGCATTTGTTCGCAACAAGGAATTGGCCTGCATGGTTAAAGAGACGTTAAAATACGGAATTCCGGCAGCAATTCAATTCTTCCTGCGTTTCAAGAGCATATTTGACAAACAAATTCGATTCCTTCACAACCAACAAAGGCTTAATTTTATGAACAAGTTTTGGTCCACAGTTCTTGCCGGCGCTACAGGTGGCGTGATAGCATTCGGTGCGGCAAAACTGACTGAAAAGCCCCAAATTGTATCCAACCCCGAAACGCCGGCCTACTCGCGCCAGGTGAACTACGGCAGCGCGCCCGTGCCCTTCGATTTTACCCGGGCTGCCGAACGTTCCATGGATGCCGTGGTACACATCAAAGCCTCCGAAAGCAAGCAGGCTGCTATTCAGCGCCAGCGCGACCAGCGTTACTCCGATCCGTTTCAGTTTTTCTTCGGGCAACGTTTTCAATATGAGCCCCAACCACGTTCCGGCACCGGTTCCGGTGTGATTTATACGGACGACGGCTATATTCTTACAAACAACCACGTGGTGGATTTTGCAGATGAATTCGAGGTGACCCTGCACGACAACCGCGAATTCAAAGCCCGCCTCGTGGGCCGCGATGAAAGTACCGACATGGCAGTTATTAAAATCGACGCCAAAGACCTGCCCGCGATCCAGATCGGCAACTCCGACGATGTGAAAGTAGGGGAGTGGGTACTGGCCGTCGGCAATCCCTTCGACCTGACGTCTACCGTGACGGCCGGTATCGTGAGCGCCAAAGCCCGCGACATCGACATTATCAAAGGCGCCAGCGGCATCGAATCCTTTATCCAGACCGATGCGGCCGTCAATCCGGGTAACTCCGGTGGCGCACTGGTGGATGTGGAAGGTCGCCTCATCGGTATCAACTCGGCCATCGCCACCCCTACCGGCGTTTTTGCAGGCTATTCCTTTGCGATTCCGGTCAACCTGGTGAAGCGCATTGCCGACGACCTGATCAAATACGGCAGTTACAAACGCCCCTACCTTGGCGTGAATATTGCTACTATGGATAGTTATGTTGCAAAAGAACTGGATGTGGAATACACACAAGGCGTTGCCGTAGTGGAAGTGCCCGATTCGCAAGGTTCCGCTGCCCAGGCCGGTATCCAGCCCAAAGACATCATCACCAAAGTAAATGGCAAAAATGTGACAAGCACCGCAGAACTTATGGAGATGATCGGACGTTCTAAGGTGGGCGAAACAGTAAATGTATCGATTATTCGCGACGGGAAAACACAAGTGGTTCCGGTCCGACTCAAGACAAGAAGCGACGGTTGAGCCCCGGCTTTAGCCGTTTCCTACAAATAAAAAGTTGGTTTTTCGTTTTGTTTTGATGTGTCTGCTCTGCGTAATGCAGGGCAGACTTTTTGTTTTTTGAGTGTTTTGGGGTTTTGGGGTTTTTGTGTTTTGGTGGGCGTTGGTCTTGGCATTTTGGAGTAATTTCATGCCTTTATTTGCATTCTATAAAATGCCTGTACCCCAATACTCAACCTGAATAATTTTTATGTGTTTTGTGTACTCTACGCGTTGTGTCCTTTGTGCACTCCGTGGTTTATTTTTCAACCACGGAGTGCACAAAGGACACAACGCGTAGAGTACACCTGTTTTTTTCGTAAAATAACATCGAGGTACAGTATGTGGTTAGTTCATTTTTTCATAATCACCACCCATACCAAGCATATCGTGTTTCCAAAACACAAAAACACCCAAACACAAAAACACTATCCTGCACCATGAACCACCTCCACCGCGAGCGCTCTCCATACCTCCTCCAACACGCCCACAATCCCGTAGACTGGTACGCCTGGAAGCCGGAAGCCTTCGAACGGGCGCGGGCCGAACAAAAGCCCATTCTGGTCAGCATCGGCTATTCCACCTGCCACTGGTGCCACGTCATGGAGCGCGAGTCTTTTGAAAATGAAGACATTGCGGCGTACATGAACGAGCATTTTATCAATATCAAGGTCGACCGGGAAGAGCGCCCCGATGTGGATGCCATTTATATGGAAGCCTGCCAGATCATGACTGGTGGCGGTGGCTGGCCGCTCAATTGTTTCCTGACGCCGGAAGGGAAACCTTTTTATGCAGGCACTTATTTCCCGCCGCGCCCGGCGCACAACCGGCCTTCGTGGATACAATTGTTGCGATACCTGGCCGACGTGTGGAAAAACGAGCCGCAAAAAGCGCTCGACCAGGCTGAAAAACTGGTTCGGCACATCGAACACAACGAAGGCGTGTTTCTGCGGAAAGAAACGGAGCCGGGACTTTCGCCCGGAGCCGGTTTTTTGCCAACGGATATGGATGCCGTTTTCAGCCGCCTTCAACGCGACTTCGATCATCGGGAAGGCGGATTCGGCGGCGCCCCCAAATTTCCCGCTACCATGGCCATCCGTTTTTTGCTTGCCTACCACTATTTCAGCGGGCAGTCTGAAGCGCTGGATCACGCCCTGTTTTCACTCGACCGGATGATCGGCGGCGGCATTTACGATCAGTTGGGCGGCGGTTTTGCTAGATATGCCACCGACCGTGCCTGGCTTATTCCGCATTTTGAAAAAATGCTGTACGACAATGCCCTGCTGGTGTCGGCCCTGTCCGACGCTTGTATGCTGGCACAGGAAAATGCCACACGCGATGCCGAATGGGCGCGCCGCGAACGACTGTACAGCGAGACTATCCGGGAAACGCTGCAATTCATCGAACGCGAAATGACGCACCCGGACGGCGGGTTTTATTCCGCACTCGATGCTGATTCGGAAGGCGTGGAAGGCAAGTTTTATGTGTGGGACCAGTCGGAAATAGAAGCAGCGCTGGGCGACGATGCCCCACTGTTCTGCGCATTTTACGGTGTGTCGGCGGAAGGCAACTGGGAAGAAAAAAATATCCTCTGGCGCCCGGAGTCGTTCGAAACTTTTGCTGCCCGCAAACACCTGGACGTCGACGATTTAAAAAAACGCCTTGCCGAAGGCCGCGAAAAATTGCTGGCGCTTCGCGCTACCCGCATCCGGCCGGGGCTCGACGACAAGATTTTGCTGGGCTGGAATGCGCTGATGTGCTCGGCATATGTGGCGGCGTACCGCGCTTTGCAGGAAGAATCGTGGCGGCAAACAGCAATCCGAAGCATGGATTTTATGCTGGAAAAATTCCGGCAAGACAGCAGCGATGCGCTCCTGCACACCTGGAAAGACGGCCACGCACAATACGATGCTTTCCTTGAAGACTATGCCTTTCTGATTGCAGCACTCGTCGATTTGTATGAAATCACCTTCGACCTCAACTATTTACGGCAGGCTGAAAAATATACCGGGCTGGTTTTGAGTTATTTCTCCGATCCGGCTACAGGACTTTTTTATTTCACCGGCAGCAATCAGACCGATGTGGTGATGCGTAAAAAAGACTTGCAGGACAATGCCACGCCGTCGGGCAACAGCACTATGGCACACAACCTCCAGCGGCTCGGCATCCTGCTGGGGCGTACAGATTGGCGGGAAATGGCGCTGCAAATGCTGAAACAGGTGGAAGATGCAGTGAAAACCTACCCGCGTTCGTTCGAGCGCTGGGCCTTGGCTATGCTCATGGAAGTGTACCCTTACCATGAAATTGCCGTAGTAGGGAAGGGGGCTATGGAAACAGCGGCGCGTATCCAAAGCCGGTTTTTGCCCAATGGGATAATAGCCGCGACAATGCAGGGAAGCGACGAATTGCCTCTTTTGGCTGAAAAAGTCGCAGGAAATGACACTGCTTTGATTTATGTTTGTCGGGATTTCACTTGCCAGCGGCCGGTGGCGACGCTCGCTGAATTCTGGGAACTCGTTCGGTAACCTCCAATCCTGTAAGTTATGAAACAAACCATTACCTATATAATAATATGGTGTTGTGCCATCGGTGCTGTCGCCCAGCAAGCGCCACAGTACAGCCTTTACATGCTCAATCCGTATGCCTACAACCCGGCCAATGCGGGACTTGAAAACTCGCTGGTGATGACCGGCGTGTACCGTCAGCAATGGTCGGGCCTGAAAGGCGCGCCTGTGACACAGCACATCAATGCGCATTTGCCACTGTATGTTATCAGCAGCGGCGCCGGTTTGCGTGTCGAAAACGATGTGATCGGTGCGCATACCGTTACACAGGCATTGGTGAGTTACAACTACCAAATGGAACTCGGGCGCAGCAGCCTGCTCTCGCTGGGAATGAGTGCCGGCTTTTTGCAGTACTCGCTGGATGGTAACAAACTGCGCGCTCCGGAAGGCACTTATGCCGAACCAGTTTTTACCCACAACGACCAGTTGCTGCCCGACGGTACTGTTCGGGCGGGCGTGCCGATTTTTGAAATCGGCGTTTTCGCCCAATTAAAAAAGTTGGAGATTGGCATTGCCATGCAGCCCGTTTATGCGCCGGCTTTGCAAGCCAGCAGCGGTACAAACGATTTTAGCCTTCAAACTGTGTCGCATTACAATGCTTCGCTGGCCTATACCATAGAAGTGAATGACCTGTTGACGCTCCGACCGTCATTTTTAGTTAAAACTGACATAGCGGAGACACAAACAGAAATTTCGCTGATTGCGCGTTGGCGGGAAAATATCTTTGCCGGCGCTTCGTTTAGGGGTTTTACAAATACTTCTCGGGATGCGGCTGTTTTGCTGGCCGGCATCAAATTAAACGAAAAAACCACACTGGCCTATGCCTTTGACATCCCTTTGTCGGCACTGAACGTCGCCAACAGGGGAAGCCACGAGTTGCTGATCCGGTACAACCTCAATAAACCGATCGGCGCCGGAAAATTGCCGCCGGTTATCTACAACCCCCGTTTCTTTTGAGCCTTCAAAAAAAAAATTCGGCATTCTATTTGTAAAAATGTCGAATCATGCACGGAAAAGCCGGTTTAAAAGTATTTTTGCCCGCGATTTTGCGAAAGACAATAAAAAAAAATGGCTTGGATACAATGAAAAGTTAAAAACACGTTTGTGTGTTGCTTTTGATGTCTTGTCGATGCATTCCAGCCAATTTTATTTGGAAAACTTTTTCGCATAGAATTTAAACTCTACCTTTACGACCACTTTTTCCAGAAACAACAATTCAAAGTAGGAAACACGGGTGTTTAACATGAAAAAACTACAGCAATCTCTTCTGCTTTTGCTCTTCGTTGCGGCTGCGGTCGCATCTTGCGGCCGTAAGGAAAGCGGCCAACTGGTCGGCGTTATCAGCCGTCCGAAATGGAGCGGCGTTAATCCTTACGGGATGGTTTACGTACCTTCCGGTTCGCTGCACATTGGCTCAGGCGACGAAGACCTCAGCAAATCTCTGGTCGCTCGTCCAAAAACAATCTCTATCCAGGGATTCTTTATGGATGACACCGAAATCACCAACAACGAATACCGTCAGTTCGTGAAGTGGGTATCAGACTCACTCGCTCACGAAACGCTGCAACACGTTATTGAAGACGATGGCGGCGACAGCGACAAACCGCTGGTTGACTGGGATCAGGACGTCGAATGGGAAGACAATGCCGAAGAACTCCAGGACCTGTACTATCAGGGCAACGAGCGCTTCGCAGGTCGTAAAGAACTCGACGTGTCTAAAATGGTATTCGAATACCAGTGGTACGACTGGCAGCGCGCGGCACACGATCGCAACAGCAATCGTACCAGCCACATCCACAAAGAAAAAGTACGTGTCTATCCTGATACGCTGAGCTGGATCCGTGATTACGCCTACTCTTACAATGAGCCGATGACGCGTAACTACTTCTGGCACCCGGCATTCGATGACTACCCCGTTGTAGGCGTGAACTGGAAAATGGCCAAAGCATTCTGCTACTGGCGTGGTAAACTGTGGGATATGTACTCCGGCGGAGACGTAAACACGGAAGACTTCCGCCTGCCCACGGAGTTTGAATGGGAATATGCCGCTCGCGGCGGTCGCGCAGAAGCACCATATCCCTGGGGCGCATACTACACCCGCAATGCAAAAGGTTGCCTGCTCGCCAACTTCAAACCTGGCCGCGGTAACTATGCCGAAGACGGAGGTCTGTACACGGTGAAAGCCGACGGTTACTACCCGAACGACTACGGTCTGTACTGCATGGCTGGTAACGTAGCCGAATGGACAGAAACGGCATATTTCGAAAATGCCTACTCTTTCGTACACGACCTGAACTCCGATATTCGCATCGACGCAAAAGACGACGATCCGAAAACTGCCAAACGCAAAGTAATTCGCGGTGGCTCCTGGAAAGACGTGGCATTCTTTATGCAAACCGGCACCCGTTCCTGGGAATATCAGGATACAACCAAATGCTATATTGGCTTCCGTTGCGTACTGACCTTCCTGGGTCGCTCGATCAACGATTTCTAATTAAGTGTTTTAGGGTTTTAGTGTTTTGGTGTTTTTGAGTTCAGCATCTGCATGTATTCAAAAACACCAAAACACTAAAACACCAAAACACCTGCCCTTCCGCATTCTCCTCAAACAAAAGTTCGCTAAATGGCTTGCGCCTGACCTTTCACATGGCCAATCTGTCGGCTACAGACAATTTAGAAGGTCTCCATTTTTTCGAGCAAAATTTTCTTTCGATAAGTTCATGAGTGATTGCTACTTTTGCGGCGTTTTCGCCAAGCATTAACAATTCTGAACCTTTTATCATCTGCTAAAAAGTTTTAAAAACAATGAGTTTCGTCAAATCAAAGTCTTTTAAGTATGCCAAAAACCTGGCAATCGGTGTAGGTGCTGCTATCGTTCTGATGGGCGCTCTTTTCAAACTGGAAAGCTGGGAATTCGCATCCGAACTGCTGATCGTAGGTCTTACTTCAGAAGCGATCATCTTCTTGATGCTGGGTATACTTGGCCCAGAGCCCGACTACTACTGGAACAAACTGTATCCTGGTCTCGATGACTACAATGCACGCATGCAACCGCTCACTGCTGGCGCTGTTAACAACATGCCCGATGTAGCACCGCTGCATGGCGACGTAGTAGAACGCCAACTCGGCGGTATGCTTACCGAACTGCAATCCATGTCTAAAAGCATGAGCGCCCTGAAATCCCTTCAAGAAGTAGATTTCTCTGGCACGCAGGAGCAAATCAAGTCGATGAGCAACTTCTACACGAAAATGAATGAAGCCATGTCCGATATGGCTAAATCTGCTGAAGACGTGAAGGCATACAAAGACCAACTCGGCGCTCTGAACAAGAACCTGGGTTCTTTGAATACCGTATACGGCAACATGCTGGCTGCAATGTCCAACATCGGCCGTCAGTAATTTCCGCGTTTCCTCCATTCCTATTCACAATCAAAAAAGTAAAGACTTATGTCAATACCAAAGGAGCCGCGGCAATTGATGATCAACCTCATGTATCTGGTGTTGACCGCGCTGCTGGCACTCAACGTATCTGCCGAGGTAATGAATGCGTTCTTCTCGCTCGACCGCGGACTGTCTTCCAGCCGGGCTATCGTTGAGAATACCAATGTTCAACTGCTGTCCAATATCGAAAAGCAGGCTGAAGCATACAACACGCCACAGAATCAGCAGTATTTGCAAAATGCCAAAGAGGCTCAACGCATTGCTGACGAGTTTAATTCCTACATTGAAAGCATCCGTAAGGAAGTATTCGATCTGGCCAAAGGACCGTCTAAAAACGATCCGACTATACCAAAGGATATCCGTAACAAAGACGTGACCACCCGCTACTTCATCAATGAAGGCCGTGGGCAGGAAGTTGAAAACAAGATCAATGAAACACGTCAGAAACTGCTTGCGCTGGTGGGTAACGACCCGGAAGCGAAAAAAGTAGAAGACGGACTGCCTTTGTTGGTTGAAGCATTGCCAGCGGGCGTTTCGGCTAAGAACTGGGCTGAATTCAAGTTCAAGCAAATGCCAGTGGCTGCAATTTTTCCAATTCTGGGTAAAATGCAATCAGATGCCAAAAACTCTGCAACTGCTGTTTTGAATCACATTGTCAAAAAGGTTTCAGGTGATGAAATCAAATTTGACAAATTCACACCAGCCGTTTCTGCTGAAAAAAGTTATGTTATCCAGGGCGAAAAGTATGCTGCTGACGTATTCCTCAGCGCTTACAGCTCTTCGGCCGACAACATCAGCATCAATGTAAACGGTAGCAGCCTCCCAATTAAAGAAGGTATCGCACACTACGAAACCTCTACCAGTGGCGTAGGCGAACGCTCCTACAAAGTGAACATCAGTGTACGTAATCCGTTGACCAACAAGACGGATGTTTACACCAAAGAGTTCAAATACGAAGTAGGCCAGCGCTCGGTAGCCGTATCGCTCGACAAAATGAACGTGTTCTACATCGGTGTAGACAACCCGATCAGCGTATCTGCTGCAGGCGTTTCTTCCAACGACGTACGCGTTTCTGCAACAGGCGTTACAGTTAACTCTCAAGGCGGTGGCAAGTTCATCGTTCGCGCTACTACTCCAGGCGAGGCTTCGCTGACAGTATCGGGCGGCGGTGCTTCCCAAACCTTCAAATATCGCGTAAAACGTATTCCTGACCCTGCTCCACGCCTCGGTAAATACAAAGGCGGCCAGTTGGGCAACGGTGAGTTCAAAGCACAAGGCGGTATCTCTGCTGTGCTCGAAAACTTCGATTTCGATGCGAAATGCGATATGGTTGGTTTCGAATTCACGTACTATCCAAAACGCCAGGACCCAATCGTAGTGAGCAACAACGGTGCTCGCTGGAGCGGCCAGGCACAGGATATGGTGAACAAAGCCAAACCAGGCGACGCTTACTTCTTCGACGACATCAAGTGCAAATGCCCTGGTGACGTGGCAGCCCGTAACATCGGCTCCATCGCCATCAAGATTCGTTAAGAAAAAAATATTTGTCTTCAACCGGCGTTTCAATGCCGGTTGAAGACCTTTTTAAGTTACTAAACACATTTTCATCACTCAACAATCCATTGCGAGTCATGCAAACCTTTATGAAATGGACTTGCTTGTGCCTGGCGTTGTTCCTCTTGCCCGGAACGGCTCTGCTGGCCCAAAATCCTGAAGAAATTGAGACAACCGATCCGACTCCGTCCGAAGAAATTACGGTAGAAGAAAATGGAGAAACGCCGCTGGATGATGTGGTGAAAAAAGAGATCATGCTCGAACGCCGCGTACTGGCTTACCAGCCGGTTCGTGAAAGCGACATCTTCTGGGAAAAACGCGTTTGGCGCGTGATCGACGTACGGGAAAAAATGAACCTGCCTTTCGCTTACCCGGAAGAGCCGTTCTTCAAAATCCTGTCCGACGCCGCTTCCAAAGGCGACCTGCCGGTGTACACCACCGACGAAGATGGCGCCAAGTTTAAAAAGCGCATGAGCACCGACGACGTGCTTTCGCAACTTTCCAAAACGGATACCGTCGTTACATTCGACCCGGAAACCTACGAAGAAAAAGTAGCCATCGTCCGCAACGACGTAAACTGGGAAAATGTAAAACGCTTCCGTATCAAGGAAGTGTGGTACTTCGACAAGGAAACTTCCCAGTTGAACGTGCGCATCCTCGGTATCGCTCCGATGATCGACGTGACCGACAATGAAGGCAACTTCCGTTTCGAAAAGCCTATGTTCTGGGTGTACTACCCACAAGCCCGCGAAATGTTTGCCCGCCACCGCGTATTTACCCTCGGCGGCAATACCAATGCGACCATTTCCTGGGAAGATATGTTTGAAATGCGCTATTTCGCCAGTTATATCTACAAGGAATCGAACGTATACGACCGCAAAATCGACGACTACGTTCAAGGTGTGGATATGCTGATGGAATCAGAACGTATCAAAAACGACATCTTCAACTTCGAACACGACCTCTGGCAGTATTGATAGAGGTGAGAAGTGAGAGGTGAGAGGCGTAGCGTACATGATGTGCGCTACGCCTTTTTTTTGTGTTTTGGTTTTTTAGTGTTTTTGTGTTTTGGAGGGCGTTGCTTTTGACATGGGGAGATGGCGCCCAGGGAAGTGTGTCACGGGGCTCAAGTACAGGCTGAGATTACTTCAAAATGCCAAGAGCAACGCGCCCTCCAAAACACAAAAACACTAAAAAACCAAAACACTAAAACACCAAAATACAAAAAAAGAGGCGTAGCATACCAAGTGTACGCTACGCCTCTCTCACTTCTCACTTCTCACTTCTCATCATAATTGTACGGCAGCACTTTCGAGTCCTTCACCGTAGACAGGGTCATGAGGGTTTTCAGGCGTTCGATTTCTTCGATTTGGCTAATCGTTTTGAACAGCAGTTGTTCGTAGGTAGGAATATCGCGGCAAACGATTTTCATCAGGAAATCGGCTTCGCCAGTAATGATGTAGCACTCGGTTACTTCGTCGATCTGAGAAATTTTTTCCAGGAAGTTGTTGAGTGCATTTTCTTTTTTCCATGCCAACGACACCAGCACGAACGTTTTTACGTTCAGGCCCATCTGGTGCGGGTTCACCTGTGCATGGTAACTCTGAATGATGTCGCTTTGCTCAAGTTTCTTTACGCGCTCGAGCGTGGGAGCAGGCGACAATCCGATTTTCTTCGATAGATCCAGGTTCGTGATCTTGCTATTCTCCTGAAGGATTTTCAGGATTTTCAAGTCTATTTTATCTAATTTCTCTGACATGGGACTTTTTAAGTTGTGAAATTTTATTTCGGTTTGGGAAAGTTGGTCAAAGGTAGGACTATAAAAAATAATATGCAACCCATATGCCAATAAACCTTTGTAAATTTTGGAAATGCTGGCATTTTGTCATTTGAATGCAATAAAAAATGCCTGATTTGTGAAGGAAACTTAAACAAACCAAAAAATATTTGTCTATAATGGTAACGTAGCCGACAAAAAACAGAAAAGGCCGAATCAGCACTTGCCAGGCATTGAAATGCCAAACAAAACCTGCCGATTCGACCTTTTGGAGAAAGAAGAGTTGATAAAGTTGATGAGGGTTGATAAGAGCCACTCTGTGAATGAAGAAATTGTTCTCTTATCCCGAGCGGCCATTCATCAACCCTCATCAACCCTCATCAACCCTCATCAACCCCTACGGGAATATCCCCATCGAAATATAGTCGCTCGCAATTTTCTTCAGCGAGCACACAAACGCAGCCGTACGCACGTCCTTGATGTCGGGGTGCTGCTGGAATGTTTCGCGGATCTGCTGGTAAGCCGTAATCATCGTGTCTTCCAGGCCGGAGTTCACGAGGTCGATTTCGGTACCGCCACGGGTGAGGAAGTCGCGTTCGCGGGTATTGATCGATTTACCTGTTAGTTCCTCCACTTTGCTCACGATACCGGCGAACTGGTTGTGGTGGAAGCGATTTTCGAGACGACCGAAGCGGTGGTGCGACAGGTTTTTCAACCATTCGAAGTACGACACCGTAACACCGCCTGCATTGATGTAGAAGTCGGGCAGGATAATAATGCCTTTTTCCTGCAAGATCGGGTCGGCATCGGCTGTTACCGGGCCGTTGGCTGCTTCGGCGATGATTTTGGCCTTAATTCGAGGCGCATTTTCTGCCGTGATCTGGTTTTCCAGTGCCGCTGGAACGAGGATATCACATTCGAGTTCGAGTGCTGCCAGGGTGCTTTCCAATGCTGTGGAGCCTGGGAAACCCATGATAGAGCCGGTTTCGCGGCGGAAAGCAAGCAGTTTTTCTACGTCGATACCATTCGGATTGTAGATGGAGCCTTCCCGCTCGGCTACGCCGATGATTTTCACATCACCTTCTTTCTGGCTGATGAGGGCGGTATTGCTGCCCACGTTGCCCAGGCCCTGCACCACCATCGTTTTACCGGCGATACCTTTGGTGAGGCCAATTTTTTTCATGTCTTCCTCATACGACATGCATTCGCGCAGTCCGTAGAATACGCCCCGTCCGGTGGCTTCGGCGCGACCGCGGATACCGTTTTGGGTAACCGGTTTGCCCGTAACACAACCGATGGAGTCGATTTCCCCGTGACGCAGCGCCTGGTAAGTATCCAGAATCCAGGCCATTTCGCGTGGGCCCGTGCCGTAGTCGGGCGCAGGAACGTCGATACCAGGGCCGATGAAATTCTTTTTCACCAGTTCGGCCGTGTAGCGGCGTGTGATGCTTTGCAGTTGTTCGGTGGTGTATTTGGCCGGGTTGATTTTGATGCCGCCTTTTGCGCCGCCGAAGGGAACATCCACCAGGGCACATTTGTAAGACATCAGGGCGGCCAGCGCCATTACCTCATCCTGGTCTACGCTTTCGGCGTAGCGGATACCACCTTTTGTTGGCAGGCGGTGGTGGCTGTGCTGCACGCGGTATGCCTCGATTACCTCATAGTCGTTGCCGACACGAACCGGGAAGCGGATTTGCAAAACGAGGTTGCAGGCTTTGATCTGTTCAATAAGGCCCTGCGGAATATCCGTAAATGCGGCGGCCTTATCGACGTAGTTTTCTACGCTTTTAAAAAAACTAATTTGTCCACTCATTTTTGTCGTCTTTGAGTTGGTGCTCTAATTTGGTTAGTTTCCGATCCAGGCGCAATACATATACGACTATGCCGAGGAAAATGAGCACAATAACACCGATGACGACGTTTATTTTACCTGTTTCCCGCATATAGTCGCGGTTGCCCTGCGCTAAAACGGTCGGCAAAGATATAGTCATAAACAGAATGATCGTAAAAAAAATGCGGCTTTGAAAAAATTTCATGCTACAAAATGCTTTTTTCGGTGAAATAAAAACGGAATTGGTCGTTTGGCTTGCGATTTTGCCCATATTAATCCAATCCAGTAGCGCGATCCAGTATTCTTTGATAGCGAAAACGCAATTGAGCCAGCCAAAAACCCATCAAGGTCCACCCGATAATGGCCGGGTAAAACACCATGCGCATCGTATTGTCGAGGTCTTCACTGCCGAATGCAGGGTTGCCGGTAGCCCCCGGGTGCAGGCTCGCAAACATGCGCGGTACGATGTACAGCAGCGGCACCAGGGAGGCAAATGCGAAAATATTGTATACCGCTGCCAGCCGGGCGCCTTTTTCGGGCTCATCGAAAGAACGGCGCAGGATGAAATAAGCCAGGTAAATGAGCAAGGCCACGGCGGTCATCAGTTGTTTGATGTCGTTGCTCCAGGCGGCTCCCCAGGCGTAGTGCGCCCATAGCATGCCTGTAACCAGGCCAAGTATGCCAAACAGCAGCCCCGCTTCAGCATACGCCGAAGCCTTTCGGTCGAAATCGATCAGCGACTGGCCTTTGGAAGCATCCAGTTTGGCAGCCTGCGAAGGATTGGAGTAGCGTAAAAACTGCACGCTGTTCCAGGCCGATGCGATAAACAGAAACATGAGGACAAACCACATGGGTACGTGGAAATAAGTGTTCCGAATGCTTTCATAAATCACGTTTCGGTATGGATATGAAAAATCCTTGATCACATGCAGCCCCTGAATCACATCGGCTTTCCAGGCGGCTGCCGAAGAGAAAGTATCCTGCGCGATTTCAACGGCACTGGGCAACAGCGACACGCCATCGTTCGGGTGGTCGATAATCGCGTTCAGCATGACTGAGGATGAGGAGTTGGGCAAGGCTGACGGAATCGAAAACTGCGCTTCCAGCGTCGTGTCGTTGAGCACACGGATGCGCTCGCCCTGTATGGCATGTTGCTCGTCGAACTGCAGCCAGGTGCGAATCTCGCTTTCCGGGCTTTTTGTGTAAAAACTGTTGTAGCCGTGCAATTGCAGGGTGAGCACTTTACCCGCAGGCGCCGAGGCCGGCTGCACGTAGGTAATACCTGGTTTCAATGGCACCAGCGTACCGGCAATCAAGGTGTAAACGATCAAAAAAACGGAAAGTATTTTCCACCACATGACAAGAGATTTTTTTATTCATTAGTGTTTTGGTGTTTTGGTGTTTTGGTGTTTTTGTGTTTTGGAGGGGCGTTGCACTTGGCATTTTGGATTGATTTCAAGCCACTGTTTGAGTTTCGTAAAGTTTACTTCAAACCCCAAAAGCAACGCCCTCCAAAACACCAAAACACCAAAACACCAAAACACCAAAACACTAAAAACTCCAAGATCAATCCCTCCACACAAAAGGGAAGAGCACAAAGGTTAGCGTAATCAAAATGGCATCGATGGCCAGCAGGTTCAAAATATCGCGTTTGTATGAAGTATCCTGAATCAGACGCAAGGCAATGGCCGAAAGTCGCACCAGCGTGAGCAGGATCGGCATTATGACCGGAAAACTCAGAATGGCCATCAGGGTGGCGCTGTTGTTGGCTTTGGCGGCGATCGACGCAATGAAAGTAAAAGCAATGCTGAATCCCAGGCTGCCGAGCAGCAATATCAGGGCAAACAAAGGGATGTCTTTCACCGGATTGCCTGCTACTACGCTGTATGTGCCAAATGCCAGCAGACTTAATACCAACAATAACAAGGTGTTGTAAATGATTTTTGCCAACAGCAACATGGCCGGATCAGCCAATTGATAGTAGTACAGTTGGCGGTTGCCACTTTCCTGCACAAAACTTTTCACCACGGCATTGATGCTGGCAAATAGTACGATGAGCCAGAACAGGATGTTCCACACTTGTGGTTGCACCTTGATGCTGGCGGCATACACCACGAATACCATGCTGAAAACATATAAAACAATGCCGCTGATGGCATAACGCTGGCGGAATTCGAGCAGGAGTTCCTTTCGGAGTAGGGTAAGGAGCATGGCTGGTGCGATTTTCGGGGTAAAGGTAGCGCTATGCAACGTGGGATGTAGCGCTGGTAGGGGGTAAAAAAATCCGAACTCCGACGGCCAATTGTTGTATTGACGAGGTGACTCGAAGTCACCCCGTCAATGTATCTACTACCCCATAGTTCGCATTATCTACTTATATAGCCTTCCGTGAAACTGCCCGTTCGTGAACCGGATCGTATCCGGCGCCCCGGGGTATGGTCGATGGTCGACCAACAGGGTCAGGGTGAAGGTTCCTTTTACTTCCTTGCTGATCGTATCGTAGGAAGAGATGGTGAGTTGATTGGGATAGCCTTCGAGTACGTGGTAGAGCCCTAAGGGTACGTCGCTTTCCCAGAAGTAAAGATGGGCATCTGCTTTCCTATCGTCACTTCCGTTTAACTTAAAAATATCATAAGAGCCAGTCATTGCAGGGACTTCGTGAAAAGTTAGACTTTCTGTTAAAAAATATCCATTAATGGAAGAGTCTAATTCAATAAGCATCGTGGAGTGATCAACAATGTCAATCCAGCAAACTGGATCGGCTGTCCAGGATAACCCGTTCCTTTGAGCAGAAGATTCTCCCCAATGATTAGGAGAGAGTTTGGGCTTTTCTCCTTGATTTTCCTTTTTACACGAGAAAAAAATTATGATGAAGCCCAGGCAAATTATATTAAAAATCTTCATGTGTTTCAATTTTGTAACAACAAACATAATTTTGCTAATCATTTTAGCACTGTAAATTGACTTATCTGCTGAAAATCATCTGTTCGCAGTACAACCATGTACTGCCCTTCCGGTATGCCGGGTAAGTTTAAAGTAAATTGATCTTCGGGGGAGTTTTGGGTTGGCGTATATTTAGAATAATAAACTTTACCCAGCATATTCATCACAACAATCTGAGATTTACCACTGACAGGTCTACTAAGCCGAAGTTGGATATGATCTGAGGCAGGATTGGGGAAAACGTCTAAAGAGGGAATTGTTTTTATGCCGGCATCTTCAGCGGGCCTGTTGTGTACTGCTGTATTGACGGGGTGACTCGAAGTCACCCCGTCAATGTACCCAAAAAAAATCCGAACTCCCATTGTCCATCGAAGTTCGGATTGCGCACTACGCCCACGGCCCGGACGGCCGCAGCATTATTTCTTGTTCGATACTTTCAGATAATTCTCCAGCGCTACCGCAATCGACGGCGCTTCCGGCGTGCCAGCCTGAATACTCACCGTCATGCCGCGATCGGTAACCGCTTTGTTGGCCGATGCGCCGAACACGCAAATACGACGGTCTTCCTGTTTGAAATCAGGAAATTGTTCGAACATGGACTTGATTTCCAGGGCCGAGAAAAATGCGATGATGTCGTATTTGATGTCTTTCAGGTCGGACAGGTCGTTGTTGACCGAGCGATACATGATGGCTTCCTGAATGGGTACTTTCAGGTCGCGGAAAAACTTGCTCACTTCCGGATTGCCCTGATCGTTGCAAGGCAGGAAAAATTTCTCTTCCTTGTTGCGCAGGATGTAGGATTTGAGTTCGAGGATCGACTTGGTGCCGTTGAACACCTTGCGTTTCCGGAACATGATGAATTTTTGCAGGTAATTGGCAATCGTTTCCGTCGCGCAGAAATACTTGGTTTCTTCCGACATTTTGATGCGCAATTCCCCGCAAAGGCGGAAAAAGTGGTCTACCGCGTTTTTACTGGTGAAAACAATAGCGGTGTAGTCGTTTGGGTACACCCGGTTTTTGCGGTACTCTTTTTCTGTGAGTCCTTCGATGGTGACGAATGGGACAAAGTCGATCCGCACTTCATAACGTTTCTCCAGTTCGTCGTACTGTGTACGAATAGCCGGTTGTGCTTGTGAAATGAGGATGTTTTGGACTTTTTTGAAGGTTTCTTCCTGAGCGGATGCAGCAGTTGCAGACATTCGGACTGGTATATTTCGTGAAATTTGTATGGTTTCTTCCAAAGGAAACAGCATTGATTGAACAAAAACGACACGCACAGAATTCCGGGGAGGCGGGATTCCACAGGTAAAAAAGAATCAGACTTGCATAGTTGCTATTTTTGCGAGGAGGACAACCGGTGCTACTTCGACGGTGCAAAGGTACAACAAAAAGTGAAATTGGTCACTGGCCAAAAATTTACTGCCAATATTCAGTGCCCGCAAAGATCGGTAGGCATAAAAAATGCTCACCAGCCCCAGCACCCAGAATACGAGCAGCCCCTGGTAAAAACTTTCCGATCCAAAGGCAATCATAAAGTTGAAGGGCACCAGAAACAGGCCCAGGATGCAGTTGAAAACAATAATCAAAAAGTTGTATCGACTGACTTCCGTGTCTAACTGAAACAGGTATCGAATGGCAGACAGCATCACGTGTTTGAATAAAAACGCTATGCTGCCTCCAATCATGCAGATGAATAAAAAGGCGGCATTATTGAACCGATCCTGGGTGAAAAAACGCACCACCAGAAAAATGAACAGCCCGATATTCAGCAAAAAATTCAGGTACAACAAATAATACGGTGTGCTGCCCACCAGCCCCGTCGCTTCTCTTTGCGCCTGCGTCAGTGCGTTGTCGTTGAGAAAACTCCGCCAGGCCTTGCCTACAGCGCTGCGGTTGGCGGCTACGGAAAGTGTCAGCACGGCAAACATGGCTACCAGCAGCCCAAACAACAACTGATTGGACAATCCGCCGCCGCGCGGCATGATAGAAAAGGGGCGGAAGGCTTCCGTTTTATTTTCTGAGAGCGTCTGGCTGGCCCCTGGCGTACGGTGCGCTATCACGTCGAAAGGATTGACGGCCGGCACATTGGAATCTGCAACACTCCGCAACTCCTGCGGGAGTCGGTAGACAAGATCGAAAGGATTGCCTGCTTCCTGAGCGGATGCTCCGGCTATCCAGCCATGAAACAGCAATAAAATCAATACCGACCTGATCATGCTGCAAAGGTAAGAAAAGCCGGGCTTTCCCATCCCATTGCTTTTTGTTTTCCTATTTTTGTGCCCTCAAAATCTGGTATTAGAAAACTTGCAACTGCCAGAAGATCATTTAAAATAAACTTTATGCATCAGATTGACGTAATCCTCGGCTTGCAATGGGGCGATGAGGGTAAGGGTAAAATTGTGGATTATCTGGCAAACGACTACGATATCGTAGCACGCTTTCAGGGCGGCCCCAATGCCGGTCATACCCTGAAATTTGGCGGACAGAAATATGTGCTGCACACGGTGCCTTCCGGCATTTTCCGCTCCAGCCTGATCAACCTCATCGGCAACGGCGTTGTGCTCGACCCGGTAGTGTTCCAGCGCGAACTGCGTTCGCTGGAGCAATCCAATGTAGCCTTTCACGACCGATTGCTCGTATCCCGTAAGGCACACCTTATTTTGCCCACTCATCGCTGGCTCGATGCTGCCAGCGAGGCCCACAAAGGCAAAGCCAAAATCGGCTCCACGCTGAAAGGAATCGGCCCTACCTATATGGACAAAACCGGCCGCAACGGACTGCGTGTAGGCGATGTGGAAATGCCTGGTTTCAGAGAACAATATGAATCGCTGAAAGCCAAGCACCTTGAACTGCTCAAGATTTACCCGGAAGTGCCTTTCGACCTGGAATCGGAGGAACGCGCCTGGTTTGAAAGCCTCGAAACTTTGACCAGCCTGCCATTGGTGGATTGCGAATACTACATCAATGATGCCCTAAAAGCAGGCAAAAAAATACTGGCAGAAGGCGCACAGGGCAGCATGCTCGACATTGATTTCGGGACGTACCCTTTTGTTACTTCTTCCAACACCATTACAGCGGGTGTCTGCACGGGCCTGGGTGTGGCGCCTCAACGTATCGGCCGCGTCATAGGTATTACCAAAGCCTATTGCACCCGCGTGGGCGGAGGGCCTTTTCCCAGCGAACTGGACAATGAAACAGGCGAACAACTGCGCAAGGAAGGTATGGAATTCGGCGCTACCACGGGCAGGGCTCGCCGTTGTGGCTGGATCGATTTGCCCCAACTTCGCTACACCATTATGCTGAATGGCGTGACGGAACTGTGCATGACCAAAATCGACGTGCTGAATATTTTCGAGGAAATTGCAGCGGCTACCCACTATCGCATCCATGGCGTGGAGACCGACATGCTTCCGTTCGATCTTTGTCATACGGAAGTAGAGCCCGTGTGGAAATATTACACCGGCTGGCACACTTCGCTGGAGGGCGCGCTCACGTATGATGCATTGCCTGAAGCCGCCAAACAATACCTGCAAGAACTCGAAAATTACCTGGGTGTACCGGTTAAAATGATTTCGACAGGGCCCGAACGGGAAAAATTGATTGTGCGGTAGAAAACCAAATTGAGGGGAGCACTCGTAGGTAAGTTGAAAGGGCAGTTTCGGCCCAAATTTTCCAACCTGCTTAAACAATCTGCGATGCTCCATCATTCTACCTTGTTTTCGTTTTTTACTACGCTCCGTTTTTGCCTCCCGTGCTTGCTCGGATGCTATTTTTTTTGTACTAATACTTTGTACGCCCAAAACGTATTTGCCGTTTCGGGAAGCAACCTGATCTCTTTTGAAGCAACAGCGCCCACCCTGCTGTTGTCGAATACTGTCATCACCGGAATAGATGCCGACCTGAGCATTTCCGGGATGGATTTTCGTCCCGCTACCGGCCAGTTGTATGCGCTTGGCTACAACCAGACCAGTGGCAATGCCCGCATATACACCATCGACAAAACAACCGGGGCGGCAACTGCCGTAGGCGCCGCACCGATTGCCCTCGACCCTGAAATGGGCAAAATCGGTTTTGATTTTAACCCCACGGTCGACCGTATTCGGGTAACGGGCAGCAACAACGCCAACTACCGCCTGCATCCGGTGACGGGCGCATTGGTAGCCGTGGATGGCGATCTTTCTTTTTCCGGTACCGACCCGAATGCCGGCGCTAACCCTTCTGTAGGCACAGTGGCCTATACGAACAGTTATATCGGCGCTACTTCTACGACACTGTACAACATAGACGACTCGCTGGGCATACTGACCACACAGTTGCCGCCCAACAACGGCGTGTTGAATACGGTAGGCAACCTGGGCATCAACCTGCATCCGGACAATCAAACTTCTGATTTTGATATTGTTTTCGATGCCGCTACAGCCAGTAATGTGGCATTTCTGGTAACCAGCGACGAGTTTACCTTCCTGGATTATCTGTTCAGTGTAAATTTACAGACAGGCGCCAGCACCCTGGTGGGCGCCGTGGGCGCCGGCCTGGAAGTGGATGATATCGCCATCGAGATTATCCGCGATGTGCCCGCAACGGTAACGGGCCACCTCGTATTTGCGCTCAGCAGTACGGGTAACCTCATTTCTTTCGACTCCGATCTGCCGGGGGTGATTCGTAGCGTAACGCCGGTGAGCGGAGTGGCAACCGGGCAGGTGCTGGCAGGCATGGATTTTCGCCCTGCGACGGGCGAGTTATATGCACTCGGTTACAACAATATGAATGGTGAAGCACGCCTCTACACCATCCACACCATGACGGGAGTGGCTACTGCTGTCGGCAGTGCACCCGTGATGCTGGAGGCCGGGATGAATAAAATCGGTTTCGACTTCAACCCAACAGTCGACCGCATTCGAGTAACGGGCAGCAACAACGCCAATTATCGCCTGCATCCTGTGACGGGCGCCGTAGCCGCTACGGATTTGGATCTGGCGTTTGCTGCCACCGACCTCCATGCTGCTGCTAATCCTTCTATCGGTGCTGTGGCATACACCAATAGTTATATCGGTGCAGCAACTACTGTTTTATACAATTATGACGACTCGCTCAATGTACTAACCACCCAAATTCCGCCGAACAATGGTGTGCTGAATACCGTGGGAAACAGTGGAATTGTATTGAACCTCTTAGAGCAATCCGCTGACCTCGATATCTTTTTCGATACAACAACACATACCAACCAGGCATTTTTATCGGCCAATATTGCAGGTTTTTCCATCGACCAGTGGTATCGGCTTGATTTGGCAAGCGGAAATGCCACGCTCATCGGCAGTATCGGGCTGGGTATTGCGGTAAACGATATTGCCATTCAAATTAACAGAAATGTGCCGGAAGAAATAACAGGCCATCTGGTGTATGCCCTCACAGGCAATAACAACCTGATTTCGTTCGACTCAGACGCGCCGGCTATCGTTCGTTCACTTGTTCCGGTAAGCGGATTGGCGGCAGGGCAGGTGTTATCGGGTATGGATTTTCGACCAGCCACCGGCGAATTGTATGTACTGGGTTACAATAGCACTACTGGCGAAGCAAATTTGTACACCGTCAATACGACAACAGGCGCTGCTACTACCGTTGGCGCCGCGCCCGCTATGCTGGAAGCAGGTATGGGTAAAATCGGTTTCGATTTCAACCCGACGGTCGACCGTATTCGCTTGACCGGCAGCAACAATGCCAATTACCGCCTGCATCCCGTGACCGGCGCTGTGGTGGCGACAGACGCCGACCTGGCATTTGCCGCTACCGACGTGAATGCAGCGGCTAACCCATCGATCGGCGCAGTAGCCTACACCAATAGTTATATCGGCACGACGGCTACCGTTTTGTACAATTATGACGATTCGCTGAATGTGCTCACAACCCAAATTCCGCCCAACAACGGTGTGTTGAATACAATAGGTATCAGTGGGCTGAGTGTCAACCTTACAGATGCGAGTTCCGATATGGACATCTTTTTTGATGGTACAAGCAGTAGCAATGCGGCATATTTGTCGGCCAATACAGGTGTTCAAACCATCGATCAATTGTTCCGCCTTGATTTGGCAATAGGCCTGGCCATTCCTAAAGGTTTTATTGGCTTTGGCATACCTGTTACCGATATCGCTGTGCTGATTGACCGGGTAGTGCCCGATACGCTCGCTGGCCGACTCATATATGCACTCACTTCTACCAACAACCTGATTTCTTTCGACTCAGAAGCGCCTGGTATCGTGCGCGACATCGTTCCTGTAACAGGTGTTGCCGTTGGCCAACTGCTGGTGGGCATGGATTTCCGGCCGTCTACAGGCGATCTGGTAGCCCTTGGATACAATGCCGTCACTGGCGAGGCGCGCTTGTACAATGTGGATCGCATCAGCGGAGTGGCTACGGCTATTGGAGATGCTGCTGTTACCCTGGCTCTTGGAACGGGTGATATTGGTGTTGATTTCAATCCGGTAGTCGATCGTATTCGAGTAGTAGGCGCCAACAATGCCAACTACCGCCTGCATCCTGGCACCGGAGCCCTGGTGGCTACCGATGGAAACCTCTCGTTTGCGGCAGCCGATGTGAACAGCGGCATCAATCCTGCGGTGGGAGCCGCCGCTTACAGCAATAGTTTTAACGGCACAACGGCTACTACCTTGTTCGTGTATGATGACTCCCTGAATGTATTTTGTACGCAAAACCCTCCCAACAACGGCGTTTTGAATACGATCGGCGCATCCGGCTTTATAGTGAATCCTTCAGAAGCAAGTATCGATTTTGATATCTACTACGATTTTGAAACAGCCGGCAACGAAGCCTATGTATCAGCCAACACAGGCGCGGCGCTTGTCGATCAATTCTACACCGTCGATCTGGCTTCGGGCAGCACCAGCCTGGCAGGCAAAATCGGTCTGGGCATCGCTGTTCGGGATATTGCTGTGTATATCGATTCCATCGGCGTAGTGGCCGTAGGCGATCCAATAGCACAACAAACCGCTTTGAATGCACAACCCAATCCGGCATCGCAGCAAACGAATATTGTATTTACACTTCAGGAAAGCGCTTCTGTACGCCTGGAAGTAACGGATATGACGGGCCGCCATGTTGCTACGCTGCTGGATGGCCAGATGCCTGCCGGCATACAACAGGCTCGCTGGGATGTGGCCCAACAACCCGCTGGCATGTATTTGCTGCGACTCATTTCAGACCAATATCTACTTGGTACCACTAAAATAGTGGTGCAGGGCAATCGATAGGCTTGCACTGCATAGCATCCGACATTAGGAATTTGTTTTGTGAAATTAGCAGACCGTCGGGCGTAGAGACGCCTGGCGGTTTGTGTTTTGAAAGGAAGAAGCGAAGGGCAAAAGGCAAGGGCAAGGGGCGAAGAGCAAGAGGCAAGGGGCAAGAGGCAAAAAGCAAAGGGGGCGGTCCGTTCATTGCTTTTTGCCCTTTGCCTCTTGCCTTTTGCTTCTTGCCTCTTGCCCTTTGCTTCTCCTTACGCTACCATTGCATTCATCAATTCCTCAATTTCCTCGGCTTCCATTGGTATGTCTTTAAACATATCCACGGGGCCATTATCGGTAATAAGGATATTGTTTTCAATGCGAATACCGAGGTTTTCTTCCGGAATGTAGATGCCGGGTTCGCAGGTAAATAGGTTGCCTGCGCGGAACGGTTCGTAGCGAAACATGATGTCGTGTACGTCGAGGCCAAGGTGGTGGCTGGTGCCGTGCATGAAGTATTTCTTGTAGGCGGGCCAGTTTTTATCCTGCTTTTCGATGTCGTCGCGGCTGATAAGTCCCAGGTTGAGCAATTCACCTTCCATGATTTTGCCCACTTCCTTGTTGTATTCTTCCAGGGTAGTGCCGGGTACGAGCATGGCGCGGGCTTCTTTCAGCACATGCAGCACGGAGTTGTACACAGCGCGCTGCCGATCTGTAAACGTACCGCTAATAGGGATGGAACGCGTCAGGTCGGCATTGTAGTTGGCATATTCGCAGCCAAAATCCATCAATACTACGTCGCCGGCCTGGCATTGGCAGTTGTTTTCGATATAGTGTAGCACGCAGGCATTTTTTCCGGTACCGATAATGGGCGTGTAGGCGTGGCCGGTAGCGCGGTTGCGGATAAATTCGTGTATAATTTCCGCTTCGATTTCGTACTCCCATACGCCTGGTTTGGCAAATTCGAGTACCCGACGGAACGCTTTTCCGGTGATGTCGATGCAGTGTTGGGTGGCATCCACTTCCCACTGACTTTTTACGGTCTGGAGTTTTTTCAAAATGAGTTGGGAGCGATACACCGCGTGGGCAGGGTATCGGTCGCGGATTTCGCGGGCAAAGCGCAGGTCGCGGTATTCTACCGGCGACAGGTAGCGGTCGTTTTCATTGAGGTTGAGATAAATGCCGTCGGAAAGCAGAATCATCTCGTTGATCAGCGCATCTGCTTCGTCCGTGAAATATACTTTTTCGATGCCGGAGGCTGCGCGGGCCTCTTCTTTGGTATATTTATGGCCTTCCCACACGGCAAGGTGTTCGTTGGTACGGCGAATCAGCAGCACTTCCTTGTGGCCATCTTTCGGGCAGTCGGGAAAGAGCAGGAGCATGGTTTCTTCCTGGTCGATGCCGGTGAGGTAGTACAAGCCGGCATTCTGACGGAAATTGTGGAATGCATCACCCGAACGCGGCATCTGGTCGTTCGAGTTAAAAATAGCCAGTGTATTGGGCTTCATCTCGCGAGCAAAGCGCTTGCGATTGTGCTGGAACAGTTCAGAACTAAGTGCCTGATATTTCATATCAAAGAGATTTCATAAGCGTGAACAAGGCATCGGCGGGCCGATTATTTCGCAGGCCAAAAATGGGGTTTTTGCCTGAATGACTGGGCTCTTATTAGCCGAAAAATTTCTCTTTGTCTGCTGACGACCAAGATGAGGTGCGATTCAACATTTTTTTGCCGACATCATTTTGACCCTGCCTGAAAATACTACATTTGCCGCACAAGAATTTCTATTCACTATTCACTACTCACTATGAAATTCCCTGCTAACTGCAAATACACCAAAGATCACGAATGGCTTCGCGTTGAAGGCGGCAATGTCGCTTATGTGGGCATCACCGATTTTGCTCAGGGCGAATTGGGCGAACTGGTTTACGTCGAAGTGGAAACGGTTGGAGAAACCGTGGAAGCAAACGCTGTCTTCGGTACGGTGGAAGCCGTCAAAACGACCTCCGAATTATTTATGCCGGTCACCGCAAAAGTGCTGGAATTCAATGAAAAGGTAAGCGACAAAGGCGATCCTGCCCTGATCAATGAAGATCCCTATGGCTCGGGCTGGATTGTTAAAATTGAAATTGCCAACCCTTCTGACCTGGATGGACTGCTGAGTGCAGAGGAATATGAGGCACATGTTGGATGACTAAAAGTCCTGAGTCCTGAGTCGTAAGTCCTAAGTCCGTAGATTACACCTTGTTACCCTTGGCTTTTCTGAATATTAATTCCAAGGGTAACAAGGTGTAATCTACGGACTTAGGACTTACGACTCAGGACTTAGGACTCAGGACTTAGGTCATAGGTTCTTAATTTGGGCGCTTTCCACCACGTCACGCCCACGACCACTAAGGTCATGATGCCGCCGAAAATGACAGAAGGCACTGTCCCCATCAGGCTGGCTGCCAGGCCGCTTTCAAAAGCGCCGATTTCATTGGAAGAGGTAATAAAAATAGTATTGACCGATGATACCCGGCCTTTCATGTGGTCGGGTGTTTGAAACTGTACAAGGGAGGCGCGGATAAATACGCTTACTTCGTCGAGTACACCTGCTACAAAGAGGAAGAAAAAAGAGAGCGGAAACCAGGTGCTGAATCCGAAACCGATGATGCACAGGCCAAAACCGGCCACACAGGCCAGCATGATTTTGCCGGCGCCCTTGTTCAGCGGATTGTGTGCCAGGAAAAAGGCCATGCTGATGGCGCCCAATGACATGGCAGCCCGTAATATGCCCAAACCTTCAGGACCAACTTTCAGAATGTCTTTGGCATATACAGGTAGCAGGGCCACGGCGCCGCCAAACAACACGGCAAACAAATCCAGCATTACAGCGCTGATAATCAATTGATTGTTGAATACGAAGCGAATACCTTCCCGGATACGCTGCGCAGCCGATTCAACCCGATCGATGACAGGAACCGGCCTTGGCGCTATACGCAGAATAAAAATAAAGGCCAGCGCTGTCAAGGCTGTCATGATACAGAAAGTCGTCGTTACCCCCGCAAAACCATACAGCAAACCGCCCAGCCCCAGCCCGGTAATACTCGCTACTTCCCAGGAACTGCTATTCCAGGTGATGGCGTTCGGAAGGGTCGCCCTGTCAACCAGTTGAGGAAGAAATGCGAAATTGGTGGGACTGAAAAAGCCCCGGGCAATGCCGGTAAAAAAAATCACTGTGTAGATACCCGTGAGCAGCACCGTTTTATCCATCGTATCCCGGTAAAATGCCAGCGTGCAGATGGATAACCCGCACAACAAAAACAACAGAATACAGGCTGCTATAATATTCCGCCGGTTGTGTTTGTCGGCCAAATGCCCGGCATACAGGCTGATGCCAATAGCCGGCAAAGCTTCCGCCAGTCCGATCAAGCCCAGCATAAGCGGACTGGATGTCAGGTCGTACACAAAATAACCGACCGAAACGGACAGTATTTGTGTGCTCAGGGTCATCGTTAGCCGCATAGAAAGAAAACGCCGGTATGCGGGGACTCGGAGGGCGGCGTAAGCGTCAGGCGTAGATTTTGTCATGAATCATGCAAGGAAAATGTCGGGCAGCACAAAAGAACGAAACCGCGCCGACAGATAGGTGTTTTTTTGTGGGTTTTGGGTTGATGAGGTTGATGAGGGTTGATAAATGTTGATGAGGGTTGATAAGGGTTGATGAGGGTTGATAATTAACCACTCGATGAATGAAAAATTCAACCCTTACCCAAGCCGCTGTTTATCAACCCTCATCAACATTTATCAACCCTTATCAACCCTTATCAACCCTCATCAACCCCATCAACCCTCATCAACCCCATCAACATTTATCAACCCTCATCAACCCTCATCAACCCTCATCAACCCTCATCAACCTTATCAACCCTCATCAACCCTCCCTCCACCACCAACCAAATTTTCATGGAAAGAATTTCCGTCTTCGACATTTTTAAAATCGGTATCGGGCCATCGAGTTCGCATACCATGGGCCCCTGGAGGGCAGCGCAGCGCTTTACCCGCGAAATCAACCTGGATCAGGTAAAAGCCGTGCAGGTCAACCTGTATGGCAGCCTCGCCAAAACAGGCAAAGGGCACGGCACCGACCTGGCTGTGCTGCTCGGACTAAATGGCGACGACCCGGTGACGATACCTGTGGACGCCGTTCAAACGACCATCGACCGCATCAATACCCAAAAAACCATACGACTCGGCGGCCGCCGGGATATTGCGTTCGACCCCGAACTGGATGTCGTTTTTCTATATGACCAGGCCTTGCCTTACCACGCCAATGGACTCACTTTCACCGCTTTTTTTGAGGATGGAAAGGGCCTGAGCCACACCTACTACTCCGTAGGCGGCGGTTTTGTGGTGAAAGAAGGCGAGGAAAACAACCACAGCAGTGTGGTGCTGCCTTTCCCGATAGACCGCGGCTCGGAACTCAAACAATGGTGCGGGCAGGAAGGACAGTCTATCTGGGAAATTGTGTTTCGCAATGAACTGATCTGGCGTTCGGAAGCGCAGATTCACGAAGACCTGTTGCATATATGGCAGGTTATGCGCGATTGTATCTACAAAGGCTGTCATACCGATGGCATGTTGCCGGGCGGGCTGGAGGTACAACGACGCGCGGCGCCTATGAGTAGCAAACTGTTGGAAGGCAGGCCCTACCGCGATGTACACGACTGGATTCGGCAGATCAGCCGCGGCAACCACACGTTCCAACAGATTCTCAAATGGGTGAGTTGTTTCGCACTTGCCGTCAATGAAGAAAATGCCGCATTTGGCCGGGTCGTTACGGCCCCCACCAATGGCGCTGCCGGCGTTATTCCCGCCGTTTTGATGTACCATGTGTGTTTCAGCGACAGTTTTGTAGAGGAAGACATTGTGCGTTTTTTGCTGACAGCCGGAGAAATGGGCAGCCTGTTCAAGAAAGGCGCTACCATCTCGGCTGCTATGGGCGGGTGCCAGGCCGAAATAGGCGTTTCATCGGCCATGGCAGCCGCAGCACTCACCGAATGCCTCGGCGGCTCGGCCGAACAGGCCATGATGGCTGCTGAAATCGCTATGGAACACCACCTCGGCATGACCTGCGACCCCATCGGCGGACTCGTGCAGGTGCCTTGCATCGAACGCAACACAATGGGCGCGATTAAAGCCATTACAGCCAGCCAGATAGCCCTGGAAAGCGACCCCTCCAAGGCAAAAGTGAGCCTCGATACTGTGATTCGAACCATGAAAGAAACGGCCGACGATATGAACACCAAGTACAAGGAAACCGCAGACGGCGGCCTGGCGGTACATATTTCGGTTAATATCGTAGAGTGTTGATTCCATGCGGCAAATAATTATTTACGGCATAGCATTGGGCCTGTTGCTGCTGTCGATGCAGTACTTCCGCTATCGGCTGCTGTTTATACAACATGCAGAATCGATGTATACCGGGCTCGTTGCGCTCGTGTGTTGCGGCGTAGGTATATGGGCAGGCAGCAAAGTGGCAGGGAAATGGAAAAAAAAGCAGGAGGGCGCACCGCCACAGGCTGCTGTGCCCCTGCTATCGGCCGAAAAAGCACTTTCCGACTGGAATATCACACCACGTGAATATGAAGTGCTGCAACTGATTGCGCAGGGATTGAGCAATCAGGAAATTGCCGAACGCCTGTTTTTGTCGCTGAACACAGTAAAAACCCATACCTCCAACGTGTTTTCAAAACTGGATGTCCAGCGCCGTACCCAGGCCATTCAAAAGGCCAAGGAACTGGGCCTGCTGGGGTAAGGCGCCTCCTCACCCGAAAGTATGATTCTGCCCTTATCCTGTCGAATCACCCGAAAGTATGAACGAAAAAACAGGCTTCAACCCGTGTTTTGCAGCATCTTTTAACTCAAAAGTTGTATGATTATGAAAAATCTGATTTTGAAGTATGGCCTTATTTCGGGCCTCATTTCCGTAGCGCTCATGCTTGCTACCACCACCTGGTTTAAGCAGTCGGGCCAACTGGAAGGTGGCGAAATTTTCGGATATACCGGTATGCTGCTGAGTATGATCGTGGTATTTATCGGTGTGCGCGTGTTTCGCGACCAGCACCGGGCAGGCGTCATCTCTTTTGGCGAAGCATTCAAAGTGGCCGGACTAATAGCCCTGGTTTCCTGTATTTGCTACGTCATCGGCTGGATGTTTATTTATCACTTCATGATGCCTGATTTTATGGAGCATTATGCCGATGCCATGCTCGCGAAAATGCAGGCTGACGGAGCGGCAGAAGCAGAAATCCAGAAAGTGACGGCAGAAATGCAGCATTACAAGGAACTGTATAAAAACC
Source organism: Saprospiraceae bacterium (assembly GCA_016787415.1). Classification (GTDB taxonomy): domain Bacteria; phylum Bacteroidota; class Bacteroidia; order Chitinophagales; family Saprospiraceae; genus M3007. The sequence goes on along the minus strand of JAEUUT010000196.1, from coordinate 26,535 downwards.
CCTTGTACCGGGCCGGACTAACGTTTATGGAGCCGCTACCGGTGGCATTGCTGGTGTCCTTGCTGTCGGCGGCTATTCTTCGGCGCAAGTAGGATTCGTTGGGTTGTATCCAAAAAAAATCCCACCTTTGCCCGCTCCCCAAGCCCGTTTCAACAACATAAAATTCATGGTAACGATGAAACTCCTTGACGGAAAAACGGCTTTGATCACAGGCGGCTCGCGCGGAATTGGCGAAGCCCTGGTACGCGCATTTGTGGAACACGGCGCAAAAGTGGCCTTCACCTATGTCTCTCCCGGCTCTGCCGCACGCTCGGAAGCGCTGGCTGCCGAACTCGGCGAAAACGCCCGGGCCTACCAAAGTGATGCGGGCAACTACGCACAAGCCGAGGCATTGATCGGCCAGGTGGTAAAAGATTTTGGAAAACTCGATATCGTCGTCAACAATGCCGGTATCACCCGCGATACGCTGATGCTGCGCATGACGGAAGAGCAATGGGATGAGGTGATTCAAACCAACCTCAAATCGGTGTTCAACCTGACTAAACACGCCCTGAAACCCATGATCAGGACCGGCGGCAGCATTATCAATATGAGTTCTGTGGTAGGCGTTTTTGGCCAGCAGGGCCAGGCCAACTACGCGGCTTCCAAAGCAGGCATTATCGGTTTTTCCAAATCCATCGCCAAGGAATACGGCTCGCGCGGTATCCGCTGCAATGCCATTGCACCCGGTTTTATTGCTACAGAAATGACCGATGCCCTCGATGAAAAAACCAAGGAAGGTTACCTGTCCGCTATTCCACTCAAACGCCTCGGCTCCGGCGCCGATGTAGCCAATGCTTGTGTGTTCCTGGCATCCGATATGGGGGCTTATATCACGGGGCAGGTGATTTCGGTGTGCGGAGGGTTGAACACGTAGGCATTTGAATCAGGATTTAAGGGATTTATAGGATTAGAAGGATTCCCGACTTATAGTCGACAATTAATAAATTTTTGCCAATTGTCAACTATAAGTCGGGAATCCTTCTAATCCTATAAATCCCTTAAATCCTGATTCAAATGCTCTCACAGCGTCTTCAAATACTCCAGCACCGCTTTTCGTTCGTTTTCGCTGAACACATCTCCAAAAGTATGTCCGCTGTTGGTATAGCCGGGTAGCGTAGTATCATAGGTGTCGATGCCTGTTTTGGAAGTTTCTACGGTATAATTCCAGCCCATTTTCACCTGATTGTAATCGGAGTTGTCAAAGGTGCGTTTCCAGTATTTCGGGCGTTGGGCGCTGTGCAGCAGGTCGTCGAGGGTTGGCACCGATGCATTGTGCAGGTAAGGTGCGGTGGCCCAGATGCCATCGAGTGGCGGCGCTACATATCCTTTATTCGGGAGCAACTGGCCTTTGTTGGGGCCCTGACCATACCAACTTTCATTGTACCAGTTGGCGTATTCCGGGTACAATTGATAGGAATTTGCCAGCATGGTATCGGTTTTGACGGTAGATAGTTCTACTAGTAAGTTGGGGTAGGTTTCTTCGGCCCCGTATTTCCCGTGGCATTTCGAGCATTTGTTTTCAAACAACAGTTTGCCCTGCGCAGCCAGCGTCTGGTCGATGCTGTACGGATAAGCAGGCGCTTCGAGGGTACGAATCCAGGCCATCAAATCCGGAAATTTTTGATCCGCCTGGCGCGCTTCCGTGCTGTCGAGCATGGTGAGCATGCCCGAAGCGGTGGACAGGCGGGCAAAATCGCCGCGCCCCAGGCCATTGTAATACAGCGCGTTTTTCTTCTTCATCAGCCACCAGGCGGGCACATCTGTCGGCACGGCTTCCAGTGGAACGTTGAATTGTGCGGCATCGATCCAGGCCAGGTCGACACTTTGGCGGTGCGCCGCCAGCGTAGCAAAAATTTTATCGGCCGGGTTTACGCCCCGGGTTTTGGTCAGGATATACGGCCCAATGGTTTGCGAGGCCCTGCTGGCAGGGTAGTAGGCATTCCATTCGGGCGAATTCTGGCCATACAGGAGTTTCACCGCCAGGTCGGCCGTCTGGAACATGGCGGCCTGGTTGTTGGTGTGGTCGGAAGTGTTGTTGCCCAACCCGACGATGAGTTGGCCATTGAGGCGTTCGGCATGGCAGGTGAGGCAAGTTGGGGCTACCACTTTTACGCCATTGGAGGCTGTTACAACATTGAAATTGAAAGGAATACCATCTGCGTCGCCGCTGCGCCCGAGGTCGTCGGGACTATTTCCGCCAAAAAACTGTTTAAAAATCTGCAATGGAATACCGCTGCCGATGTAGTTCCCATAAATCAGGTATTGATACCCAGCCGCCGGGTCGCCGCTGCGTTGAGCAGAAGGTTCGAGAAAACTTGTGCCGGGCGGAAGGCCGGTTGTGTCGTCGGGTTCGCCGTGCAGGACGTCGTGGCGGCAGTTGGCCAGCAAAATAACGGCAGCCGCAAGGAAAAGCGCCAGCCGCGAAAGCACATGGGAAGAAGAAGGAGCCATAGTGTTGTTTTTTGGTGGCTAAGTTCGGCAAAATTCAGGGGAAATAAAAAACGCCGGATTCCACAAGTGGAGTCCGGCGCAGGGGGGAGGGCATTTTGAGGAAACGGCGACTGGCTGTCGGGCGTGGGATGCCGCGATACCAGGCGCTGTTTATGGTCTGGAGTCGGTAACGGTTCGTGTTTTTACGGTTTTTGCTGTAGCGGGCATGTCGGATGATACGGTCGGGGTTTCGCTGGTCTGGAGGTACAAAAGTGCACCCAATGCCAGGTGGAGGGTTACTGCGAGCGCCAGGGCCAGTCTGCGGCTGCGGCGTTCATTACGTTCGGCAATGTAGTACATAAGATATTGTTTGTCGGTTAATTGCGCGAAAACACAAAGCGTAAACGCAGCACCTCCAAAAAATAGTCTGCTACCCGACAAAAAATATTTGTTAAATTTATCATAACATCAATCCAGCAGCCCGTCGGGCAGGTCCATAATGACCTGACGGGCAGGTTTGTCGACACGGACGATGAGTTGTTCATTGAGCGGTACCAGCACTTCGCGGTTGCGGTATTTTAGAAAAGCCATTTCCTGCTGTGGCATTTCCAGTACCTCGTCGATGGCGCCGATGGGGCCGAGCGTTTGGTCGACCAGGGTGTAGCCTTTCAGGTGCTCGTATTCAAGGGTTTCTTCTTCAAACTCCAGTTCGCGCTCCGAATCGTGCAGCAGGTCTTTTTCCCGCAGAAACACTTCGCGGCCTTGCAGCATGAGGGCGGCATCGCGGTCGGCGACATCTTCGAGTTGGAGGATCAATTCGCCTTTTCCCCGCACATTGGCAATAAAATAGGGAATTTTAGTGCCCTTGACATCCAGAAAAATGCGTTCATTTTTGAGAAAATCCTCGATATAGCGCTCTTCTATAGACAGTTTTAGTTCGCCGGCAAGGCCGTGCGCTTTTCTGGTGTGTCCGATCAGGACGTAAGGTTGTTCAGCCATGTGGTGCCGATTAATTGTAAGCAATGACGACCTGGCGCAGGATATAGCCGCGTTCGGCTTTGAGTTCCCAGGGGCGCGTTTCACAGTCGGCGGGAGGAATATTCTGGTTGCAATACTGGGAATCCAGTATCCATTGTTCGCGCCACACCAGGCCTATGTTTTTGGCATAACGAACACGCGAAAGCCTGCGTTCGATGATATTGATATCGTCGGCTTCCGTGACGAGCAGGGTAGAGTCGAAGGCAAAGGTGCCGACCTGGGCTGCCATGTCGATAGAATCGACTTCGTATTGCCAGTTGGTAAACGGGCGGATGCGCTCGCCGGCAATTTCTATTTCGCGATCCACGTCGATCCACACATTGCCATTCCATTCACTGCGGCGATCCATCGGGAAAATCAGTTTCAGGTATCGCAGGTTGTTTTCTGTAAAGATTGCCTGGCTACCGGTACGCGCGGCGGTGCCGATGTGCCGCAATTGCCAGGCTTGGTCGGCAGCAGTTCGTTCGTAACGTTCGACGGTGTACAGGAGTTGGCCTGTCTGGTCGCGCAGGGTATCGGCTACCAGTTCGCGTACGAATGTGGTGGAAGAGTCGACAACGGTGCTTCCGCCTTCACCGAAGTCGTATACCATACTATCTACTTGATAATCAATGTATTTACCGGTTTTTAGCGGGAAATAGGCGTATTGCCCGGCAGCACCCGAGTCATAGGTTTCCGTTTGACGCTCCTTGCAGGCGAACAGCAGCCAGGTGCAACACAGCGCCCATGTGATCGATTGGAGGTGTTTCAGCATGTTGCAAAGGTAGGGGTGTGTTGGTGTTTTTGTGTTTTTGTGTTTGAGTGTTTTTGTTTTTTGAGGTGGTGAAAAATCTGTTGTGTGTACAAACTCCCACAACTTCTTACTTTTGCTGCCTCGAAATGGCATGCTTCGTTAAACCCGCGTTAAACCACCCATGCCCCACCAAACCCCTTCTTACTTTTGATCGTTTTCTCACCTCTCACCTCTCACCTCTCACCTCTCACCTCTCACCTCTCACCTCTCACCTCTCACCTCTCACCTCTCACCTCTTTTTCATGAACGCTCGTCGTATACGACTCATCATCGGACTGATGACACTTGCCCTGATCGGTATTATCTGCCTGCAGATATACTGGATTGGGTGGAACATCCGCCTGAATGAAGACCAGTTCGACAAGAATGTGTTTGCGGCGCTCAACCGGGTAGCCGACAAGTTGCAGTTTTATGATACAAAAGCACTGCTGGAGGCGCGGGATCAGATGCAGGGCGACAAAGATGTTCAGCGGATGACAGATGTGTTGCGCAGTGGAAACGGGTATGCGGCGGCTAGCACCCAAGGCCAAAGTTTCGAAGACAATGTGACCATGTGGGAGTCGATGCAAATAACCCGGTGGCTGGAAGAAAAAACCCTGGCCGAACGTATACCACTCGATCTGCTGGCACAATCGATGCGGGAAGAAATTGAAGGCCGCGGTATAAAAACGGATTATCAGTATGGCATTTATTCAAAAGACCGCAGCAGTTATGTTATTGTAAATGACCATTTTGTGGTGGAAGACAGTGGGCCGCAGATTACCCACGGAGGGGCGCCAACCCTCTACAATTCACCTTATAAAGTGCAGTTGTTTATGCAGGATCCCATCGAATCGCCCGGATACCTGTCATTGTATTTCCCCAACAGGACACGCCTGGTAATTGGCTCGGTCATCGGGATGTTGTTGCTTTCCATTGCATTTACGGGGGTTATTCTTTTTTGCTTTTGGTACACCATTCAGGTGATTTACCGGCAAAAACAATTGTCGGAGATGAAGAACGACTTCATCAATAACATGACACACGAGTTTAAAACGCCGATAGCCACCATTTCCCTGGCAGCCGACAGCATAGGCAGCCCGATGATTGTGGGCAACCCCGATAAAATCAAACGTTTTGTCGACATCATCCGGCAGGAAAACCGCCGCATGAACAGCCAGGTGGAGCGTGTGTTGCAAATGGCGCTGATCGATAAAAAAGATTTTCAACTCAGCATCGGCGATCTGAATCTGCACGAAGTTATTCAGCAGGCGGTTGATAATTTCAGCCTGCAAATAGAAAAAAGAGAAGGCACGTTGCAGACAGACCTGCAATCGGAAAAACCCGTGATTGAAGGGGATGCTACCCATATCGCCAGCATCATTCACAACTTGCTGGACAATGCGAACAAATACAGCCCTGACAAACCGGACATTACGGTAAGTACTCGCGATGTACCGATGGGCGTGGAAATTACTGTATCGGACAAAGGCATGGGCATCAGTAAAGAGGCCCGGAAGCACATTTTCGACAAATTTTACCGCGTGCACACCGGCAACATTCACGATGTAAAAGGGTTTGGCCTCGGCTTGAGTTATGTCAAAGCCATCGTAACAGCACACCGCGGCCTGATCGACGTAAAAAGCGAGCCGGGCAAAGGCAGCAGTTTTATTCTTACGTTCCCCAAGCGGGCGGAAACCTGATTTATACGGCTTTTTTCAGGTCGGCTAGGGTTTTTACACTTTTTGATTGCCATAATACAGGCAAATCAACTTCAAATGCCTCCTCCCGGATTTGACATGCGTAGGCGCCGGATGGAATGATGATGGAATCAACTTTCCAGTGGTCGCACAACCAGGCCGGAAACCGCGTCTCCGATTCGATCAGGAAACTACCGCTTGCAAAAAAATGGGCACGGGTAGGAACCAGCATACCATTAATTGGGAATACAAGATGTACATGTTCTTCCTGCCACGATAAGAGTGCTTTCAAACGTCGTATTCGATATGGACGATAATCGTCCCAGGAATTTGAATCCAGTTCATCAAGCGTGCAAATTCCGAACCCTTTGCATTCTGCCTGCGGGTTGCCTAGTTGGGCTTCAATTCGGATGATTTCAGAAGACGGGTTTTGGCGGTACATAGTGCTATAGTAGTTTATATCGATCATGAGTATATTGATTGTAAATACAGTGGACGAGTAAATCCCCAACAGGTTATACTGAAAATCCCCGCCGGAAGGCCTCAGGCCCCGGCGGGATTTTTCACACTCATTTGGAGCCGAACAGGGCTTAGAACAGCACCGTTACATCATCCGGCGGGCACCAGATGCTGGTAGTTGTTTTTTTCGGGAACGGGAACGGATCAGGGATGCAACCGGTCTGGTACACCGGCGTGCCGATACCACCTTGAACGTGTTGGAGGATGTTGAGGTCGGTTTGAACCTGTCCAACCGGGTTGTTGAGATCGGAAGTGGCTGCGTCAGCGTTTTTCCAGTTGCGGATGTTTTGTTCTGCTTTCATGCTTAAAAAATTTAGAAAAATGAATGTCCTACTCTGTTCAGGGTTTTCGGACTAATCCCCTTTTTGGGTGTATAGAGGCTTTGTAGAGTCTTGTTTTGCTTGTTGGCGCTGCCGGTTGAGCAGCATTTGAAGGGGTTGTACTACTTTTTCAATTAGGCGCGGATTGTCTATGATGATTTCTGCCCTTCCGGAAATTCCAAAAGCCGGGTTCAGGGCAATTTGTCGATTGCTTACAAGGCCTTCGGTCATGGCAAGGCGAACAGTAATTTGATCGTCGATGGCTATTTTACCTATATCCTGTACCCTGGCTTGTACACTTCCGTACGTTTCAGGGGCATAGGCATCGAAGTACAGCAGTGCTTCCTGATCTGCCTGAATGTGGCCGATAACACTGGCCGGCAACTGAACGACGACAGCAGTGGGCGCTGCGTTTTCTCTGGTTATGACAAATAAGGGTTGGTTTTTCTCCACTTTTTCATTGACCTGAACCGGCAAATAAGCCGTCATCCTGCCTTCCTGCACGCTTTTCAATGGAAATATCTGGTTCACACCCTGTTCGTTCCTGCATTCGATGATGCCCAGCGTATCGCCGGCCAGCACGTACGAGGAATCGGCACAGCAGCGCTGTATCAGGCGACCTTCTACCGGCGTGCGAACCAGTTCGGGTTGTGCCGACGCCGGAATGGTGAACGCGGTCTGTACGGTTTGCGGGTAGCGAATGAACCAGGCAAGCGCCAGCAAAACACCGGTAGCGATCAGGAACATTGTATTGCCCCATTTCAGGATACCACCCGGCATCTGGCTCAGCAGGGCATCGGCATCGTATCGTTGGCGGATCGGATCTGGCATGACGAATTATTGTTTACAGTTGAATAGATGATTATTTCCCGAGTTCAAGTTGGTTTTTCACGAGGTTGAAATAGGCGCCTTTCCGGGCTACCAGTTCGGTGTGCGTGCCTTGTTCGATGATGGCGCCTCGTTCGAGTACTACGATCTGATCGGCATTTTTCACGGTACTCAACCGGTGTGCGACTACGATCACGGTTCGCCCTTTGAAAAAAGATTCGAGGTGTTCCATGATGGCGCGTTCGTTGTTGGCATCGAGCGCGGAAGTGGCTTCGTCGAAGAACAGGTAATCGGGGTTTTTATACACGGCCCTTGCAATCAGCAGGCGTTGTTTTTGGCCTGTGCTCATTTCGATACCGTCTTTCCCGACTTTGGTGTTAAAGCCATGCGGCAGTCGTTCGATGAATTCCAGGATATTGGCCACTTTGGCGGCGTACCGCAGGCGTTCATGATCGATGGTGTCGGCGCTGAGCGCAATATTTCCTGCTACGGTATCCGAAAACAACATGCCTTCCTGGAGCACGACGCCGCAGCGTTCGCGCCATCCGCTTACCGACAGTTGTGGGAATGAGGTCTGGTCGAGTTGGATACTGCCTTTTTCCGGGTCGTAAAATTTGAGCAAGAGCTTGAGCAGCGTCGTTTTTCCGCTGCCGCTGGTACCTACGATGGCAGTGGTTTTTCGGGCGGGTATGTGCATGCTTACATCTTTCAGTACGTATTCATCTACATTTTTATCGTAGCGAAAACTGATATTGTCAAGCAGGATATCGCCATTCGAAGCAGGCACATCGGTGCTGGGGCCCTGCTCTTCTTCCTCGTCCTGCTTCTGGTGTATTTCCGCCAGTCGTTCGAGGCTGATTTTGGCCTCCTGTCCGCTGATGAGCAGGTCGATGAGTTGCATGATCGGGCCGTTGAGTTGGCCGATGATGTAGGAAATCGCCAGCATCATACCCAGGGTAATCGATCCATTGAGCACCAGTTGGGCAGCATAAAATGTGATGAAGATGTTTTTCAGTTCATTGATGAAAAGCGATCCACCCTGTTGCCACTGGCCTACTGCCAGGCCACGGATACTGGTTTGAAACAGGCGGGCCTGAATCTGTTCCCATTCCCTGCGTTTTTTCAGTTCGGCATTGTTCAGTTTAATTTCTTTCATCCCGACCAGCACCTCGTAGATTTTGCTCTGGTTTTCGGAAAGTTGGCCGAAAGCGCGGTAATCCAGGTCGCGGCGTTTTTTCAGAAACAACATCACCCAACCTACATACAAAGCGCTGAATATCAAAAATATAAACAATATGGACGGGCTGTAATACCCCAACACTGCTCCAAAAATCACCAGCGTAAACAACGAGAACACGGAACTGAGCGAAGTAGAGGTCAGCAGTTTTTCAATGCGTTCGTGGTCGTTGATGCGTTGCACAAAATCGCCAATCATTTTACTGTCGAACTGGGCAATGGGCAGCCGCATCAGTTTGGCAAAGTAATCGGCCAGCAGCGATACATTAATTCGTTTACTGATGTGCATCAGCAGCCAGTTGCGAATGAGTTCGATACCCGTTCGGCTGGCAAACAACATGAGTTGAGCAAACAGCACCAGGTAAATAAACCCGACGTTTTGCTGGCGAATGCCTACATCAACAATCGACTGTGTAAGAAACGGAAAGATCAGGTTCAGCACGCTCGCTACCAATAGCCCGATGGTGATCTGGCCCAGGTGGCGGCGGTATTTTTTTACGTAGTGCCACAAAAAATCGAGCCCCAGTGATTGTATTTGCACCGTGTTGTCTTCCTGTGAGAAGGCCGGCGTGGGGTCGAGCAGCAGCACAAATCCGGTAGGCTCTTCGAGGTGCTGGCTCATACTGCCGAAACCAGCCATGAACTCCGCTTTGCTGTATACGATTCGGCCGTGAGCCGGGTCGCTTACATGTATTTTTCCTTTACTGATTTTATACACCACCACAAAGTGTTTGCCTCTCCAGTGTGCGATACAGGGCAGGGGCGCTTCTTTTTCCAGTTGCTCGAACGTGATCGACAGGGGCAGCGAGCGCAAGCGCATTTTTTCGGCGCCTTTTGCCAGCCCGATCAGGGAAGAGCCCAGTTTGCTGGTGTTGCACCAGTCCCTGATTTGTCCGATCGGGAAATCACGGCCGTAGAAACTCGCTACTGCACGCAGGCAGGTAGGGCCGCAATCCATGGCGTCGTGCTGCATGAAAAGTGGAAATGCCTTGCTCATAATGCTCGGTTTAAATGGTTTGGAAAGGTGCTTGTGTCAGCAAAATGGAAGGCGCCTGATCCGGTGCTGCCATGCGCAGGCATTGGTAACCTATTCCCGTCACGCCGGTCATGAAACCAGGCGTAAGCAGTTGGTTGGGCAAACCGCAGTTCCAGCCAGTATCCTGAATTTGCTGAAGCAAGGCCGAGGCTATTTTTTTGCTTTTATCCAGAAATGCAGGGTCGTTTTCCTGCAATCCGTAAGTAAAAAGCAGTTCGAGGCTGCCAAAACTGCCCATGGTCAGGTTGTGCGATTGGTTGAATCCGCCGCGCAGCGTAGTAGCAAGTGCGGTGGTCAACTCCTGTTGCAGCAAAGCCGAATTAGCCACGTTTCCTTTCAGGAGTTCCAGTCGAGCCAGCCCGATTCCTGGCGCACCATGGGCCCAGCCCGTTGAAAATACCTGCTGATCGGGGTACAGCATTTGCACGGCATCGCGGCAGTCGCGCCAGTTCCGGCGTGTGTCATTGTACAGGCTGCGTTCGTATCGAAGTATTTCTGTTACAGCATCCCTGTATCGGCGTTCTCCGCTGACTTCAAACAGCCGCTGATATACCAGCGCAAATCCGGAAGCGCCATGCGACATACCTGCCAGGGGTACTTTGCTGGCAATGCGCCAGCCAATGCCGTTTTCTTCCTGGTCGGCTTGCAGCAGCAGGTAATCGGCCACGTCTTTAGCGCGTTGCAGCGCTTTTTCATTTCCAAAAGTGTGGTAGAATGTGAGGCTGGCTGCTACAAATCCTGCCGAGCCTTTTACCAGGCTGAACGATTTGTCGGCCTCCAGGAGTTCTTCGAGCGGCAGTGTATCGTACAGGCGTTCAATGTGTTGCACAAGATCTGGCCGATTCCACAGTTTTGCCAGGTGGGTGAGTACGTACACCACACTTCCCCAGCCGGCAAAGAGTCCGAGTGGCCGTATCGATTCCTGCCCGTATTCGATACGTTTCAACAGTCCGTTGAGGGCATTTTCTGCCAGTGTCCGGTACTTTTCGATGCCGGTAACTTTGTGCAGGTAGGCAAGGAACAGAATTTCTCCCATCGCGCCGCTGAACAGGTCGTAGTACATCGGCATCAGGCGCAGGGTGTTGTCGTCTTCTGTTTTCAGCGCCATCCACTGTGCGTCGTTGGCGCCTTTAAACGCCTGCTCGTACAGGTAATCGCCCACACGAATGGCTTCTGCCAGCAGCATTTCCGAGGTGGCAGGGGCCAGATCGGTAGCGAGCGGCCGTTTTTCCGTTGCGGTACCGTTGTGCTCCTCCTGTGTTCGAGGTATTTGCAAGGAAGCCGTCAGCGAGGCTTCTATCAGCCAGAGTTGGCGTTGCATATCCTGTGTGCTGAGGAGCGACAGGCGCTGGCGTACGAGTTCGAGGCCGGTCTGCGAAAAAAAGTTTTCGATACACGCGTTGTCGGCATACCATAGATGGCGGGAGTTCACACGGGTGCTGAACAAGGGGACATCGCCATTGCGGAGGTCTTGTTTTTCAAATTTGATCAACTTCCTAATGAGTTGATAATCAGGGGCTACGGCCCAGAGCCAGTCGAAGTGGCGCTCCAGTTCGAGGGCATTCCGCTGAATTTGTGGATGCCACGACTCATCAAGCAAATGAGAATACACAAAGGTGTCGCGGAAAAGAACGCGCACATCGTCGTTGCCGAAGCGATTCAGCAGACCGTCTTGCTCGTCCGACAGTTCCTGGCCGTGCTGCATCAATGCCTGGTACGCCACGGAAAAACCTTCCTGGATGGATTCGATGTATTCGGGACGCATTTTTACGCGCTGGCCATTCAGCAGGGGTACGTTGGCGCCACCTTCCATGCGACCTGTCTGGCGTGTAATTTTTACTTCGTCGGTGCCGATGCCTTCCAGTGTGCCTACTTTAAACAAAGCCGTTTGGCCTTCCGTATCCGACAAACCACTGATGTCGAGCCCCTCCTCTTCTTCTTTTAGGGAAATGCGCATGGGCAGCAAACCTGTACGCATCACCGATGCTTCGCCGGCCTGGTTGGTTTCGGTTCCGAGCGTAGGAAAATAAGGGTGGAAGAACGATTCCAGGTCGATCAGTACCGGGTATTTGCCGTTGGCTACGATATTTTCGTAATGGAAATCGGTGGCTTCAAGCGTGTACAGCAGGGCAATATAGGCGCCTGTCTGGCGGTAAAAATGTTGTACTTCCTGTTCCGATGTGCAAGCGAGGTGTTCTACAAACTCTACCCATCCGTGCGTATCGGTGGTAAAAATCTGCATCGAACGCAGGTCGAGGCCGGATTTTTCATTCAGCCACTGAAGGAGTTCGCGGAAGTGTACATCGATGTGCAGGGGGCGTGGCTTGTACACCACTTTCCGGCCGTTTTCAAAGCGCACGATGGCTACCGTACGTCCGCCGCGGTGGGCATCGCCTTCGCCAAAATGCACTTCGGTCAGCAGGCCGGGTTGGCCCAGCCAGGCGGCACTGATGTGCGGGAAGTCGGCCACCAAGCGTTCGCAAAAAAGGCTGCTTTGCTCTATCCACTGATCTGTGACGTGCGCAGCCTGCCGGATCAGCACGGGGTAGTCGCGGTAAAAATAATCGCGGATACGCGGGGTATTGAGTTGCGCCACGAAGTCGGCAAAACGCTCTTCCGAAGTGGCTCCGTGCAGTTTTTTTCGGAGTTTGAATACGTTGAGTTCCAGCACCATGGTTTTGGTTACCATTTTGAGCAGGCGTTCCCAGAGGCTGGCCTGTAGCAAACCGGCAGTGCGGCGCATATTGCCAAACAATTCTGGATGTGCTTCTACCAATGGTTCAATACGCGACTTCAGGCGTGCCGTGGCCTCATGCAGCAAGGGGATGAAGAGATTCAAAAAGCCCAGTTCCGGAAATTGCGGGCGGTAGAAGTTGTGTTCCGGGGCCGTTTCGTTGCCTTGCAGGCGACGGCGTAGAACGTCGTTTTTCCAGGCGAATGATTTGCCGGCGTGTTTGCGCAGAAAATCCAGGTCGGGTTGCGATACCATTTGCAGGAAATCTTCTGCGGCCAGCCCTTCTTCCTGAAGTTTGATATCAAACCATTCCGGTTTGCGGCGGAAGGGCGATTGCTGCTGCCAGCGTTCGAGGAGTCTGGATGCCTGGGCTGGCTGGTGGCCGGATTGGCGGAGGGTTTCCAGGTGCTGGGTGCGCTCGTGGATAAACAGGGCGTTCATAATTATATATTTAAATATTAATTACAATAATAATTAGTAATACTAGGGCAATCTCGATGTGGTATATAGACTGGATATATTACGGAGTTTTAGTACCCGAATTTCTTTCCAAGGCCGGCTTCAAATTCTGCAAACGGCATTTCCGGGTATCCGCTGGGTGTTTCTTCGAAATTACCGGCATTGTCTGTGGTGAGTTCGCGGATCGTATACAGCACTTCGGTGGTGCCGTTTTTGATGGTGTATTCGAGCGGGAAGCCTTTCAAAGAAGCAGGAATTCCGGCAATGGCAAAATTGGGGAGTTGGAGGTCCTCGGTTACAAACAGGTGGTATTCACGCACGCTGCCATCTTCGCGGAGGGTTTCCACAGTGGCTTTGTGGCAGGTATAACCGTTGATAACTTTGGTCGTAGCGGGGTCGTAGGTGATGTGGGTATTCTCTTCGCGGTCTTTCAGTCGGAGGCGCTGAATGGAATCGGCCACTGCGACGTATATTTTTTTACCCATCAGATCGAGGTAGAGTGCGGAGCCTCGGTTTTCGGAATTGGTAAAGCGCTGAAACTGAACGGCATTGTTCATCATGCTGGTTACACTTTTTACCACACCATTGTGGGTTTGCACGAGCATGGTAGCGCCGCTGAGTTGCTGGGCGGCCTGCGGATTTTCCGATTTTACATCTGTTACCTGAAACAGGGCGCGGCCTTCGGTTTGTGCGTTTGCCCGAAAAGCCGTCAGAACAAACAGGGTGGAAAGGGCAAGTACAAGAGTCTTTTTCATGGTTGAGTTTTTATTTAGAATACGATACTTATTGCGGGTGAAACGGGCACAGTTCGGGCGGCCCTAAATGAGCAGGTTTATGTTTTTAGGCAATACTAGGATACAGGATTGACTTATGTTTTGTCTTTTACGTATGCACTGTAAAACATCACAAAAGCACTGATTATCAGGAAGTAAAGCAGGCTGTACCAAAGAAATACCGGCCAACCGGCCCATTCCGCCACATTCAGGTTGCCTCGGGAGTAATGCACCCGCAACATGGGATATGCATAGGGCACATACATACTTTTGCTCCATCCATCGGCCAATGTAGAAAACACTACAGTGGAAAACATCCCGATCAGAATGGGCAGTGTATAATTGGGCAGCAACCAGGCCAGCACAAACTGAACAGCGAAAATAGAAGAAGTGGCTGCCAGGGTTTCGAGTGTGGCGCGGGTTAGTACGTTCCAGTCGAAAGGGAAAGCGTGGAATGCCAGTTGCGGTTTAATCCAGCCGAGCAGCCATCCATTGAGCAACATAAGCGGAGCAATCAGCAGGAGAATAGCGCCGACAAGCGCCAGAGTGAAAAGGTATTTACCCGTTATCACTGTCCAGCGAGGCGCCGGATAAGTGAGCAGTTGTTTCCATGCACTCGCTTTTTGCTCGATTTGCATCGACTGGCTGGTAATCATAATGATCGCCATCGGCAGTATTACGAAGCAAAGAATATTGAAGGTGCGCGTAACGAGCGGGAGCCAGGGATTGTCGTCGCCCGATGCTGCGCCTACTGTGTAGTAGTAAAGGAGGAAGACGATTGCTGTAACCAGCACCGGCAACAAGGCTGTGGTGAGCAACAGGCGCGACCCCCGGCTTTTCAGCCATTCTGCTACCACAGCGTTTTTGATATGGATCAGGTTGTTCATAGTGTGTGCCGGTTATTCATTGATGTGAAGGAAAAGGTCTTCCAGGTTTTGGCGAACTACTTTGAGTTCGTATATTTTTACCTGATTTTGAACCAGGTGTTGGGCGATTTCGGGGATTGTTTCTTTGTTGTCGAGGGTTACACTAACGGTTTTACCATTGCGGTACACTTGTTGAAAGCGTTGTTGCAACAGGGCATTGGTTTGGTCGAGGTCGTTTGTTTCCAGTGTTACCTGAATGCCATTGCCTGTTTCTGCGCGCAGGCTCTGAATACTGCCTTCAAAAAGTTTTTTTCCTTTTTTGATAATACCTACCTGCGTACAGATCAGTTCGATTTCGCTGAGCAGATGGCTCGACAGGAAAATCGTTTTGCCAAAATCCTGGTGCAGGCGCTGGATGACGGTTCTGATTTCCACAATTCCCTGTGGATCAAGACCATTGGTAGGTTCGTCGAGGATGAGTAATTCGGGGTTGTGCAGCAGGGCATTGGCGAGTCCGAGGCGTTGTTTCATGCCGGTAGAAAATGCTTTGGTCGGCTTGTTGCGTTCTTTTTCGAGGCCTACAATTTCCAGCACTTCTTCGATGCGGCTGTTGGGGATTTGCCGGTAAACGGCTGCGATGCGAAGGTTTTCATAGGCGCTGAGGTGTTCATAAATAGAAGGGCTTTCGATGAGGGCGCCGCTGCGGCGGTAAATTTCTGCGCGGTGTTCTTTCAGCGTTTTTCCAAACAAATGCACATGACCGGCAGTGGGGTGAAGCAAGCCAAGCAGCAACCGGATGGTGGTGGATTTGCCCGCGCCGTTGTGGCCCAGGAACCCGTACACCGACCCCCGAGGCACCGACAACGAAAGGTCGTGTATGGTAGCCGGGGCGTTTTTGTAGCCGAATTGCAGTTGGGTTGTTTCGATGATATTCATGGTTCGGTTCGTTTGTAAAAGCCGGGGCGCGGTTGTGGGAACTTTGCCCCGGCTTTTTGCTCAAAATTATGTGCTGTCTCTCAGGTTTGCTATACAGAATTGATACTTTCCAATGATTTGTATATTTTCCTTTTAATAAAGTCAACTTGAAGTATGCTTCGATAAGTAGCCTTCGGAACAGGTGTTTTGACGGAATTAGAAACTGAAGATGTCTTTCAGGATATCCCAGCAACTTTTGCCGGTGCCATTGCATTCGCCGCTCACGGTGCAGATGTAACCTGCGGAGTTGACGCCGCCGGAAATTTCACTCATGGCGGTTTCATTGACGTCTACGTGGTTGGCAGGAGAATCGCTTTGCTGGGAAGCGTCGGCGTTTTTCCAGGATTCAATCAGTTGTTTTGTTTTCATGTTTGATAAAGAAATTGCCATTCCAAATATCCGTGATAAAGATTTGATACTTTCCTATAGTTGGTAAACAGTCCTTTTTATAAAGTTAACTTTAAAGTATGAATCTATAGATGGCTATCGGAACAGTTCATTTTGCATTTAGATGAAAATAGCGAAGAATGCATCAATGAGATTGCAACTTTTGCCAGAGAGGTTGCATTCGCCGCTCACCGAGCATACTGCACCGGCAGAGTTGGCGCCACCAATGATATTGGACATTGCGGTTTCATTGACGTCTACGTGGTTGGCCGGAGAATCGCTTTGCTGGCTTGCATCGGCATTTTTCCAGGATTCGATTAGTTGTTTTGTTTTCATAGCAATTAAAAACTTTTAGGATGGCTTTCTGAATGGAGGAAGGCCATTGGCCTTCCTCCTATACAGCAAGTAATGTTGGATTCAATTAGAACAGGTCCTTGATGAAGTCAGCAACGGCATCCCAGCAGTTTTTGCCCGAAGAAACGCATTCGCCGCTTGCAGTACAGATGTAGCCTGCAGAGTTGGCGCCGCCGGAGATTTGTTGCATAGCGGTTTCGTTCACGGCTACTTCAGCAACAGGTGCTTCAACTTGAGCGTTGACGTCGGCGTTTTTCCATGCGTTGATCAGATTGTTCGATTTCATGCTTAAAAAATTTAATTGTGAAAGTTTGATTCGCCTACTCGTTGATCAGGGCTTTTCGGCTTCCGCCCTTTTTATTGATGTGCGCACTCAATAAATATCTTTATAACGCTTTAAAATTGTTCTTTTTCCACTTCCTTCAAATCGGTATTCTTCACCGATTTTCGCTGCCCCATTTGTTTCAGCGAGCCCGCTTTCCCAAACCTGTAACTGAAGCCCAGGTTGACCATTCGAAAGGGCACGTAGGTCGTTTTGGTTTGACTAAATCCGGGGCCTTCCAGTGTAGTGCCGTATGCCACGTCGTGTCGGAAAGGGTTGACAACGACCAGCGTCACAGCGCCTTTTTTGTGCCACACGGGCTGGCTGAAAGTGGTTTGCAGGGTGTAAAAAGAACGGGTAGTGCCTTGTACGCTGAGTTGGGGCGCTGCATACGCAGCCAGCATTTCTGCCGAAAACCCGTTCTTGAATTCCAGTCCGCTCATCACGAACGTGTTAAATTGCAGGCCATGGTTGCCGACGCCGCTGAGTTGCAGGCTGTTGTCGGTTTCGAAGTAGTTGAAGTTGCCGCCGCCGCGTACCGACCAGATACGGGTGAGTTGGTACGTGAGGTAAGCATTTGCACCTGCCAGCCAACTGGAGCCCAGATTGGAGTAGAGAGAAGTTGCAATACCGTCGACGCCGGTGGTAGTCAGTTTTTCGATGACATCATGGTTGCGATAGTAAAAAGTGCTGCCGTTTATAAAACCGCCTTTGAAAGGCATGGCAAAACTCAGGTCGAAAATGTCGGTCAGTTCGGGGCGCAGGTACGGATTACCCAGGGTAATGTTCAGTCGGTCGACTGTGTTGGCAAACGGATTCAGTTGTGCGATGCCCGGGCGCTGAATCCGCCGGGTATAACTTCCTGTCAGGGTGGCTGCGTTTTGAAAGGTGAATGACATCGAAGCGCCGGGCGTCCAGGTGAGGTAATCGTCATGAATGTCAGCATGGTTTTGAATGCGGTTGAGTGTATGTTCCAGCCGATTGCCGATGCGGAAAGACCATTTTTTGCGCCATTGAAAGCGTGTTTCGAGGTATGCCGCTGAAATATGCTGGGTGTAATCGAGTTGTTGCGTGCGTTCGGGGTTGGGGTAAAAACCGGAGCGATCGTTTTCCCATTCGTTGTACCCGGCATCGGAGCCGATCAGTCGAAGGATGTGTTTGGCGCCGGTTTCCACTTGTATGTTGGACCTGATGGGTTGTGCATAATCGGTTTGAGCGGTTATTTCGTCGTTCAGCGCACGGTTGAGTGCATTTTCTGCAAACAGCACTTCCCGGGAGAACACGGGCCGCTCGTACAGTGTATAGTCGAGGTGGTTGCGCAGGTGCGTCCATTGCAACGAGGTGCTCCATTGCTGCTGGGGTTTGTTGAAGGTGCGCCGGTAGTCGTTGGTCCATTCGAAGTTCAGGTCGCGGCGTTTGTT
Organism: Saprospiraceae bacterium; assembly: GCA_016787415.1. Lineage (GTDB taxonomy): Bacteria > Bacteroidota > Bacteroidia > Chitinophagales > Saprospiraceae > M3007. The sequence goes on along the minus strand of JAEUUT010000196.1, from coordinate 8,323 downwards.
CTCTATGGTTCGGTCGTAAGTATTGGTTTCGGTACTGGAACCAGTTTTTGTTTCCTGGTTGATGTGGATAAGTCCGTCGGCAAATACCCGGTTGCCCGACCAGCGAAAACTGCTGGAGAAAGAGTGGCGGCTGCTGGGGTCGTAGTCTACACCGATCAGGGAAGTGCCCGCTATTCTGCCGGCTGTAGCCGATCCTTGCTGGCTCAGTATCGAACTTCCGGTTTCCGTAGTCCTGTTTCTGACCAGGCTGTTGTGCAAATCCATGGGAAGCATGCCGTTCAGGCCGATCATAGCATTGAGTCCTATTTTGGCTGTTCGCAGGTTGAGGCTGGCGCTGGTATTGTTTTGTATGTTGCTACCGGAGGCATTCACAGTGCCGTTATATCCTTCGATCTGTTTTCTTTTGGTAATGATATTGATAATACCGGCGGTTCCTTCCGCATCGTATCGGGCCGAGGGCATGGTGATGACTTCCACGCGGGCTACCTGTTCGGCAGGAATACTCCGAAGCGCGTCGGCCATGTTGGCGGCAAATACGCCGGAGGGTTTGCCATTGATCAATACCTGTATGTTTCTATTGCCTCTGAGCGACAGGTTGCCTTCTGCATCTACCTGCACCATGGGCACTTTGCGCATGAGTTCGTTGAGGGTTTGATTGGGGGCGCTTTTGTCGCGGTCGACATTGTACACCAGGCGATCTACCTGTTGTTCGATCAGGGTTTTTCGAGCGCTTATTTCAATTTCTTTGAGCAGGGCAGAAGAGGGTTTCAGGAGTATTTGCCCGAGGTTGTGTATCTGGTTTCCGGGAGGGATTTCTATGTTTTCGAGGGTTTGGGTTTCGTAGCCTACAAAGACGAATTTCAGGGTGTATTTTCCGGGGGGCAGCCCTTCGAGGCTGAATTTTCCTTTATCGTCGGTGATCGTACCATTGATGATTTTCTGGAAGTTTTTTCTTTGCAGAGAGACGGATACATACCCCAGGTTTTCACCACTTAGTGAGTCGATCGTCGTGCCTTTGATGCTGCCGCCGGAAAGGGGGCCGGCGGCAGGCATCTGGGCACAAAGAATACCCGGGGACATCAGGAAGAATATTTTCAAAAAGTATAGGTAAATATTTTTCATAATTTGTATTCGTCTTGTAATGAATTCTGTAAACTAAGCGTGTTACTTAAACTGGCTAACTAAACTGTTATACTAACTGTGCAACTAATTTATTTGCTTTCGTTTGATGTTACAAAGGTGGGGTGGTTTTCGGGGCTTCACAAGGACAGTTTGCAGGGTTTGGAACGGGGTAAATTTGGGGTTTTGGATTTGTTGTTCATACTGCCTCTGAGGTAATAACATCAAGATGATGGGTATTTGGCGCGAATTCGTAAGCAGGAGCAAGGCTGATCGTTTCAATGTCGATAATAATAGAATGGACATTCTCTTGTTCTTCTTTTGACATGCTGTTCCATTGTTCCATAGAGATAATCAGGCCCAAAGAGATAAGAAGCGTAATAATCCAGGTAGACATAATATTAAATTTTTTTATGTTATATAAATGGTTGTTTTGAATTGCTTTCGCAGTACAAAAGTGTAACCTGGATTAGCGGAATGCACGGACATTGAAAATGACAGGGAACAGGGTAAATTTTTTTAAATAATTAAAATTTACATGCTTTAAATATTGATTTATAGTTTTTTATAATTATTCTGATAAGCATACTACCAGTTTTTTTAGGGAATTTGTTATCAGGACAACCTAACAAATAAAGAACAGTGTAAATTTGCTTCTTTATGATAACCCTTTTTAGTTTAATTGACTGACCATCAATTAATTGTAGAAAAGCCCACGCTGTATTATGGACACACTTCATGAAATTGTGCAGCTGCTTGACCGGTATAAAGTCAGGCAGATAGAGGTACTCACAAACGCCCAGGAAGGAAAAGAAAGCAGGTATTTCGAGTGTTATGCAGGTATGCGGGATAACCGCTGGGGGTCGGATGAAGAGATGGCCGAGCACTTTGGCTTCGAACCCGACAGCAAAGCCTTCACCCGGTTCAGAAATGAGGTGAAGAAAAGACTCCAAAATTCTTTACTTTTTATAGATACCAGCCTGCCTGAGTTCAATGACTACAATCGGGCATCCATTACGCTGACGCAACAATGGGCTATTGCTAAAGTGCTCATGCACCGCGGTGCTAGAAAGGCATTTGTTGAAATGGCCGAGCAAATCCTGAAAGTTGCTATTTATTTTGAGTTTCTCGATATCGCTGTAGATGTGTTGCAGTCGCTCATTACCTCCACTATGCCTTTCCCTCAATTCAACAAAGATGTACCGAGGTACATGAAAATGTTTAACGAATATAAAGGGGCGTATGATGCAGAAATGGAATCTTGGAAAGCACTGTTGCAAGTAGTGTGGCCAATGGTGACTAAAAAAGGTACAGTTGCTGATTTCATTGAACCAGTCAGAGAACAAATAGAGAAATTGAAACCATTGGCCGACCAATACGATTTTACCTACATGCAGTCGCGCTATCGTACCATAGAACTGTATGAGGATATTTTCGCAAACAACTGGGATGCTGCACTGATAAAAGCACGAGCGAGTAAACAATACTTTTTGCAAAAACCATTCAAGCCGACTCATCATATCCTGACGTTCGCCCAACAGGAGGCAGCCTGTCTGGTTATGCTGAACCGCTTTGAAGAAGCGCGCACATTGTGTCGCGAATCCATGTCATTACTTACAGAAGGTATTTCAAAATGGTTCAAATTCTGGGAAATGGAAACCGTGGCTGCATTTCAGGCAGGGCTATATGAAGACGCCTGGCAATCGGTCAAAAAAGCCATAAAACACCCTCGCTTTGAAACCATTTCTGCCATGGACCAGGAATCCTGGAGGGTTTTTTACGGCTACTTGTGCCTCATGGCCAGGTTGCAGAAATTGGCCTTGTCGCCCCGTGAAAAAGGTGAAACCGAAAAATTCCGACTCACTTCCTGGCTCAACGACCTTCCACTGTACAGCCAGGACAAACGAGGCGCTAATATCCCGGTGCTGATCCTGCAAACCTTGTTTCTGCTGACAGAAAAACGATACGATGAGTTTGAAAATCGTACAGAGGCCCTTCGCAAATACCGGCAAAGAAACCTGGATTCCGAATCTGAGCATCTGCGAACGAATTGTTTTATCCGCTTGCTGGAATCCATTCCCAAAAATGGTTACCAGTTAAAACGAATTACACAGGAGGCTGAAAAGTGGCTGGAAAAGATGCATATGAGCACCACCAATATTCTCGACTACTCCTATGAACTGGAAATAGTGCCTTATGAAAGGCAATGGGAGTGGACAATAGATGTGCTGAAAGATGCAAAATAGCCATCAACACACGCTGTTATGGACACACTTCAGGAAATTGTACACCTGCTCGACCGCTATAAAGTCAGGCAGATAGAGGTGCTTACCAATACCTCCGACGGGAAAGAAAACCGCTATTTCGAATGTTATACCGGCATGCGCGATGGCCGCTGGAACTCGGACGAAGAGATGGCGGAATACTTCGGATTTCAACCTGGCAGCAAAGCCTTCACCCGGTTCAGAAACGAGGTGAAAAAAAGGCTTCAAAATTCATTACTTTTTATCGATACCAGCCTGCCCGAGTTTAATGACTACAACCGGGCCGCCATTGCACTCACACAACAATGGGCCATAGCGAAGGTGCTAATGCATCGGGGCGCGCGCAGGGCTTTTGTAGAAATGGCAGAACAAATCCTGAAAACTGCCATCCATTTTGAGTTTGTTCCCTTGGTGGAAGAAGTGCTGCGTATGCTGATTACGGCTATTTTGCCATTCCCACAGCACAACAGAGACTACCATCGCTATCTTGAAATGCTGGAAGAATACCAGGCGGCGCACGATGCGGAAAAAAAGGTTTGGCATGCTGCCAATACCCTGATCTGGCCTTTGGTAGCCAGGAAAGGACACGCTGCCGAGTTTGTTGCGCCTATCCGCGAACAGGTCGAATTGCTGCGCCCGCTGGCACAACGGTACCCCTATACAGTTCTCCAGTCCTATTTCCGTTCCATCGAAATGTATGGATATATATTTAGTAACAAATGGGAGTCTGCGCTGGCCATTGCAAAGGATTCCAGAAACTTCTTTAATGCCAAATCCGGGAAACCGGTGTATTATGCCTTGAAGTTTGCACAATTGGAGTCGGCATGCCTGGTCATGCTGAACTGCTACGAGGAAGCGCGCGCCTTGTGCCGCTCATCCATGACGATGCTGACGGAAGGTATTGCCATGTGGTTTAAATTCTGGGAAATGGAAACCGTAGCGGCATTTCAACAAGGCGCCTACGAAGACGCCTGGCATTTTGTGAAAGATGCCCGAAAACATCCTCGGTTCGGCTGTATTTCCAGCATGGATCAGGAGTCGTGGCGGATGTACTACGGGTACCTCTGCCTGATGTCGCGCCTGGATATTTTACACCTTCAAACCCGGGAAAAAAGCGAAACCGAAAAATTCAGGCTGAACTCCTGGCTGAACGACCTGCCTTTGTACAGCCAGGACAAACGAGGCGCCAATATTCCGGTGTTGATACTCCAGACGCTTTTTCTGCTGACAGAAAAACGGTATCCGGAATTTGAAAAACGTACGGAAGCCCTGCGCAAATACCGCCAACGCAACCTGCAAGCCGAATCGATGCACGTGCGTACCGACTGTTTTATGCACTTGCTGGAATCCATTTCCAAAAACCAGTATCAATTGAAACGTATAACGAAGGAGGCTGAAAAATGGCTGGAAAAAATGCGCATGAGCCCCACCAACATACTGGACTACTCCTATGAACTGGAAATAGTGCCTTATGAAACACAGTGGGCATGGGCTTTGGATGTGATCCGGAAAAATGACTAATCAGAGGGTTTCTAGGGCTTCAGCAAATTTCCGATTTGTTTCCAGGTAATTAACTGAATATTCTGGTCTTTCAGCACCTTTTTACACAAATCGCTGCTAAAGAAATTGTAGTCGGCCTGTCTCCAGCCGGCGTCCCAGGCGCCGGGGAAGCCATCGGTCATCCGGCGCATATCGTCCGTTTCATAAGCGGTGTGAATCAGGAGCACGTTTACGCCCGCTTGCAGGTGCCCCAATACGTTCAAATAATATTGTTCCATGCCATTGGTATAATCTTCGGGCGATGCCGTTATCACCCGATCCACCACGATGTCGCGATCGGTCACCGCTTTGCGAAAATCATCCGATACAGCATCCAGAAAATCGTGGCTGACCATAGATGGCACACCGTAGACGCGGCCCATTTTCAGGTAAATAGAAAATAATTCCGGCGAGGAGTAAAACAGGCAACCCATGTGGCTGTCGAAATGAGTGGGTTCCAGCCCCATGGCTTTTGATTTTTCAATTTGTGCGCGCAATTCCCGTTCTACTTCTTCCGGTTTTGCTTTTATACCGAAGGCAGCACAATTGTGGTAAAAATATCCATTGCTGTCGACCAGGCTGCTTACCTGGCCACGTGGCGCTACGGGGCCCCATTTATAAGGCCACCACTCGCTGGTGAGCGTCAGGTGCAATCCCATATCGTGGCCGGGGTGTTTGCGGGCATAATCGGTCACTTCCGGCAGCCAGGGGCAGGGCACCATCACACTGGCAGAGCGCACGCTGCCCGTTTCTATGGCTTCCATACTGGCCTGGTTTTCTGCATGCGACACGGCCAGGTCGTCCGAATGAATAATCAGGAGTTTGGAGCCGGCCGGATATCCCAGGCGCTCGACGAGGTTGCCGGATTTCTGGGAAAAGAGGGGTAGTGAAAAAAACAGGCAGGCAAGTACGATCAGATGCTTCATGGTGGGTGTTGATTTTTGCGCTAAAATAAAGGAGTGTTTTAGTGTGTTTTAGTGTTTTGGTGTTTTTGTGTTTTGGAAGGGCGTTGCCTTTGGCATGGGAGGTAGAAGATTCGGACTGACTAATTTGCAAAGCCAAGGGCAACGCCCCTCCAAAACACCAAAACACCAAAACACCAAAACACCAAAACACCAAAACACCAAAACACCAAAACACCAAAACACCAAAACACTAAAACACTAAAATACCAAAACACCAAAATACCAATCCTCCCCCTCCCCAACATTTCCCTACCTTTGCCCGCACACACACAACCCAGCCATGGAATTCTTTTTCGCCATTCTTTTTTCCCTTTTCTCTATCGTCGACCCGCCGGGCGCTATTCCGGTGTATACAGCCATGACGGCAGGGCGGCCGCGCGCCGAGCGCAACAAGATAGCGCTGATGACGAGCCTGTATTTTATGCTCATTTTGGTGAGTTTTTTTCTCGCGGGGACGTATATCCTCAGTTTTTTTGGTCTCACGGTGCATTCTTTGCGTATTGCAGGCGGTATGACCTTGCTGATTAGCGGTTTTGGCCTGATGTCGGGCCGTTTTACCAAAGAGCGCGGCTATGACAAGGATGCGGAAAAACAGTCGCATGATCGTACGGATATTGCTTTTTCGCCGATGGCCATGCCTATGTTGTCGGGGCCAGGGTCTATTTCCTACCTGATTACGCAGTTCAGTCAGCACCAGGCATGGATGGAACGCGTTACGATTGTAGCCGCTATTGTGGCGGTGGCGTTTCTTGTTTGGGTTTGTTTGCGTGTGGCGCCGTTTCTGTTTAAGGTATTTGGTACAGGTGGCCTGAATGCCATAGCCCGTATTATGGGATTCATCGTGATTGCCATTGGCGTGCAGTTTATTGTCGACGGACTGGTACACCTTGTGCAGGAAATGAATGGATAGGAGAGCGGCTGTCAAATTTTTGATTATCAACTACTTCTGAAAGCCCTCACACCTTTTTTGAATATGAAAAACTACCTGTCACTCGTCAAGTTTAGCCATACCATTTTTGCACTGCCTTTTGCCCTGACCGGGTTTTTTATTGCATTGCGTGTGCAGGGGGCAGGCATCGACTGGTGGAAATTGCTGTTGGTGCTGCTGTGTATGGTGTTTGCCCGCAGTGCTGCCATGGCTTTCAATCGCTACCTCGACCGCGATGTGGATGCACAGAATCCGCGTACCAAAGTGCGGGAAATTCCGGCCGGGGTCATTACACCACAGGCGGCGCGTATGTTTGTGATTATCAACTGTGTATTGTTTGTGGCGACCACCTGGTTTATCAATCGCCTGTGTTTTTTCCTATCGCCGGTAGCCCTGGCCGTGGTGCTGGGCTACAGTTACACCAAGCGTTTTACCTGGCTTTGTCATGTGGTGCTTGGGCTGGGCTTGAGCCTGGCGCCAATAGGTGCTTATTTGGCGGTACTGGGGCGTTTCGACTGGATTCCGGTGCTGTACAGCCTGGCGGTGTTGCTATGGGTGGCTGGTTTCGATGTAATTTATGCGTTGCAGGACGAAGAATTTGATCGCGACAACCGCCTGTATTCCATGCCCTCTTTTTTTGGCAAAAAACAGGCGCTTCGTATTTCCGAATGGATGCATCTCGGCACAGCGTGTATGATGGTACTCGGCGCTAAATCCCTGCTGGCAACCGTGCCGCAAACCGGCTGGCTGCTGTGGATCGGAACGGGGATATTCCTGCTGCTCCTGCTTTATCAGCACCTGTTGGTAAAACCCAACGACCTGAGCCGGGTGAATATCGCTTTTTTTACCACCAATGGAATCGCCAGCCTGCTTTTCGGCGCTATGACCATTACCGATCTGTTGACATGAAAAACATCGCCATTTTTGCTTCCGGCGGCGGCTCCAATGCCCGCAAGATTATCGAACATTTTGAGGGCTCCCACCATGTACAGGTGGTGCTGGTGGTTTCCAATAAAAAAGATGCTGGCGTGCTCGATATTGCCCGGGCGCATCATATTCCGACCCACCTCATCCACCGCGCCGATTTTTACGATTCCAAAGAAATATTATCTGTTTTAGACAAACACAAGGTCGATCTGATTGTATTGGCCGGTTTTTTGTGGTTAGTGCCCGGTTATCTGATTGAAGCATTTCCCCGAAAAATTGTCAACATACACCCGGCCCTGCTGCCGCTGTTTGGAGGCAAAGGAATGTACGGCGCTCATGTGCATGCAGCCGTTAAGGCTGCTGGAATGAAAGAGTCTGGCATCACCATTCATTATGCCAATGAACAGTACGACGCCGGCGACATCATTTTTCAGACTACCTGCTCTTTGAGTGAAGAAGACACCCCTGAAACTATCGCTAGGAAAGTACTCGCCCTCGAACACGAATACTTTCCGAAAGTGATTGAGAGAGTTATGAATGATGAATGATGAATGATGAATGATGAATGATGAATGATGAAT
>JAEUUT010000195.1 GCA_016787415.1 Saprospiraceae bacterium | reverse complement strand
CTGTGGCGGGAACACCAGCACATTGCCGCCGTTTTGCACAAAGGTTTTTAATTCGTTGGCCAGGCCAGAGGAAACCACGGTGGGCTCGTTGAGCACGATCAACTGGTAATCTGAAAAACGGGAGTAGTCGAGCGAGCGCACATCGGCATTGTCGAGGTGAAAGTATTTGACACCCAGAAAGGCGTTGTTGAGGTATTTATTGGGCTGTGCACCGTTGATAGACAGCACGTTAATGCGTTCTGCCACGTAAAACGAGAGGTAATAATCGTCGTCGAACTGCACAGGATAATCCGTCAGGGAAAGTTTTGCCTCGTGCCAGCCGGCATGCAAAATATTGAAACTTACGGTGTCGAGTCGTGTCGTGCGTGCAGGGATCGTGAGCGAGCCGACGGGTTTGGCTTGCCCGTCATGGCGCAGGCTGAGCCGCACCTCTTCGGCCGATTCGTCGCTGCGGTTGCTCACTTTCACCAGCAGGTTGGCGGGCTGGTTGAGCACCTGTACCGGGCTTTCAAACCACACGCTGTCGACCGATACATTGCGTTCCTGTACAGCGCGCATCGGCACCAGATTTACTTGAATGAGGGAGTCTTTGAAATTGGCGATGTCTGCAATGTTGGATTGGAAATCGCTCACCACGAAGGCGATTTTGTTTTCTTGTTTGCCGGTATTCAGGCATTGCTGCTGGCGAATCAGCACTTTGGAAAGATCGCGCGAGGCCGGGCTGGTACGCACTTCCTCGATGCGGTTCAGGGCGTCTTCCTTGCTGACGAGGCGTTGGTCGCGGCCCTCAAAATCGTTGGTCAACACCTGAAAGCGGTCGGCTACATCATAGGCGGAAACGATGTCGCGGGCGCGCTGTTTGGCTAGTTCGAGTAGCGGCGCCTCTTTCGACAAGGCATTCATACTGAATGAGTTGTCAATGTACACGCTCACTGCTCGCTCTCCTTTTTTCACCCCTGACGACAGCGGGATAAATGGCTGTGCAAAAGCCAGTACCATGGCGATGATGGCCAGGCATCGCATGAGCAATACCAGCAGGTTGCGCAATTTCTGGCGGTTGCTGGTTTCTTCCTTTACCTCTTTCAGAAAACGGACATTGGTAAAATACACGCGTTTGAAGCGCCGGAAATAAAACAGGTGGATGATGATCGGAACAGCAATAACAGCCAGAGCAGTCAGAAACGCAGGAAAGAGGAATTGCATAAAATACCGGTATATCGATTCGCGGAGTTCGGAAGTACGTTAGACGATTTTTTTGTCAAATTGTTTTGGGGAACAATGCTTGTAATCCTTCCATAACAGGATGGGACAACGGATGATGCGGATTTTTTCGGATAAAAACGGATTGGATGGTGTCCGTTTTATCTGCCTTCACATCCTGGTATGAGAAATTGCGCTGCAAAAATGCAAGTTTTCCCCCAAACCCGGGCATGTTTCGACAAATGAGCCATCTCGTCCCTCATCGGTTGCACCGCCATACAAACACGACACTCTTTTGACAAAAATAAACCCTCCATCCCCTACTTTTGCCCCTCTCACTTCTCACCTCTCACTTCTCGCCTCTCACTTCTCACCTCTCACCTCTAAAAATGCGCGCTTACCACGACCTCCTCCGCCACATCCTCCAGCACGGCACCCGCAAAAGCGACCGAACGGGCACCGGCACCATCAGCGTATTTGGCTATCAGATGCGTTTCAACCTGCAAGAAGGGTTTCCGTTGGTGACCACCAAAAAGGTGCACCTGAAAAGTATTATACACGAGTTGATCTGGTTTTTGCAAGGCGATACGAATACTAAATACCTGAAAGACAACGGCGTATCGATCTGGGACGAATGGGCGGATGCAGATGGCAACCTGGGGCCGGTGTATGGCAAACAATGGCGCTCCTGGGCAGCGCCCGATGGCCGCAGCATCGACCAGATTACGGAAGTGGTGCAAACGCTCAAAAAAAATCCGGACAGCCGCCGCATCATCGTGTCGGCCTGGAATCCTGCCGACCTGCCCGATATGGCCCTGGCGCCCTGCCACTGCCTGTTTCAGTTTTATGTAGCCGATGGAAAACTGTCGTGTCAGTTGTACCAGCGCAGCGCCGATGTGTTTCTCGGTGTGCCGTTCAATATCGCTTCCTATGCTCTGCTGACGATGATGCTGGCGCAGGTGTGCGATCTCCAGCCCGGCGACTTTGTCTGGACCGGTGGCGACACCCACCTGTATGTTAACCACCTGGAGCAGGTAGATTTGCAATTATCCCGTACGCCCCGCCCTTTGCCTACCATGCGCATCAATCCGGATGTACGCGATATTTTTCAGTTCAAATTTGAAGATTTTGAACTGGTGAATTATGACCCGTATCCGGGGATAAAGGCGCCGGTAGCCGTATAGAGAGGTGAGAGGTGAGAAGTGAGAGGTGAGAGGTGAGAGTGCGTAGAGTGTACCGCTCCGATAGATGAATTCGGACACCCAAGAGCGAAGCCGTACACTCTACGCACTCTCACCTCTCACTTCTCACCTCTCACCTCTCACCTCTTCTCTGTCTAAGCGCCTCATACAACACAATCCCTGCTGCAACGCTCACATTATAAGAATCAAAATCGGTGGCTTGCGGGATTTTGACCACGGCGTCCGACATTTTCAGGAGTTTATGGTGAACACCCTCCCCTTCCGAACCCATGAGAATGGCGGTGGGAATGCTAAGATCGGCATCGTAGAGGGGGATGGATCGGTCGCTGAGGGCGGTAGCAACCACCTGCACGCCGCATTCCTGCAACCATTCCACCGTACTGAACAGGCTGCGTACCCGGCAAATGCGGATACGCGCCAGCGCGCCTGCCGAGGCTTTCATGGCTTCTTCATTGGCTGGCGCCGCCCCGCTTTGCGGAATAATAACGGCCTGCACGCCGGCACATTCGGCCGAGCGACAGATAGCGCCGAAATTGCGCACGTCGGTAATGCCGTCGAGCAGGAGAAACAGTGGCGTTTGGCCTTGTTCGAAAACGAATGGAAGCACGTCTTCGATGGACTGAAACGACACCAATGCCAGGTAGGCCACTACGCCCTGGTGGGCGCCCGAGGTCATTTTATTGAGTTTTTCGCGCGGCACTACCTGCAGCGGAATGCCATATTCGCGGGTAAGGTGTCGGATTTCCTTTTCCAGTTCGCCGCGCACGCCTTGCTGGAAATACACTTTTTCCACCATTTTGCCGGCGCGTATTGCCTCCGTGACCGGATGATGCCCGTATATTAAGTTCTTGTCTGCCATGTGTGGCGCAAAATTAATTTTTCCTGACGGCTTGAGCATTTAGAAAATAAAAATAACTTTGCGTTACAAAGTAAACATTGGAATACATGAACGATACCCGACAGCATCTGGAACATTTGGCAGAAATGCGTTCGTTGATGGAGCGCAGCACCCGGTTTTTAAGCCTCAGCGGACTGAGTGGCGTCTGGGCAGGGGCTTGTGCACTCGTCGGGGCATTTGTGGTGTATCAATACCTGGAAATTGACCCTTTCGGCTTGCAGGATACGGAAGCGTACTACAACAAAGCCGTCAGAACGATAAAATGGGGAGCGGATTACAGAAGCGTGTTCGTCCTCATTGCTACGCTGGTGTTAGCGGCGGCGCTTGCGGGTGGTGTTTTTTTCACCACTCGCAAAGCCCGTAAACGCGGCGAAAAAGTATGGGATGCCTCCTCCAAAAGGCTGCTTTGGGCCCTGGCTGTGCCACTGGTGACCGGTGGTCTTTTCGGACTCGCTTTGTTATATCGCGGATATGTAAGTTTTTTGGCCCCCAGTACGCTCGTGTTTTACGGGCTGGCACTGGTAAATGGCAGTAAATTCACCCTCCGCGACGTAGAACAACTGGGCATGCTGGAGATCGGCCTGGGTCTGCTGGGCATTTTTTATCCGGGTTACGGACTGGCATTGTGGGCGCTCGGTTTTGGCGTTTTACATATTCTGTATGGTATGTGGATGTACTGGAAATACGAACGAAGTTAGTGGCGAATCGACCTGGTTCACCACGCGTGCTTTTGAATTGAACATGAAAGATATACTGAGTCAACTCAATCCTGCTTTTGATCACCGCAACCGGCTGGGCATCATGTCTGTGCTGGCAGTGAACGATTGGGTTGACTACAACACCCTCAAAGAACTGCTCAACCTGACCGACGGCAACCTTGCCAGCCACCTCAAGCCGCTGGAAGCACAGGAATACATCGAATTTCGCAAACAATTCGTAGGCCGTCGCCCACAAACCACCTATGCGGCTACGGAGAAAGGGAAAGCGGCGTTTAAGGCGCATTTGGACGCGCTGGAGGCGATGTTGAAGATTGGAAAAGAATAGAAAAAAGTCCTGAGTCGTG
>JAEUUT010000162.1 GCA_016787415.1 Saprospiraceae bacterium | reverse complement strand
GGGTTTTTGAAATTTTTCATCAGCACCTCGGTGCCGTAGTACAATTGAGGCACGCCGCGCTGCGTGAGCAGTAGCGCAATACCTTGTTTGTACTTATTCATGTCTTCGCCGATGACGGAGAAAAAACGATTCTGATCGTGGTTGTCCAGAAAGGTCATGTTCATGTCGGGATTTTCATAAATCATGTCCTGACCAAACATGATGCACAGGCGGTTGAAACCTTTATCCCAATCCAGTTTTTCATTCAGTGCGTCGTTGACGGCATAGTAAAACACAAAGTCGTTGGGCGAAGTGCAGTTGCTTTTAAAAGGAATATTGAGGTTGTTGCGCACGAAAAACGCCTGGCTCACCACCGTTTTTACCGCATTTTCAGCCGTAATAAACATGCCAGGATATTCCTCCAGCAGGGCTGCATTGCAGCGGTTCATAAAATCGAGGTCGTTGTACTGGTAGGTATCTACCCGCCAGCCATCGATGCCGAAAAACTCCACCGTCCAGAGCGCATGTTGTATTAAGTAGTTGGCTACGAAGGGGTTGTGCTGGTTGAGGTCGGGCAGAAAAGGTACAAACCAGCCGTTTTGCTGCACCTTGAAATCGCTGGTGCTGCCGTGCAACAGGTCGAACACGGCATCATCGCGGTAAGAAGTATTGGTGTAGGATTCCCACTGGTTGAGCCAGTTTTTCATGGGCTGGTCGCGCAAAAACCAGTGATTGATACCCACGTGGTTGTACACGGCGTCTTGTATGACTTTGATACCCCGGGCATGTGCCGCGTCGATCAGGCTTAGGTAGGCGGCATTACCTCCGAGGCGCCGGTCGACGTTGTAATGGTCGGTAAATCCGTATCCGTGGTAGGCCGAGCGCATGGCGCCGCCTTCGTCGGTTTGTGGCTGGTTGTTTTCAATCACCGGGTTCAGCCAGAGTGCCGTGATACCCAGTTCGCTCAGGTAGTCGAGGTGGTTCTGGATGCCTTTCAGGTCGCCACCGTGCCGCAGAAACGGGTTGTTGCGGTCGGAGGCGGTGTCGGCCATATCGGCAAATTTATCGTTTGAGGGGTCGCCATTGGAAAAGCGATCGGGCAGCGCCAGGTAGATCAGGTCTTTGGAGGTGACGTTTTGCGGGTGTTTGTCGCGCATTTTGAGTTCGTAAGCGCGGCTGGTTTTGACCGTTTCGGTCACCATTTTTTTACCGCGCTTCACCTGCACGGTTTTGCTCAATTCGAGGTTGAACGTACCAGCCGCTGTTTCCGGCGCCAGATACAGATCAATGAACAGGTAGTTCGGATTTTCCACCTCATACACCTGCCGAATGGAAATGCCGGGGTAATTGATTTGTACCGACGAGCCTTTCAGGTCTTTGCCATACACCAGCAATTGAAGTTCCGGATTTTTCATACCCACCCACCAGTTGGTAGGGTCAATACGTTGAATGGCAGGGTTTTGTGCAGTGACCTGTGCCAGGAGCAGGCAGGAAAGAAGGAGCGTGGCGTATGGTTTCATGACTAGAAATGAGTTATCAGTTATTGGTTATTAGGGGTTGATGAGGGCATTTGAATCAGGATTCAGGGGATTTTACAGGATTAGAAGGATTCCCGACATGACGTCAAAATTTAATAAAATGGTCAAAATTGGCTTAATAATACATACAAGCACAATGTATTAATCCATTCGAATAATTGTGGACAACATGTCGGGAATCCTTCTAATCCTGTAAAATCCCCTGAATCCTGATTCAAATGCCCTCATCAACCCCTAACAACCCCTAACAAGTTTAGTGTCCAGGCCTGTCCGGCGCCGGTGCGCTCGCGTGGTAGTCGCGCTGCACCCGATGCGCATAATCGTCGAGCAATTCGAGTATACGTTCGCGTTTGGGCGATTGCACAATGAGGCCGATGTGGTTGGTCATATCGTACATGCGCCACACAATTTCCGGGTCGACGAACTGGCTCGTGTCCGGATGTTCCTGGCGGGTGAGCGATACAATAATGCCGGAGTAGTCGTTGCGCACTTTCGGGAGTTTGTATTTTTCACCACTGGCTACAGCCACTTCGAGGCGGGCCCATTCATACCAGAGGTTGATGCCGGAAGAGGCCTCCACCATTTCCGCCAGGTGCGCGCCACCGACACGGGAAGCCGTTTCGAGGAAATAGAACTCACCGGTTTCGCGGTTTTTGATGTATTCAGAGTGGCTGGCGCTGTATTGCATACCGAAAGCATTCATCACTTCGGCGTTCAGTTTGAGCAGTTTTTTCTCGTCGTCGGAGCCGAAAGGAACGGTGGCGCTGCGGAAAATACCGCCGCCGTGGGCCACTTCAAACGGTGTGGACAGGTATTGCGACACGCGGGAGAAGATGATTTTACCACCTTCCGACAACGAATCAACGTGGTACACATCGCCAGGTTTGAATTGCTCGACCAGGTAGTTGTGGCGGTCGCCACCCAGTTTTTCCAGGTGTGCCCAGAGTTCTTCTGCAGAATATACTTTTTTCATGCCTGTGGCGGAAGCCTGTCCGCGCGGTTTCACGATCCAGGGGGCTTCTACTTTCTGGGTAAACTGGTGGATGTCGTCGTCGTTGAAGAGCGAAGAAAAGGCCGGCACCGGCACACCTGCGTCGGCGGCAGTGATACGCATAGCGAGTTTGTCGCGGAAGTGGCGGGCGGTGGTTTGGCCCATGCCCGGGCTACGGAAATGTTCGCGCAGGTAGGCGCCTTTTTCCACGTCAAAATCGTCGAGGGCTACGATGCGGTCGATTTTTCTGGAACGCATGAGCCAGGCCAGCCCGGCCGCTACGTCTTCCATATTCCATTCATTTTCAGGGCCTTGTTCAACGAAGAAAATGTCGTCGAGTGCTTCTCTTGCCCAGGGCTTGTGCTCCAGTTTTTTGGAGGTGACCAGGTAAACGGTCGCGCCGGCGGCTTTCATGCCGCGCAAAAAATCATTGCCCTTAAAATAACTGGCAATGCAGATAAATGCTACAGGTCTGGACATAGGATGCGGGTTTGTTCTTTAATTCTGGCAAAAAACGTGAAAAGTTCGCAATCCAAAGCCGGGAATGAATTTTTGCAGTAAAATATTTTTGGAAAGGCAGGCGAATCAGGATTTTTTAGAATTTTACAGGATTAGAAGGATTCCCGACTTGATAGCGCAATTTTATAAATTCCAATAATTGTCAACACCAAGTCGGGAATCCTTCTAATCCTTTTTTAATCTTCTAAATCCTGATTCAAACCCCAACCTCCCGATTCAAACCTCCAGTACCCGCCGCCTGATTTTTACCTGCAAGGCATTTTCCACGGGCTTTTCGGCCCACAGCACCAGATATCCGCCACCACCTGCGCCACTGAGTTTCCAGCCCAGTGCCTGACTGCGGTATTGATCGATCATACGAAAAATATCGGCATCAACCATGTTTGGGAACATAGCAATTTGCGCTTCAAAGGATTGGCGGAAATGTGCACCAAATGCTGCCGAATCCTGGAGCAGCGCCGCTTGCCAGCATCCTTCGGCGGCATCCGCCAGGGCACGGGCGCCGTCGGCGCTGATATGCGTGTCGGCCAGCACATCGTATTCCCAGGTGCGGGGGCCTAGGGTGACGAGGTACAGGTGCTGTTCGAGCCATTGCAGCAGGTCTTCGTCGTGCAGGCTGTCGATGCGTTCGGGCCAGTAAGAGCCGTTGTAATGCGAGCGGTTGAAGCCGGGAAATACGATACCAATACTGTCCTGCGAGCCGGCTACCTCTTTCGTGCCCGGTGGGTTTTCGAAGGCAAACAGCAGGCGCGCCAATTGATCTGGATCACCGGCTGGCAAGGCTGTGCGCCACAGTTCGATGGCTTTTTTGCGGGTGCTGGTGGCCATGCCGCTGCGGAAATTGAAGTCGTAAGTGGGTTCGATGCTCACTGTCAACACGGGGCCGGGGAAGTGGCACGACACCCAGGGCTGGTCGAGCCAGCCTCCAGCCAGGTCGATACGAAAAGGTATGGTGCATTCTACCCGCAAGGCGGTGGTGCTGCGGGCAGGCAGTGTGCCGGCGGGCGCGCGACGCGACACCACGTATTCAATACCGCGCTCCCGGCACAAGGCTTCTTTGGCGGGTGTGTGTCCGTCTTCATTGACAAAAAAGACATCGGGCGCAATCTCATCCATTTCATGGAGGAAATCGAGGATGCCCACGCCGGTGTTGACGACCACATGGTGCACGCAAGAAAGGGCTTGCAACATGAATTGCCGTTCGTCCTGTGAGTTCACCGGGTAGCGTCCTTTCAAATGGTGCACGTTTTCGTCGGAGCCGATGCATACGTACAGGTCGCCCAATTGGGCCGCTTCCTGTAAAAAAGCCACATGGCCGCTGTGCAGCAGGTCGAAGCAGCCGCTTACCATCACTTTGGGGCGCATAGAATTGTTTATTTGCTCTGGTTCCTTGTTCAGCATTTTCTTTTTGCGGTATTTTTCAGCCGCAAAGTCAGGAACAAAATTCTTCATTCTCAACCTTTCCGTTCTGAAAAATCTTTCTCCGTCCCAATATTTACCCTTACTGGCAGTAATTGTATTGGCTGTCGGGTGTAAATTGTTGTCATTCAACGGATTGTACGGACAGGATGCGCACGAGTATTTGAGGCAGTGTCGGGTGTTGTACGACCGAATGCGCTGTTTGCC
This sequence comes from Saprospiraceae bacterium, assembly GCA_016787415.1. Classification (GTDB taxonomy): domain Bacteria; phylum Bacteroidota; class Bacteroidia; order Chitinophagales; family Saprospiraceae; genus M3007. The sequence goes on along the minus strand of JAEUUT010000162.1, from coordinate 16,989 downwards.
TACCCCTGCTCCTCAATTGGGCGATGTGGAATTCGCAGGTGGCTACCCGCTCACGGGCGCTTTGTTGCACTGGCTTGTTCCGGATGCCATACTGGCTATGCAAATGGTGACATGGGTGTCGACCGGGCTGGCTGTGTGGTTTTTTTACCAGAATTTGTGCCTGCTGAGTCCCGGTGCGCACGCCAAAAGCCGGGCTGTATTTACTGCGTTGGGACTGATGCTGGCGCCTTACTTTGTACGGGCTGGCATGACGAGCATGTCGGATATGCCCGGACTGGCCTGGACGCTGGGGGCGTTTTGGTTGGGACTGCGGGTAGTGTACAAAGGTCGCAGTGCAGATGCCGTCGGCGCGGCTGTGTTGATGGCATTTGCGGTAATGACGCGGTACGGACTGGCCGCCTTGCTGGCGCCTTTGGCCGGGGCTATGCTGCTGATGTTGTGGCGGCGTCAGAAATGGGCTGCTATTACTTTTATGGTCGGAGCAGGATTGCTGGCGCTGGCGCCACATTTTTGGATAAAAAACGGAGTGGAGTGGCAGTTTTTGCACCATTCGATGGGAGGAAAATGGTCGGTGGCACATTTTTTTCAGCGCAACTTCACCAATGAAAATGGTACGGTGCATTACCTCCTGCCCAATATTTTATACCTCCTTTTTCCACTGGCACATCCTGGTTTTTGTCTGTTGTTGCCGGGTTTATTGCTGCTTTCCAAAAAAACGGATGTGGTGCTGCCATCCAAAAAAGTGTTGATAGCCAGTTTGTTGTGCTATCTATTGCTGCTGGGTGGCTTGCCGCACCAGAACCTGCGGTTTTTGCTTCCGGCGTACGCCCTTTTGCTGTTGTTGTTTTTTCCTGCCTGGGATCGGATGTTTGCTTACGGGTTTTATTTTTTCAAACGGCTTACCTGGTCTATTCTGGGGTTGCTGCTGCTGGTGCAGGTGGTTGCTGGTATGAAAATTATCGCACCAACGCTGGCTCGAAACCGAATGGAACAGGAAATGGCGGCTCAAATTCGTCCCATTATCCCCCCTGGCGCTATCGTTTATTCCTTTGACGTAGACGTTGCCCTGCGTTCTTACCTGCCAGATATGGACTGGAAAAATATGTGGATGTATCGATACGATTATTTTGAACCCGGCAGTTATGTCATTTTTAATGAACCACTGCTGCGCCCGCAATGGGAAGGGCATAATCCGATGATTAACTGGGATCATATAAACCAAACGCACACACTGGAGTTGATACACGCGCTGCCTGATGGATGGGGGATTTATAGAATGATGAATGATGAATGATGAATGATGAATTTTTTGGCCTATGAGATTAAACCTTATCTATTTTCGCCCATTAAGGCAACGATCAATCTGTATCGAGTGGATTGATGAATTACAAATGCTGTAAAATTCATCATTCATCATTCATCATTCATCATTCACCTCTCACCTCTCTTCATGTCTCAGTTAAAAACCGACGTGCTCGTTCTCGGCTCCGGCATTGCCGGACTCACCTTCGCCATCAAAATGGCGCGCCAATTTCCTGACCGTCAAATACTTGTGCTTACCAAAACAGTAGAAGGAGAAAGCAATACGCGCTATGCACAGGGCGGTGTGGCAGCCGTTTGGGACGATGAAAAAGACAATTTTGAAAAGCACGTAGCCGATACGCTCGACGCGGGCGACGGCCTTTGTAAGGAAGATATTGTGCGCATTGTTGTGGAAGAAGGCCCCGAGCGGGTGCGGGAAATCATCGAGTGGGGCGCGCGTTTCGACAAGGAAAAAGGCAGCAACGAATACGACCTGGCTCGCGAAGGCGGCCACTCCGAACACCGCATCCTGCATTATAAAGACCTGACAGGCTGGGAAATGCAGCGCACCCTGATGGAAACAGCCGCCAAACTGACCAATATCAAAGTGCTGGAACATTACTTCGCACTCGACCTCATTACTCAGCACCATCTCGGGCGTATGGTTATTCGGGTCACGCCGGACATAGAGTGTTATGGCTGCTATGCCCTGAACAAACAAAATGGTGAAATCGACACCATCCTCGCCCGCGCAACGGTGCTGTGTACCGGTGGCGGCGGGCAGGTGTATCGTTCCACTACTAACCCTGTGATTGCTACAGGCGACGGTGTAGCCATGACCTATCGCGCTAAAGGGCGCGTGGAAAACATGGAATTCATGCAATTTCACCCCACTTCCTTGTACAATCCCGCCGGCGAAAACCCGTCCTTTCTGGTGTCGGAAGCCGTGCGCGGGCATGGCGGTATCCTGAAAACGGCAGAAGGGGAGGAATTTATGCAGCATTACGACCCGCGCCTGTCACTGGCGCCACGCGACATCGTGGCGCGTGCCATCGACTCTGAAATGAAAAAACGCGGTACGGATTGTATGTACCTCGATTGCCGCCACCTCGACAAGGAAGATTTTGTGGCGCATTTCCCCACTATTTATGAAAAATGTGTCAGCATCGGCGTCGATCCCATGCAGCAGATGATTCCCGTGGTGCCGGCTTGCCACTACATGTGCGGTGGTATCATGGTCGATGAATTTGGCCGCAGCAGCATTCAACGCTTGTATGCGGCCGGCGAATGCAGCAGCACAGGTTTGCACGGCGCCAATCGCCTGGCCTCCAATTCACTGCTGGAGGCTATGGTGTTTGCACACCGCATTTTTCTTGATCTGAAGGAAAAACTGACAGACTGGGACTTTCAGGAAAATGTACCCGACTGGAATGCAGAAGGCACGACCGATCCCAAAGAAATGGTGCTTATTACGCAGAGTATCAAGGAGTTAAAAGACATTATGTCCTATTATGTGGGCATCGTACGTTCCAATGTGCGCCTCCAGCGGGCGCTGGATCGCCTTTTCCTGCTCTACCGCGAAACGGAAGATTTGTATAAAACAACTTCCATTTCCCCACAATTGATGGAACTGCGCAACCTGATTACCATCGCCTACCTCATTACACGTTCGGCTACGCATCGCCACGAAAGCCGTGGGCTGCATTTTACGACAGATTATCCGGAACAATTGCCGTTTATTGAACATTCGGTACTGTAAAGAGTCCTGAGTCGTAAGTCCTGAGTCCTGAGTCCGTAGAGTACACCTTGGTACCCTTGGCATTTGTTTTTAGAAATTCCAGGATTATCAAGGTGTACTCTACGGACTCAGGACTCAGGACTTACGACTCAGGACTCTTTAGTCAGGACTAATAGGGATTCAAACAACCCTCTCCCATCCACATTTCCCAGCACATCTTCACTGGCGCGTTCCGGGTGGGGCATCATACCGAATACATTACGGCGGGCGTTGCAGATACCGGCAATATTGCGGGCAGCGCCATTGGGGTTGGATTCTGGCGTCACCTGGCCATCCGGCGTACAATAGCGGAACAAAACCTGATCGTTGCGTTCCAGTTCGTCGAGCGTAGCGTCGTCGGCATAGTAACGACCTTCGGCATGGGCGATGGGTATTTTCAGGGCCTTGTGCAGGTCAAGATCCGATGTAATCGCCGAGTCGTTGGTAGTCGGCAGCAACCACACATTGTCGCAGATAAACTGAAGGTTGGCATTGCGCAGCAAAACGCCTGGCAGCAAGCCCGATTCGCACAAAATCTGGAAACCATTGCAAATGCCGAACACATAGCCGCCTGCATCTGCAAATGCCTTTACAGCCTGCATGATGGGGGAAAGATGGGCAATGGCCCCCGCCCGTACATAATCGCCAAAGGAAAAACCGCCAGGCAGTACCACACAGTCGCCGGGGCCGAAACCCTCCGGCAGGCTGGTATTTTTGTGCCATATTTTTACCACGTCTTGTCCCATGACATCTCCTAGAACGTGTACCATATCGTCGTCGCAATTGGAGCCGGGAAAAACGATCACGCCAAATTTCATCGAATATTTATTTTATTTGAACAATGACTCTTAAGAAGGAATTCAGGGGAAAATCTGGATAAAAAACAAGGCGCCCAAAAGTACCAGGTGTAGCACTTCTGCAATGATTTGTCTTCGTAAACCGTGAAAAGAAAAAGCCAGAAAAATGCTGGCAGCAGCGGCGGGCAATAAAAAATGCTCCCAGTGCCAATCCGCTCGGAAAAGCACAAGTAATCCGCCCGTAAACAGTACCCAGTACAAGGTGGTGATTGCCTTTTGAGTCTGTATCAGTTTGCGTTGGAAATACTGGTTCAACCCAAACACAAATACAAAAAACAGGATGACCAGCAGGGCCGTTTTTAGCAGCATTTTGGTATCAATCGTAGCATTGAAACGATACAACTGAAATACGCCGCCAAACTGTATGGCGCGGAATTCGCTGCCCTGGTTGGCCCATAAATACCACAGCCACACCAGAAACAAGGGGGTGAGTGCGCCGGTAAAAAACACCAGTTGCTCGCGTATCTGAAAAGAGCGCATGACCATGATGCCACTGTACGCAGCCAGCAATAGCATCAGTGCAGGCGGATAAAACAGTGCCGCTACCGACATCCACAGCGCCGCGTCGAAAACCAACGGCGTTGCCCGCATGCTTTTGTAGGATTTGAACACCTTGCGCAGGGATATGGGGACAAATGTGGCGGCTATCAGCGGCGCGGAAATGAATAAAAACTCGGGTAAGATGCTGGTTACCAATACATAAAATAAACCTGGAAACCAGTTTCGATCGCTCATCAAGCGGAATTCATCTACCAGCCAGTTTACCATCAAGGCCTGCGCATACACGAGCACAGCAGCAGCAAGCGCCGAGTAAAAGGGCGCGTTTTCCGTCCACCCAAACCATGATTTATACAGAAGGCTGCCGTTTGCCGCAGGCCAGGGCATCACATGCACCCAGCCAAACAGTGCGGTGGCGCGTGTCAGCACTACATACAGTGCAAGAAAAACAGCAGTAGAAACCCGGTTATTTCGGAAAATGGCAAGCACAATAAAAAAGGGCCTGGAGCAAAAGGTATACACTCCGATCAGCGGGTGCGAAGTTCGGGAAAAGTGTCGGAGTTTCGAACGCTTTCTACACTATTTATCAGGTAATTCCCAATCGTAGGCTCGTTCTACCCTGCAAATGCGAGTATGATAGGCCGAGTACCACTGATCACGACCCTGTTGCTGGGCCAATAGGTGTTCGCTATTGCGCTTCCAGTCGCGTATGGATTCCAGGCTTTCCCAGTAGGATACTGTGATTCCCAGGCCGCTTCTGGCCGATTCCACACCCAGAAACCCGGGCTGCCCAGTGGCCAGTTCTACCATGCGCTCGGCCGTATCACCATACCCGGCGTCGACATCCGTACGGAAGGAAGTAAAGATTACAGCGTAGTAGGGTGGGGGTGGTGTTTTTGCTATCATAAGAGGGATTGTATTTGGATAGAGATTGGGCCGTTCGGCTTCGCCTCACGATGGAGATTAGGCCGTTCGGCTTCGCCTCACGACAAAAGGGACTTGGGATTAAATGGATTAAGCGGATAAAAAGGATTTTTGTGGCCTGTCGGCCACCTTTTTTGGTTTATAGTGTTTCTGAGTGCCCAACACTTCGATGTTCGAAATTCGGTGTTCGGTGTTCGATATTTTCAAAAAAGAACAGCCATGTAAAATCAATATTTGTGGCCGACAGGCCACAAAATCCTTTTTATCCGCTTTATCCGCATAATCCCAAGTCCCTCTTTGTCGTGAGGCGAAGCCGAACGGCCATCCTATCAAAAAAATCACATCGCCGTTTCAGCCCTTCGCTCCGCCATCCGTTCTTTCATTTTTCGCCAACTTGGCCCGATCAGACGGTTCATGCCTTTATCCACCACATAATGCGTGGCAATATTGGCAATCCCACGCAGACGCGCAGGCACAGAGCCGAACGAACGCAGGCTGATCGAGTATCCGCCGTCGGTATATTCGATATAGTGCCAGAAACCGGAAGGCATGAACAGTGATTCGCCGGGTTGCAGCGTGACTTCGTAACCTTTTGCTTTGGAAAGAGCCGGGTATTTCTCGTAGTCGGGTTTGTTTAAGTCTACATAACTGGCTACGGTAAATGGATGGCGATACAAGTTGCGGCTTTGATCGGGTGCGAACAACAGTACGCGCTTACGGCCATGAATCTGATTGAGAAATACATGGCTCATGTCAATGTCATAATGGAGCGCCACTTTGGAGCCTTCGCCTCCAAAAAACATAAAAGGAAGTTCGTCTACAAACCCGTCCATGATGGTTGGGATTTGGAAATCCTGGCGCAATTCCGGCGCTACCTTAAAAATGTTCCACAGGAAAATACGCAGGTCATTCGGCCCGGATTCCAGAATTTCCAGGTATTCGCGGAATGAAATGACCCGGTCGGGCTCCATATATCCCTTGCCAGGCTTTGAATAGTTGTTGGAAACGACGGGTACGCGTAGATGACCGTATTTGTCCTTAAAATGTTCGATGGTCCATCTTTCTCGGGCTGGCCAGGAGGCTGTAAGGTCGGTAAAAACGACCGGTTTCATGGGGTTCAGGTACTCCGTGGTGAAGGTTTCGGGGGTAAGGCCGGTTCGGCGTTCAACAGGTAGAAATTCCAACATACACTGTAATTTAGTGGTGAACGGAATGGATAGGCGCAGTTTTCGATGACAAATGTAAATATGAAAACGCTTTTGAATTCTGATGCCCGGCCGTTTTTAGAAATCTTTAATCAAAACTAAATGTAATTATTCTGGTTAAATGCTTGTCTACCAAATATTTATACAAATGCTTGATCTTGCCCGCTTTAAACCGTTCCTTTGCGGGCAATTCGAAAGTCCCCGTTTGAATAAATATTATGACAGTAATCATCTCCGATCAAAAAACGCCTGATGCACTGCTCGTCCCGCTGGTACAGGACGAACGCCTGAACGCGCTTCTCGCAGACCTCGCCATCCGTACAGGCACGGATGCTGCATCCTTGCAACAGGATTTTCGCGCAGATTCCAAAGAAACCCTGATCCTGTATCCGAAAAACGGCAGCCCGGAAAAACGACTGTACCTGCTTGGACTGGGTAAAAAATGCGCTTTTGCAGACATGCAAATGGCACTGCGTGGATTTAGCCACCGCACCAAATCGAAATTGCCTGCCCAATTGGGCATCGACCTGCGTCATTTCTCTGTTTCAGAGGCGCCGCGTCTCGCAGAAGCCGCGCTCACCGGCATGTCACTGGGGCTGTACGACATTGGTCGTTTTCGCACAGGCAATGATAAAACCATACCTGCGTTCGGCTCCGATTCATCCGAACTAACTGTACTGGTTCCGTCTGAAACGCTGCCAGCCGTGCTTCCCATAGCCGCCCGCTCCGAGGTTTTTGCGGCTACTGCCAAAAAAATACTCGATTTGATGAATGCGCCCGGCAATTTCAAAACACCTTTGATGCTGGCCGACTGGGCGAAACAACAAGCCGAAGCATGCGGCTTTCAGGTGCGCCTGCTGCATGTGGATGCTATCGAAAAAGAAGGCCTGGGCGCCCTGTATGCTGTGGGCAAAGGCAGCCCCAATCCACCTGTATTGATATTGCTGGAATATGGCTCAAAGTCGGCCGAAACACCCGTGATCGGCCTGGTAGGCAAAGGCATCACTTTTGATACCGGCGGTATCAGCCTGAAACCCTCCGCCAATATGCACTACATGAAAAGCGATATGGGTGGCGCGGCAGCCGTTTTGGGCGCCTTTATGGTGGCTGCGCAACTGAAACTCCCCGTTCGACTCATTGGCGCTATTCCGGCCGCAGAAAATATGGTAGACGGCATAGCCGTAAAACCCGGCGATGTCATCACCACCTACGCCGGCAAAACCGTGGAAGTGACCGATACCGATGCCGAAGGCCGCCTCGTGCTGGCCGACGCCCTGGCATACCTGCTGAAAGAAGAAACCCCCGAGGTGTTGATCGACCTGGCTACACTGACCGGTAGCATTATTCGCGCTATCGGGACGCAAGCCGGAGGGCTGTTTACTTCCAACGACCACCTGGCCGCCACGCTTGCAGCCTGCGGTGATGCCTGTGGCGAACGCCTGTGGCGTATGCCCATGTGGGAAGAGTACGGCAGCGACCTGAAAAGCGATGTGGCGGATTTGCGCAACTATACCGGCAAACCCATGGCCGAAAGTATTTCTGCTGCCAAATTCCTCGAACACTTTACATCGGCACATCCGGCCTGGGCGCACCTCGATATTGCAGGTATGGCTTTTTCCGATGGTGAGTTTGCCCAAACCAAAAGTGCAACTGCGTACGGCGTACGGCTACTCACGGAATTTGTAGAACAATGGAAAAAGGCAGGCGACGCGCTATGAAGTTATTGATTCTGAACCTGATAGCCGTTTTTTGTGCCTTCTTTCCTTCTACAACAGGAAGCAATACCCATTCCTCTCCGTCTGCTCCGGGCCGAAAACCCAAAAATATTATCCTGCTGATCGGCGATGGTATGGGGCTGGCCCAGGTTTCCGCAGGACAGTATGCGCACCAAAAAGCCTTGAATCTCGACAAGTTTCCTGTTACCGGATTAAGCCGCACACAATCGGCCAAACACCTGATTACCGATTCTGCTGCCGGTGCTACTGCTTTTTCCTGCGGCTGCAAAACGATCAATACCTATATCGGGATGGATGCCAAGCAGAAACCCTGCAAAACCATTCTGGAACAGGCCCTGGATAAAGGCCTGGCAGTGGGCCTGGTGGCAGCATGCAGTATTACACATGCTACGCCTGCTTCGTTTATTGCCCATGTAAACGACCGGGCGGAAACAGAGCAGATCGCTAAATTTTTTGTAGACACACAAGCCGATCTGCTCATTGGCGGCGGCATGAAATATTTCAACCAGCGAAAGACTGACCAGCGCAATCTGGCGACAGAAATGACCCAAAAAGGTGCTGTTATTTCGGATTTTTCACGACAAACGCTCTCCGACATTCAGCCTGATCCGAAATATCCATTTGTCTGGTTCTCCGCTGAAGGCGAACCACCTGCTGCTGCAAAAGGCCGCGATTACCTGCCCGTGGCAGCCCGACTGGCGCCCGCTTTTTTGAAACAACGCAGCGAAAAAGGATTTTTTATGATGCTGGAAGGCTCTCAGATAGACTGGGCCTGCCATGATAAAAACGGCCCTCGTGAAATCAGTGAAATGCTCGATTTTGACCAGGCAATCGGCGCTATTCTGGATTTTGCCGCCCAGGACGGAGAAACGCTGGTGATCGTTACCGCCGACCACGAAACCGGCGGTATGACCCTCGAACAGGGTAGCAGTTCAGACAGTATCGCGATCAACTTCAACACCAACTACCATACAGCATCCATGGTGCCTGTGTATGCCTTCGGGCCGGGCGCCGAATTGTTCAATGGTATGTATGAAAATACGGAGATTTATTACCGAATGCGGGCGTTGTTCGGGTGGGGAGAGTGAAGGGTGTTTGAATCAGGATTTTGGGGATTTTACAGAATTAAAAGGATTCCCTACGGGATGTTGACAATTAGGTTAATTCCATTAATTGTCAACATCCCGTAGGGAATCCTTTTAATTCTGTAAAATCCCCAAAATCCTGATTCAAACTTTGCCCTCAAGTGTGGTGAGGAGACCAGCCCTACCCCCCAAAAATGGACTGGTCCCTCGCCCACGGGCTTAAGGTCGCATTCGACCCTAATTATTTTAGCAGGATTAAGACCTGCGGTGTTTTAAAACGTCACTTCCACGATAACATTTTTTATGCAGAAGTATGGTTCAAGATAAATAAACGGGCAAGTACTATGCCAAATTTGTCGTTTGTTTTGCCGACAGCAGACAAAAGTTATGCACATTTTCTGCCAGCAGATCAGATAAAAGACCTGGAAGTCGGTTTTATTTCGGGCGTCTGCCATTTTGTCGGATTTGAATCCTGTGGCACAGGCTTTGAAAATGTACCGTTACATAACAATAGAACCACATTTACCCGTTTCTCTACAACCAAAACCATAACAATATGCAGACCGGTACCATTTCTGTTCAGACCGAGAATATTTTTCCCATCATCAAAAAATTTCTGTATTCCGACCACGAGATTTTTCTGCGTGAACTCGTGTCGAATGCAGTCGATGCCACCACCAAACTACAAGCGCTGGCCCGTAGCGGCGAAGTGAAAGGTGAAATTGGCGATACGCACATTGAAGTGATTTGTGATACGGATGAACAACGCATCATCATTCGCGACCGCGGCATCGGTATGACCTCCGATGAAGTACTCAAATACCTGAATCAAATTGCGTTTTCCAGCGCCGGCGAGTTTCTGGAAAAATACAAAGACAACAGCATTATCGGTCATTTTGGTCTGGGCTTCTACTCGGCATTTATGGTAGCCGACAAAGTGGAGGTAGTCACCAAATCATGGCAGGAAGGCGCCGAAGCCGTACGCTGGACCTGTGCCGGCGACCCTTCTTTTACCATCGAAACGGTGGACAAGGCCGAGCGCGGCACGGATGTGATTTTGTATGTCAATGAGGAAAACAAAGACTTCCTCGACAAATTCAAACTGGAAGGACTGCTGGAAAAATACTGCAAATACCTGCCAATTCCGATTCAGTTTGGTACCAAAACAGAAACGATCTCCACCGGTGAAGGCGAACTCCAGCAGGACGAAAGTGTGGAGGTGCCTAACATCATCAATGAAACGCACCCTATCTGGAAAAAACAACCGGTCGACCTCAAGGACGAGGATTATCTGTCGTTCTACCGAGAGTTGCACCCGATGTCGCCCGAGCCGATGTTCTGGATTCACCTCAACATCGACTACCCGTTCAACCTGACCGGTGTATTGTATTTCCCAAAACTGGGCAACGCGATGGAGGTGACGCGCAACAAAATTCACCTGTATTCCAACCAGGTGTTCGTGACAGACGACGTGCGCGACATCGTGCCCGAATGGCTCCTACTGCTGCATGGCGTGATCGACTCGCCGGATATTCCGCTCAATGTGTCGCGCTCCTACCTGCAGGCTGATGGTAACGTGAAAAAAATCAGCGAATACATCACCCGCAAGGTGGCTGACAAACTGCATGATCTGTTTAAAAATGACCGCCCTGCTTTCGAACAGAAATGGCGCGACCTGGGTGTCTTTGTGAAATACGGTGTTATTTCTGATAAAAAATTTGAGGAACGCGCTAACAATTTCACCCTCGTGGAAAATACGAAAGGCGAATTCTTCCTGCTGTCGGAATACAAAGACAAAATCAAGGACAACCAGACCGACAAACATGGCAAAACGGTTGTCATATACACCAACGACACGGATGCGCACCACGCGCCCATTGCAGCAGCAGTTGCCCGCGGCTACGACGTGCTGCGCCTCGAAACCGTGCTTGACAACCATTGGGTGCAACACATAGAATACCGCTCCGACCTCGGTCTGGTGTTTGTGCGCGTCGACTCCGATACAGTAGACAACCTGGTGCAAAAAGAGGAAACACGCGAATCCATTTTGTCGGAAGCCGAGCAAAACGACGTAAAGAGCCTGTTTGAAACGGCTGCCAAAGGCCAGGCCGGCGCCTCCGTTTCGCTATCGCCACTTTCGCCCGACGATGCTCCGGTGCTCATCACCCGCCCGGAATTTATGCGCCGCATGAAAGAAATGCAGGCCCTGCACGGCATGGGTATGATGGGCGATATGCCTGACAGTTACAATGTGGTGGTCAATTCCAATCACCCGATCGTCGTTAATAAGTTGCTGAAAATCAGCGACTCCACTGAAAAAGAAAGCCTCGCAAAATACCTGCTCAACCTGGCACAACTACAGCATGGCATGCTGAAAGGCGAAGCGCTGACAGGATTTGTGAATGCGACACTTGGTAAAGTCCTGAGTCCTGAGTCCTAAGTCCTCAGTCCGTAGAGTACACCTTGTTACCCTTTGCTTGTATAATTTACTTGGCCAAGCTGACCGGCAGCCGCATAAGGCACAGCGCCGCCAAGTCTTGTTACCCTTTGCTTGTATAATTTACTTGGCCAAGAGTTACAAGGTGTACTCTACGGACTCAGGACTTAGGACTCAGGACTCAGGACTATTAATTTTGAGAGTTGACTCAACGTTCCTCCTATCCTTCCCCGTCTCTTGGTCGGAAATGATACCGAGCGGAGCAGCGGCAGCGCTGCAAGTTGTAAGGGTATCTATTGTGAACACTCAACTACTCAATTGACATGAAATCGATTTTCCTTTCTATTGCTATTTTGATGCTGGGCGCGCGCGCGATACAGGCCCAGCCTTTGTGCGAGGCGCCGGAGCCGGTGCGTGCATTTTACCAGGAGGATGCCAAACAATTGGCTGTACGTATGATGCAGATGTTTCAGACCTATCAGGATTCTATAGAAATTCCAGATGTGTTGTACAAACAGGCTATGCGCGCCTTACTGGCTGTGTACAATGCTGATCAGATTCCTGAGCGCGATACCGTGGTGGAATGCCTGGCGCTGCACACTTTTCCCCGCGTGTACATGTATGGGATCAGTGTAGGACTCGATGCAAACGAGACCTGGGCGCAAAACCTGGATAACGGGATCGTCCCGACCGGGAATGCCGTTGTTGATGGGCTGCTGTCGCACTACAACTTGAGCAACAGTTCGAGTTTTACGATTGGCAACCTGATTTTTGTGTCGCTTACTACTCCCAATGCCTTGAATCCTGTTGCATTGGCTACACAGTTTGATGCGATTCCCGGCGTAGAGTTTGCAGAGCAGACGGGCCTCTTTGGCGATGGCAGCGATATTACCTTTCAACCTACCTTGATAGAAGATGTTGAACTGACCTACCGCGCCGCCTGGGGCGATTGCCCGGCGGGGTGTACCTCCTCGCGCAACTGGAAATTCAGGATAAAACTCGACTGTGGCGTACAGTTGCTGGATGTGTGGGGCGAGGAATTGCCACAGCAGTTTGCCTGCAACAACAACTTCGAGTGCGGTACCGAGCCGCTGTGCCTCGATTGGCTGCGCGATACAGTGGCATTTTACCAGGCTTTGTTTCCCGAATGCAACCAGCCGGCTTATGGTAGTGTAGTAACGCAAATGAACAACGGATCAGTGATCGGGCTACACCATTTTGTCGGCGCCGATTTCGATTTCGTCCGGTTCTATACTTGCCAGGGCGAATACCTGGGCCAGTGCCTGACGACATTTGCTGGCGGCTCCTGCGATGACCCTGTATTTAATCAATACCTGGAAAGTGCCGATACGATCTGGACATGTGCCGACCCCTATCCGACAGCCGAAGAATGCGGTGTGTTGGGTACAGGTGATGCGCCCACCTGGGCTTCCTCCATGCAGGTAAATCCGAATCCGAGCAGCGGTTATTTCCAGTTGTCGGCAGTTTTTGATGGGCAGCGGAAGGGGGTGATTAGGGTTGTAAATGTATTGGGGCAAATGATTTTTGAACGCCCTTTCCAGGCTGATGTGTTGAACGAAAATATTGATTTACAGGAAAATACGCCTGGGTTGTATTTTGTTCAGGTACTAAGCGGGAAGGAAGTGGCGAGCCGGAAAGTGGTGCTGCGGAAGTGAGGATTTTAGATTTATGATTACATGATTTTAGATTTTAGATGGGATGGTAGATTTTTGATTTTTCGGCCTGTAAAACAGAAATCTACCATCCTCTCAAAAATCTAAAATCTAAAATCATAAATCTAAAATCGTTCACTGCTTTTTCCACGCGATGATAGCATCCGGGCAATCCTGATATACATCCGGGTAAAACAGCAAATTCAATTTTCGAAGCGGCAAACCTTCGCAGGTGATTTCCAGCACTTGCATGGGGCCGGGCGGCGTCGGCGGGCGATGTGGAGCCTCGTATTCCCGAACCGGGCGACGAACAAAAATGGTTTCGCTTCCATTTTCAAGAGGGAAACGCACTTCCGCTTGTGTTGCTGAAACGGTATCGCTTTTTATTTCCTGGATATTTCCTTTAGGAATGATCCAACCTTTGTCTTGCTGATAATCGATCACCAGCATGTCATTTTTACCCAAAGACAAGGAAAGGCGGTAGCCTTCATCCGGGAAACACCAGGTTTTTTCGGGCTGAAAATCGAGTTTTTTACCCAGTTTTGCCAATCGTTTTTGTGCCCGGGCGTGTATCTCGGGGTTGGTTTCGCGGCCAAATACCAGGCCCAACAGTCCCGTCAGCACGAAGCCTCCGCTCAGGCTCATAGCCAGCCACAGCAGGATGATGCGCCAAAACACGCCCGATACCGGCCATAAAACCGCCAGTCCCCACCAGGTACCTATCAGCAATGCGAGACTGAACAAGATTATACCTACTCCCATTGCATTGATTCGCGGTTTGAGGCGGCGTTTTTGTTTACAGATGCTGGAAGGCTGGAAACTGCGATAGGCACTTTCTTCAGTGCCTTTTGGAATAGCATGTGTAGCAGCCGGCGCAGAAGACACTGGTTCGGAAGCGGGCAAAACAAAGGCCAGCAGGAAATACAGCAGGAGTGGTTTCACGCAGAAATGATTTTTTTGAAAGCAAGACGCTTTTCAAATGCAATTTGCAGCGTTCATAGTATCCGGCGAAGCATTTTATTACATTATCACCACCCGAATACTGTAAAGTGTCTGGCTGTCGGCCGCGTTGACGCCTGTATTGTAATTGAAATCGAGCTGCAGGGAATACTGAATACCCTGCCATTGATAATAGGCCATTATTTCGGCAATAAAGCAGGGTTTGCCCTGGTATTCGCCGGTTTTTGGAGGTTTGGTAACAACAGTTTCGTAGCCAAGTTTTTTAAAAAGGGCCATCCACTCCTGGTAGGAAAGCCGCCATGAAAAGCCTATTGCACGCCATTTGTCGGGTATTTTTTTGAAATTGGGCATGTACATATTGTGCGCCACGCCCCGGTCGTACCAGAAATCCACACCTTTCACTTCGTACAGGTTGTAGGGTTCTTTGGTGCGGCCATTGATCATGGTGGAATGTGTGCCGAGTTGCTTGAGTTCGTTGATGGTGGTTTTACCTAGTGTAACACCATGCAACGGAAACAGGGAAACCGGCAGCGAGGTCTTTTTGGGAGGAGCGACAGAAACGGGCGCTGCGACGGGAGCCGGTTTGGATTTTTTAAGCGGGGTGGCTCGGGATGTTTTAGGCGACACTGTTTTTTTCTTCGAAACAGCAGGCATAGGCTTCACTTTTACTGCAACGGGAGCCGCAGCCGGCGCTTCGTCGTTTTTTTTCTTTTGAAAATCAGCAATGGCCTCCTTGATGCCGCGTACCGTTTCGAAATAGGGTTCGTCTTCATTGTCCCAGAGCATACGCGACATGATGGGTTTTTCGCCGCTGGGCAATGCCTGCAAATCGCCCATTCGGGCATAGTCGCCAAATGCCGTATCCTTCCAGTGGCACATGCGGGCCAGCACGGGAATAATCTGGCAATCACCTTTCCGATGCCGGGCGATGATTTCTGGCAGTTCCGTATCGAGGATATAACTGGAATTGAAAAAATCGGTGCTGAGCAGCAGGATAACCACATTCGAATCGAAGAGCCGTTGCTTGATTTCCGCGTCCCAGCGGTCACCGGCCTTTATCTCCACGGCCGACCAGATAGTCCAGCCCTGCCGGTCTTTGACCAGGTTCATCTGCCGGAGCAGTTTGTCGCGCACATCGCGATCTTCGGTGGCAAAGGCGATGAAAATATTCATACAAAGCCGACCCATCAGGAGATGGGTTGGGGCAACAAATATAGGCAACAGGGTTTAACCGACAGTTGCTCGTGGTATCATATCTTTTCTGGCGATTCACGGCGACTATTCACCTGCCGGAAAATTCTTCCACATCATGCTCTCCACTGGCTTGTCGGTGCGCTGGTTGTATTTGGCGTTTTTCTTTTTGTTGTAATAGTTTTCAATGTCGCCGTCGATGAGGAAATAGATCAATTGCCCGACCGGCATACCGGCATACACGCGCACCGGCTGTACGCAGGAAATTTCGAGGGTCCAGGTATTGGAAAAACCCACATCGCCTTTACCGGCCGTAGCGTGGATGTCGATACCCAGTCGGCCGATGCTGCTTTTACCTTCCAGAAATGGCACGCAATGGTGCGTTTCGGTGTATTCTTCCGTTACGCCGAGGTACAGGGTACCGGGCTGGAGGACGAAGCCTTCCGGGCCGATTTCGAACAATTCCACCGGGTTGTGTTTTTTTGCATCCAGCACCCGATCGCGGTACACGGCCAGGTATTTACCCAAATGCACGTCGTAGGAGTTGGTACCCAGGCATTCGGGGCGAAAAGGTTCGATCACAATCTGGCCACGATCGATGGCTTCGAGTATTTTTTTATCGGTAAGAATCATATCGGTGCTGTTGTTGAATCGGGTAAAAGGCGGGAACGACCTCAAAAAGTGCGCAAAAGTATTTGATTTTTACATGCAAACGATGGAATTTACCCAACTAAAACTTAGTGGAAATTATGTTGTTTTGCAGGTTCAGTAAGACTTGAATTATGAAAAAGACCCTTGTTCTCGGCGCTACCGACAACCCTTCCCGATATGCCTATCTGGCGGTGCAGCGACTGCTGCGTCATGGCCATGAAGTAGTACCTGTAGGCGTTCGCAAGGGGTTGGTGGAGGGCCTGGAAATCCAGCATGGCATGCCCGCTGTGAGCGATGTGGATACTGTGACCTTGTATTTGCGCCCGGAAAGACAGGAGGAATACTATGATTATATCCTGCACACCCTGCATCCGAAACGGATTATTTTCAACCCTGGCACCGAAAATCCCGACTTGATCGAACTTGCCGCGCGAGAAGGCATTGAGTCTGTGGAAGGATGTACGCTGGTGATGCTTTCGATTGGAAACTTTTAGTTTAGTTATCGGTTATCGGTTATTAGTTATCAGGGGTGGTAAGGAGACCATCTGTACTTGTTATCGGTTATCGGTTATTAGTTATCAGGGGTGGTAAGGAGACCATCTGTACTTGTTATCGGTTATCGGTTATTAGTTATCAGGGGTGGTAAGGAGACCATCTGTACTTGTTATCGGTTATCGGTTATTAGTTATCAGG
>JAEUUT010000114.1 GCA_016787415.1 Saprospiraceae bacterium | reverse complement strand
GCTGCGGGCGAAGTTTTCCGTTTCGGCGGCGTCGCTGAATAGTTCTACAGTGTCGCGCATCCATTTTACAGCCGAACCGGCCACGAAAATGGAACCTTCGAGGGCGTATTCCACCTTGCCGGAAAGTCCCCAGGCGATGGTAGTGAGCAACCCGTTTTGCGAAGCCACCGCCTGCGATCCGGTATTCATCAGCATAAAGCAGCCGGTGCCGTAAGTGTTTTTAGCCATGCCTTCGGCAAAACAACCCTGCCCGAACAAGGCAGCCTGCTGGTCGCCGGCAATGCCCGAGACTGGTACGTTTTCTATGCCCAGCACATCGTATTTGGCATGGCCGAACACACCGGAGGAGTCCATTACGGCGGGCAACATCGAGCGAGGTATGTCGATTGCAGCGAGCAGTTCTTCGTCCCAGGCCAGTTCCCGTATGTTGTAAAGCATTGTCCGAGAGGCGTTTGTATAGTCAGTAGCGTGGGTGCGCTCTTCCGTGAGGTTCCACAGCACCCAGGTGTCGATGGTACCGAAGAGCAGGTTGCCGGCGAAAGCGTCGGCTTGTGCGCCCGGCACGTTGTCAAGTATCCACTTGATTTTGGTGCCCGAGAAATAGGCGTCGATCAGCAGCCCGGTTTTGTAGCGCACTTCCGGGTCGAGGCCGCGGGCTTTCAAGGCCTCGCAGATGTCGACGGTCTGGCGACTTTGCCACACGATGGCGTTGTACACGGGTTTGCCCGTGCGTTTGTCCCACACCACGGTGGTTTCACGCTGGTTGGTGATGCCCACTGCGGCGATGTTGTGCGCACCGACTTTTTTTACGACAGTGCGGACGGTTTCCTGCACCGTTTCCCATATTTCCACCGGATTGTGCTCTACCCAGCCGGGTTTTGGAAAATACTGGGTGATTTCCTGCTGGGCGACAGCGATGGTATTGCCTTTTTTATCGAAAACGATGGCACGGGTAGAAGTAGTGCCTTGGTCTATGGCCAGGATGTATGACATGGGCGTTGCGGGTGGTGGTTGTTTGCGTAAATGTCCAGCAAAAATGAAAAAACCACAGCACTTCTCTCTTTTTTTTCTCACCTCTCACCTCTCACCTCTCACCCTCTGTAAAAGTTCCAGCCCCAGTCCGCTAATCAAAAAACGTTCTTTCTTGCTGCGGCACAGTTGGCGCGTCCAGTTGGTAAAACCGCCGTCGGCGATTTCGATGTCCACGCCGGAGGGGGCGGTCATAACGACTTTGAATTGCAGGTGCTCGTAGTAGTTCTGTTCGGTGGCGGCTGTGCGCTGGATATCGAGCGGCCATTCGGGATGCATTGTTTGGAGGAAGGATACGATGGCATCAAAAACGCGGTTGGGTTCGTCGGCGCGGTCGAGCGCTTTGAGGCGGATGGTTTTTACAGGGAGTTTTACAACATCATTGAAATAGGCCATGTAAAACTGCAGGTGTTGCAGCAGGCTTCCCGTTTCAAACCTAAAACTGCCCGTATCGCGCCCGGCTGAAGTCAGCGCCAGCACTTCAAAATGGGCTGTAAAACCAGGAATGTCCGGTATTTCCTGAGCCCGCACATGCCGGTGCGTGGTGCTTAAGTGCAGCGTTTCGGCGGGCAGGTGCCGGTGAATGCGCCGCACGGTGCTTTCCAGCGCCATGAGGTTGGTGGCATCGGCCGTCACTTCTGTGCCGCGCAGGGCGCTGATGATCTTGTGCTGGTGTGCGGTAGCCACTACGGAGCAGGCGCCCAGCGGACTCACAGGCGACAGGATAATGGGCTCGAAGCCCGCCATTTGGGTGGCTTGCAGCGTTTGTAGTATAAATGCCTGAAAGTCAAGCGCATTTACGGTGGAAGGCTGTACAAAACGATTGTTGCGGTAGGCGTCCAGCAACGCTTCCGGGCGTATTTTTCCCGTTTTTCTATGAAAAATTTCGAGCAACAGAGAATTCAGGTCGGCGCCTGAAATCTGCTCGCTTAATACCTCCACGAGGTTGGCAATGCCGGTCTTTCGGGCAATTCTTTCCAGTATTTTATCCTCCATTTTATCCTGATTTTCAAAAGCAAACAGGGTGCAAGGTGTAAAAATTCCAGCGGAGAGGTACTTTCGTAGCGGGTTTTTCACCTTTCTCTCTTGCATATGAAAACAATTCTCAGGGTTTGCTGGTGGGTTTTAATTGGGAGCCGCGTAGAAGGGCAGGTTTTTTCACTACAGGATTTTGCAACGTTGTACCACCTGCAAGGTGAGTGGACGGCGACATGGGAAAAGGGGCGCCAGGTGGAGCATTGGAGCATCGAAGGCGCAGACCGCCTCGAAGGTCGGATCAATCGCCTCGATGCCGATCAGGTAGAAATTCCAGGCGAGCGCCTGGGTCTGTTTTTTTACGATCACCAAATCTGGTATGTGGCCCAGCGGCAATTCGAAGGGCCCAACGATACTTTCCTGTTGAGCGGCATCGACCAGGGCGATTACATTTTTGAAAACCGGAAAGACGGGGTTCACCAGCGGGTGGTGTACCATCTAGAAGCAGATTCTGTACTGGAAAAATACCTGGAAGCCCCCTGGATCAGCAACCCCGCATATGGCACTTTTATTTACAGAAAAACAACAAAACCGGTTCAGAACGGTAGATTAAATCCCGAGTACCTGCTGCGCAAAGCCAAAGCGTTGACACAGGAATCACCCTTCCAAAAAGAAATAGACGGCATATTGCCCCAGCGCCTTTTGTTTCAGGATAGCCTGGTGACCGTACTGCGTTCCATCAGTCCGCAGATGCCCGTTCACCTGCTGGTGGTGCCCAACCACCGCATGCCTACCCTCAATGACGCTACTGTGGCCGATGAACAATTGCTGGGCCACATGCTGCTCACTGCCCGCGATATGGCCCGAAAAACCGGCATTGCGGAAAGCGGTTACCGCCTCGCTTTCAATACCAATGAAGACGCCGGACAGTCTGCCTTTCACCTGCACCTGCATGTGTTGGGGGGCGCACGCACCGGGCCGATGGTAGACCCGGCCTGGCGAAGCGTTCAGCGACGCCTTGCAGACAGTACGCACATCGCTCCTTTTGAAAAACGTATACTCGGCGTGTGGATTTCGCAAAACACCTACGCAACGGTGACGCTGAAATGGGAGCCTGATCTTCAAAACAAGTTTATCGCGCTGTCGTATCGGCAGGAATTGCGGCGCGAGGGCGCTTCATCGGAAATATTTGAAGGAAAAGCCTTTTTTAAACAGTCGAGCGCTCTGGGCCATTACACGGCCAACTGGATGGATTCGACAGGCGATGTATTCCCCCTGGAAGCCCGGTACGACGGCCGGGAAATGACGGTTCAATGGCGCAATACGGGCCATTTGGAGGGAAAAACCGTGTATAGGTTTCTGGATCAGCAAACCATCGAACTGACGGATTTGAGAAAACAGGATGATGGAACCTGGAAGGTGTTCGACCGATTGGTGTTGAGCAAACAAAAATTTTAGTTAAAAAAAACACAAAACGGATTCACTAACAAACGAATTACCACGGCTGGGCGTCATTTTACCCGAACTAACCTACCTTCTTCCTATGACTAATACTTACACCTTTTTCCCTCCGGGAAAGGCACTGGGGCTCTTTGTGCTGCTCTTGTTTCTATGTTCCACGTCTGCTTTTGCGCAAGAAAAGTACACCATCAGTGGCACTATCACGGATCAGTTCAGCGGTGAATACCTCATCGGCGCCACCATCCGGGATGTAAAAAGCGGTAAAGGCACGGTGACTAACACCTTCGGTTTTTACAGCCTTACGCTCCCATCCGACACTGCGCTGATTGCCATTACTTACATTGGGTACAAGCCCGGCGCCTTTCAGTTTTACCTGAATAAAAACACGACCCAGAACATGGCACTGGAGCCGGGCTCGGTGCTGAAAGAGGTGGAGATCAAGGCCGATCGCTACGAACGCATCGAAGAGCGCGCTCAAATGGGCCGCATCGACGTGCCTATCCTGCAAATTAAAAACGTACCTGCCCTGCTCGGGGAAAAAGACGTGCTCAAGGCCCTGCAACTGCTGCCGGGCGTGTCGGGTGGCGGTGAAGGCCAAAGCGGTATTTACGTGCGCGGCGGCGGCCCCGATCAGAACCTCATCCTGCTCGATGGCGTGCCAGTGTACAATGTTTCGCACCTGTTTGGTTTCTTTTCGGTATTCAATCCCGATGCCATCAAAGACGTGTCGCTCATCAAAGGCGGTTTCCCGGCCCGTTATGGCGGCCGCCTGTCGTCGGTCATCGAGATCAATATGAAGGAGGGAAATGAAAACGAATTCCACGGCGAAGGCACCATCGGGTTGGTAGCATCCAAACTGACGCTGGAAGGGCCTATCAAAAAAGGCAAGTCGTCGTTTATCGTGTCGGGCCGCCGCACCTACATCGACATTCTGGCGCGCCCGCTGATCAAAGCAGGTTTCCGGGAAGAAGACACGGATGGCGTAGTAGGCTACTTTTTTGATGACATCAATGCCAAGGTGAACTACAAATTGTCGGAAAAAGACCGCGTTTTCCTGAGTTTTTATACAGGAAAAGACAAGTTTTACCTGGATTTGGAAGAAAAGGACGAAGATTATGAAGACAGGTTCAAAGCCGGACTCGGCTGGGGCAATATTACCACGGCTGCCCGCTGGAACCATATCTGGAACCCGAAACTGTTTGCCAATACCACCCTGACGTATAGCCGTTACAGGTTTAATACATCCAACGGCTTTTCGAGCCGCGAACTGGATGACAATACATTGATCAGTGAAGACAAATTTGACCTGAGTTATTTTTCGGGCATCAACGATGTGGCGGCCAAGATTGATTTTGATTACTTGCCCAATCCGGATCACTATGTTCGATTTGGCGCCAATGCCATTATGCATACGTTCAAGCCGGGTACTTTCCACGCCAGTTACTCTTCCTATGAAATTGATGACACGGAGCCTGATTCGAGCAGTTTTAATGCCGATTATGTGCAAAAGAATGTACACGCTACAGAATTTGCTGCCTATGCGGAAGACGACTGGAAAATCAACCGCCGTTTTCGGGTAAATGCAGGTCTGCATTTTTCGGGTTTTGTGCTCGACGACAAACCTTATTTCTCGCTTCAGCCGCGCCTGAACACTCGCTATTTGTTTGGAGGCGGATGGTCGGTAAAAGCAGGCTTCAGTACCATGCGCCAATATATTCACTTGCTAACCAATGAAACAATTGGATTGCCTACTGATTTGTGGTTGCCAACTACCCAGCGCATCAAACCGCAGGATTCGTGGCAGGTGGCCCTGGGTACTGCCAAAACGCTGGGCGAAGACTACGAATTCAGCATCGAACTGTATTACAAGGAGATGAACAACGTGATCGCTTTCCGCGAAGGCTCCAGCCTGCTGCAATTCGAAAACTGGGAAAACCGGGTATCACAAGGGCGTGGAACGGCTTATGGTTCGGAGTTTTTTATACAAAAGAAAACAGGGCGGCTCAGCGGGTGGATCGGTTATACCCTGTCATGGGCAAACCGCCAGTTTGACGACATCAATTTTGGGCGCGAATACCCCTACAAATACGACCGCCGACATGATTTTGAAATAACGGCCTCCTACAAGTTTACAGAACGTTTTTCACTCGCAGGTACCTGGGTGTATTCTACCGGAAATGCCGTTACACTCGGCACGTCGCAGTATATAGGGCCTTCGGAATACAGTTATTTTATTAATACGATTTCGCACACGCCACAGCGCAACAATTTTCGCATGCCTTCCTACAACCGCCTGGATGTGGGTTTCGAGTTTACCAAGAAAAAACGCCGCTACACGCGCACCTGGGCACTGGGTGCATACAATGCATACAATCGGAAAAATCCTTTTTTCCTGTTCACCGATACAGACTACGGCAACGGTAACAGTAAAAAAGTGCTGAAAAAGGCCTCTCTGTTCCCGATCATTCCCTATTTCGCCTGGAGTTTTAAATTTTAGAGGTGAGAGGTGAGAAGAGAGAGGTGAGAATGCGTAGAGTGTGCCAAGCCTTTCAAACGTGTAAATGTTAAAGAAATATGGAGAACTCTACATATTCTCACCTCTCACCTCTCGCTTCTCACCTCTCACCTCTCACCTCTCGCTTCTCACCTCTCGCTTCTCACCTCTCGCTTCTCACCTCTCACCTCTATCAATCATGAAATATATCCTTTTTCTCCTCTCCATTTTCATGCTTTTGGCTTCCTGTGATGGGGAGTTCTTCAGTCAGACGGTTAATTTGGATCCGCCTGAATACGACAAACAACTGTCGTTTCATTTGTTGCTGGATCAGAGCGATACGACGGTTTCCATCGTTGTTACGCGCAACTACGGTATCCTGGAAAATATAACAAAATACCAGGACTGGTACGTCAATGGCGCCTCCGCACAATTGTATGAAAATGGCCAGCCGTGGGTAACTTTTGCGCCCTTGAATGCTGATTCTCTGTTTATACTGAATGCTACCTTGCCGCATCCGTTACAGCCTGGAAACACATACGAAATCAGGGCATCGCACCCTGATTTCCCGGCAGTAAGTGCCCTTCAGGTAGTTCCCTCCGATTTTGTGGTCGACTCGGTAAGGGTAAAATTTAATTCAGTGCCCACAGAATATGGCGATCGGATCGACCTGGCTGAAATTTTTATCAACGACCAGCCCGGCGTAAAAAACTTTTATGAAGTAAGACTGGTCAAGCCATTTTACCAGATTGTATTCAATGAAACCACCTTTGAACTTGATACGGTTGGGGTAATTGTAGGCCCGATTTCCGTAGAAGGCTACAACGATCCCAATATTTTGGAAGGATATCGCAGTTCTGGCCTGTTGAGCGACCAGTTTTTTGACGGGCAGACTTACAAATTCCAGGTTCGTTTTGACAAAGACTTCTATGGTAGCGCTGATACCAGTTTGCAGGTCGAGGTCAGAAGTATCAATGAAGATTTTTACAAATGGTCGCGCTCCTTGCAGGCATACTACGATACGGATGGCAATCCGTTGGTAGAGCCGGTAACTATTTTCCACAACCTCGAAAATGGTCTGGGGATTTTTTCGATTGCCAATGCGAAGAAGATAAAGATTTAAGATTACATGATTTAAGATTACATGATTTAAGATTTAAGATGGAGGGCGTCTCGTCCAAATCTTAAATCTTAAATCATGTAATCTTAAATCTTAAATCTTAAACCCTTACCCTACCCGCTTGAACTCTAATTTCTGCACTGGCTGCACCAGCATGGGCACGTCTTCCACCACGATGTCGGACTTGTCGAGGCCAAATGCTTTTTCGTCCGACTGACTCAGTTTTTTCAGGAAGAAATAACTGTTGAGCAGCAGGCCATCGCGCAGGCTGAATTCGTTTTCGAGTGACAGGAATTTCTCGATTACGACGAATTTGAAATCCGGCTCGGGGTTGTATTTCGTACTGCCATCGGGTCGGATATGCAGACTGAGTTCCTTGTTTTTGACAAGGTCCTGCACAATTTTTTTGAAAAACAATTCCGTTCGTGGTTGCACCCGGAAGCCGAGGTTGATGTCGATTCGAATCACCTTGTCGTCCAGCAATTCCGCTACTTCGTAGTTGAGGGTGTAAGGGCTGTCGGTTCGGTTGAGGTGCAAAAACCAGTACACATCGGCGCGTTTGGGCTTTTTGGAAAAGATGGATTTAATCACTTTTTCCTCGATATGGCTTCTGTGATCGGCTTTGGTCAGGTAAATAAGGTGGGTGCTGAACTTTGGAATATCGTCGTCTTCGCTGAGTTCTTTCAACAAGGGCAGGTAAGTATGCAGGTCGACAAATCGTACAAAACGGTTGTTGATTTTTCTGGCGAAGTACCAGGAGTACATCACCATGAACAGGCCGCCGCCGATGATCAGGGTAATAAAACCGCCTTCCGGGAATTTTTTCAGGTTGGCAATGAAGAAGGAAATTTCAATAAAAATAAACAACAGTCCGAGGAAGGCCACCAGCGCCAGCGCCCATTTGCGCACCCGATACAGGTAATAACTCAGCAAAATGGTGGTCGTCATCATAGCCAGTGTAATCGCCAGTCCGTATGCAGCCTCCATGTGTTCCGAGTTTTTGAAATACAGCATCACTGCAATACATCCGGCCCACAGCATGATATTGACGCTAGGGATATAAATCTGCCCCTTGAGGTCGGTAGGTTGGCGAACACCAACGCGCGGCCAGAAATTGAGCGACATGGCCTCGCTTATCAACGTATAAGAACCGCTGATGAGCGCCTGAGAGGCGATAATGGCGGCAGCCGTGGCAATGATAATACCCGGAATCAGGAACCATTGCGGCATGATTTCATAAAATGGATTGCGGCCTGCCAGTTGGTTGTCGCCGTGGTGCAGCAGCCATGCAGCCTGTCCGAGGTAATTAACTACAAGGCTGATTTTTACAAAAATCCAGGTGTAGCGGATATTCCATTTTCCACAGTGACCCAGGTCGGAATACAAGGCTTCGGCGCCGGTGGTACACAGGAAAACCGCCCCCAACAGCCAAAAACCATGCGGATACCGGGTGAGCAACTGAATGGCATAGTAGGGATTGAGTGCCCTGACAATATCCGGGTAGTGAAAAATTTGTACTACACCCAACACCAACAACATGGCAAACCAGATAGCCATGACGGGGCCAAACGCTCGCCCGACTGTTTGGGTGCCAAAACGCTGGAAGAAAAATATCAGTGAGATGATAGCGATAACAATGGGCACCGTGGGCAAATGTGGCGCTACTTTTTCAAGGCCTTCCACCGCAGAAGCAACCGATATGGGCGGCGTAATCATACCATCGGCAAGCAGGGTGGCTGCACCGACCATAGCCGAAAAAACAAGCCCTTTCCCGTATCGCCGCACGAGGGCGTACAGAGAAAAAATGCCTCCTTCACCGTGGTTGTCGGCGGTAAGCGTCAGGATTATGTATTTGAAGGTAGTTTGAAAAACAAGTGTCCAGAATACGCAGGATACTCCTCCGAATACCAGCATTTCTGAAATTTCACGGGAGTCCACAATGGCCTTCATCACATACAGCGGGCTGGTGCCAATGTCGCCATAAATGATGCCAAGCGCAATGAGTAAAGAACCGAACGAGACTTTTGAGGTCGTAGAATGATTGGGTTTCATGTGTTTTACTTGAACAACAAGTATTTAATTTTGTAAAAAACCACTGCGATCATCGCAATGGAAAATAACCACCAGAAAATAATTTGAATCCACTCAGTTGGGGTAATCTTTTTGTTTTCGTGATCCATCTGGCCACCTTGTTTTGTTCAAAGAATGGACAAAAGTGAAACAGGCGGTATAAATCTGGCGTAAAAGTGCGGAGGCTGATATAAAGATTTTATAAAGAATTGCCGGAAAAGCGATAACCAATACCGGAAGCCGTCAGAATATGAACCGGCTGATTTGGGTTTTCTTCTATCTTCTTTCTCAACTGCCCTATATATACGCGAAGATACTGTGATTGGTTACTATATGGCGCCCCCCAAATTTCATTTAAAATAAACTGATGGGTCAGTACACGGCCTTCGTTTTGTATCAACAGCAGCAATAAGGCATATTCCGTAGCCGTAAGGTGTACTATTTCATCGTGCTTGCGCACCTGCCGGGATACCAGATCGATATGCAGGTGACCAAATTGCCGAACTGGGGTGTTTTCTTCCTGCCTGGCCGAACGCAGCGCCGATCGGATGCGCGCCAGCAACTCGCCTGTGCGAAATGGTTTGGTCAGGTAGTCGTTGGCGCCATGATCAAGTGCCCTGACAATTTCATCTTCGGCATTTCGGGCCGACAGTACGATAATGGGTTTGGTGTACCATTCGCGGAGTTTCAGCAGCAATGCCTGGCCGTCTTCATCGGGCAGCCCCAAGTCGAGCAATATCAGATCGGGCGGGTGC
Organism: Saprospiraceae bacterium; assembly: GCA_016787415.1. Classification (GTDB taxonomy): domain Bacteria; phylum Bacteroidota; class Bacteroidia; order Chitinophagales; family Saprospiraceae; genus M3007. Next base: position 13,418 of record JAEUUT010000114.1, on the reverse strand, counting down.
ATGGCAGCGGCTATCTGACCGTCGCGTGCCGAACCCGTTTCCAGAACACGATAGTGTTGCGCCGACAAAGTGATGTCGAGCAGGCGTCGAATCGGCGGTTCATCATCGATAATCAGTATGGTTGCCTCAGTCATCGTTTTCCGGTTTCAGAAAATTGAATTCTACAGGAATCCGTATGCAAAAACGTGCGCCTGTTCCGGGCAGGCTCTCCACGCTGATAGTGCCGCCTTGTGCTTCTACCATTCCTTTTGCAATGGATAATCCGAGGCCAATGCCGCCTGCGCCTGCATTTCGACTCCGATAAAACTTGTCAAATACATGTGGCAAATCGGTTTCGGCAACGCCATTTCCCGAATCGGATACTTCAATTTGACACATCTGCTGCCGGGCCTGCACAGCCACCCGAATCAGGGAGCCCGATGGCGTATGTTTGACTGCATTGATCAGCAGGTTGTACAAAGCCTGTTCGGTGAGCCCGAAGTCAAGGGTTACCAAAGGCAGGTTGTCGGGCACATCCACTTGCAGGCGATGCCCGCGCAACACGCCTTCAAGCCGGTTGACTACGGTGTAAATCAGTTCTGACAAATCGCACCAGTCGGCCCTGGGGCGTATAAAACCGGAGTCGAGGCGCGACATATTTAGCAGGTTTTCGGTCAGCAGGTTGAGCCGTTCGGATTCGTGGACGATTTCTTGTACCAGCGAAGTGCGGTCTTTTTCCGACAGGTTGTTGGTTTGCGATAGCAGGTGGTCGGATGCGCCGAGGATGGTGGCCAGAGGCGTGCGCAATTCGTGCGACAAGGCATTAAACAGGGTTTCGTAAAGGGAAATAGTATGCTGTTTGGCCTCTTTTTCCTGTGCTATTTTTTCAAAAAAACGAATTCGAGCCGTCAGCACGCCATTGAGCATGGCCACAATAAAATACATGGCCAGCATGAGCACATCTTCGTAACTGTTGACGTGGAAGGTGTAGCGCGGTGGTATGAAAAAATAATCCCAAATGAGCGCACTCAAAAGGGCTGCCAGCAGTATTGGATACAACGTGAGCCGCATGGCTAATACGGAAACAGTCAGTAGCAATATCAGCGCTACAGACTGGTACCCAATCAGGTCCGAAAAAACAAAACACAGGCTGGCCATGCCGGTAACAGCGACGATACTCGTAAAATACTGGGCTACACGACCGGGTTGTTTTTGCATGCGAAAGGGCGTTCTTGGTGCAAATGTGTGAAATTCCGGGTAATTGTGGGCACGTTATATTTTTCACAGCGCTATGGGCTGTGCTATTGAATACGCCCTTTCAGGGCTATAGATGCTTGTTGCCCTTTGCCTCTTGTTTATTAATTCACAGCGCTTTGCGCTGTGTTATTGAATACGCCCTTTCAGGGCTATAGTTGCTTCTTGCCTCTCGCCCCTTTGTTTATTAAGACAGCATTCTCCTCAACACCGCCTGTGCCGCAAATACCCGATTGGCGGCCTGTTGTTGTACCAGGCTGCGTGGCCCGTCGAGTATTTCGTCGCTGAGTTCTACATTTCGGCGTAGCGGCAGGCAGTGCATCACGCGGGCATTGGGCGCATCCCGCAGGTGTTGTTCCGTGAGCATCCAGTTGGAGTCGGTGCACAACACTTTACCATAATCGCGGTAACTGCTCCAGTTTTTTACATATACAAAATCGGCGCCTTGCAAGGCCTTCTGCCGGTCGTATTCGATGGTGGCGTTGCCGGTGAATTTTGGGTCGAGTTCGTAGCCTTCCGGATGCGTAATCACAAAATCCACATCTGAGCGCAACATCCACTCCGAGAAGGAATTGGCCACTGGTTGTGGAATGGGTTTGATGTGTGGCGCCCAGGCCAGCACCACTTTTGGGCGGCGGGCGCCGCGATGTTCCTGAATCGTAATGCAGTCGGCCAGGCTTTGCAACGGGTGCAGCGTGGCCGATTCGAGGCTCACATAAGGCTTGCCGGTATAGCGGATAAACTGCTGCATGATATGTTCCGAATAATCGGCATCACGCGATTGCAGGCCGGGAAAACAACGCACCCCGATGATGTCGCAATAACTGCCCAGCACCGGCGCAGCGTCTTTTATATGTTCGACAGTGCCTCCGTCCATCACGGCGCCATCCTGAAATTCCATGGCCCAACTGTCTTTATCGGCATTCACAACGAGCACCTGCATCCCCAGGTTCTGCGCGGCAATTTGCGTGCTCAGGCGGGTGCGCAGACTTGGGTTCATAAAAACCAGTCCCAGGGTTTTGTTCCTGCCCAGGTCTTGAAATGTAAGCGGTTGTGCCTTGATTTCCAGTGCTTCCTGCACCAGCGCGGCAACGTCGGAGATGTCTTGTACAGAGGTAAATTGTTTCATATTCTACTCTTTGAAACTGTCGGCCAAGTCGAGTTATTTCGGCGCGACAGATTTATATGCCTTTGCAAATTTTTTCAAAAATACGCCTGCTTCCTGTTTCGTAAGGGCCAGCGATGGCAACAGGCGGATCACGTTGGGCTTGGCTTCGCCGGTAAAAATGCCTTGCTCCGACAACAGCCGTGTGCGCAGTGCCGACAATTCAGGGGGCAGGTCGAGGCCGATCATCAGGCCTTTGCCACGGAGTTCACTTATTTTTTTGAAAGAAGCCAATTCATCGTAAAGGTATTGTGAAACCTCTGCAACATTGTCCATAAGGTTTTCATTATCAATAACTTCCAACACTGCCAGCGCTGCGGCGCATGCCAGCGGATTGCCGCCAAAAGTAGTGCCCAGCATGCCATGCCAGGGTTTTAAATGCGCTGCAATGAGGATGCCGGCTACTGGAAATCCATTGCCCATACCTTTGGCTACCGAATAGATGTCGGCCTGAATGCCGGATATATCGTGCGAAAAAAAACGGCCGCTTCGCCCGTACCCGCACTGTACACCATCGGCAATAAACAATGCGCCATGCTGCTTGCACAAAGTGCTGATTTCCTGCAAAAACGCATCACTTGCTACCTGAATACCGCCCACGCCCTGAATACCTTCGGTGATAACTGCAGCAATGTCCTGGCCTTGCTCCTGAAAACATGTCCGCAGCGCTTGCGTGTCATTGAACGGCAGGCGAATGATGTGTTCGGTTTCATTGACCGGGGCTACAATTTTTGGGTTGTCGGTGGCGGCTACGGCTAATGAGGTGCGCCCGTGAAAAGCGCCGCTGAATGCCACTATTTTTTTTCGGCCGGTGGCGAAAGACGCCAGTTTGAGCGCATTTTCATTCGCTTCTGCGCCGGAATTGCACAAAAACAACTGATAATCCGGCTTGCCGGATACCTCACCCAGTTTTTGTGCCAGTTCTTCCTGTATCGGAATATGTACGGAGTTGGAATAAAATCCGATCTTTTTCAACTGAGCCGTCAGCCGCTTGACATAATGCGGATGACTATGCCCGATGCTGATGACCGCATGGCCGCCATACATGTCGAGGTACTTTTTACCCGACACGTCCCATACCCAGGCGCCACGCGCCCGCTCAATCGCGATGTTTTGAAGCGGATATACGTCGAAGAGATGCATGTTTTTGAGTTATAAGTTATGAGTTATGAGTTATGAGTGTTGGTGCTGTACTTTTTGGCTTTATCAATAAAGGGGCCGGAAGTACAGCACCATCACTCATCCCTCATCACTAAAAAAAACTGGCTTTCAGGTGTAATCCGCAGGTTTCTTCCAGCCCAAACATCAGGTTCATATTTTGAACGGCCTGCCCGACAGCGCCTTTCAGCAGGTTGTCGATGGCCGCATGAATAACCAATTGATCGCCCTGTTTTTCCAGAAAAAGCAGGCATTTGTTGGTGTTGACTACTTGTTTCAGGTCGATCGGGTCGGGGCTCAGGTGTGTAAACGGGTGGGGGGCATAAAAGCGGGCGTACAGTTCCCGGGCTTCTTCCAGACTACCTTCAAAGGTGGTGCAGGCGCTGCTGAAAATACCGCGAGTGAAGTCGCCTCGCCAGGGGATAAAATGCACTTGCGGGGCTGTTTTTCCGGAAATTTGCGCCAACGATTGCCCGATTTCTCCCAAATGCTGGTGCGTGAGGGTTTTGTAGGCGGAAATATTATTGGCGCGCCAGGGGAAATGCAGCGATGCCTGCAAACTTTGCCCTGCGCCAGTAGCCCCGGTTATGCCTGTCACATGCACCGTTTTTAAAACACCCGCTTGTGCCAGCGGCAGCAGCGACAACTGAATGGCCGTAGCAAAGCAGCCAGGGTTGGCAATATTACTGCTGTCGCGAATCAATGCGCGGTTCAGTTCCGTCAGGCCATAGGTAAATTGGCGTTGCTCGTGTTTTGCGTGGGCTGCCAGCCTGAAATCGTGGCTCAGGTCGATGATGCGCACATGATCTGGCACAGGCGTCGATTCCAGCAATGCGCGCGCTTCGCCATGTCCAACGCACAAAAACCACAGGTCTGCATCGGCCTGGTGGTCGCTGGAAAAACGCATGTCGGTATCGCCCGCCAGGTCGCGGTGTACCGATGCGATCAGGTTACCTGCATTGCTTTTGCTATGAGCAAATGCCAGTTCGACCTGCGGGTGGTGAAGCAGGATACGCAGCAGTTCGCCGCCGGTGTATCCGGCAGCGCCCATAATTCCGACTTTGATGTTTGACATAACAGGGAACTTGAAGGAGAAACAGTCTTTTCAGCCGTCTGCCGGTTTTTCAGGATGGATTTACAGCGCGGAAAATGGCTGTCTGGTTGCCGAAAATTTTGGCAAAACCTTTTACATCGTCGCCCGTCCAGCCTTTATTCATTTCACCGTAACTGCCGAATTTACTGCTCATCAGGTCGTGCTGGCTTTCGATACCGTCCAGTGTAAAACGGTACGGGTGCAGCGTGGCGAACACCGTGCCGCTCACGGTTTGTTGACTATCTGTGAGGAATTTTTCGATGTTGCGCATGGTTGGGTCGAGCAGATGCCCTTCATGCAGCCAGTTGCCATACCAGGCTGCCAACTGGTCTTTCCAGTACAGTTGCCATTTGGTGAGGGTGTGTTTTTCCAGCAGGTGGTGCGCTTTGATAATCAGTACTGGCGCGGCCGCTTCAAACCCGACCCGGCCTTTGATGCCGATGATGGTATCGCCGACATGAATATCGCGGCCGATGCCAAAAGGCTGGGCGATGGCTTGCAAGTGGCTGATGGCCAGGGCCGGATGGTCGAAATGCTGCCCGTTGACGGCTTTCAGTTCACCATTTTCGAAAGTCAGGCTCACTTGCTGCGGCTGTGTGTTTGTGACAGGTGTTGGCCAGGCATCTTCCGGCAGGGCATCGCGGCTCCCGAGCGTTTCGCGCCCGCCTACCGAGGTGCCCCACAGGCCTTTGTTGATGCTATATGCGGCTTTTTCAAAATTCATCGACACGCCCCGGTCCTTCAAATACTGGATTTCGGCTTCGCGGCTTAGTTGCTGGTCGCGAATCGGCGTAATGATCTGCGCGTGTGGCAACATGCTTTGAAATACCATATCGAAGCGCACTTGATCGTTGCCCGCGCCGGTACTTCCGTGCGCTACGGCCTCTGCGCCTATGGCTGCCGCATGCTCGGCCACCGCTATGGCCTGAATGATGCGTTCAGCGCTCACACTAAGCGGATAAGTGCCGTTTTTCAGTACATTGCCGTACACCAGATACCGCAGGCAGGTGTCGTAATATTGATGAGTAACATCGGCGACTTCAAATGAAGCGACACCCAGGGCACGGGCATGCGCTTCAATTTTTTTCAATTCGTCTGCACTGAAACCGCCGGTTTGAACGGTAAGCGCATGTACCTGCCAACCCTGTTCTTTTAAATACAAGGCGCAGTAGGTGGTATCGAGACCGCCGGAGAAGGCGAGGAGGACTTTCTTCATGTTTTTGTTATCAGTTATCAGTTATCAGTTATCAGTTATCTGTTATCAGTTATTAGGGGTGGTAATTAGTCAACCAATGCTCTATTACCACTCCTGATAACAGATAACTGATAACCGATAACTGATAACAACTAAGAGATGGCGGCGGCTGTAGCGGGTACACCCAGGCTCTGCAACTGCTCGGCCGGGTCGTACAGCATAGCGGTGCAAAGGCAGTTTTTGCGTTCCTTGCTCATTAGGATGTCGAAGTTGATACAACTCTGGCAGCCCGCCCAGAAAGCATCGTCGTCGGTGAGTTCGGAATAGGTAACCGGTTCGTAGCCGAGTTCGGAGTTGATTTTCATAACCGCCAGTCCGGTGGTAAGCCCGAATATTTTGGATTCCGGGTATTTGGTACGGCTCAAATCAAAAATTTTCCGCTTGATCATGCGTGCCAGACCACTTTTCCTAAAGTGCGGCGACACGATGAGGCCCGAATTGGCTACATACTTGCCGTGGCCCCAGGTTTCGATGTAACAAAAGCCTGCCCATTCGCCATCCAGTGAAAAGGCAATGACGGCTTTGCCTTCCCGCATTTTTTGTTGCAAATACTCGGGCGTGCGCCGTGCAATACCCGTACCCCGCGCTTTGGCGGAGGCGGCCATTTCTTCACAAATCATGGGCGCAAAATCAAAATGCTCGGTACCGGCCACAACGACCTTAAAAAATTGATGTTCCATTATCAGAATAGGAAAAATGAGTGCGAAAGATGAGTTGCTGCCGTACAGGCCGCAATGTGAAAACGTACCGCATACAGTTCTGCCCTCCCGGACAAAACAGCATACTACCACGAATCAGTAGTGGAAAAAAGAAAATTATCGTCGCACCCGGTACGGATACGGAAGTGTATTACCTAAAACCACTCCTGAAGCAGGAACGGAAAAACCCCCATGGCTTTGGGCGACGAGCGTCGCGGCAAATAAGGACCCGATGGCAGCGTTTTTTTTCATTTTCAGTTCAACAAAAAGCAGGGAAGGTGTACCTGCGCGGATTTTGAAAAAGTTGAAAAAAGACTTTGGTAATATTTATTTGGTGTAAAGCACTGCAAACAAAAGGGTATTCCAGCAAAATGCAAGGGCTTCAACAACCAATTAACAAAAAATTATTGTCGCAGTTGGGGTAGGCATAAAAAAAGAGAAGGCCCCTCGTACAGAGCCTTCCCGCATTCATAAAAATCAACCTTTGTAAATTGCGAATAGTGAGTGGTGAGTGGTGAGTGGTGAGTAGTGAGTGTTACGTATGGTGCTTTGGCTTCAACAATCGAGTAGCCAAAGTAAACTTTTACTCACTACTCACTACTCACTAAAATTTATACACCGCTGCCAACAAAAACGTTGTGCTGGCATCAGTGCCTGCGCCCGAATCGGACAAGAAAATGTCCTCGGATGCTTTTTCAAAACGAATTTCCGGAATGAGGGTCAGCGCATCCACCTTGAAATTAGCCGACAGGGTAGTAGCCAGAATATTGCCACCTGCAGCAGCGCCGCTGAACACCAGCAACTGGTCGTCGTCGTTGAAATATTCCGAGCGCAGGGTAAGGCCCAGCCAGGAAGTCGGGTCATAGTTCAGGTACAAAGCGCCGCCATACCAATTGCTTGCATCGCCGTATTCGCCATCGGTAGTGGGTTTGCTTTTCACTCCCGCCAGCGTGCCGTTGACGCCAATGCTGAATTTGTCGGAAATGGCGCCGGTGACCACCAGGTCGACCTGCGACACCTTGGTGACATCATCTGGTTTGCCAGCCTGGAAATTCAGGTAGGCTTTCACCTTGTCGTTTTTGGTGGCTACACTGTATTGTCCGATGATGTACTTGTTGCTGAAATTGGCCGATTTCAGGTCGGTCGGATTGGCGAGGCCCAGCATAAAACCGCTTTTGCCAAAACTGGTTTCCGCTTTCAGGCCCGTGTGAAAAAACGGCCCGTAGGAGAACATATACGACATGCTGTAGTTGCGGTTGCCAAACGGATCCACCAGTTCGTAGCCTACATGTGTAGCCCAACTGCCTGCCGTGAGTTTTACCTTGTTCTTTATAGTATAGGACAGGTACAACTGTTTGATAATGAACCGAGTATTGGCGTCGGTATAGGAGAAATCCTCTGCGCGCTGGCCAAAACCAAGATCGGCTACCATACCAACCTTACCTTTCGAATGCTCCGCTTTTACTGTTACCATGCCGAGTTCGAAAGAATTCTGGGAGTTGGTAAAACTGGTAAAATTGTTGGCAGCGTCTTCACCCAGGTTGTATCTGAAATACGCATCGGCGCCGCCGCTGATCGTAAACGGGCAGGAAGATGCCGCCGCAGGAGCCGCTATAGTGGAGTCAACTGGAGCAGCGGATTGTTGTGCTTGTGCCACGAAAAGGCACGACAAGGCGATGCCTGTTGCAAAAAATCTTTGTAACATTGCAGTTCATTTTATGGATAGTGAAATGATGGGTGTGGCTTGACGCTTGTTCCAGAAGCGTCGTATAAGCCGCACCTTTTTTAGAGGTGAGAGGTGAGAGGTGAGAGGTGAGAGGTGAGAGCGTATTCTCACCTCCCACTTCTCACCTCTCACTTCTATTCTACGACAGGTACTTCGGCCACTTTGCCATTGGGCTGTGGTACAAGTAAAGTACCTTGTACGTATTTCTCGTTGTGCTGGGAAGCATCCAGTCCGAGTTCTTCATCTTCCGAAGAAACACGCAGCGGCTCGATCACATTGATCAGTTTAAAAATCAGAAACGACGCGGCAGCGCTGTAGCCTACTGCTACGAACAGGCCTTTTACCTGCGTGAAGAAAAACTCGAAATTGCCATAAAAAAGGCCGTCTGCACCAGCAGCATTCACCGTTTTTGTTGCAAAAACACCCGTCAGCAGCATGCCTACCATACCGCCAATGCCGTGGCATGGAAATACGTCGAGCGTATCGTCAAGCGTGGATTTTGATTTGTAGTACACCGCAATATTTGAAATGATCGCGGAAATCGCCCCGATGAAAATACTTTGCGGAATGGCTACAAAACCTGCGCCCGGCGTGATGGCAACCAGCCCAACCACGGCGCCAATGCAGAACCCGAGTACCGATGGTTTTTTGCCTTTGGCTACATCAAAAAACATCCACGACAAACCGGCAGCGGCAGCAGCGGTATTGGTGGTGGCAAATGCCGAGGCAGAGAGGCCATTGGCGCCCAAAGCCGAACCGGCATTGAAACCAAACCAGCCGAACCACAGCAGGCCCGTTCCGATGAGTACATAAGGTACATTGGCCGGTGGGATTTCCTGGTTTTCCATGTGTGCAATACGGCGTTTCAGCGCCAGTGCGCCCATCAGGGCCGCACAACCAGCAGAAATGTGTACTACCGTGCCACCCGCGAAGTCGAGTACACCCATTTTGAACAGGAAGCCGTCGGGGTGCCAGGCCCAGTGTGCCAGCGGCGCATACACGAACAGGCTGAATAGTGCTGTGAACAGGATGTAGGAGGTAAAACGAATACGCTCCGCTACGGCGCCTACTACCAGGCCAGGTGTGATGATGGCAAACATCAACTGAAACAGCGAAAACAGCGAAAGCGGAATGGTCGGCGCGAGGCTCCAGGGGGCGCCCGAACCCACATTTTTGTAAAACCAGAATGTGAACGGATTGCCGATGAACCCGCCAATGCTTTCTCCAAATGCCAGGCTAAAGCCCACTGCGATCCACAATACGCTTACCACGCCCGCAGCCACCACACTTTTTATCATGGTGGAAATCACGTTTTTGCGATGCACCATGCCGCCATAAAAGAAGGCAAGCCCGGGTGTCATCAAAAATACCAGTGCTGTGGCTACCAAAATCCAGGCTATGTCGGCGCCGTTGTATTTGCCGTCATCCACATACAGCGGCGAGGTAGGTGCAAAAACCGATGCCAGCGCAACTACCGCCAGCAGGGTAAATGGAGCAGCTTGTTTGAGTGTAATTTTGTTCATAATAAGCTGATTGAAGAGGTGAGTTATGTTTACAAAAGTTGTTGAAAAAAGTGCATGATTATTCCGCCCCGAACCTGGCAGGCAGGTCAGGAAAGTTCATTTGTAGCGTCGTTTGTGTATGGCGTTGCCAGGTGTGGCGCAGCGCAACGCGTTCATCCCGCCTTTCGCAAGGCGTTGCCGGAGGTTTTTTTCCGGTGTGGAAACAATAAAAGTTGTCGGTAAATAATTTGGTAGGACTACTGCAAAAGTAATTTATGTTTTGGTGTTTTTTGCAAAGTGCGTATAAGTTTTTTTGTTAGTGTTAAAATAAAATTTATTATTTCTTTGCGCAAAATTTATGGGCAAAAATCTTTTCTCAATGGGGAGTGTTCCAAAATATCATTCTGTTTTCACAACTACAAAATCGGCCCAAATTGGGGGGGGCTGGAGGGTAAAACAAGCACGTCTACCTTCCGGTATGAAAAAATCTGCCTTGCATACCCCTACTTTTGGCGCTACAAACAAGAAGAATATTATGAAAATTACCTTGCAAAGAGTGAATGATGCGGTGCGCTTCGAAGGTTCCAACAGCGCTGGCAACAAGGTGCTGGTAGAAGGTAGCCCCGAAATTGGCGGTGAAGGCCAGGGCATGCGGCCTATGGAACTGCTGCTCACCAGCCTGGCTGCTTGTAGCAGTATGGATACGGTGTCTATCCTGAAAAAAATGCGCCAGCCTCTGGAAGACTTGCGCATTGAAGTGGAAGGACACCGCGATACCGAACAAGTGCCTGCCGTATTTACAAAAATTCACCTGCATTTTATCCTCAAAGGCGACCTGCGCCCCGAGAAAGTGGAAGAAGCCATCCGCCTTTCGGTGAAGAAGTATTGCAGCGTGGGCCGTATGCTGGAAAAAACGGCGGAGATTAGTTATGATTGGGAAATAAGAAAAGAGTGATGAGTTATAAGTTATGAGTTATGAGTGTTATGTCCTTCGCTTTTGGTTTCTATATTGAGGAGGCGGACGCTCTATTTCTCAACCTATGACCTCTCCACTTCACAGCCTCGTAGCCTGCCAACCCCACAACCCTTCACCAACATTATGAGTACAGCACCAACACTCATAACTCATCACTCATAACTCATCACTCACTACATGAAGTTCGAAACCTCCGCCATACGCCTCCAAACCGAGCGGTCGCAACACCGGGAGCACAGCACGCCGATTTTCCCGACTTCCAGTTTCGTATTCGAGGATGCGGAACAAATGCGCTCCATGTTTGCCGACGAGCAGGAGGGTAACATTTATAGCCGCTTCACCAATCCGAATTGTAGCGAACTGGAACAAAAAATGGCGACCCTTGAAGGCGTCGATCAGGCGGTATGCACCGCCAGCGGTATGGCTGCCATCTTTGCTTCCATCATGGGCCTGTTGCGTGCCGGCGACCACCTGCTGGCAACCAAAGCCATTTTCGGCGCTACGCATACGGTGCTGACGCAGTGGCTCCCGCGCTGGGGTATTACCTGCGACTGGCTGGAAACCAACACGTCAAACTGGGAAAGTGCCGTTCGACCCAACACAAAAATGTTGTTCATCGAAACGCCTTCCAATCCGGGGCTCGATATCATCGACCTGGAAGCCGCCGGGCGTTTTGCCAAAGCGCATGGCCTCATTTTTAATGTAGACAACTGCTTTGCAACACCCTATTTGCAACAACCTGCCCGCTTCGGCGCCGACCTCGTTGTGCATTCCTCCACCAAATTCCTCGACGGGCAAGGGCGCGTTCTTGGGGGCGTAGTGGCCGGCAGGGCCGACCTAATGGCAGAAATTAAAAAATTCTGCCGCAGCACCGGCCCTTCTTTGTCGCCTTTCAATGCCTGGATTTTGTCGAAAAGCCTGGAAACACTGGCTGTTCGCCTCGACCGGCATTGCGACAACGCGCTGGCACTCGCGCGCTTCCTTTCCTCGCATGAGCAGGTAGGGCAGGTGCGGTATCCATTCCTTGATTCCCACCCGGCAGCAAACATTGCGCGCAAACAAATGAAAAACGGCGGCGGAATCGTCACCTTCGAAATAAAAGGAGGACTGGAACAAGGGCGTCGCTTCCTCAATTCGCTTCAGATGCTGTCGCTGAGCGCCAACCTTGGCGATACCAGAAGTATTGCCACCCATCCCGCCTCCACCACGCATGCCAAAATGACGCCGGAAGCACGCCTCGATGCAGGCATTACCAATGGCCTGATTCGCATTTCCGTCGGACTGGAACACATCGACGACATCATTTCAGATATAGATCAAGCCTTGAAAATCAGCCAGGTATAATGCAGGGAGCCGATTACACCATACCTATCGACATTCCGGGGTTGCAGTTTTTCCAACTCCCCGAGCCACTCGCCCTCGAATCGGGCGCCGTGTTGTCCCAATGTACCATCGCGTATCACACCTACGGAACCCTCAATGCGGAAGGCTCTAATGTGATATGGGTGTGCCATGCCCTTACCGCCAATTCCCATGTGGCCGACTGGTGGGAAGGCGTGTTCGGAAACGGCCGATTGTTTGATCCGCAACGATATTTTATCGTGTGCTCCAACATCCTCGGCTCTTGCTACGGCAGCACTTGTCCGCGCAGTATTTCGCCGGAAACTGGCAAACCCTACGGCGTCGATTTCCCCATCATCAGTATTCGCGATATGGTGAAAGCGCAGGATGCTTTGCGCAAACATCTGAATATTAATGAAATAGCCTTGTGTATCGGAGGTTCCTGCGGTGGCCACCAGGTCATGGAATTTGCCTGGCTCCTGCAAGAAAAATTGAAAAAAATGGCATTGCTCGTCACCAGCGCCCGCGAAAGCGCCTGGGCCATTGCGATCCACGAAACCCAGCGCCTGGCAATCCAGGCCGATCCTTCGTGGCGCGAAGACCGCAACGACGGCGGGGCAGCCGGACTAAAGGCCGCGCGCGGGATAGGTCTCATCGGGTACCGTACCTTTCAAGCGTACAAGGAAAATCAAACAGACAACGACGATCGACTCGACTCTTTTCGCTCAGCCTCGTATATCCGTTATCAGGGCGACAAACTCGTACGCCGCTTTTATGCCCAATGCTACTGGTTTCTCACCAAAGCCCTCGATACACACCATATCGGCCGGGGGCGAGGTGGCGCCGCAGAAGCACTGCGGCTATTGAAGGTGCCGGCCATGGTGATTGCCATCGATTCGGATTTGCTGATTCCACCTTCCGAACAGCGTTTTCTGGCCCAATACCTGCCCAATGCTACCTATGTAGAATTGACTTCTTCCTACGGGCACGATGGTTTTTTGATCGAAACAGAAGCGGTAAATCGGGTAGTAGGGGAGTGGCTGGATGAGATTTAAGATTTAAGATTACATGATTTAAGATTTAAGATGGAGGGCATCTCGCGTAAATCTAAAATCTTAAATCATGTAATCTTAGAAGTTGTTTGAGTTAATTTGTCGAGGGCAGAAAGAGCGGATTTTGTTGGCAGGCAAGGCTTATTTTGGAGGGAATAGCCGGAGGCTATTGCCGAGAAAATAGCCGCAGCATACCGACAAAAGACGGTTTTCTGCTCC
>JAEUUT010000082.1 GCA_016787415.1 Saprospiraceae bacterium | reverse complement strand
CCGCCCCAAAATCTTCCCATCATTAAACATCTTTTGCAGTTCTGCCTCTTCTTTTTTTTCTTCTTCCGTGGGCGCGGCGAGGCTCATATTCGCCAAATCGGGTTGGCCGGCGTCGACCCAGGCGGTGTACCAGGCCGAACTCACGGCATGGATGGCAGCGCGCATGCGGCGTTCCACCATATTGTTGAGCGCAGCGGAATAGGCGGCAGAGAATTCGCGGCAAGGCGCCACAACAGCCCTGCCGAGGCGCATGTCGGGGCACATTTGCCGGTCGGCAGGAAAGGTTTGGCGCAGGGCACCTTCAATAGAAAGCACGCTATCGACCATTGTGTGGCTTTCAAAAACCGTATTCCAGAACCACTCGGTCGTGTTGGCGATATACTCAGGTTTGCCAACGAAGTAATCGTAGTTTTCATCGGCGAATAATTCGGGAATACGGCTTTCCCAAAAGCCGTGGATACCATGCTGGCCGGTTTTCTGGCCGTTGTAATTGCTGGTGGTATGCAAGGGCACATGCGCATCGCCGATGTAATGCCCCATGTCGGCGCTCAGACGCAGGATGCGGTTGGCGTCTTTGCGGCGGAAGGCCTCGGTCAGGTCGCGTTGCATCCGCTGAAGGTTCCAGGGCAACACGCCGTGCAGTGACATACGATCGAAAAAAAACGCCGATTTAAAATCGCCGGGCAAGCCGTGTGCCAGGGCAAATGCGGCCAGCGAGTCGGCATCCAGCGTTTCCACATCCTTGTAAAAACGTGGCAGCACCTGCCGGTTGAAATACCGCCTGTAATCATCGCGCAGTGCAGCAGGCGCCGGGCGAGCGCCACCGAGGTACAGCACCGTGTCGCCGTTGTTTTTCACCACCCATATTTCTGTAAAATACTGCATGGCTTCGGCGCGCAAACGCGGAAGGCTGTCGAATGGCGGGCCGTAATTATCCAGGTCGATGAAATGGCGGGGGCCTTCGTGTTTGGAAGCATACCGGCGCATATCGGGATCGACAGCATGGTCGGTCAGGTAATCGATGTGGGGTTTGAAAAATGCCATCATGGGTGGCGGTAGCGTGAGCACCGCCAGGCGATTGATCCGCTTGTGCCCGAAAAAACCCCATTCCGGCGATTCGGGCGCTATGGAGATGAAGGACACCAGGCCGCAGGCCAGCAACAATATTCCTGAAATGGTTCTGATCATCTGATTTCGATTATGGGTTCGAAAGTATGGAATGTTTCCTGCTATTTAGACAGTTTTACCCATCTGAAAAGAAGCAGGCCGGGCAGACAGGCAGCAGCGCAAAGTGCCATTTTGATATACCACACAAAGGTAGTTTCTCGAAGAATCAGAAAATCGGCCAGTAATATGAACGCCACAAAACCCGGTATTTCAAGCATTTTCCTGAAAGAAGGTCGCCAGTGAAAGGTTTTCAGCACCAGCCAGATCATGCTCAAGGCAATAAAACTTTGGGTGACGACGGCTGCAATGGCCGACCCAAACGCCTGCCAGCGCGGGATGAGAAAGAAATTCAGTCCTGCATTGAGGCAAATGCCCACGATAAAGAACCGATTCATTTGCCTCACTTTTCCGTGGGCCGTGAGCAAGGTGCTAAAGATATAGGTGGTACTCACCGGCACAAACACCCAGATCAGTACCCCAAGCGTATCCCAGCGATACGGCGAAGCGTGCGTCGGCATCATGAGTTGGACAAGTTCCTGCCTCGACAGGCAAATGGCCGCTGCCAGGGCCACACTGCCGGCCCATATCAGCCTAAAACTTAATTGGAGCAATGGCTTTACCTGCTCAGGCTGCCTTTGCATACGGGCAAACATCGGCAGCAGCAGCGACGCAAACAAATACCCCAGCATGTTGCAGGCATCCAGCACCCGATACGCGCCGGCAAACACTTCCGCGTGGGCTTTGCCGCTGAACCGTTCGAGCAATACCCCGTCGAGGCGTGTGTAGGCAAACATCAGGAACACCACCAGCGCATACGGCAGGCTGCCTCGAAACAACACCAGCAACATCGGATAACCTGCCCGCCAGTTGGAAGCCCAGGATGGCCGGGTGCGGAATTTGACCTTGCTCCGCAAAATAATAAAAGCAATCAAGGCTGTCAGCAGCAGCGGCACGGTCTGGGCCAGTGCAAACGACTCGATAGCGAGCGTGCGGCCCGGCGGATGCATCCAGAGCAACAAGCCGCAGGTGACCAGCATCAGCAGTTTATCCAGCGACGACAACACGCTGTCGACGCGATAATGCCCCAGGCCTGAAATATTGGAGCGCAAAAAAAGAATCATCTGGATGAGCACCTGATTGACCAGCAGGATGAGCAGGAGAAACAAGGCGCGCTCGTCGTACTGCATCGTCCAGGCAAGC
Source organism: Saprospiraceae bacterium (assembly GCA_016787415.1). Taxonomy (GTDB): domain Bacteria; phylum Bacteroidota; class Bacteroidia; order Chitinophagales; family Saprospiraceae; genus M3007. Next base: position 4,684 of record JAEUUT010000082.1, on the reverse strand, counting down.
CCCAGCGAAATGAAAATGTACGCTACACTCAGCGCGATTTTAAGGGCCAACAAGTTGGGGAAATACTTGGGAAGCAGTTGCGGGTGCTGACTGATGTGGCGGTTGTTGAAGCCCTGAATACCGAAGTCGTTGAGAATCTGGAAGATATAGGTCAGGTTCATCAGAGCGAAATACAGCCCGTATTCCTGACCGGTGCGGTTTTGTACCGCCAGGTCGATACCGAAAATGAAAAAAGGCTTTATCAGCAGGTTGATAAAGACCAGAAAAAGAATGTTGACGATGAATTCGCGGTTCACAGGGGCAAAGGTAGGACACGGATGGCACCGAAACGGGACGGATTTACACGGATTGTATCAGAACAGGCTTTTTGGCTGAAGTTTTAACTCCACGCCCTTTGCAACCGATACAATCCGTGTAAATCCGTCCCGTTTCCGCGCCATCCGTGTTTTACCGGTAATAGAACACCACTGCAAACGTAATAACCAGCAGAATGACCGCCATAACGCGATAATTTTCGTACCAGGCCACACCTTTCAGGGCTTCCGAATCTTCATTGTACACCCCGTTGTTCCAGATAAAACCTGTTGTTTTTTCGGCCGGCGGGGGCGCCGTTGCGAGGCTGACCGCAATTTGAATAACCGCGCAAATGGCAAAAATAATGGGCGCTTTTATCAGGAAATGCACCCCGTTCCAGCCTGCCGACATACCCGTTACTTCGCTGATAACTGTAAACAAGGCAATAACAAGCCCTGCCATCAGGGCCGCAAAAGCGCCGTCTGCATTGGCGCGTTTCCAGAATAGGCCAATCAGGAAAATGGCTACTACAGGCGGACTGATCAGCGCCAGCACGCTTTGCATGTAATTCATCAGCGATTCAAAATTGGCAATCTGCGGCGCCCAGGCTACTGTAATCACCATGAACACCACGGTAGCAATCTGCCCGGCGCGCACCAGGCCCTTGGAGTCCATGTCCGGTCTGAATTTTTGCACAAAATCCATCGTCACCAGCGTACTGGCCGAATTAAGCGTAGCGCTCACAGCCGAAGCCATGGCTGCCAGAAAACCTGCTACCACCAACCCGATGAGGCCGGCCGGCAGCAACTGAAACACCAGCGTGGGATAGGCCCCGTCGGAGTAGTTTTTTAATTGTCCAGCGTACATTTCCTGCAAATTGGGATACAGTTTGAGGGCTGCAAGGCCTGGAATGACCAGCAAAAACAGGATAGGAATTTTTAACAGGGCAGCAAACAGTGCGCCTTTACGCGCCTGGTTGGCGTCGCGGGCACTGAGCGCACGCTGCACGATAAACTGGTTGTTGCACCAGAAATAAAAGCCCAATAGCGGCACGCCCAGCAGCAGGCCCGGCCAGGGCATATCCGGGTGGCCCAGGGGCTGTACAAGGTGTGTGAAAGAAGGGTCTTTCGAACTGGCGTATTCCATGATGGCGCTGTAACCGCCCGCTTTTTCATATACAATAACCGACAGAATAAGCGCCGACACCAGCAGGATGATCGTATTGACCATTTCGGTGCGCATTACCGAAGAAAGGCCACCGAAAATGGTGTAACCTGCCGCGAAAATCGCCAGCAACGACACAATTAAAACGGTGTTTGCTTCCGGATATACGAGTTTGGCAATGACCACACCGGCAAATAGCGTACCGGCCGTGTCGATAAAAATATTGCCTACCAGCGTGATAAAGGAGAAGTAATAACGCGAGCGCACGTCGTAGCGTTTCTCAAAATATTCCGGCATGGTGTACACCTGCGATTTCAGGTAAAATGGCAGGATGAACAGGCAGAAAAAAGTGAGTACAATCGACGCCATCCATTCGTAATTGAAAAATACGATGCCGCCCTTGTAGGCGCCGCCGGTAATGGCAATCAGCGAATTAGAGGAAATATTGGCAGAAAACATGGAAATGCCGATCACATACCAGGGCATATTTCGGCCTGCCAGGAAATATTCTTCCGAACTGCCTGCCTTGCGGTGATAAAATCCATAGGCCACAATTGCTGCGATATAACCGACAATAATGACCAGATCCAGAGTGGTAAAAGTGAAATTCATGTACGTGCAAAAGGTAAAAAAATAGGTGACGGTTTGTTCCGCATTGGTATGGAGCGTCGGGAATAGTTCAAAATTTGATTTTGACACCCTCTTAAAAGTAAAGGCAATGTTAGGCAATGTTTTTTAAATATGTTACAAAATACCGAAATTACGTTTCCCGAATAGCGGGAACCTTTGGCGCATTTGCCTTGTTTTTGTCCTATGGATCACACTACTACCCGCCCGCCGGTCGCCTTCGACTGGTTGCTCATGCTATCGCTGGCCGCCATTTGGGGCGGCTCTTTCTTTTTTATCAAGCATGCCGTACAAATTTTTGAGCCCATGCAAATGGCCATGTGGCGTATGGCGCTTTCCACCACTTTATACCTTCCCGTTGCCCTTGTTTTCTGGTCGAAAATAGACTGGACGCGCTGGAGGGCCTTGCTCACGGTGGCGTTTTTTGGTTCTGCTATTCCCAATTTAATGTTTGCCATCGCACAACAGCATGTCACCAGCGGACTGGCCGGCGTGCTCAATTCGCTCACCCCTTTGTTTACCTTAATCATCGGTGTCGGTTTTTTCCAGATGCCTTTTACCCGCTATAAAATACTGGGCGTAGCGCTGGGCATGACGGGCGCTATCCTGTTGATTCTGTTCAATAGCAAAAGCGGCGCTTCCGGCAATGCATTTTTTGCGACATTGTGTGCACTGGCTACCGTTTGCTACGCCATCAATGCCAATGTAGTAAACCGCCATTTGCGCGATATGCACCCGGCCGCCATTGCATCGGCTGCATTCATTCTTACCGGTCTATTGTTTTGGGCAGGCATCTGGTTGTCTGGCGCGTGGACGGCCGTACGCACCCACGAACATGGCTGGCAAGGCCTCGGCTATGTTTTTTACCTGGCAGCGCTGGGTACCGTAGGCGGCAACATCGTGTACTTTCTGCTCATTCAGCGCACGTCCGCCCTTTTTGCCACGTCTGTTACGTACCTCCTCCCCATTTTCGCCATGGTAGTCGGGCTTTTCGACGGCGAAACCCTCGGCGCTATGGATGTGGCAGGCACAGGGGTGATTTTGGCGGGGGTGTATATTGCTAGAGGTGAGAAGTGAGAAGTGAGAGGTGAGAGTGCGTAGAGTTGACCGCTCCGCTATAAGTCAGGATTAGATTTTACAAACAAACACCTATGAAGTTGGAGGCGGAGCGGTACACTCTCCGCACTCTCACTTCTCACCTCTCACCTCTCACCTCTAAAAAAGGCTCACGTACCCCAAATGAAACTTCGCTGCCCGGAAATCAACCGCCTGGCCCGTATCGCGGCGGCCCACGGCCACGTTGATACCAAAAATGCCTGCCTGCGTTTCGAAGTTGAGGCCGGCGCCGATGCCGAGAGGGCGCAGGAACAAGCGCTGGCGATCCGTTTCATTTTCCAGGTAGCCATAGTCTGTAAATACAGCCAGATAGGAATTCAGATCGAGCAGGAGCCGGAATTCGGCAGTGCCCACCACATACCGCGTAGCAAAGAGGCTCTCTTCGTCGAAGCCACGCTGTAGTTTATTGCCGCCGAGGCGGTATTGCTCGTTGGCGTACACCGGCCGCGAGGAGAAAATACCGCCCCCGCGAACACCCAGTTTCAAGGTACTTCGGGCAAAAAACGGGATAAAATACTCCAGTTTTGATTCCAGTCGGAAGCGCGTGCTTTGCCGGGTCAGGGTATCGTACAGGGTGCTGAAGCGGAAGCCAGGGTCATCCGGGTCGCGCAGCGCCTCGATCTGGTTGTTGCGCAACACCGCATTAAACCCTGCCACACCTTTCAGGGTAATGGCCCATCCGCGTCGAGGATTGAAGCGATAATCGAGTCGGTTGAGGCCGGTTTCGATACCAAATCCGTTTTGGCGCAAATCGAGATTAGGGGGCAGTCTGCGCGATTGCAAAACAGACGCGGTATCTATTTTCTGGAGCGAAGAGCCCCTGTTTTCCCAGAATATCTTGATGTAGTCGCCGCCCGTAAACAGGTATTGCACCCCTAGTTCGCTTTGTGCATCTACCCAGGTGCTGTCGCGGCGGAAAATATTCAGGCGGCCTTCCACCCCAAAAGGTGTTCCGAATAGATAAGGCATGCCCGCCTGTACGTCGAGGCGCTGGGTTTCGGGGCGCAGTCGTTCCAGTTCGATGCTAAAGCGCTCGCCCAGGTTCAGTGCATTTTGAAAAGCGGCATTGAGCGAACCCGTCACCAGCAGGCGGGTATCGGAAGCGTCGGATCGCGGCAGGAGGCCCACGATAAAATCGAAGCGGCTGGCGCGTTTTTTCTGCAAATACAATTGAATCGTGGCTTCATTGCCTGCAAATGTCACCGACGGGTTGCCGGTGGCTTCCACAAACAACAGGCTTCGCAACTGGTCGCGCAGGCGCAGCACCTTGGCCCGGCTGTACGGTTCGCCGGATTTGATGCCGAGGTAATTGGGTAAAAATGCTGCGGGCAACTTCAGGTCACCATTTATTTTTACCGTTTTAATGGAAAAAAAGCGGTTGCGGTCGAGGCGCAACAAAGCCTGCACACTGCCATTGGCCTGCACGTCGATGCTGTCGAGCCAGACACGTGCGAAGGGGTAGCCGTTGTTTTCGGCCTGTTCG
>JAEUUT010000066.1 GCA_016787415.1 Saprospiraceae bacterium | reverse complement strand
AAAAACAGTGATAGACCACGAAAAATATACGGAAATACTTCAATGGCACAATGGAATAGAATTCTTCGACTATAACCCTGCAATTGACTGGGCAATAGAATTGATAGGAAAAGGAATAGAAACTGAAAACGTTTTGATAGTTGCTTCGTTTTCAAAACCGGTCGATAGAGAAGAAATCAAACCATACATCAAGGGCGCATTAAAAGAACTGAATCTAACAGAGAAGTACGGAGAATATTCAATTGTCGCAAATGCCCATTACCATCTCGAACTAATTCTGAATGATTGCGAAATAAGAAAGAACCTCAGCAAACTATACGAAATTTGCCTCCATGCTAATATGGATAGTAGGTTAATGCCATTTTATCTTCTATATCACGCATGGGCTGATCTAGAACAAATCGGGGAAAATTATTACTTTGACGGAGCAGATTTAGAAAACATGGAAGATGTAATTAAAACCGAAGCACAAATCTGGGTTGATAAATATGTTTACGGAAAAGAACGTGACAAAGGAGCAGAAAACGAATTGGGGAATAAGGTTTTAGATACACCGATTAATAAAAAAGAAGAGGTAAGGGGAAAATCATTGTGGCGAAGAGTTAAAAATTTATGGACAAAAAAATAAAAGAGAACGCTCTCACTTTTCCCCAATCCCCTTTTCAATCTCCTCAAAATAATCAAACTTCGGGTTTTGCAGCACGCCCCATTTCCCCTGGTATTTGGCCTTGATATAGCCGTCCTTGCTGGATTCCACCTTATCCATTACGGGCTGTATGACCACCTGGCCGTCGCTGTCGACAAAACCCCATAGGTTGCCTAACTGTACCATACGCAGGTTTTCACGCATGCTGGTGCTGATAAAGGAATACAACTGCTCGTTTCCCTGCGCGTCGGTGTACGTGATTTTCATGGCCGTTTCCACCCCGTTTCCGTATCGGTAAGTAGTCGGCAAGTAGCCCAGTTTTTTAAGATCGGCGCCTTTCTTGGGGATCGTCCGGATTGTTTTCCCTTGCAGATCCCTTTGTTCCCATACCCTGGAAGAGTCTTCGCGCTGGTAACAAATCCAAAAGGTTTGTTCTTTGGGTACCATCACAATATCGGCAGTGTCGTGTGGGATAACCAGGCGGCCACGCCGGTCGTACAGCCCATGAATATGCCTTTCTAAAGTGGTACGGGCGCGCCAGTCCTGGGGTTTGTGGCTGTCAAAATATTGGCCGATACATTCAATCTGGTACTCCGCCATTGGTATCACATACTTTCCGGTTTTGGCGTTCATCACGCCGGTCAGGGAATCGCTGGATACAATTACCAGGGTGTCGTTCAGGTTTCGAATGTACTTGAATTGCGGTTTCAGGATAAATCCGGTGGGGCGGTAGCAAAAACCGGATTTATGGAGGGTATCAGAAATCTGTGTAGTCACATGGTCGTATTGGCTGATATATGTGTAGGCGCATGGCAGGATAAATTTCCTTTTCAGGTTAATCAGGCCCAGCAACTTGTTTTTGGAAACAATAAACAGGTCTTTTTCCGGGTCATAGGTTTCGATGTAATCGTATTCGCCGAACGAAAAAATGATGTCGCCGGCAGGAAAGCGGATCAAGGCCCATTTTTTTTCAAATTTTACCGGCAGCAGCCCGCTTTTGGTCCATTTGCCCACTTTTGCAGCCGTAAACGAGTACAGCGTATGGTGTTGCGCATCGATCACGCCAAAGGTCTTGCCATCAAAGGTCGCCGTGATCATGCCCGACGGGTGCACTTCCTCAAACCTGTAAATGGGAGGAACAACTGTATCGCGTTTCAGGTTGAGCAGGCCCGTGGTAAATTGCCCGTTGCCTTTTATCAGGTAATGACCGGCCAGGGGAGTGCGGGTCTTGGCTTTGGCCTTGGCGTCTTCCACCCGTTTTACATTGGGCGACACAAAATCAGGTGGAATCGGCATACGTCGTTCTCCTGTGGCCCCCGAAAAAACGTATGTGTCTTGATCCCTCGTGTATTTTTCATATTGCACCGGCACCAGTTCTTCTCCCTGCATGTTGATCAGCCCGCACAAGCCGTTTTTATACACCAGCGCCGTGCCGTTGTTGTAGGCATTAAACTGATCGTACGGCAGGCTCATGCAGGTAGCCTGCGCATTGTACAAAAGGCGTTGGTCATTCTGCCTGGACACCACGATCCAGCCACAGGGCACGAGCATAATCTCCTGTTTTTCAACGGGTAAAATAGCCTTTCCTGTTTTGTCGAACACTCCTTGAAACCGGCCCCTTGTCCCAATGAAACGACTGTCGTTTTCTTTCGGCGATATGTCAAATTTATCGTCGATATTCATTACTGGCGGCACAATCCAGGGCGCACCTACCTCCTGAGCAGCCATGTTTGTTGCCGTCAGGGCCAATACAAGGAGCAGGTAAAAGCAATATTTTTTCATTTGATAACGGGCTTGAATTGAAGACTGGCAGAATATTGCTTCGTGCCGGGAAAGCGGCGACTGAACAGGATCGTAAAATCCTTGCTGATCGACTCGGGAATTTTCGCCTCCAGAATAGTCCGTACTTCCTGTGGCAAATTTTCTGCTTCCTGCTTTTTATATGCCTCCAGTGTGCCTTCAAATGTTTTTTTCTCCCGCATAGCCTGGCGTTTGTCCAGTTCGTAAAAAAACGCAGCGCGCTCGTCCATACGGCGTTTTATTTGCTGTTGTTGCACGGTAATGGAGCGCAACAATTGTTGCACTTCGCCCACATACAGCGTGCATTTGGTGGGAGGATACGGCATGTTTTTCCGCTTTTTAAAATGCTCCGGACCGATAAACGGAACCGGCTGGTTCGTCACGAGCGAATCCCTTGCATTGACCTCCATCAGCGCAGGCACCACATAATCGCCGCGCAATGTTTTGACGGTTTCGTACAGCCTCGGTATCTGGATGTACTCGGCATTGCCCTGACTGGTTTGGCGCACAAAACGGGCATCCTGCGTATGATCGAGTTCAGCAGCCACTTTTTGATCGAGGGGCACATTTTCGAGCGATTGAATACGTGGCACGCTCAGGTAATACACCAGCACCTTGGATTTCAGCGCATTTTTGAGTTGGTAAAACGAGGCGGTTTGCAAGTTAAACGTTAAGAGCGGCGCCACTTTCCCCGACCCGTACATTTCAATTTCGTCGAGTGGCTCGTCTGTGGTAAACTGTATGGCGCCGGTTTGCCAGTCGATGGTTCCTGCCAAGTTTTTGGGTTTCTGCATGACCTCGTATTTGCCCGCCCGGAAATACAACTCGGTGATTTTGACCTCCCCTTTTACCGGCAGGTCTTTGTCCGACAATTCGGCCGGGGGCAGCCCTCTGAACGTGCGCCAGCAGTCTTCGTCGGCTTTCTGTCCGCCCGTATTGCTCACAGGCAGCGCCACCAGTTCGAGCCGGTACACCATTTCGGCATCCAGCGTGGCCGGAAAATTGAAATAAAAACACTGGCGCAAGGGCCTGAATTCCGCCAGCGTGTACACAACATTTCCCCGGGCGCTCGTCCAGCGCGCCTTGAGTGCATACCCGTTGGTTTCATAAAAGGCGTTGGCAATATTTTTAGAAAATGCGATGTATCCTACACCTGGAATCGACTCCGAACGATGGAATGCAAATTGACCGTTCATCGGATAACTGGCTGCAATAAACTGCGTCGGCACCGGAAAAGTAGCGGGCTCCCGGTCTGAAAATCCGGGAAGGACGCCATCTGCAAATTCAGGGTCAAAACTGCCTACTTTGGGCGGTTGGGCCGTGAACACATCAAAAAAATCGGGGGCTTTTGTGGTCACATCGCACACCAATTTATCGGCCACCCACCTGCGGCAAGCGTCGAGCGAGTTGGCATTCGGGCGCTGATTGGGCGGCAGGGCATTCCAGTCGCTCGCCCACCTGGAGTGAATGCTCAGGTCGGGGTGCGCGCGGATTTTTTTCAGCAATTCCGTCCAGCGAAACAAGGTTTTATCACTGTAATACAAGGCGACATGCAGGTTTTCCAGTTCCACAATTTGCTGGTCGCGGTCGTACGTCACCTGCAATTTTTCCAGCGGCTTTGTGAACTGTTTGTGCATGCCCTCGGCGATGTACTCGTCGTGGTCGCCGACAATAAAACTGCGATCCAGTTTTTTGTCTGCAATGATGTCGTTCATGCGTTTGCGTAGGCGGTTCGATTCATCCCTGCGCCAGGCAATGCTGTCATTCACTTCTTCTATAACCTGCAAAAAAGCGGGCGACACTACTTCTCTCCAGTTGGGCTGTGCGTGGAGCGTTTGAACAAAAAATATAAAAATGATAAAGAACGTGTTGGGGGTATATCTCATACAACATGTAATTTTCGCCAAACATACATCACACATGCCTAAGCCCGCATTTACCATTTTCCTTTTTTTCTGTTCTCTATCATGTTTTTTCGCTCAAAACGCGGATAATTTCCGATGGGTAGTACCCTTGCAAAGCGACCTTCATGTGTTCGGATCTACCAGCGCCAGTGAATTTTCCATCCGGGAAGGCAAGCAGGTTTTTCTGGTAAATGTATCCGGCGAGCGAACACCCCTGCCATACGACAGCATCGCGTACGAACAGGGAAAGTACTGGCGGGTGTGGAAAAATGACCTTCAGGGTATGTATCACCTGGAAAAAGGTGAAATTGTAGCGCCTTTGTTCGATTATATTCAATCTGCTACCAGGTCTGAAAACAACTGGGTATATCAGGTTCAAAACTATGGTATGTATGCCGTCATCAACGACCGCAACCAGTTGCTGCTACCTTATCAAAAAGCGCCTTATGCGCGCCTGACGCTGGTGCGCGACACTATACTCGGCTATCTCAAACACGATGTGTACAATTTTGTCGATGCAGATATGCTGTTTGTTTCCCGCCAGGGAGTTACCGTAAAAGACGTGGCCGTCCCGGCTTCCTCCAATGCCGAATTCCAGCGCATTTCGGCCAATCAGTACGTGTTCAGCAGCCTGAAAAACGGAAAAACCCGCCGCGACACTTTTGCTGCCGCAGAAAAGTTTGTGGATAATATCGCGCTGGTGCGGCGCGACACGCTGTGGGGTTACTTCCGCAATGACGGCTCTTGGTTGCTCCCCCCGCGTTATCAGGCCGCCACGGCATTCGATACAATGGGATATGCCGTTGTGAAAACGCGCGGCAAATACGGCGTGATCAAAAAAGACGGCACTTTCCAGGTGCCCGCGCAGTGGGCTTTTTTAAAACCCGCTTTTCCCGGCTTTTTTGAATACAAGGAAAATGGCAGAATCGGCATCGTCGATCAGCAGGGGAAAACCATTATTCCGGCCGGCAATTTCAGCAGTTTCAGAACTGCCGGATTGCAATGTATTACTGCCAAATCGGCCGACACCCTGTTGATTTTTCGGCGAGATGGTACGCCGCTCGGCATAAAAGGTGTGGTGAATTGCACCGATGGCGATAACAAAGGCCTTTTCGGCGCATGTATCGGCAAGCGGTACCAGGGCAAATGGGGCGTGCTACAGCCCGATGGGCAATGGCGCATTGAGCCGGTTGCTGGCGGCCGGTTTCAGGAAAGAAAACATTTTTTTATCATCGAGGCCGTGCCAAATCCGTGCTGCACCATTGCCGGATTCAATGTAGGCGTTAGCCAGCCAGGCAAACAACTCCTCTTCGATGCAAGCGGCAAATTACTTCTGGATCACAGCGTCGACGAAATTTCCGGGCACCCGAACTACCCGTATTTATTTTACAAAACCCAAGGAAAATGGGGCCTGATCGCGGCTTCAGGAGCGCATATTCCGGCCTCGTTCGATGAAGTAAAACTGGTAGGGGCAGGCTGGATATTTGTTCGAAAAGCAGACCAGTGGGGCGTATTGCGGTGGGGGCCGTGACCCGGGCGGCGGTGTCACACCTTCAAATACACCTTGACCTTTGCTATCCACGCCTTGTCCGTAAACGCAATGATTTTTTCAATGTCTTCCACCGTGCGGTAAGGGCCGTGCTGCTGTCGGTAGTTCACAATCAGTTCCGCCTGTTTTCTGGAAAAGTAGGGGTGCGCATCCAGCACCTCTAGGGAAGCCGTATTCAGGTCTATCCGACGAATATCGCGGCTGTTCAGCACCAGCAGCGGGCGCATGGCCTGAAACACGCTGTCGGGCAGGTTGTACATCTGCCCAACCTGTTCTATAGACAGGAATCCGCCCAACTGATCGCGGTATCGCACGAGTTGCTGCGCGCGTTTTTCGCCGATTCCTGGCAAGGTCATCCAGGCATCCGCATCCGCCAGGTTAATGTCGATGGTTTGTGGAGTGCGTTTTTTGGGGGCAAAAGGCTGGCTGGCATCGGCTAGAGCCGACGAGGACGCTGCGGCAATAACGATGTATGATTCCAGCCTTTCGTAATCGTCTTCCGGGAGGTTGTATATTTTTTGAAAATCTTCACGGCGCCGAAATCGCCCGCCTTTGGAGCGGTAGTTCAGGATGCTTTGAATGGTGCGTTCGGGGAGCCCGAGCGCCCGGAAATCATCTTCCGATGCCATATTTGGGTCGAACTCGAACTGCTTTTTCACGGTGTTGGGGCGGGTTTTTCCTTCCTCAAATGAACCGCTTTCACCCATTCGGATAAAAGGCGCGAGTCGTTCATAATCTTCAGCGGCCAGGCCCCATATTTTTTTGAAATCCTCCGCTCGGCGGAATTGCCCGCCTTTGTCGCGGTATTTGCAGATCATGGATGCCGTTTTTTCGGAAAGCCCCAGTCGCATCAGGTCTTCCCGGCTGGCGGTGTTGGGGTTGAAGTAAAAAAGTTCGGGACTGGCTGCGGAAGCCGCTGCGCGTTGTCCATCCCGAAACGCCTGAATTTCTTTCCTGAATTCGGAAAAATCGGTGGTTTCCGATTCTCGAAAATTGTCCAGGATGTCAGGTAGGGCAAAAACGAAGGCGCAAAGCAGCAGCAAAACAATGGTTCCATTGCGCTCCTTGCGCGTAAAATGCAGGTACTGAAAAAGTTGATTACGCATAAATGATATCGTGAATTGTTTGGGAATAAATATGGTGGGTAATACGGGTTTGGAACGGATACACGGGGCGTTGAACGAATACACAGCGCTATGCGCTGTGCTAATGAATACGCCCTTTCAGGGCTGGATTATCGCTTTTTTAGGGCATATCCATGTGCGTAAATGGTACACTCTACGTACTCTCACTCTCTCACTTCTCACCTCTCACTTCTCACTTCTCACTTCTCACTTCTCTCACTCTCTCACCTCTAATAAGAAGGCTCCCTGTTTCCGCACATCATAATACCGCCAACCCGCCACTTCGCACTCCCGGCGCCAGCGCTCTGTTTGCCGTTGGCTGTTGGAAGCGTCGAAAACGACCTGTCCGAAATGGAAATATTGGCGGCATTCGGCAATGGTCACTTTCGGATTTTTTCGCAGCAACAAAATATCGGCATCGACGGGCCGCGCGCCTTGCAACTGTCCAGCCTGCTCCACCACGGCTATTCGGGTGTCGAAAAACTGTGCAAAAGGCCAGTCAATCAGCAAGTTTTCCGTTACAAGTGCAGTATCCGCGTCAAAATGAAGCGGCGTCAAGTGGCGCACAGCACCCGTTATGCGATGGCTTTGGGCCGTAAATATTTCTTTGTTGAGCGCAAGCGTATCCGACCAACTCACTACGTTCCGCCCTTCCCGAAAATCGATGAGGCTTTGTTTGTTCAGGTGATACACCACGATTTCACGGTGTATGCTTTTGGCAGTAAGCGTGGAAATTCGGTACAGTCCCAACAGGCAAAACAGCCCCAGCAGCGCCAGCACATACCGCCCTTTTCGATATACCATGGCGCTCCCGATCAGCACAATTCCGACATACAAGGCGGCCACTACCCAGCCAGCAATCCAGATATTGGAAATGACACTACCTGGCAAGGTCTGGATATAAAAAATGGCTTTGTTGATAGCCCAGAGAATGTAATACAAGGCTTTCCCGAGCCAGTCGGCCACCACAGGCGCCCACACATCGAGCAACACCAGCAGCGCTCCGCCCCACAGGAAAATGGCGCCGCCCAGCACCACAATCCAGCCCGACAACCAGAAATATACCGGAAACTGGTGAAAGTAAAACAGGGTGAGTGGCAGGGTACCCAATTGTGCAGCCATGCCCACCAGGAGGACTTTCAATCCTTCGTCGGCCCAGCGCGGCATGGGCGGAAACAACTTGTACAAGCGCGCATAAAAAAATACCATCCCGGCAACGGCGGCGTACGACAACTGAAAACCGACATCGAACAGAAAATACGGATTGTACAGCAGCAGTCCGAACGCCGATGCTGGCAATACATTCCAGGCCGGCGCGTCGCGGTGAAACGCTTTCCCAAGTATGTAGGTGCTAAACATGACCGAAGCGCGCAACACCGACGCCGTAGCACCTGTCAGGAAGGTAAACGCCCAGATAGCCAATAAAATCAGACCAGTTTCCAGCAGTTTCCAGCGCCCACGGAATCGAAAACGCGCCAGCAAAAACATCAGCCCGACGTACAACATGCCTACATGTGTGCCTGATACCGCCAAGGCGTGCATCGAACCCGTTTGGGCATACGCCGCCCGCAGTTCATCCGACAAATCGTCGGTGTAGCCCACCAGCAAAGCCGATGCGACGGCATACTCGTCGTCGGTGGGGAAGTATTTGCGCAGCAGGGCCAGCAGCCGGTCGCGGCTTTCGTAGGCCATGCGCCACAGTTGATAGCCGTGGCCGCCAGACAATACCGCAACAGAATCAGATTTTACAAAAGCCTGATAATGAATATTCTGGAAATGCAAATAACGCCTGTAATCGAACGCATCGGGGTTTTTCGGGGCCTCGCAGGGCAGCACCACAGCATAAGCGCCAATGCGGTCGCCGTATCGGATTTTTTCGGTAATCGTGTCGATATTCAGAAATAGCAGCAGGTTGCCTCCCACGCTTTCGAGGGAATCGGGCGCAGCACCCATCCCTTCTACCTGAATGGGCACTTTCAGTTTGGCGCCATGCGAAGGTGACTGATACACGATGCCGGTGAAATACTGCGCTCTTGAAGAAAGATGCGCGGCAAAATGTCGGCCCTTGCGCAGTTCATTGTGCGCTACACAGTGGAAATAACCCGCAAAAAACAGCAACAGGCAAATGTATGCGCCGAACAACCAGCGGTATCGGTAAGCAATTTTCTGCATCGCCAGCCAGGCAGCCAGCACAGCGCCAATGACGAGAACAGGCCCGAGGTATCGCACAGGTTGATCTGCCCAGCCACCCACGGCCAGTCCGGATACAAAGGGCACGATGAAACGCAGGTAGGGGGTGTACCGCTGAGTCATGTGTGAAGCGTATTTTGATTATATGAAGCAGTGTTTGTAGGGCTTTTCAGCCCTGTGTCTGCAAAAATAGCCCTATTATTTTCAAATCAAAATAGCCTGGCATGGAATTTTTGTGGGTGCGTTACAGTTATTGGCGCGCAGGGCGATACCTTTCGGCGTGGAATATGTACCCTGATAACCAATAACAGATAACCAATAACGATATGGCGAAGGACTGGACACTCAACGAAAAAACCACTGCTCTGAAAAAGGAGCCCGAATATGCTATACTGGTCAGCCTGATTACGCCCGAAGTGACGGAAACGCAGGCGCATGAATACATGGACGAACTCGAATTTCTGGCCCATACAGCGGGTGCGGAAACGGTCAAACGATTTACCCAGCGGCTGCCCCATCCCGAACACCGAAGTTTTATCGGCAGCGGCAAGGTGCAGGAACTGGAACAGTACATCCAGCGACACGAGGAAATTACGATGGTGATTTTCGACGATGACCTTACGGGCAAACAAACCAACTTTCTGGAAGAAGCCCTCAAAGTCAAAATTGTCGACCGCTCTACCCTCATCCTCGACATTTTTGCCAACCGGGCCCAAACAGCACAGGCAAAAACCCAGGTAGAACTGGCACAAATGAAATACCTGCTCCCGCGCCTGCGCGGCCTCTGGACGCACCTGGAGCGCCAGCGCGGTGGTATCGGTATGCGCGGCCCCGGTGAAACGCAAATTGAAACGGACCGCCGACTCGTGCAGTACCGCATCAAATCGCTGGAAGAAAAACTCAAGGACATCGACCGGCAAAGCCAGACCCAGCGCAAGACGCGTGGAGAACTGATTCGCGTAGCGCTGGTGGGATACACCAACGTGGGTAAAAGCACGCTGATGAACCTGATGAGCAAATCGGAAGTGCTGGCCGAAAACAAACTCTTCGCTACGCTCGATACGACCGTGCGGAAGGTGGTGTTCGGCGCCATGCCCTTTTTGCTGTCCGATACGGTGGGATTTATCCGGAAATTGCCCCACCACCTCGTCGAAAGTTTTAAAAGTACGCTCGACGAAGTGCGCGAAAGCGATATTCTGCTGCATGTGGTGGATGTAGCCCACCCGCAGTTTGAAGATCATGTAAAAACGGTACAAAAAACGCTGGAAGAACTGGGCGCGGGGGAAAAACCGACCCTCATGGTGTTCAACAAGATCGACCTGTACCGGAGCAAGTATTACGACGATTTTGTAGATGCCGACATCAAAACGGAAATTGAAACGGAAATGCGCGAACGCCTGCGGCACAATTATGGCGAGAATATTTTCATTTCAGCACATACGAAGGAAGGCATCGAGGAATTGCGCGAACGCATGACCCGCCTTATCAAGGAAGCCTACGTCATCCGTTACCCCCACCAGGTAAAATCCTGGTAAATCTCACCTCTCTCTCACCTATCACCTCTCACCTCTCACCTCTCACCTCTGTCATGTGGCGCGAAGAAAAAAATCGACTTCAGATTACGTTCAGGTTTCGCGATTTCGCTGAAGCCTTTGCCTTTATGACGGAAGTGGCTGCAGCAGCAGAAAAACTCAACCACCACCCCGACTGGCACAATGCGTGGAATACGGTGGACATTCAACTGACCACTCATTCGGCAGGAAATATCGTTACGGATAAAGATCGGGAACTGGCGGCGGCTATCGATGCTATTTATGAAAAGTATGGGGAGTAGCGCTCGTCGTAGAGGGATTGGACAACGGATGATACGGATTTTGTCGGATTTAAACGGATTTTACAGTAGCGTGTGCTGGGGAAAATCAAAAAAATCTGTTTAAATCCGACAAAATCCGCATAATCCGTTGTCCAATCCCTCTCACAACCCCTCCTTCTTCTTCCAGAAACGCAACTTTTGCTTCAACTGATCCAGTACCGGTTTTCCTAGCAGCATAGCCGAAGTGGCAAAAAGCCCTTTGCCGGTAATCATGGCTGCCGCCATGCCCACGGTCATTTTTTTAACCGGAATATCGAAAAACGGGAAGGAGTAAACAAGAACAGTGCAACAAAGTGACAAGCCCAGCGTGAGCCAGCCGAGCGAAGTTTTCCAGTTCATAAGAGGGTTATTTTTTCAATGCAAAAGTGTGTTATTGTGCAGTTTAATACTGAATGTTCACCTGATCAATAACATCGCCAGGCAGTATTTGTTGTACTACTTCCATGCCAGATTTTACCCGGCCAAAAATAGTATAATTTCCATCCAGGTGCGGAGTTGGCGAATGCGTGATAAAAAACTGCGTTCCTTCGGTATCCGGGCCAGCAGAAGCCATGCCCAGATACCCTTCCTTGTCGTACCAGGCCAGCCCGATTTCCGAGCGAATCGTGTAATCGAGCGCGCCGTAGCCATCTCCGCGCGGGCAGCCGCCTTGCACTACAAAATTGGGCACTACCCGGTGAAATGCCTTTTCATTGAAAAATCCTGTTCCAGCGAGTTCCAGAAAATTGGCCACAGAGCCTGGCGCCCATTCGGGGTAAAGTTCCAGCACGATTTTGCCTTTGCCTGTTTCCAGCGTTACCGTGGTTTCATGCGTCACCACTTTCATACGTTCCCAGTTGATGGGGTGATTCCACTGGGGTTTGTAGGCTGATGGCGCCGGGCGACCTTCAAACCACGCCACCGTTTCGTCGAGCGCAGCATAGGCTTCCACGTCGCGTGGCATTTTCAGTTTGCCCATGGCCGCCTTGAAATCGTCGATACGCGCCGTGTCGCGCAGCGTTTTGTAGTTCAATGCCTCGGTGCGCAGACCGCCGACGCCTGCGGCAATCATACCGGCGTCGCCCGAAGCGATAATTTCCCGCATGAAGTAGTACAATTCGCGCCGTACGCCTTTGGAGGCTTCTCCGTAAAAAGCATAAAAGTTCGGCTTTTGCATGATGGTTTGCAAGGCCTCCGCAGCGCCGGATTTAACGGCCGGGTGGGCATCGTTGAAACCTTTGTCGTGTATCCAGCGGTAGTTCCAGCCAAATTCGGCCAGGGCTGTGAGGCATGCCGCCCGCTCGTAGGGGTTTTTACTTTGCTGAAAAATATCCTTGAGCCGGTAATTCACAAAGTCTTTGGAATGCGGTTCGGTTTTGCCAGAAAGGAATTTATTGGAAGCTTGCAGCAGTAAAATCTGCGTCAGCACCGGGATATTGACATTGCCCATGTTGCCCGGAATACGCCAGTAAAAATCGCCGTCTTTTACCTGTCCGTTGTTGACAAAAAAAGTGGCGGCCGTGCGGCTCACATGCGGGTTGGGATCGGCCACGTAGGGTGTCACCAGCGTACGCACGGTGTCGTATTGAAATTTCGA
The DNA here is from genome assembly GCA_016787415.1 of Saprospiraceae bacterium. Lineage (GTDB taxonomy): Bacteria > Bacteroidota > Bacteroidia > Chitinophagales > Saprospiraceae > M3007. The sequence continues at coordinate 5,229 of JAEUUT010000066.1, read as the reverse complement.
CAATGCATTGATAATGTTGCACTTGACGCGCCAGTCCTGTTCCGAGCGAATCACTTTGGACAGGATGGCAAATGCCGGTTGCGTGGCCGATTTGCCCAGCGCTGTGGCCAGCGCCATCCGGATATCGGGGAAATTGTTGGCCCTGACAAATGCGGCAGCCATCTGAACGGCCTGTGCGCTGTCGGGCGCCGCCTCCTTGGCAGAAGCCAGGTATTGTGCTGCCATCAGGCGCGCGGGGGCGGGGATGCGTTCGTTGGCCACATAAGCCACCATCTGTACGGTAGCGGCTGGGTCGGTGATGTTGCGACGGCCGAAGCGATAAATGGCGCGGCACTGGCCTTCCAACAACAAGGTGTCTGAAGGCTGATAAGTGCGCACACTGGCTATGTTTTTCAAACTCTGCAAGGAGCCGCATTTGCCGATGGCTTCAAGAATAACCGCATTCAGGCGCTGGTGCTGCGAGAGCGAGTCGGTGGCTACAAATGCCTGTATAAGTGGTTTTTCGGCCCGCGCATGACCTATCTGTCCCAGAGAAAACGCCGCGGCAATGCGCACATCTTCTACCACATCCTTCAGCAGTGGCGTCAGAGACTCTATTGCATTGCTGTCGCGGATAGAAGCGAACGACAAGGCTGCCAGGTAGCGCAGCGTAGCGTTTTTGTCGCTCAGGTACTGCCGCAGACTGTCGACTTTGCGCTGATCACGCAGGTTGTACAGTTTTTGCACCTGCGCATTGCGTAAGTCGAGGTTTACCACACCTTTCTTTTCTTCAGTTTCCGACGATTCGGGCGGTGTGCAGGCAAACTGCAACAACATCAGGCACCACAGGGTCGGCGCTAATATTTTTACAAAACGGGCAGTATGAAAAGGCATGGGTGTGTTGTTGTTATTGTGTTTTAGTGTTTTGGTGTTTTAGTATTTTGGAGGTGCTTCGATCTTGGTATTGGAGTTTATTTGGTGAAAGCCTGATCCTAAATTTAAAATGCCAAGATCGAAGACCTCCAAAACACCAAAATACAAAAACACTAAAACACCCAAAAAATACAAATTTAAGTTAAAAATCAGACGTAATCAGCAAGTCCAGGCTGGTGCTACGCAACTGGAAGCGTTCGCCGAGGTAGGCATTGGTGAGCGAGCCTTTGTAGGTGTACACACCATTTCGCAGGCCTGAATGCGCAATAATCAGCGGTATCACGCCGCCAGATTCGGCTTTCAGCAGCAGGGAAGTAAGGATGTTGCTAATGGCATTGGAAGCCGTACGGGCCACCCGTGAAGGCATATTGGGTACGCAATAATGGATCACGCCGTGTTTTTCAAATGTCGGTTTGTCGTGGGTGCAGGCCTGCGAGGTTTCAAAACAGCCGCCCTGATCGATGCTCACATCCACAATCACCGAGCCCGGTTTCATGCGCTGCACGATGTCGGCCGAAACAAGCATGGGCGTATTGGCATGTGCGGAGTGAACGGCGCCAATGGCCACATCTGCCGTCAGCAACTGTTCTTTCAGGTGTACCGGATTGATGACCGAGGTGTGCAATTGTCGGCCCACCTGGCGTTGCAGGTTCATGAGTTCGTACACATTGTCGTCGAAAATACGTACCTCCGCGCCCAGGCCCAGGGCCGTACGGGTGGCAAATTCGGCTACCACACCCGCCCCAAGGATAATCACTTTGGCAGGCGGCACCCCCGCGATACCGCCCAGCAGCACGCCCTGGCCGCCGCGGGCAGTTGCCAGCAATTCGGAAGCAATGAGAATAGCACTGATTCCCGAAATTTCGCTCATGGCATTCACGATCGGGAAAACGCCCGTCTCGTCGTCGCGGATGTACTCCATAGCCAAGGCGATTACCCGCCGTTTTTGCAAACGCGTGATGTATTCGGCATCCAGGAGTGGCAGGTGAATCGGGGAAATGACCACCTGGTTAGGGCGCATCATTTCTATTTCGGCCAGGGTAGGCGGCGCTACTTTCAACAGGATATCGGCTTTGAACACCTCTTCCGTGCTGTGCGTAATCTGTGCGCCCGCTTCCGAGTAGTCGTGGTCGCTGAATTTAGCTTTTTCCCCCGCACCGGCCTCCACTATCACCCTATGGCCATGCGCTACCAGCGACACCACCGAATGCGGCACCAGCGCCACACGGTTCTCTTGCAGGGTGGTTTCTTTCGGTATACCGATAAAAAGCCGCTGGTGTTTGGGCTGCACATCCAGCATTTCAGTTTGGGTACGGGGTACGGATAAGGTTTCCATATATCAAGTTGGAAAAAGGCAGGGATTACAAAATTAGAATGCGGCGCGAGGTTTCACCTAATATCTCGATGTTAATTTTTGCCGCTTCGGGGGGCAACATGGATTCCACCATTTGCGGCCACTCGATCACGCAATACCAGGGATCATACAGCATGTCTTCCAGTCCGATGTCGAATGCTTCCGATGCATTGCGCAAACGATACAGGTCGAGGTGGTGAAAAAAAGATTCCTGGCCGTCCGGCGCAGCATAACGATACTGATTCACCAACGAAAAGGTAGGACTGGCAGTATTCCCCTGCACACCCAGGTATTCGCAAAATGCCTTTACAAAAGTGGTTTTTCCGGCCCCCATTTCTCCATACAGGGCAATTTTCCGGCGCCCCGCCAGCCCTTCCAGTACGGCTGGAATGACGGATGGCAGTTCGGATGGATGGTTTACTTCTATTTGCATGAACAACCTTTTTAAAAGCGTGGCAAAAGTACGGCCGTAAAAACCGAATTTCGCAGTTCTTTTTTGTGTTGTTGCAACACACATCTCACACTAAAAACCGCATGTTGTATTCTATTCAAGATATAGCGCATATTATTTCGGCCCAATGGTTGCGCTCCTCCAGCCCCGAAGCAGGTATTGAACACCTGTTGTTCGACAGTCGGCAGGTGGCCGCGCCCGACCGATCCCTGTTTTTTGCCCTTTCCGGCGAACGGCAGGACGGACACCGATACCTCGCCGATTTGTACAAAGCAGGCGTGCGCAATTTTGTCGTGGGCAAACCTGTGCAGGTGTCCGATTTCTCGGATGCCAATATCCTGCATGTACCCGACCCTCTCCGGGCGCTTCAGGCGCTGGCACAATACCACCGCAACAGTTTTCACATTCCAGTGGTGGGCATTACCGGCAGCAATGGCAAAACGGTAGTCAAGGAATGGCTTTGGCAACTCCTGAGCCCCGATTTTCATATTGTGCGCAGCCCCAAAAGTTACAACTCGCAGATCGGCGTTCCGCTGTCCGTTTGGCAAATGCGCCCAGAACACACCCTGGCGTTGTTTGAGGCAGGCATTTCCAAACCCGGCGAAATGCAGCACCTGGCCGCCGTGATTCAGCCCGACATCGGCGTTTTTACCAATATCGGCCCCGCACACCGGGAAGGTTTCCGGGATGATGAAGAGAAAATAAGAGAAAAAATGCGCCTATTCGACAGCGCACGGGTGCTGGTTGTTTGTGCCGATCAGCCTGCTGTGCTGGCGGAAGCCCAAGCCTGGCAACGCGCACAGGAAGGCCGCCAGTTATTTACCTGGTCGACGGGCGGGCAGCCTGCCGACATACAAGTCATTGGTATTCAACCCGTTGCAGGCGATTTCTTACAAATTCGCGCCGCCTTCCGGCAAATGGTTGAACTGGGCGTGGTCGAAATCCCGTTTTCCGACCCTGCCTCGCTGGAAAATGCCATCCACTGCTGGGCAGTGATGCACCTGCTGGGCGTGTCGCAAAAAAACATCGCCGAACGCATGCGCCGCCTCGAACCGGTGGAAATGCGCCTCGAACTGAAATCGGGTATTCGCCACTGCACGCTGGTCAACGACTTTTACAACAACGACCTGGCATCCCTGCGCATAGCCCTGCAATTTGCCCGCCACCAGGCCCGCGCAGGGAAATGTACGCTCATCTTGTCCGACATCTTGCAAAGCGGCCTGCGCCCGGCAGAACTCTGGGCCGAGGTGGCAGCGGCCCTTCGTTTGCAGGGGGTGAGCCGCCTCATTGGAATCGGGACAGATATTCCGGCGATTAAAGCGCACCTCAATACCGGTTTCGACGCCACTTTTTATCCTGACACCACGTCATTTTTGCAAAATATCGCTGCGCATGATTTTCACGACGAACTGATTTTGTTAAAAGGCGCGCGGCCCTTCGAGTTTGAGCGCATCGCTCGGCGGCTGGAACAAAAAGCCCACAAAACCCTGCTGGAAGTGAACCTGACGGCGCTGGTACACAACCTGAATGCCTACCAGCGCCTGTTGAAGCCGGGCGTCCGCACGATGGCCATGGTGAAGGCTGCCGGGTACGGTTCGGGATCGTCGGAAGTAGCGAAAATGCTCGAATTTCACCGGGTCGACTACCTCGGCGTGGCCTATGCCGACGAGGGGATCGAATTGCGGCATTCGGGTGTCAACCTCCCGATTCTGGTACTCAACCCCGAACCGGCGAGTTTTGACGCCATGTTTCGCTTCCGCCTCGAACCCGAGGTGTACAGCCTTCCCATACTCGACGAACTGATTCACTATGCCGGGAAAGACAAAAACCTGTCGATTCACCTGAAAATGGATACCGGCATGCACCGCTTAGGCTTCGAGGCGGCCGACGTGCCGGAACTGACCTCGCGCCTGCTGGAATACCCCAACCTGCGCGTTCAAACCATTTTTTCGCACCTCTCGGCCAGCGATGCCCGGCAGCACGACGAGTTCACACACCGGCAAGCGGCCACTTTCCGCACCTTGTCGGATCAGGTGGGCGCTGCGCTGGGCTATATGCCCATCCGACATATTTGCAACACCGGTGGCATCGTGCGTTTTCCAGAATACCATTTTGATATGGTTCGGCTGGGGATTGGCCTGTATGGCATCGACAGCGCGGGCTTGCAGCACCAACTCCGCGTAGTGAATACGCTGAAAGCCACGATCAGTCAGATCAAGGAAATTCCCTTGGGCGACACGGTAGGCTACAACCGCAACAGCGGCCCCCTCGCCCGCCCTACGCGCATCGCCACCATCAGCATCGGGTATGCCGACGGTTTTTTGCGCCTGGCCGGCGGCGGTCGTTACTCGGTGCTGGTGCGGGGCGAACGCGCGCCTACCATCGGCAATGTGTGTATGGATATGACGATGATCGACATCACCCACATCGAAGCCGCCCGCGAAGGCGATGAAGTGGTTGTTTTTGGGGAGAACCCGCCGGTGCAGGAATTGTCCGACTGCCTGCAAACGAT
>JAEUUT010000288.1 GCA_016787415.1 Saprospiraceae bacterium | reverse complement strand
CTCTCTTCTACATTGCATTTCCCAGTCTTGTCAATGAACTTTTTATTCACCTTTTCCCCCTTTCAAAATCCAGTCAGGCTAAGACCCAAACTAATACTCAGGGAGGCTCATAATCGTACATCATTAAGGGCATGACCCTTTGTTATTCCGATCCCGAAATAACCCCATTACTGATGGGTTGATATTTTTAAACAACGACCCTCTTTTGGGTCTGATTTGCATCATTTTGTTTGGGGCGGCAAAGGTATGAAATACTTCGAAACCCTTTCAAAATTATGCTCGCTTTTTTTTCATTTTTTCTTTCCGTCAACCCCTCTCTATCAAAGCGGGCGCAAAGGTAAGGATGAAAGTTTTTAACCACCAAATCTTTTTCAAAAAAACTTTAAAACTTTTTTGACCTGGTGATTAATGCTCTCATACTACTTATAAGGAAGAGCAGAGGAGAGAAAGAAAGCCCCCACATGATTCTGTGAGGGCTTCTGGAGGTTTCGAGCGGATTCGAACCGCTGTAGCAGCTTTTGCAGAGCTGTGCCTAACCACTCGGCCACGAAACCGTATTTTAAAAAGCGGCCACAAAGGAACGACTTTTTTCCTGAACCAAGCAAGTTTTTCTTTCAATGTTTTTTCCACAATTATCCATACTACTAACCAACGCCTCCATATATTTGGGCGCTCCAATCACACCGCATTTTTTATTTTGTAATTCATTACAATCAATTCAAACACATTCTGAAACCTTGCTGAAAAAAGAAACGCAAGTTTTTTTATCCTGGGTTCTTACACACATTTCAACACATATTGCAAGCAATCATGGGCAAAGAATTACAATTTCTCGACTACGTCGTTTTTCTCATTTATTTCCTGGTAGTGGCCGGGTATGGATACTGGATATATCAAAAGAAGAAATCGGCACAAACCAGCGCCAACGATTTCTTTCTGGCGGAGGGGTCTTTGACCTGGTGGGCCATCGGGGCTTCTCTCATTGCATCCAATATCAGTGCCGAACAGTTTATCGGTATGTCGGGATCGGGTTTTGCGATGGGTCTGGCCATTGCTTCTTATGAATGGATGGCTGCGGCTACCCTTCTGGTGGTAGCGGTATTTTTTCTGCCGATATACCTGAAGAACAAGATTTACACCATGCCACAGTTTCTGGCACAGCGATACAGCCCGCTGGTAGCCACCATAATGGCCGTATTCTGGTTGCTGGTATATGTGTTTGTAAACCTGACCTCCATCCTTTACCTTGGGTCACTGGCCGTCAGCACTATTTCCGGCCTGAGTTTTACGACCTGTTCGATCGGCCTGAGCATTTTTGCTGTATTCATTACACTGGGTGGTATGAAAGTGATTGGTTACACTGATGTAATTCAGGTGCTGGTACTTATTCTTGGTGGCCTGGCTACTACTTACCTGGCGCTTGACCTCGTGGCTACCCAGTTTGGCGAATCGGGCGCAATGGCCGGTCTTTCACTTTTGCAGGAAAAAGCAGGCACCCACTTTCACATGATTCTGGAAAAAGGACAGATGATGATGCCCAATGGAACAGGCGGGCAGGAAGATGCTTATGAAAAACTTCCAGGCCTGGCGGTTATTTTCGGGGCCATGTGGATTGCCAACCTCAACTACTGGGGCTTTAATCAGTACATTACCCAACGCGCGCTGGGCGCCGACCTGAAAACGGCTCGCTCCGGTTTGCTGTTTGCGGCATTCCTAAAATTGCTGATGCCTATAATAGTGGTGTTGCCGGGTATCGCTGCTTATGTATTGTATCAAAACGGTCAGTTCCAGAACGAACTCATGGAAAGCGGAGCCGTGAAACCCGACAAGGCATATCCTGTATTGCTCAACTTGCTGCCGCTCGGACTCAAAGGGTTGTCGTTCGCAGCGCTTACTGCGGCCATCGTGGCATCACTGGCAGGCAAGGCAAACAGTATTTCAACGATCTTCACACTCGACTTGTACAGAAAGTATTTCAATCCGCAGGCCGATGAAGCCACTCAGGTGCGGGTTGGTCGTATCGCTATCATTGTTGCTATTATTATAGGTGCAGTTGTAGCGCCGGTGCTGGCCAATTTCGGTCAGGCATTCCAGTTTATCCAGGATTTCACCGGTCTGATTTCTCCAGGTGTGGTTGCCATCTTCCTGCTGGGTTTCTTCTGGAAACGCACCACTGCCAATGCAGCACTCGCCGGCGCCATTGCCACCATCCCGACAGGTTTGATTCTGGAAAAAGTATTTGTAGGCATGCCGTTTATGCACCGCATGGGTTTTGTATTCCTGACACTTGTAGCCTTGATGGTGCTTGTCAGCCTGCTCGACAAAAAAGGACAGCAGAACAATAAAACCATTGAAGTGGATACGTCTATGTTCCGTACTACGCCGGCATTTACGGTGGGAATGGTACTGATTCTGGGTATTCTTTCGGCGCTATACCTGATGTTTTGGTAAAAGATAGAGGGCAAAGAACTTGCTGGAGACCTATAGGTTTTTAAAACCTATAGGTCTTTTCAATTAAAATTGATATAATCACTCGGGTCTACCGCCTGCCCTTTATACCACAGTTCAAAGTGGAGGTGTGGGCCTGAGGTACTTTCTCCCGAGTTGCCGATAATGGCAATGGCTTCTCCGGCTTTTACCGAACTGCCGGTTTGTTTGAGCAAAACGGAATTGTGTTTGTACATGGTCACTACATTGTTGGGGTGCTGAATGGCGATGCTGTAACCTGTTTCTACGGTGTAGCCCGCTGAAATCACCACACCATCTGCTGCCGATTTAACGGCTGTATTTTTAGGCGCAGCGATGTCGATACCATAGTGGTCTTTTTTAAAATCGAAACCGGAGGTCATTTCACCTGAAACTGGCGGCATAAAAAACAGTTGTTCGAGCGGGATGTCTCTTGGAGCAAATCCGGTACTTCCCTGGGCAACAGGCGTTGCCAAGGTAGGGTCGGCAGTAAAAGTGCCTTTTGCAACGGCGCTGCGGAGTTGTTCGTCTTCCGGTATCCTGTCTACTTCCTGAGGCAATGCATCGGTGGTATCAGCAGGTTTGCCCTGTTTTTCGGCAGCCTCCTTGCTCATGGTTTCGAGGTCGCCAACAAGCAGTTTGCGAAAGTTTTCATTGTAATGGCGCGTTGCTTCTACCTCATTTTCCAGGGCATTCACCTTTTCGACGAGTGTCGCAATTTCACCATCGCGTTTGAAATCGCCATAGCCAGGGATGTAACGTTTCAACGGCGTCCATACAATGGCCATAGTGACCAGAATAGCCGTACCAACTATCAGGGTGCTCAGCCCGACGTATACTGACAGGGGAGTGAGTTTGATGGAAGTTACTTCTTCAAAGGTATCATCGTTCATGATCACCAGCCGGTACTTGTCGCGCAGTTTGTCCATCAGGCTGCGGTCATCGTCCTCCGATCGGCGGAAGAAGTCCAGAAACTTCTTTAGAAACGCAAAATATTTCATGTTTTTTTATCAGTTAACCCTACAACGGGTATCTACTTGCATTGTTGTTGTTTGCCCCTTTTGCCCCTTGCCTCTTGCCTCTCGCCTTTTGCCTCTTGCCCCTTCCACTCCGCTTCTTCAAAAAATCACTTCAACACATCATCCAACTGATCTACCTTGATCCGTCCTTTCGGCACAATAATTTTCCAGTAGGAAAAATCCTGTTCTGCTTCCAGTCCGAAACCGTAAATGACTTCGCCGGGTTGGGTCACCTTCACAAATTTGTCGGTAAACACCTTGGCGGTTTTTTCGTCCCAGATCAATTCTGCGGTTTCCAGTTTCTCCTGTTTCACCGTTGTCATCACGACACTGTCGCGGGCAGTAATACGGCCTTTTTCCTGCTGACGGATCGCATTTTTGGCAGTGAGTACGCTTTTAACCGAGAGGTTGGGTTCCAAAAATTCAATTTTTATGCCTTCCGGAAATTCCTGCCTCGGGTTATCGCGGGTTACAAAATTATGTAAAACGGGGCCTGTAACCCGCACCCGCACCAGCGCGCTGTCTGAATACAGTATTTCCACGTTTTTGCCTACTTCCACCGCGGTATCGTCCTGCGTAAATACCTGTCGGGTTTCTTTGGGTTCGTCGGCACAGGCATAGAGGCTGATCATCCAAAAGGCTGAGTAGCAGGCGACGCGAAACAAGCCGGGCAGGCGATACATTTGTATTAACAACATGCTTTTTTTACAATAACAACGTAAACGGGCTCCATAACGCTGGAGTATTCCTCCTTCTTGTTCAGGATACGAGGCTTTTAAAGCCGTATCTGAAAGCAACCAACAGGCCGGCAACGATCAAAATCAGGTATTGCACCGGTACATTTACCCAGGCCACCAGATGGATGCGATCGAGCAGGTACATCAAAATAAACACCGAGCCTATCATCATCATCAGGCTGGACAATTTACCAAAACCTGGTATGAGTTCGAACGTGGCGTTGCGCCGAATGATAGCCAGTGTGAATACCATCGAAAGGATGGGCAAAAAGTGCACAAATACATTGGCATCCATAATACTACCCCGCTCAAACAAAAAGAAATATACGCTCAGGGCCACTGCAAAGATACCTGGCACACATACCAGATAAATAAGCACAGCATACAGATATTTCCAGGGGCTTTGATTGCCTTCTCCACGCCCCATGACGCCTGCCAGTAAAGCGGTCAGCGGTATCCCTATAAAATAGGCGAGGACTACGAAGGGCTGCTGGCTCAGGTAATCGAAGAATTCGCGTAGAGTCATGTGGTGAGTGGTGAGTGGTGAGTGGTGAGTGGTGAGTAGTGAGTAGTGAGTAGTGAGTAGTGAGTAGTGACTGATGAATGATGGTCGAGGACGTAAAAAACAATACTTTCGCTTGACCAGGCAGGAATCAATCATTTTTTCGAGCCGACTGCTGGGGCGAAAATTCATCATTCATCATTCATCATTCATCATTCATCATTCATCATTCCCTTCTCCTTTTCCGCAAAAGTATCGAAGACGTGACAAGCCACAAAACCCTGTATGAAGAATTCTGTCGGGCAGAAAATGCGCCGATCTACTTCCACACCTGGTGGCTCGACGCTGTATGTGGGTCTGGCAACTGGTCGACAGCGGTATCTATGGATGCACAGGGTCGCGTAATTGGGGTATTGCCATATTGCCAGACGAAGCGTTGGGGGCTGCCCGTTATTTTGCAGCCGCCACTGACCGCCTATAGCGGCCCCTTGATTCGTTACCCTGATCAGGCAGGGCAAAAACCATCCTATCGCATTCATTTTGAAAAAAAAGTGTATTCGGATCTTATCAGGCAATTACCGGCAGCGGCGCTGTTCAGGCAAAATTTCAGACCGGAAGCAAACAACTGGCTGCCTTTTTACTGGCACGGGTTTCGGCAAACCACTCGATACACCTATATATTAAGTAAGGAAGACGTGCGCCTGTCGGATTCTTTGCTGCAAAGCGTCACCCGAAAAAAAATCCGGCAATCGGAATCACTTTTTGAAGTGTTTGTTTCCGACGATTTCGATACCTACCTGCAATTGTTGCAAGATACCTACCGACGCCGGCATTTGGTTATGCCTCTGTCGCCCGGCCGCCTGAAGGCCGTGTATGAAATTGTGCATGCACGTGGCCATGGCGCTTTGTTGCTGGCGCGGCATACCGCCACCAGGGAAATCATGGCCGGTTTTTTTCTGCTGCATAACAATGGAGAGGCCGCTTTGATGAGCAGTGCACAACAAATCGGCCCCGATCTGGCGCATCTCAACTACCGCATGGTATGGGAATGTATTCAGTGGTGTGCCCAACAAGGTTGTAGCCTCGATTTTGAAGGCAGCATGGACCCTGGTATGGAGCACCTGTTGCGCGCATTCGGAGGGCGGTTAACACCTTATTTTCAGGTTTGGAAAACCGGCAACAGGTTGCTGGAAATCATGTGGAATTGGCAACGTACATAAGGCTCGATATTGCCGCCCGAAGCAATATGGCGGCCATAATAATTTTATTAACTGAAATTTGGTATTCATTTGAATTTTTTCATACTTTTGAGCCCTATATTTAATCTTTCATACCGAATCCTCATCCCTGGCTGCCGTTTCCTTGGCAGCACCTGTTGTTTCCGACATCTACTGCAACAGATTCTCTAACCGTTAAACGAGTCCTCATGGAAAAGTTTACAAATCCCAAGCGTGGCAACACGCGGGTTGGCAGTATATGCGCGTCCCGGCATGTCGGCCCAACCACCAATGAGCACATTCTTCCTTTTTTGCTCGTTGTTTTTTTCTTCCTTATTACCAGCAACCTTTTAGCACAGCCATTTAACCAACAGTTGACTACCTCCAATCCTCTAAACGGGATAGATGTAGGCAACCGCTCTGTTCCAGTCTTTGTTGATATTGACAATGACTGCGACAAAGACCTTTTTGTGGGAAATCAGGCAGGCGAAATCCTGTTCTACCTCAACAAAGGCACGGCAAGTGTACCAGAATTTATTGCCACTACAGGTAGCGACAATCCTATGGATGGCTACACGGTAAGCAGCAATGCCAAACCTGCATTTGTGGACATAGATGCTGACGGCGACCTGGACTGTTTTGTGGGCACCGGAGATGGTACGATCACTGCATACAAGAATGAAGGCGATGTTTTTTCTCCCAACTTTGTAGAGCAGACAGGTCCGAATAGTGTATTTTTTGATGGAAACCCTTTTGATGGCGAAGATGTGGGCGCCAATGCGTCTCCTGTATTTCTGGACTTTGACTTTGACGGCGACTACGATTGCTTCGTAGGCCGCAGTAATGGAACCAATTCTATCAGGTATTATAGAAACGAGGACAGTGATTACAACCCGGTTTTTAATGAACTGACTGGCACAGCCAACCCATTGAGTAACTCCATTCTGGGTGGGGTTGGCGCCAATGGCGATATTACCAGTAATGCCTGCCTTACAGCGGCTGATTTTGGCAACGATGGCGACCTCGACATATATGTAGGTGTAGCCAGCGGCGTATTCCGCTATTTCCGCAACAATGGAAGTAGTTTTACACACTTTGGCTCGGGCTCTTCCTCATCACCACTTGATAATGGCGGAACACCCAACCCGAAAGACATCAGTGCCAGTGGCACCGATTACTCTTCGCCTACTTTTGTTGATATTGACGGCGATGGCGACCTGGACTGCTTTTCAGGCAGAAATCCGGGCACTTTTGTTTATTACCGCAATGATGCGCCACTATCTGCTCGCGTCGTTACCTGCGTACCAACTTATGTAGTAAATCTGGACGCCAACGGTACTGTAACGGTAGATCCCGATCAGGTAGACTTTGAAGACCTGTTTGTTAGTACAACGTTTACCTGTGTCAATGACCTGGAATTTACAGTGACTGGTGTAGGTTCAATGAGTTTCAGTTGTGCTGATGCCGATAATACTGCTATTCTTAATGGCTTGCCAGAATCTTCTTCCCTGATACTGACGGCCACGGATGCTGCCTTGAACTCGGCTTCCTGTACTGCTTCCATAACGGTAGTTGACAAAACACCTCCAGTACCAAATGTAAGTGCGTTGCCTACGCAGAGCATTGACATATGTTCGGTAAGTAATTTCCCGGCCAGTTATATCCCCACGGCAACGGATGCTTGCCCAACAACTACTGTAAGTGGTGTTGCATCACCGGGTTCCCTGCCGGGTAGCCTGGGTCAGACAACCGTTACGTGGACTTATACCGACTCGCACGGCAACACCAGCACACAAACGCAGGTGTTCAACGTAGTTTCTAATACGCCACCGACGTGGATGAACTGCCCTTCTGATATAGGCCCATTGATGGAAAACCAGGGGGCTCCAAACTGTGGCTATGTTGGCAATTTGTGGACAGTACCTACTGCCAGTGACTGTGAAGCCATTGTAAGCATGAATAGCAGCCATTCCCCCACGTCCTTTTTCCCGGTTGGCGTAACGACAGTGTCCTATGCTGCGCAAGATGCAGGAGGCAATACTGGCTATTGCAACTTTACAGTGACAGTTACTGACGGCATACCACCCTCTGTCACGGTGATTAGCGGCCCAAGATATCCCGCTCCCGGGAATACTGAGATTATGGGCACTGTTAACCTGAACAGTACGCAGGGTGTCTGTGGCGCTGCTTTTTTCTGGCAAGCACCCAACGTGAGTGCTACGGATAATTGTGGAGGCAATGTAAGTTTCACTTCCAGCCATCCCTCCGGCTACACTTTCCCGATCGGCTCTACCACAGTCTCTTTCTGGGCCACCGATGCAGGCGGCAATTCGACAACCTACTGGACATTTATAGTAAATGTCGCCGATATACAGCCTCCGTCTCTCACATGTCCTGTTTCAATTACGATTCCTACGGCACCCAACTCCTGCACTTCGGCTTCTGTGAATCTGACATTACCCAATGCTACAGATAATTGCCCGGGAGTAACTGTTGCACGCTACACAGATGGTACTTTCACAACCCTCAGTGTACCGCAGCCGCCAGAAAATATCCCATCATTACCATTGGGGGCCCATACATTTTATTTCAGAGCCACGGATATACATTCCAATACGTCTATCTGTAGTTATACTATCACGGTAGTAGATGCACAGGCGCCCAGTTTTGGCAGTACCTGCCCACCCAACCAGACCGTAGCGGCTGATATGAATGGATGTACTAAGACGGTTACCTGGACAGTGCCAACTGCAACGGATAACTGTACGGTGAATTACACCCCGACTGCTACGCTGACAGGAGGCAATACGTCTACTGCAAGTGTACCTGGAACAGCGGGCATGCCAGTATCTGCAGTCTTCAACGAAGGCGTTACAACAGTAACGTACACAGCCAGCGACAACGCCTCACCGGCCAATACCGCCATTTGCTCCTTCACTGTAAAAGTAACCAACACGATACCGCCAAACATTGCCTGTCCAGTATCCCCGGTAGTAGTACCAGCAGGCGCCAACTGCCTGTACACACTGGGCAACCCCGGGGCCACCAGTTCGGCTACTGCCCCCTGCGACCCTGGAACAATCACCTACAGGCTGGCATCCAACAACACCGCACTCACAATAGGTCTCTCGACCTTCCCGCTCGGTACGCACACACTGAGAGCAGTGGCAACAGATGCTTCGGGCAATACGAATACCTGTACCTTTAATATTCAGGTGACTGACCAGACCGGTCCAGCCCTGCAAGCAGGTAGTTGCCCAGCCAACATCACAGTAAACAGCGATGTAGCAGCCAACTGTGGTGCAAACGTTACCTGGAACGCGCCTATTTGGACAGATAACTGCAACAATGCAGGTATCGTGATTTCCCGTTCGGCTGCGCCGGCTAATATGGCAACACCCAACACAGCAACCTTGCTGCCCAGCAACGGCGGCGGTTATTTCCCGGTTGGTGTCACACAAGTCAACTTTACTGCAAAAGACGGCCCGGCTATTACGGCCAATATCGGTACGCCTTGCGGCTTTACAGTAACGGTTATTGACGATGACTTGCCGGTACTGAGCAACTGCCCGACTTCTCCAGTGGTGTTGACGGCTACCGACTACCCAGCCTGCAATAATGACTACACCCTGCCGGTACCAACCGTGTCGGATTATGGTTGCAGCAATGCGCTGCCTGTATCCTACAGCACTTCAGGTGCATTGGTGACAGGTACCACTCTATTGACACCTTCCGTTACTTTGCCTTTAGGTACCACTGTAATCACTTACAGTGCCACTGATGGCGCTGGCAACAGAGGCACTTGCTCTTTTGCAGTGCAGGTACGAGACCTTACTGGGCCTTCGTTTAGTTGTCCAAGCAGCCAAATTATTGTGCTTACTTCCGGTTGTAGCGGCCCGGCTGCTCCTTGGGCGGATCCAAGTACGCTCACCGATTGCTCTGGCCCTGTTACGATCAATGCGCCGGTTGTTGTGAATACAACCGGAACACCTGCACCTTCCTTGAACGGAACGGCTATGGCTCGCAATGGTGTGTTCCCAGTAGGCCTTACCACCCTGCGCTACGTTGCAAATGACAATGCAGGCAATAGCAGCAGTTGCACTTTTACTATTGATGTAAGGGAAAATACAGCCCCTGTGATCACTTGCCCGGCTTCACAGGTTATTGCAGCCAACTCTGGATGCAATGCCAATGTAACCCTGTCAATGCTGACTGCACCATCTGCGACTGACAACTGTGGAGCGCCACAAGTGACCCTCGTGTCCCCAAGTTTACCCAGTCTCCAGACAGGTACATTTGTGGTGTTGTGGCAAGCAACAGATGCATCCGGCAACTCAGCCAACTGTAGCACCAATGTGACGATACAGGATCAAACACCACCTACACTTACCTGCGGCACATTTACCGTACAAGTAAATGTTCCTGGCAACAACTTCATAGCATCCACTGCGCCGTCGTTTGTGCCTCAGACACTCATCAGTGTTTCTGACAACTGCGCAAGCCTTTCGCTGATGAACGTAGTGGCTAACCCGCCTGTATTGCCACAGTATCCGGTAGGCACTTCCTACATTTACTGGCAGGTTACAGATGGTGTGGCTACTTCTACCTGCTCACAAACCATTGTCGTTACACCCAATCCTACGTCCTGCACACCCACTACGCCTTCCTTTAGTGGTGGCAGCAACTGTGGCAGTACCACTCCGGTTGTACTTCCAAATGCCAACTGCCCAACAACGGTGACCGTAACGGCGGCACAATTGGGCCTGAGCGCTACGGACAACTGCGGAACACCGCTGACACTGGCCAACCAGAATGTAAACGTTAGCGTCTCCGGCAATCAAACAGTAACGTTTACGGCTACCGTAGGCAGCAACACCGCTACCTGCACACGTACAGTAAGCATCACCTGCAACAGCGGCCCTTGCACGCCTACTGCGGTACCAACCTTTGCAGGTTGCGGCGGCAATATTTCTGTAAATGCCAATGCAAGTTGCCAGGGCGTCGTTAGCAATTTTGGCGTAACAGCCAGCGACAACTGCGCTTCGCGGGTGGTAACTGCCAGCAACAATGGCCCATTCCCGCTTGGAACCACTGTAGTGACGTTTACAGCAAGTAACACCGTAGGCTCCAACTCCTGCACCAAAACAGTCACCGTAAATGATGTCACGCCTCCAACCTTTACTTCTTGCCCGGAAGATGTAACTATCAATGCAGAACCAGGTGAAGAATTTGCGCTGAGCATCAATCTGGAGGCCCCAACTGCTTCCGATAACTGCTCGGTTCCATCTGTCGTCCTGGCTCAAGGCACACCCGAATTGCTCTTCGGTGATGGAGAGGTGGTTACGTGGGTAGCGACCGATGGTAGCAATAACCCGGCAGAATGTTATCAGAATGTCACGGTAAATATCGGCGGCGATCAGAATTGCACCGATTTTCTGAGTATTGAACTTGCTACGGACGGCGCAGCAGGCGACTGGTATGGTAACAGTGTAGACGTAGACGGCAGCCGCGCCATTGTCGGGGCACCGTACGACGACAATGGTAAAGGCACCAATAGCGGTGCTGCCTATATTCTGGAAAAAGACGTACTGGGCAACTGGACTCAGGTAGCCAAACTGGTAGTACCTGACGGTGATGCGGACGACCTCTTCGGCAACAGCGTTGCTATCGACGGCAACCTCGTGATCGTGGGCGCCAACAAGTACGCCGGTAAAGGTGCTGCTTTCATTTTCTCCGGTTCGGGTGCTACCTGGACACTGGCGAAAAAACTTATAGCCAGTGATGGCGCCGCCAATGATGACTACGGTATTTCTGTAGACATTACCGGCACACATGCCATCGTAGGCGCCGATCTCGACGACGTAGAAAGTAAAGTTGACCAGGGCTCTGTGTACATCTACAGTGCTGCCAGTTCATGGGGTGCTGAAGTAAAACGCACCGCCAGCGATGGCGGCACGAACGACAACTTTGGTATCAGTGTCGGCCTCGACGGCAACAATGCTGTGGTAGGTTCGCGATATGACGACGATTTTGGTGTGAACAGCGGCGCAGCCTATATTTTCGGTAAAGACCAGGGTGGCGCTAATAACTGGGGACAAATGACCAAACTGACGGCTTCCGATGCAAGCGCTGGCGATTACTTTGGTTCCAGTGTGGCCATTAGCGGCAATCAGGTCATCGTAGGCTCATACCTCGACGACTATAGCCTGATCAACAACGCCGGTTCGGCATACGTCTTCCAGGGTAGCGGCGCTTCATGGCCCGAAGTAGCCAAACTGGTTCCATCTGATGCGACTACTTCCGACCAATTCGGTTCCAGCGTATCTATCGAGGCAGGCATTGCGCTGGTAGGTTCGCAGTTCGACGATGATATGGGTACCAACTCGGGTTCTGCGTATGTCTTCACAGAAGGCAGCGGCTGGGCTCAGGTGAACAAACTTACTGGTGCTTCTGTGGCTGCCAACGACAACTTTGGCCATTCAGTAGCCATCGGCGGCTATTCCATCGTAATTGGCGCATACAAAGACGACGTGGGCGCAGCACTCGATCAGGGTAGCGCTTATTTCTTCGGCTGCACCAACACACCACAACGCCCTGCCACGCAGGAAAGAGAAGCCGTCGTATCTGGCAGCCAGGTACACTGCTTCCCGAATCCGTCTACGGATATGGTAAACATCGACATCACACTGGATACAGAAGAATCTGTACAGGTGCTGGTCAGCGATGTGAGCGGTAAAATCGTCACTACACTGTTCGACGGTAAAATGTCGGGCGAAAACCGCCTCCAGTGGGAAGGCAAACAATTTGGAAACGGCATGTTCTTCATCCGTGTTCAATCTGCTTCCCTGCGCCAGACGGTACCAGTGGTGATTATTCGATAGGAGAGAATTTGTGGAAATAAAAAACGGGCTGTGCCGGGTTTCCGGTGCAGTCCGTTTTTTTTATTGTCAGGAGCGGAAAACGAGACTCGAACTCGCGACCCTCGGCTTGGGAAGCCAATGCTCTACCACTGAGCTATTTCCGCAGGGATCGGATACTTGCAACAAAGATATTGGCGCATCTTGGACAAGGCAATAGAGCAAAGAAGAAAATTCTTTATCATACTGGATAACACCCAATTCTCAGGCAATGATCTATCCGATTTTAATGTTCCTCAACATTTGTAGGAAGCCGCAATATTATATTTTCTTGCAATTTTTTTAGCCCATCCAGTTCATATCGCGTAAAATTTAAAAACCAAATTTCTTTCCATTGCGCTTCACTACCCAGATATCTTTTGGCAATGATGCGAAGATTATCGCCCGGCTGAACTAGATATTCACGGCGGGTAGGATATCGGCGAATATCAGTCTCACCCATTTTGATATGAGGTTCAACTACTTTAGGTACTTCCTCATTCAAATATTTTTTATAGTTCTTCCTGTAATCTTTGTTATTTCTTATGTTATGTAATGATTGGTTAACTGCTTGCAAAAGGCGAAAATCTTGAGGAGCAATGCAGATAGCATAGGATTGATGGTTAAGAGGTTCCTCAATAAATTTCAAAATATCCTTATAGGGTTTAATACTTTCTTTGGCATAGGGATATTCGTTTATGATCGCATCTACTTTACCATCAGCAAGATTCTTGTACCAATCGGATATATCATACCCGATATGTTCTACATTGGGCAGGTTTTTTTCGATCCACTCTACTACCGCCGGCTCCGCGTAGTGGCCAATGACAAGTTTTTCAGATTTTTTCAGGTCCTCCATATTATTGATGGGCGAGCCCACAGGTACCACCAGCCGGAAATTGGCATTCATAAACGGGTCAGACCACAATATATCTTTTGGATAATGCAAACTGGGAATAAACCCTCCGAGGAGAATATCCAATTTACCTTCTTTGAGCAGTGCCGGGCTGGAGAGATAACCAATCAGGTGATATTTAAAGGGTTTCTTAATATCTTTTTGTAGCAATTTTCCCAACTCGTACGTAACTCCCAGCGTATCAATGTCTCCCTTGAACCAAAACATTGGCGGGTCGTAAATCACACCGATTTGCAAGGTGTCTTTATCCAACCGGGAAGGAAGGGGCAATGGCTGCATTTCAAAGTTAAGAAACTCATCGGCACTTTTGATGGTGACGGTTTTCCTTTTGGCTTGATAACCAGGCGTCTCTGCGGTTACGTCATATGTTCCTGGGGCGAGGCTAATGCTATACCAGGCATTGGGAGGAAGTGTCCTGATTTCTTGTTGAAACTTGCTTCCTGTGATAGTTAGTTTTGCCCGGTTCAATAACATCCCATCGAATTCGGCTACAAATCCCTGTAGTAAATAAGATTGGCCAAAAAGCAAATGGGTAGAAAGGATGCAGAGCGACGTAATTATAAAAATTTTCATGGGTCAAAAATTGTTGGAATGATGTCTAATTTATTTGTATGTTTCAATTCTTTTCTAGTTTTCAAAATCCAATTTATTTCATAAGGTATAACGGGTGAAGTAATATTATAATAAATTACTGATAAACCCGGAATGTCTTCCACGCCATAAAAACGCTCTAAAGTATTACATTTTATTATAATGCTTTGCAGATTTGACAATTTCCGGCACCCTTCTAAGTCCTTAACCTGAGTTTCTTTCTCAAGTACCAGGTCAGTTGTATCCAATATTTGCTTTAATCGTTTCACATCTAACTTCTCTTTATTTAAATCAAAGGCTTTGGCAAATGCAACTTGCCAGTCATTTGGTAGATTATCCCACCACTCTTTTGTTTGGGCATCAGAATTAAACAAATCGGCCTGGATGTTTTCAGTTTTTTTTGTGGGCGTTTCCGGGCAACCTGTTTTGAAACAATGAATAAGTTGATTTACAAGGTTATTAAAAATTTCAGGGTCATTTATCCGTCCTGTTATAGAAAATGAACACTGCGCATTATCTTCAAAATAGCAAACCCAGCAGGTCAGGTTTTCGGTATAAACACTTATTGTGACCAGATACTGTAGAGTGGGCGATTCCTGGCGTAATTTATTACCACATTCCGTATTATAGCCTTCCTTGACTATTAGATTGGCCTGGCCAAGAGTAACCACCAACGGATACTTATCCATATATTCATAGGAACTTCGTTTTCTTAAAGAGTCATTCAGTGTTTCATATAAATCTTCTACCTCATTTGGCCTCATACCAGATTGGCATATCAAAGGCAATATAGCAACAAGATTATTCTGAGGCCACAACTGCGTCCAGGTTAGGGAATTGACAAAAAAGATCATTAAAATACATTTTTTCATTCATTTTGTATTTTTTAATTAAGTAATGGCGGCAAAAATTCACATGTGATTATTAAAAAGATTGTTGTACAAAAGAAACAATATTAGAAAGTATGTTTTTTGGTTTTTTTGTATCATTTGTTACATCCTTTTGCGCAATTACGCGATTTTTCAAGACATCATATAGTCTAATTCGAATATTTTGCCCTGAAAACTCTACAATAATACTGCGCTCTGCATCATAATATTTGGCGACTTCAATAAAGCGATATCGTGTAGCACACAAGTCTATATGTTGTGCATTTAGATAGTCATTCACGTTTTTTGCAGAGATTACTTCTGATTGGGACTGTAATGTATTTTGAAGACTCTGCACCAATTGATTATAAAAACTGCCTGAACGGAAATAAGTAATATCCGTTTCTTTGTCACAAATTGCCATTATTGCTGTTTTTCCGTATTTTTTTACGGATACTCCAATAGGAGTTGGTAAATTACCTGATATCCCTTTCTGGCAAATATTCAAAAGTTTCTGTATAGAATCAAGCCTGGATGACAACTCCCTGATCTTTTGTGTATTGTTTCTATTATAAATAAGCAGTAACTTAATGACATCATTGGGTTCCTGCCATTTTAGCAATGAATCGTCCAATTGGCCGACTTCTTTACTAATAAGTGTAATAGTATCTTGAGGTTTAGAGTTGGCAACTGCATCATCCAGTTGATCAACCTTGATGAGGTATTGGTAGGCAAAAGAATTTTGCTTTTCTTTTTGGCGGATCAAGTTTTGTAGTGCTTCATTTTTTTGTATTAATTCCTTGTCTGACGCCGCCATTTTTACATTCAATGATTTTATTGTCAGGCCTAGGATAATAATCATTACGATTGTAGTAATGACCCCCAGGACTTCCAGAAAACGGCGTTGTCTTTTTTCCTGTCTGTGATACTCGGTATCACAGAAATTAATAAACAAGTAATCATCCCGTGTTAATGTATTAGCCGTCGACCATTCCTTGTAATCTGCAAGTATTTTTTTATTAATCCCTACTGGGAGTTCCCTTCTGCCCGAATCAAGCCATTGTTTCAAAAAAGCATAATATTTATTAATCTTGTAGAAAGTAGTATTGATCCACTGTTCATCGAAGTACCATCTATATATTTCATTGCTGATAACCAGGCGGTGTTTATCTTGCATCAACAATCCAGTCAGGCGCAAGTATATCTGTGCAGGATTGTTTGCAATATTCCGCACTTCTTCACCATTAAATATTTTCTGATAGCAACTTACCATTTGTATCTGGTAGTCGTGGTTTGCCAATATTCGCTGTTTAATATTGCCCAAGTGCCCGCCAATAGTTGACTCATCGTTGGAGGCTTCTTCGATAATATTTTTTATACTTGATTGAATATCAGGCTTTTTTACAGGCTCTCTTTCAGCCAGTTTCTTGCATATAACCTGGGTTAAATAAGGCTGACCATGAGTCCATTTAAACACTTCCTTTAAAATTTCTTTTTTCAGGGATTCATCCCCTAGCAGCCCTTTAGATAAAACCGGATATGCTTTTTCAAATTCCAGGTTTGATAACGGAATCGCTTTTCCGATATTAAATGGAGTGCGTTGAGAATCTTTCATCAAATCGCTTGGTGCAGCCACTCCTATCAAAGCGAAGGTAATGTTTTTATACCGGGTATCATTAGCACGCTCCATAAAAAGTCCCCGAATAGCAGCAAAAAAGTCGTCTGTTTCAAAATTGTCGATGCTTAAAACGACGTCAATCTCATCAATAAAAATTACAACTTTTAAATCAGTTGCTACCAACTGATCTATAAACCTTGTAAAGCGTTCGACTGGAGAAAAAATACTATTGTTTATCCACCATTCATCCAGATCCAACTCGAATCTGGTTTCCTGCTTTATCTTATTAGTGATAGAAAAATACCATTGCTCCTCCGTCAGATTTTTCCCGGGCATGTTCAGTTCGAAGTACACGCAGCAGATACCATCCTTTTCAAGTTTATGTCGTGTATATCGCGACAAACTTGTTTTTCCCATTTGACGAGATGAAAGGATATAGCAATAGTCTCCAATGGAAAGGCTTTTATATAGAAGATCATCAGCCTCCCGTTCTATGTAAATACCCCATTTTTCAGGAGGTACCACTCCGCCAGTGTAAAAAAAACTATTGTCCATTGGTATATTATTTTAATAATTTGAACAGCCTGCTCAAAAAAGAAGGCGGTTTTGGAAAAGACATTTTACTCTGAAAATAACTGCGATACAATTCAGAGCGCAAGGCATAACCATGATTTGTCGACTTAATTAATCCAAGCGCTTTAAAATACATACATTCCTGATAGTTGTCGCTTATGCCTGTTTCCATAATGTTTTTTAATATTTCAAGTCGGCGTTGTCCTTCGCCTTTGATAATTTTGAAAAACATTCGTTTCAGGTGGTCACTAAAAGGTCCATCATCGCTAATAGCATGCTCAATTAGTGTTTCTACGGAATAGTTATTATCCGATATTTCATAGAGTGCACGTTTGACCAAATAGGGGTGCCCCCCCAGCAGGTCGTGTATTTTTTTAGCAGTATCAAATCGCCAGTTTAAACCATGCGCTTTGGCTAAAAAAAGTACTTGCTCAGGTTCGAATTCGTTCAAAACAATTTCTTGTCCAACATTAAAGAAGGATCTGTTCAGGTCTTCAATTGGAATATCATCGGTAGAATAGGTAATAATCATCGAGAAGTTTTTCCATTTGGGGTCGTTCGTATTTTTAGACGTTTCATGCCATGAGCGCAACATTCCAAAAAAGTCAGTGGTATTATTGCTGTATTTAAACAGTTTATCAGCCTTATCTATTGCAAAAAGTATGGGCCCGTGGTGCTTTTTCAATAAATATTCATCAAAGTATTGAAACATTTTGTCCAATTGTGATCGATGCTGTGCAGCCCAATAGTCGCCAACCTTTTCTGGCAATTTAAGTTGTTCGGAGGCTGTAGCGCAAATTAATTTGAGCAAGCGTTCCAGATCAAGCAGCTCTGCCTCGGAAAACAACTGAAAATCAATGAGTACAGGTGTGTAATTAATTTTTTTTGCAGCGAGGATCAAATGAGACAATAACATAGTTTTTCCATACTGACGAGGGGCTTTGATGCGAAGTATTGAATATGGTCTGAAAACAACATGTTTGCATTTTTCATCTTCAGGTCGTTCTACGTAAAAATTTCGATTAGCCGTATAGTCATTTATCCAGGGGTCTGCAGAAGAGAAAGGGAGCCTGGGTTCTATTTTTCGAAGAGGTTCTTTTGCAGGCAATATATAAGGTGAAAAATTATTAAAATCTTTATAAGTGGAAGATGGCTCGTCCAGTATTTCCAGAATTCCAGCAATCACTATTGACTGAATTCGTTGCCATTCGCCAAAGTCAATTTTCCCAAGATTAAAATTCTTTTTCCCTACTGAAAATAGGGCCTGTAATTGGATTGTTTCCTGGTGGGGACTGACAGTAGATAATAATGCAAATGCTTGCTCGATTTTGCCATTGGCAATTAACAATTTTATTTGCTCGCGTGTAGCAAGTGTTTCATTTATACTTGCTTGGGTGTGTTTTTGCTGATCCGGTGATATATTGATAATGTTTTTCAAATAATGAATCAGGTCTTTATTATCAGATTCATCTCGCCATGTAAATCGTTGAATAGGGGGGATATAAGCAGATAACGTATAGGGAAGTTCCAAATTTGCGGGCACTTTAAGCCTGATAGGAATAATTTCCGGTTTTTGATTCAGATCTTTTTGCTTTTTTGCCCTTCGTACCTCTTCCAGCACCATGTCGCTTAACATGGATTCATTGGAGATAACAAGGATAAAATAATCGCAGATATTTAATGCTTCATCTATCTGATCTGCCCACTCCTTACCAATATCCGAAGTAGTATCTGAATGGAATACGTTTAGTCCATCAGCCTGTAGCGACTCGGCGATGTAGTTTACCAACATTATATCATCTTCACTACGAGAAGAGTGACTAATGTAAATATTTTTTTTTGTAATCTCGGGTTTCATTAAAACTTGTTCTATAGAATAACCTTTCCTTGAATATTCTTCATGAAAGGTTGTTTTTTCATAATAATATACAATTCGTTCGAAGTATTCGGCTACCGCAACAGCGCGAGAACAGAAATAAGGTCAATGATGACAATGCCAATATTCAATTGGCGCCATTTACCGCTCAGGATTTTAAGTACAGTCCATGACAAAAAGCCCCAAATGATCCCATTTGTAATAGAATATGTAAGCGGTATAAGGATCATTACAATAAATGCAGGGATGGACTCTTCATAATCACTCCAATTAATATTTTTTATAGAAGGAGCCATAAAAACGCCTACCAGCACAAGGGTTGGAGCAGTAGCGAAACTGGGCACTACTGAAATGAGCGGGGCGAAGAATAAAAAAGGTAAAAAGCACAAGCCACATACTACTGCTGTCAGGCCAGTTCTCCCGCCTTGCCCAATACCCGCTGCTGATTCAATATAACTTGTTGATGAACTTGTACCAAATATACCTGAGATGGTGGTTGATAATGAATCGACCAATAATGCTTTTTTCATATTTTTAGGTTGCCCGGAAGCGTCCTTTAAATTAGAGGCCTCCGCAACACCAATAAAAAGCGAGATACTATCGATCATGTCTGTAAACAAAAATGCGAATACAACTGGCACAAATGATACTGCTAGAGGGCTAAGTATGTCAAACTGAAGAAACAACTCGAAGTTTGGAGTTGAAAAAATACCATTCCAGTTTACCAGTTTTTCTGTTCCTATGACTCTTCCAAAAAATGTTGACAGCAATGTGGTCAGAATAATACCAACAATTAATGCTCCGGGAATTTTCTTAATAAGAAGGAAGGCAGAAACGCATAAACCTATCCAAAAAAGCACTTGTTTGGCCCCCAAAGTTGAAATTTTGACCAATGTATCTTCACTGGAAATAATAACTCCTGCCTGTACCAGGCCAATAAATGCAATAAAAAAGCCGATTCCAACGGCAATGGCACTTTTAAGACTATTGGGTATTGCCTGTGCTATGATGTCACGAACTTTCGACAGCGATAATATGATAGCGATAATACCGGACCAAAAGACGATGCCTAAAGCAATGCGCCAATCTATGTTCTGCCCAAGCACTACTCCGTAAACAAAGAAAGCGTTCAAACCCATTCCCGGTGCTAGAGCAATAGGGTTATTCGCATACAATCCCATTGCAATAGAACTTAGGGCACTGACAAGAATTGTGGCGGTTAATACTCCTGTGTAGGGCATCTGAGTATGGTTCCCTAATATGTCTGGGTTTACAACTATGATATACATCATAGTCATGAATGTTGTAAACCCTGCCAGGACTTCTGTTCGAATACTGAAGTCTTCTACTCCCTGCCCAAAATAACGTTTTAAATAATTTGTCATATATTCTGATTTATGATCTGCTGTGTGTGCAACAGTAGTATATGAATGCCCGAAATGAATTATTAAAATAGTTCAGGCCTGCTTTCAATAACGAGTCTTGTTTGTTTTTTCTGCCCATTTTTTGAATGCTACCAGCGCATCATTGCGAGACACCTGACACATCGGAATCTTTCTGGAATTTATGGTAGTTTGTATTTCTTCATAAATGAAAGCATCATCAAAATCTATAGCGGCTGCATCATCTCTGGTACAAGCGTAAACAATTTTATCGGGTCTCGCCCAATAAATGGCGCCCAAACACATTGGGCATGGTTCACAGGAAGTGTACAGTACACAACCATCCAGTTGAAAACTATTCAGATGCTTACATGCTTCTCTGATTGCTACTACTTCAGCATGAGCAGTAGGGTCATTGGTCGATGTTACTTTGTTATTACCTATTCCAATTACTACCCCATCTTTCACAACAACAGCACCGAAGGGGCCTCCTTCATTATTTTCCATCCCGGATACTGATAACGCAATGGCTTGTGCCATAAAAATCTGATCGTCTATCATATCATTTAAATTAATATATTAAATATGTGTGAGCATAAAAAGCCTGCAAGATTTTCTGGGTACGTTACTCTTGTAGATAAGTACCAATTCAATAGATACCTGTCAAAAGTAGAAAAATAATGTTCATTGAACAAAATTTTATCAAAATATCGTCAATACGCCAAAAAGTTGTTTGAGTTTAATATCTATGAGGCGAAAAACAAACCTTATTTGTATATCCAATTCTTCTTCCTTGCTACAAAATATCAACTCAAACAGCCTCTAAAAATTTCCTTCCGCTCCTCCGCCACCAAACTGTCCGCCTCCAAACCCATCTTTCTTCACCGGAACCGGCGGGTTCTGGCTTGCAATCGTCTGTTCGATCAGTTGTTCTTCCAGTTCCTGTAGCCATATTTTATCTCCTTCCACCGCATATGTGTACCGGCCTTTGTGGCTACGCAGGTAGCGAATACTGAAATATGCGCCGGCAAATAGCACTGCACCGGCAATGACCGCTGCCCAGGCCCAGGGCAATACATGAAAATAATAGCGGAAAGTAAAAACAGCGCCTGCAATAGCACCCAGGCCCGTATCGAGCATCAGGCGGTCTTTTTGCTGCAAACCCGCCCAGATGTAGGCAATCGGCAATACAAATGTGAGCACCCAAAAAAACCAGGGCAAAGGCATGTCTACCATCTGCAAGGCATCGCTTGCTACCTGCTGCACTACCCAGTAGTTGCCACTGAGATAGAGCGTTACGATACTCATCCATTCCAGTAGCGACAGTTGCCGATGCCAGAAACGCCAGGCATGCCGCCGCTGGCCTTCCCGGGCAAACAGATAAATGGCTGCTGAAAACAGTATACCTGTCAGTGGAAGCAGAAAGATGCTGATACCCGGCACATGCAAGGCTATTTTTAACAGAATCAACAGACCGCAGACAAATGCGGCAGCACTCAAGGCCCGATCCAGGTAACGAACACTTCCGGCGATCAGGAAGGGCAACGCCACGCAGTAATACACCAGTTCGTCCGTCTGATACGGCATGGGAAGACACAACCCTGAAATAATACAGCCTGTAGCGAAATACAGCAGCATATCATCCACACCACTGCCGTAATGCCTGGCCGAACGGATGGCCCAGAATTCCAGAAAGAGCAAGGCCATGACACCCACAAACAGGCAAAAGGTGGCAAAGGCTATTTCAGAGTCGGGATCGAAAAACAGTCCCATCAAACCCATGGCTGCCGATAGCAGTATCAGGCTAAAAAAGGCGAGGCCAATACGTACGAACAAATTGGGCGAATAAAACTGATCTGGATATGCGGCCTCAATGTTTTTCCATTTTGGCTCGTCTATCCATTCGTTCCGGCGCCATGCAGCCACTATTTCACGGATGCGCAGCGCATCAAGCCATTTCGGGTTGTATGCTGTCATGGCTGTTTATTTTTGATAAAACGTTTGTAGTGGATCAGGAAATAAATAACGCCTGCACACGACAGGAAAAAATACAACAGGTAAAACATGAAGTCGAAATCCCAGGAAGCCGTATGGTTTACCAGCAGGTATGTAAATCCTATGTACCCATAAATCACAGCTACCGTCAGGAAATAAAACGAGCCTCGCGTGCGGGCATACCACAAAAAGAATCCGACCGCCATACACAACAGCGGGAAAAACAGGATTTCCCGATCGAGCGCCATCATACCGGCCAGGCAGGAAATCATACCAATATGTACCCCAAAATTGAGGTAGGTCAATGAAAAGTGCTTT
Organism: Saprospiraceae bacterium; assembly: GCA_016787415.1. Classification (GTDB taxonomy): domain Bacteria; phylum Bacteroidota; class Bacteroidia; order Chitinophagales; family Saprospiraceae; genus M3007. The sequence goes on along the minus strand of JAEUUT010000288.1, from coordinate 5,518 downwards.
TTGAAGTTCAGGCGCTCGCTCAGAAACGGCACGATCGTGAGAAAGGCACCCAACGCCACACCTGTGTACACGATGGCGCCACTGTTGAAATCGTTTTTACTTAGTATTTCCTGTGGCGCTACAGTGATGCCCACCCAGGAAGCCAGTGCAGTGATGCCCAGCGACAACACGCCGCGGTTGTCGAGCCAATAGGCCAGTCCGAAAAACAGCACCATGGGAATAAATGTAGCCAGCCCGTATCGCGTACCAAACAGGTTGTATTGGTACTGCACATAGCCTTCCAATACCAGAAACAGCAGGCAGCCTAGCAACAGGATATAATCGTAGTAAGGAGTTGGACTTTCCGTTTCGCCCGGGCTGAACGGGCGCCGATAGCGGATGGAATAAGCCATGCAAATGGCACAAAGCCCACCGATCAGGGTAATCAGGGCTACATGGCCGATATGATTGATGTTTTGATAAATCAGGTATCCAAGCCCGATATTGAGGAGTATTACGCCGAGATACAGCAGGGTTTTGAGTTCCCAGTGCAACGAAAAAGGGCGTTGTTGTTCAAGCGCCTGAATTCGCTCGGCATCATGGTTTTCGATCAGGTTTTGTTCCAGCAGTTCGCGGAGGGTATGTTGCATATGCAGTGTTTTCGCCTCCAAATGTAGAAAAATTCTTTATTCAAATAGGTAGTGGATTACTCGTCACAGCGTGCGACAGATACACCTGTTTTTCTTATAAATGAATGGGGTACAACCATAAAACAAAAATCCCGAATTGCTCTTCAACAGAACAATTCGGGATACATCAATTGGTAGAACATAAATGGAAAGCGGCCAGACAATATTTAGAGTGGGATAGTACTTCCCAAACTGTCGCGCAGGTCCGGAAAACCGGACAAGGGCTTGGAAGCATCACGGCCACCGCCCAGTTTGTTCATTTCGTCTTTGCCCAGTTTGGTAATGTCATCATCTTCCAGGTCGTCCAGTGAACGTTTGGATTTATGATCCTGGTCGTTGTGCAGGGCATCGTCTTTTTTGTTGCCAAATGGAAATCGCATGACAGAAATATGATTTTAGGACGATATTGCGCACCAAAGGTAGTGCATTTTTAAAGTTATGCAACAAAGCCGCCCTGTTTTTAGAAGAACGGAAAACGACAGTTTGCATTCGTTATTTTAGGGCAGCGAAATTCTTGCCAGAATCCGGCCCGGCGCGGTTTTTTACCGGTTCAGTTTCAAAATTCGAACGAACTGTCAGGTACCTTCTATTTTTAGGCAATTTTTAAAATGAACGGTATGCCAGTCCTGCTATTCCTGTGGTCTTTTTGCTGTACATCAGTCTTGTTTTCGCCCGATCCAATCGTATATCGGTGCGACACGGGCAAAGTGTTGTTGAAGTCGGACGCTGCCCTGGAGGTTATCGAGGCGCAAAGCAACAAATTGCGCGGCGCTATCGACCTTTCTGCCAACAGTTTTGCCTGGACGGTAGAAATCCGTTCTTTTGAAGGGTTCAACAACCGGCTACAGCGCGAACATTTCAATGAGAATTACATGGAAAGCGACAAGTTCCCAAAAGCGAGTTTTGTAGGCAAAATTATCGAACAGATCGATTTACAGACAGAAGGAACCTATGCTGTGCGGGCAAAAGGAAAAATTACCGTACACGGTATAGAACAGGAACGTATCATCAAGAGCCAGGTAGTAGTAAAAAGCAAACACATCCACGTGACATCCACATTTACCGTACCCCTGAGCGATCACAACATTACCATCCCACGGATCGTGTACCAGAAAATAGCCGAAGAAATTACCGTTACCATTGATGCCGACCTTAAATCGGCTAATTAAACCCGCTTCCGTCCTGATCGTGAAAAAAACGCTCTCCATATTATTTTTCTATTGCTGTGTGTACCTGACTGTCAGGGCGCAAATGCCCGAATTCAGGGCACACTCGGCAAAGGAACTGGGAGAAGTACATATCACTACCATTTTGCAGGACAGCCGCGGGTGGATATGGTGTGGCGCGCTTGGCCGCCTGTTGCGGTACGACGGCCTCTTGTTTCAACCCATCCTGATACCCGACTCTCTTCAATCGGTACGAGTAACGGCCCTGTCAGAATCGCAGGGACGTATCTGGGTCGGCTTTCAAAACGGATGCATCGCCTATGTGCCCATGACCGGCAATTTCCCCTCCATTCTTGCGGGGAGCGCCTACGACCAACCGATGCAATCAGCCGTTCTTCAGGTATGGCAACCTTCGGAAGGACTGCCGTCCATGGCCATCACAGCATTTTCGGAAGATAGTTCCGGCGCCTGCTGGATTGGTACTTACGGCGAAGGGCTGTATGTGTGGAAAGACAATCGAATGTACCAATTTAATGTCGCTGACGATGGTTTGTCGAGCGACGACATTTATGCGCTGGCTACTGACGGCAAGGGAAATATATGGGCAGCCACAGATGCCGGTATCAGCATTTGCTCCATGCCAAGCAAGGGGCAGAAAAAAGTGCAAAAAATAAGTGCTGCCGATGGCCTCCCCGATCAAATCATTACGACACTGGCGCCCGACGGACAGGGGAATATGTGGATTGGTACGCACGACTATGGGGTTTGTTGCTACGACATTGCGGCCAAACACTGCAAATACCGTACACAGAATTGGCCTTATGGGCCCGTCACCAGCCTCGTAGCATTTGGAAAGCAGGAAGTCTGGATCGGTACCGAACACAATGGGCCCATTCGTTTTGAAACTGCATCTGCAGCACTCTTTACACTTCCAGATCAAAACCTGCTCAGATATTCGAAAATCCAGCGCCTTTTCAAGGATCGGGAAGGACTGCTTTGGGTGGTAACGGATAAAGGCGCCCTGTACAGCGCCCAGGCCATGTTCGGCATTCTGACGCCCACTTTTGCCAATGTTCAAGCCGTACTGATCGACAGCCGAAACCGCCTTTGGGCTGGCAGTCAGCAGGGGTTATTTGTGCGGGAGAGCAACACATACCGTCAAATTCTACCCCGGGCAGAGAATATCATTTCTCTTTGGGAATCGCCCTATGGCGAAATTTGGGCAGGTTCTTTTGGCAATGGCGTCTATGTGGTGGATGAAAAAGGCGCCCTGCGACAACATATCCTGGAAAAAGACGGGCTCGCCAATGGCAGCGTTCTGTCAGTAAATGGCGATGCCCAGCGGGTGTGGCTGGCTACCCTTGGCGGCATTACGGTGTGCGATACCCGTACGCATAAAATGCTGAGGGATATTCCTGAAATAGAAACACTCGGAACCAGTTACATCTACAAGGTATTCACCGATAGCAAAGGACGCGTATGGTTTGGCACCGACGGGGATGGGCTGCAAATGCTGGAAAATGGCCGGATACAATCTTTTACGCAGGCTGGCGACACAAAACTGCGAACGATTTACAGTATTGCGGAGGACAATAAAGGCAACATCTGGTTCAGTACCGATCGCGATGGTCTTTTTTCTTTCCAAAACGGGCAATTCAGGCATTTTACCACCGCCAACCACCTGCACAGCAACAAAATAACCGGCCTGGCCGTAAGCGGCAACGGCATGATTGTCATCGGATACGACGACGGTTTCGACCTGCTGAATCCGGATCGGGTAGATCACGCCGTCTTTTCCGAATTGCAGAACGGAACAATGGAAGTCAATCTGAATGCCCTGTATCGCGACCAGGCTGGTAATGTGTGGATCGGCGCACGCCAGGGCATTGTTCGAATCGCTGCCTACGGGGAAACTTTTCTGGACGATCCGCAACCGGACATTACGGCTGTCTCAGTGCTCATGCAGTCTGTTGATCTTCAGCAACATACGTTCGCATACGATCAGAATTATTTCATTTTCAATTTTACCGGACTGTGGTACAGCAGTCCAGAATCGGTGCGCTACCGCTACAAACTGGAAGGTTTTGACCCGAACTGGAAAATCTCCAAAGACCCGCTGGCCTCCTACCCCAACCTGCCCCCCGGCAACTATACATTCCGGGTGCAAACCAGTGAACACGGTAATTTCGACCATGTGCCCGAAACGTCGTGGGCATTTACTATTCATCCACCTTTCTGGGCGCAGTGGTGGTTTATTCTGCTGTGTCTGTTGCTGGCCGGCGCTACATTTTATGCATTTGTACGCATCCGGGAAGCGCGCTTGAAGAAAGAGGCGCAGTTGAAACGTGAAAATGTGGAATCGCAGTTTGCTGCGTTGAAGAGCCAGATCAACCCTCATTTCCTGTTCAACAGTTTCAATACCCTCATTACCATCATTGAAGAAAACCCGAAAATCGCCGTGGAATACGTCGAACACCTGTCCGACTTCTATCGGAGCATGATGGCCTATCGCGAACGCGATTTCATTACCTTGCAGGAAGAGAAAGAACTGGTGGAGAGTTTCCATTTTCTACTAAAAAAACGATATGAAGACGGATTCCATCTGATCGATCGGCTCAACGGGCATACCGGACTGGTGATGCCGCTGGCCCTGCAAATGCTGGTGGAAAATGCGGTCAAACACAACATCATCTCTTCCTCCCGCCCCCTGACAATTGAAATCTTTATGGACAATGACAATTATGTAGTGGTGCGGAATAACATCCAGAAAAAAATAAAACCGGAACCCAGTACCCATTTCGGTCTGCAAAGCCTGATTCATCGATACCGCCTTTTTGGCGAACGCCCGGTCATTGTGGAAGACAATTCAGCATTTTTCACGGTGAAAGTACCGGTAAGAGAAGATAGAGGTGAGAAGTGAGAGGTGAGAAGTGAGAGGTGAGAAGTGAGAAGGCCACTCATTACCACCGCGGAGGAGCCCTGAAAGGGCGTATTCAATAGCGTAGGGCAACGCCCTACGTATTCGTTCAAATTAATCCATCACCTCACGTATTCGTTCAAATTAATCCATCACCTCACGTATCCGTTCAAATTAATCCATCACCTCACGTATCCGTTCAAATTAATCCATCGCCCTACGTTCCGTTCAAATCAATCCATCGCCCTACGTTCCGTTCAAATCATATTCGCCCCAATCCCCAAATAGTACAAACAAAACACGCCCTCGAGGTCCTTTCATTTTACCCAATAAAAAAACGCTCCATTCCCCCCGCCCCAACCTCACCCACAAAAGCCCCCCTTCACTACTCACCACTCACTACTCACCACTCACCATGAAAATACTCATCATTGAAGACGAAAATGCCGCGGCCCGCAGGCTGGAGAAAATGTTGGGAGAAATCGCGCCGGAAGCAGTGGTAATAGACCGCCTCGACAGCGTGGAAACGGCTGTATTGTGGCTGCAAAGCAATCCGCAGCCCGACCTCATCTTGCTGGACATACACTTGGCCGATGGCGCCAGTTTTGAAATATTCGAGCATGTGACGGTCACAGCACCCGTCATTTTTACCACGGCTTACGATGAATATGCCATGAAAGCATTCAAGGTAACAGCGGTCGACTACCTGCTGAAACCCATCAAAACAGCCGACCTCGAAGCCGCCATCGACAAATACAGGCGTGTTT
>JAEUUT010000118.1 GCA_016787415.1 Saprospiraceae bacterium | reverse complement strand
ACTTTTTCCCAGGTAGTGCCGCCGTCTACCGACAGTTCCAGAAACATACCATCATAACTGGTTTCTGTGTTGTAGAACACGGAAAACTCAATGACGGGATCGTCTGTCAGGTTGGAGAAGTCGAAACAAGGAGAATTGAGGTAAGAGCGTTCGCTGGAGTTGTAAGAACCTACCAGTTTGGTTGCCCAGGCGTTTTGGCCGCTGGCTGCGCCGTTGAGCAGGGTTTTATTAGGTGTACCAAACTCCCAGGAAGGGTTCTGGCTGGTTTCTTCTACTTTCCAGCCCCCCGACCAGTTTTCAAAATCCTGGAAGTAGGGAACAACCTGGCGGCCTACGAGGTAGTAGGTAGTGGTGTCGTTGCTGAAATCCTCATCGCCACCCATTTGGGTAAATACCTGAATGACGTATTCGCCCGGTGCGGAGAAATCGTAGGTGGTTTCAAATTCGATCACTTCGCTGCTATCCTTGCCGAGCACGCCCGTGTAGAAGCCATCCTGTGGCTGCGGAACACCGGCTTCCTGACCGTTCACGGTAAAATTGAACGGGACGAGCGATTGTGGCGCCGATCCGTAGTTGTTCATCAGAATAGTAAGCGTTTCTACGCCCAGGTCGCAGCCGCTGGTGGGGGTGAGCACTCCCGAAACGCCCACATCGTTGGTCCAGTAGGTTTCAAAACTCAATGGGCCTAACAACTGGCTGGCATCGCCACCACCGCAATCCTGGATGACGTATGCATCGTATTTTGTCTTTTTCTGCAAACCCTGCAGGGTTACCTTCGGGAGGGTCACATACACTGTATCGCCTACACCAGGGCCGGGTACAAAGCCTTCCGGACCGTAAATAACCCACCAGCCGACAGTCGGACTGGCGCCTACGGGCGTCCAGCGGAGTTTAGCACGGGTATCGTACACGTTTTCTGCGATCAGATTGGTTGGTTTCAGGCAATTGGGGCACACACCCTGGCCGACGAACAGCAAACCGTCTTCAACGAAGCCGGAGGTGTACACTACGTTGCCATTGTTATCGACAAGTGTAAAGGAAACTTCTTCATCATAAAAACCAGCCGACCAGGTAAGCAACAGCGGCACATTGGCATTCACCAGAAACACCACCGTGCTGTCTTCGCCATCGCCGGTGCCCAGGAAAGGCGAGTCGATCATAAAGTCGTACGAGTCGGTTCCGGTAGTAATGGTGAGTATGCCGCCATTCCAGCCGTCACCAAAAGAGTCCTCCATGTAAAGTGTATACTCACACTGAGCACTCCCGCTTCGGGCAGCCATCAAGAGTAAGAAAAAAGCAAAGAGGCGTAGAAGTTTAAAATTCATGAGTAGCCTTGTTGTTGAATAGTAAAAATAAATTTTCACCAGCCGGCCGAAGGACAGGCTGCCACGCTTCAAAGGTAAGCCATCACAGGAAAATGTAATAGCGTTGAACGAATTCAGCAGATTTTAGCAAAAAAACCATCCGGAAATACTAAGGGCTGCCCGGTACACGACATTTCGTCCTTCACCGGGCAGCCCTCTCTCACTTCTCACCTCTCACCTCTCACCTCTAAACAATGTAACTCCGTTCTTTAATACGCGGAGAAATAATCATAAACAGGATCGCTGTTGCGAAGCAAATACCCGTAAACAGCCAGAAAAAGCCTGCTCCGTGGTATTGCGCAAAAAAGCCGCCGTTTTTGATGTTATTCTGGATAACAGATACAATCACATTGCCCATGGTGACCGTAATGAGCCAGCAGGCCATGATGGTCGATTTCATGGATGGCGGTGATTGCGTGTAGGCATATTCCAGACCCGTGATGGAGATGAGCACCTCGCCGGCCGTGAGCACCACGAATGCCAGGATTTGCCAACTGATGTTGGGGCGTTCGCCCGCATCGATCCAGCCCTGGATAATGGCGATAATGACAAATGAAAGGGCTGTAAGCACAAAACCAGCGCCGATTTTGCGAAGCGGCGTGATGCGCAGTCCAGCCTTCCTGAGTGCCGGGAAAAGCACAAAAGAGAACAATGGAATAAAGGCCAGGATAAAGGCTGCATTTACAAAAGAAATCTGCTCCGCCTCCCAGGTGATGCCCAGCCAGTTGAGGTCCATTTTAGACGCCTGAACGACCCATTCCGACTGGCTTTGATCCCACAATGCCCAGAAAACCGGGATGAATGCGAATACCGACAATACACGCCATACAGAGCGGATACCTTCCAGGGTTTCGTCGCCGTATTCTTTTGCTGCGGCCGCAAAGCCTCCATTGGTAAGGGCATACAGGTTGATACCTACGAAGTTGCCGGGTTTGGCAAACCATTGTTTTTTGAAAACAAAAGCCAGCACGATGACCATTACCAGCCAGGCGCCCAGTACGGAGCCGATACCCTGGTGCTGAATTTTATCGAAGTAGATATAACTGGCCAGCAGGGAAAGAAACGCTGTTGCCAGCACGACGATCCGATTCGGGTCGGTTTTGGCAGGTGGTACGCGGCGGTACTTGTTGCGGCCCATCCAGAAAAACAACACGGCTACCAGCATGGCAATGGCAGGCACGCCAAATGCTACCGTAGGGCCATAATGTTTTTTCAGGTAAGGGATGAGCAGGATCGACAGTACAGAACCTGCATTGATGGAAGCGTAAAATGCGTCGAAGGCTTTGGAAATCAGGCTCGAATTGCTTTCGTCAAACTGGTCGCCCACGTTGGCCGATACACAAGGCTTGATACCGCCGGCGCCCAGTGCAATCAGCATCAGGCTGGTGGTAAACATCACCTCGCTGTTGACGGAAAGTGCCACCATCGTGCTGCCCAGCGCATACACCAGCGACAGCCACAGGATGGTTTTGTATTTGCCCCAGAACCAGTCGGCTACCATGCCCCCAAACATCGGCAACAGGTATGTCATAGCCACAAAGTCGTGGGTTTTAGCGTTTGCCGTAGCCTCCGCCACCTGTACTATTGCGGGATCGGTAGAACCACTGGGGTTGTAAAACTGCGCCACCATAAACGTGGTCAGAATAGCGCGGAGTCCGTAATAGTTGAATCGCTCTGCCGCCTCATTGCCTATGATATAAGGAATTCCGGACGGAAATTTTGCATTCGGTTGGGTTTTGGACGTGTCGAGGGTTTCAGCCATAATTTTATCCTGTCTGTAACTTGTGGTGGTTAGATAATGATTTGAGTTGTCGGGGCAAATGTGCGATTTTATATCGGCAATCGCGCCCGGCATGCGGCACAATGTTCGGAACAAAATGTCGGACAATTTCACTTTGAGTCTTTTTTTCGCCTTTTCGGCATAAAATTGGCTTTAATCCCTTGCCTTTTACCGATTGGCATTCCTTTTTTTAAACGCGATATCAGCGTATCTTTGCGCGCTTTTTTACACAAAAGGCATCCAAAATCATTCAATACGACACTTTTCTATGCTACGATCTGCGCTTTTTACGACAGCCCTCGTTTTTACGGCCTTTATTTTTGGAAATTGCAAACAGGACAAGCCGGCTGCTGTCTCACAGACCGATGCATGGAGCATCGATACGGTTGCCTTAAGGGAATTTCGTAAAAACAATTGGAAAGACCACGGTTGCGACCTGATCACACAGGAAGAAATACAGAAAATCTTCAATATCGACGGCAAGGCCCTGAGCCTCAACAGCCGCCCCTTGCCCAATCAGGCCTTCTGCCTGCACACCTGGAACCGCCCCGACTGGAAAGAACGGGAGGCGCACAATGAAAAAGACGCCAGCAATTTCCTGCCCACGCGCAACAGCCTCGTAGTGCAGGTTTTCAACTATGGAAATGGATTGCATTCCAGCCAGCAATTTGACAACCTCAAACGCGACCGCCGCGACACCTACGAAGAATCAGTGAGCGGCCTGGGCGATGACGCGCTCTGGGGCACCACTATTGTAACATTACTGGTGAAAAAAGGCGACTCCGTGCTGAGTATTACACTCGATGCCATGGATAACCCACACGACAACCTGCCCAAAGCCAAGGAAGTAGCGCAACTGGCTTTGCTGAAATTGTAACAGTCATTATTACTTTTACGACCAAAAAAGACCTGATATGTTCAGTTGGATCAGCAAAGGATTGCTCCGCTTGTGGGGCTGGAAAATAACGGGCCATTATCCATCGGAAGTGGATAAACTGGTGGTCGCTGTGGCGCCTCACACGTCCAACTGGGATTTTCCGGTGGGGGTACTGGTCAACAGCGCAGGAAAATATCGGGCTAATTACGTCGGCAAACACACCATTTTTCGCTGGCCCTTCGGCGTCTTTTTTCGCTGGCTGGGCGGTATTCCAGTCGACCGCAGCAAAAACCACAATTTCGTATCGGCTACCGTTGAAGCATTTCACCGCGAAAAACGCATGCACCTGGTCATTGCGCCCGAAGGCACCCGAACCAGGGTGGAGCGTTTCAAAACCGGGTTTTACCACATCGCCCGACTGGCAGAAGTGCCTATTTGTCTGTGTACTTTCAATTGGGAAAACAAAGAGGTGTTTTTTGACCCGACATTATTTTGGCCTACCAACGACGAGGACGCCGATATCGCCTTCATCTGGAATTATTTCAAAGGTGTGAAAGGGCGGAATCCGGAACAAGGGATTCTTTAGATTTTAGATTTAAGATTACATGATTTAAGATTTAAGAAGGAGGGCGTCTCGGGAAATCTTACATCTAAAATCATGTAATCTGCAATCTTAAATCCCTAGTCCAGCACCTTCCTTTTCAGCACAAAATGCTTTCCGAGGTACACCTTGCGTACCATTTCATCTTCGGCCAGTTCTTCGGCCGTACCGGCCTTGAGGATATTGCCTTCAAACATGAGGTACGCCCGATCCGTGATGCTCAGCGTTTCCTGCACGTTGTGGTCAGTAATGAGGATACCGATATTCTTGGTTTTCAATTTGGCAACAATTGACTGAATATCTTCCACGGCAATGGGGTCGATGCCGGCAAAGGGCTCGTCGAGCAGGATAAAGCGTGGATCGGAGGCCAGTGCGCGGGCAATTTCCGTACGACGCCGTTCACCACCTGAAAGCGTATCGCCATTGCCTTTCCTCACTTTATGGAGGTTGAACTCGTCGATGAGCGACTCCAGTTTGTCGGCTTGTTCGGCTTTGCTGAGTTTGGTCATTTCCAGCACCGCCTTGATATTGTCTTCCACACTGAGTTTGCGAAAAACACTGGGCTCCTGCGGCAGGTAGCCGATGCCTTTCTGGGCGCGGCGATACATCGGAAGGGTAGTAATTTCTTCCGTATCGAGGTAAACGCTGCCGCTGGTGGGCTGAATGAAGCCCACGGTCATGTAAAACGAGGTGGTTTTACCCGCGCCGTTTGGGCCCAGCAAGCCGACGATTTCGCCCTGCTTCACATCGAATGAAACACCACGTACTACTGTACGCTTGCCATATACCTTGATGATATTTTCTGCTCTGAGTACCATGTTACGAGAAGTCCTGAGTCGTAAGTCGTAAGTCCTAAGTCCTAAGTCCTAAGTCCGTAGAGTACGCCTGATTACTTCTGGCTTTTGTTGTATG
>JAEUUT010000175.1 GCA_016787415.1 Saprospiraceae bacterium | reverse complement strand
CGCAAATTCCAGGTATTCGCCGTCGATCATTTTCCCCAGCAGGTGTCCTTTCAGGATTTCGCCGCCGGAATATTCGGCATATACCAGATCGCCGTCCTGATGGTAATGGAAAACCGTTTCGGAGGAGACTTCTCCGTTTCCGGAATTGGATTGTGTTGTAAAATAGCGATTGTCTAACATGTTCTGCAACTATTGATTTACCGAGCAATGGAAGATATAGCGTTTTTGGGAAGCCTCTAAAACTCCAGCACCAATTGTTCGCCTGGCCCCACCGGCTCCCGCAATTGTTCTGCCCGTTCCTTGCGCAGGTTGGATAGTCCCAACCCCAGCAGGCGCACTTTTTTCTCCAGCGCGTCCGTATCCGCCAGCAAAGGCGCTGCCAGCGCGACCATCTCTTCGGCTTTGGTGATTTCATGATCGACCGTTTTGGAACGTGTAACGATTCGAAAATCAGCATACCGCACCTTGAGTGTCAGGGTGCGCCCGGGGTTGTCGGAGCGCTCCACGATGCGTTGCAGGTGATCGGCGATAAGGGCTATTTGCTCCATCATATCTTCGGTATTGTCCAGATCGGTGCGGAATGTTTCTTCCGTGCTGATAGACTTTCGCACCCAATGGCTGTGCACCGCCCGGTCGTCGATACCACGAACGATGTTGTAGTAAAAACGGCCCACTTTCCCGAAACGCCGCACCAGGTCGTGCAGTGCAAATTGTTTGAGGTCGCGGCCGTTGAAAATGCCCATTCTGTGCATTTTGGCGCTGGTGGCTTTTCCGATGCCGTGGAATTTTTCCACCTCTAATTTTTCTAAAAAAGCCTCCGCCTCTTCGGGCAGTATGATGGCCATGCCATTGGGTTTGTTCAAGTCGGAAGCCACTTTTGCCAAAAACTTGCAATAGGAAACGCCGGCCGAAGCGGTCAGTTGGGTCGTTTCCAAAATGCGCCGCCGCAACTCCCGCGCAATAATCGTGGCCGAAGGCGGGCCTAATTTCGGGTTGGTCACATCCAAATAGGCTTCATCGAGCGACAATGGTTCCACCAGATCGGTATATTCGTGAAACAAAGCCCGGATTTGATGGGACACCTCCTTGTATTTTTCAAAATGGGGCCTGACAAATACCAGATGCGGACACAGTTTGCGCGCTTTTGCGCCCGACATGGCAGAGCGCACACCGAATTTGCGGGCTTCATAACTGGCCGCCGCTACTACCCCCCTCGGCCCTCCCCCACCCACGGCCAAAGGGATACCGCGCAGTTCGGGGTTGTCGCGCTGCTCAACGGAGGCGTAGAACGCGTCCATGTCGATGTGGATGATTTTGCGCATCCCCCCGCTCACTGATCCAGCAAATACAAAAAGCCCCAGCCGGACAGCACACCCAATACAGCGCCAGCGATTACTTCCGGCACCGTATGCCTTTTCAGCACGATTCTCGACCATGCCAGCGGGATTGTAAACAGTAAGAACGCCAGGCCCATCCACTTGCTCATTGGCAAGGCCAAAAAGCCCAGATAGGCATTAAAACCTACGTGCAGGGAGGTTTTGATAAACAAATTGACCACCTGTGAAGCCACAAAAAGCACCAGTGCAAACAAAGTAGCCAGCCAGATGATGCGGCTTTGTCCACTCAGGTACAGCGCCACGGTGACCACGCTCAACAGCAGCGTAGGTAGCACGTACCACGACTGCCGCTGTTTTCGGTCGGAAATATCATAATTGGTGTACTCGCCTTTTTGTACGCCGCGGTACGACTTGATCAGGATGGGCGCCACTACCCCACCCAC
>JAEUUT010000263.1 GCA_016787415.1 Saprospiraceae bacterium | reverse complement strand
ACAAGTTTGCTTTTTTGAGGCGTTAGTCTGATTTGCTTTCTAAAACTACCACATTACGAATGCAGCCAGAATGGACTAACAGCCACACCGATACGGTGTGGACTGTTTTCTATTTGGCTATGGGTACGTGGTAGTACCTTGAAAGCGATGGATTACAGTTCCACGCCTTTTTTATTTGTAACAACATTCTTTGGGACTGGAATGTGATCCACCTTTCTTACCTATTATGGAACAGTCCGCAACCCGATCTCGCTTTGTCCGCGTCCTCTTAAAAATTGCCCGCTTCGTCGGTATTTATTTGCTCAGCTTCGGCATAGTCTACTTTTTGGGCCGAAAAGGGGTGTTTGCAAACGGTCATTTCGATCCCGCTTTGTTTTTTTTATTGATCGTTTTAGTGCTCCCTTTGGTTTGGGCTCTCTCTAAGAACTTTTTTGCTGGCTTCATAAAGTATGCTGTACTAATCGGTGTCGTATTAGTTATCGATAACGTATGGCCTGAAGGTGGGCTTTCTACTGTTTCAGGCGACTCTTTTCAAAATTCTGGTGATTACACTGGCCGATACTCGGGAAACGACAACGGTATCGATGTTGAAATTGTAGTTGGGCAGGATCGATGGTATGGCGAGGTCATTGAAGGCACCACCGGAAGTTTAATCAGCAACGAAGCGGGTGAAGTTACCAATGGTTCACTGTACGACCAGTATGGCACCGAAATCGGTGAGATCAACGGCAGCGTGTTGAAGGTATCCATCCAAGGTCAGCGTATTCGTTTGAAAAAGAATTAAACCCGAAACACAATGGGAGCAGATATACCGCAAAAGAAATTAGAACCCTTTGAACCGAAAAAGAAAAACCCGTTACCGTTTTTCATTGGCACTGTTGTATTGCTGATCTTTTGTGCACTGAAATGGAATGACGTTGTCGAATACGTCAACGGCGAACCTCGCCTGACCACGAAGCATCAGCAGAAGTTAGAGAAAAAACTTGCCGAACTGGAAGAAGGAGAGCAATACGCACTCATAGCGACGAAGAACGGGTTCTATCCTTGTGTACATGAAGGCCATCCTTTATACTTCCTCCACGTTGGCGAAGTCTGGAAATACGGCACCACGATCAAAGGTCAACGAGGTCGATACAGTTCTCAATTCATGGAAGACAATGCCGTTTCGTACCTCGTCGAGTTCAGAGGAACTATGAGTGAATGCCTGCAACAGGAACAAATTAAACTTTTTTCATATCCGCTACTTCCCGAAAACCTGGTTCGGCCCGAAGAAAAGCGGCTGCTGCGGCCACCAAACAATCCTGTTTACAAATAAGGATTGCGCCATGTCAATCCTATTCTTAACTTTGACAAAAATTCAGTCCATGGATGTCGTAAAAATTGTAGAAAAAGAAGTAGCCGATAAAATCGACACGCAGTATGTATCCGCACAATTCGCACATGTGGAAAACGTCGGCGTTACCTTTCTGTGTACACTCGACGACCAGGAAGAAGATGAATGGATCGATGACAAGGGCAAGCACCATTTTATTATTCGGCTGCCTTATGACATGGTCAAGCACTCCTCCGACGTCCGCGCTTTCATGGTGGCGATTGTGAAAGAGCGGTTGGGAGAGGTTGCGTAAAGGAACACTCCTTTTCAGTTAGTCTTGGTAAAGCATTTTCAATCTGTCAGGACGAATAGGATGGCATTTAAGATATAGTGTCGGGCATTCGGCCGACGCATACCAATTACGTATACTACTCTTGTTTCAGATTAGCATCGAACAAAATCGATAACGCTGAGGTTGAACCCCGAAAGATTAAGGGAGGCATGGGTGGGTTACCTAAAAGCCGATAGGGGGGCGTACATTCACTTCGTAGGGGGAGGGGGCATAGGTATTTAGCCGATGGTCTAAGGTCGTTCATATCTCGCGGACCAATTTTTTCCCTTAAGACCCCGTCAAAATTGAACTCTCAAACGATCCTATGCAGTTTCGAATATGAGGTCGATTTAACGTGCAATCTACTTGCTCTACTCTACTTGACAACGGTGATGGGATTAACTTATTCCTTTACACATCGGACGTACGGTCCTCGCGTCACGGCGATTCGATAAAGTTTTTGGAAGCAGGATGTATTGAAATTATTGCAAATCTATTGAGTGCAATTCTTTCACCTTTTTGCGTTCCCAAGTGGAGAAAGAAGTGTGATCAGCCCAGTACCGATCCCAAGCTTCATTTAACGTATTGAAGATAATACCAGTTTGACCGGTAGCAATATTACACTCAATATCTACTACCGCTCGAAAACCATGCAATGCACATTCTTTCAAAAGGTCAGCCGGGTATGCAAAATCATATAAACTATTTTTTTGTCCTGCTGTAATGCCTTGCATTTCTTTCCATTTTTTCTCAATGGATACTTTTGCATCGGTCAAATGCATGTATTCAAGCACATTTAGTATGACTTGCATTCTTGCCTCATCATTCGGATGTGTAGATTTTGAGTACAGAGGTACTTCAAATGGATTGCTTCCCCTTTTAGTAGCTAAGTGTAAGTGTGCCCAACCGTATGCGGGCCCAGCAGTACATACACCGAAAATATCACAGAAAAACTCAATGCGCCAATTAGCCCAGTTGCTCTTCCATACGTTATAATTTACAACCATGTCCCCCCTATTATTACGCTGGTCTTCCAGAGACACTCTATCAAAATATTTTGAAACTATCTCATAAAATTCCTTCGCTCGGTCCTGAAAAAGACTTATCCGGCTGTCATTTTCAGTCAAAAACAGTGGATGAGCAAGCTCATGATACAAATCAGGCAGGTGTAATAGGAAGTCGCATTCCAAAAGTGGCACACATAAAAGATTAAAATGAGGGTAAATCTGATAATAATTTGTAGATAGCGCAGACGCTGTAGGTGGAACAGGAATTGGATAGTCAATTTCTTTACAAATCTGTTGGATGACCTTGTTGATTTTGGCATCATCCTTATGTTGCCGACTGATGGCAGAAACGGCTACGTTTTCAATAATATCGAGTTCCTTAACGATGGTTTTTAAAACCCTCAGCCTGTTTGGTTGATTGAGGTTAACCTGATATTCTGGAGCGGAGTGAAGAAGATTTAGAAAAGAGATGTGTTTGTCAATCAACATCAGCGATGTTTGCGCAAGTACTTGAAAATGAATAGGTGGCGGGGTTGGGAGTCGGGTTTTCAGGCGTTTAGCGCGTTCAATTGTTTCTGTGATGATGGCTTCCAGATAGTGCTGCATAGGTCAGATTGGGAGTTACATAAGTTAGCGGCTGACTCGCATCCGCGAATAAGCTTTGTCACACTCTTCGTTAAGGGCCTCAGCTAATAGTGCAAGTTTCTTGAGCGCCTCCGGGTTCGTTCCCGTTTGATTATCAAAGAAGGACATCAAATGCTGGAGAAATACTTCTGAAGTTTGATTTCGCAGATATTCTTTGAGGTAGTCATGGATAATTTGCGATACCATCTGAATTTGAAAATTCGTACTCAATGGAGTTGAGAGTTGATGCAAAAATATTTGTACCTCTTCCATCGAGTCAGTTGACACAGCCGTTGAGTTGTAGTTGGCCTCCACTAAAAAACGGTTTAGGATTGTCAGGTATTTGCTGGAAATGTCATAAATGTTAGAATTAAGACCTACGTCGCTCATGATTATCAAATTTGAGAAAGTTCTTTTTGAATGAGATCCTCTAATTCTTCTTCGTCGTCGTCCCATCCGATATTTTGATGTTCGTCTTCGTCGTATTCACTTGCTTGGTCACGCAGGCGATTATCAAGTAGTTTAGTCGTGATAGGTAGTCGGGAACAAAAATCCGGTTTCGTGAAAGCGAGTGTCGACAGATAAAACACGTCTCGCAGTGCCTCTCTGAATGCCAATTCGCCCGAAATGAATCGGATGCATAAGGGCTTAGAAGTACCTTGAGTGTGAAATTCAGCACCCGTAGTACAGAGATAAGCTGTTCGAGCATCAGGCATGTAGCAAGTTCCAATTGCTGGGTTGTTATAGGTTTCCTGATTCTTGTTCTGGTCAGCCCAACACTGAATCAGGCGTACTGGAATCATAGATGTTTTTGCGATTTCCAGAATAGTAACAGACGCATCATTAGTTAAATATCCTTCTTTCCTCAGGCGTTTCACAGCGCTGATGATACCCTCTTCTTCTGTGTCGAAAATGCGGCCGTCGCGATGGATGACCAAGATTTTTAAAGGCTGGTTGCTATTATATTGATATTCGTTTCTGACTTGTTCGTATATGGTCTTCTGAATACTTTCCTTTGTGAGTTTTTCGCGTTGCTTCGACTGAACCATTTCTGTCCGAAGGTAGCGGCAGTATTTGTCTACCATCACAAAGCCGGCGAGGTTATTTTTTACGTCAATCCCTATCGTCAAATCAGCATTCAGCGGCGTGTTCAATCGGAACGGGAATTTATTATTCAGCAGCAAAACTTTGGTCAATGCCACATTTTGAATGTACCCACGGTATTTTCCCTCAACCCCTTCTTTCAAACAATACTCCGTTTTCCCTTCACGATTTCGCTTCTCTCGGAAGCAGGATGTAATGGTTGACATATGGATGATAGAAACTTGTATACCATATTTGGCAAGTTCACAGGTAACAAGGGCTGCCAGGCGGTCATGTTTTCGTAGTGCTTTTCCATCGTCCGGTATCATCACAACAGCAAAGGATGTTACAGATTCTCTCGCTCTGGTTCGTATAGCTTCTACTATGCGATTTCCAACTTCGACGTACGTAGCCCGACGTGTGGGCAGGTTTTCATACGACTCGAAATGAGGATTGTAGACGCCCCAGGGGAACATTTTCTGTACCTGTTGTTGAAGATCGTTTCTAAATTTCGGGCCCACGGTATCAAAAACAGAACGTGGCAAAAACAAGTATTGTGGACCCAGTGCCGTTTGATCTGGTTTTAAAAAACCGGTTTTCCCATCAGTCAGTTTTTCCATACGAGCTTTTACAAGCGAACCAGGTTTGGACTGGAAATCGGATAAGCGTAATTCGACTGAATCTCCTAACATAAAGTCAGGAAAATTAAATTTTCGTAAATCGAGATGTATCGGGTTTTTGTCAATTGCGAGATCCCTTTGGCCGAATCTAAGATTTTGCAAAAATTCTTTTACGAATTCGAGTGATTGGTGGAGCCTGGTGCCTGGCGACAAAATAGACTGTCGATGATTTGCTCCCACGGATGGATCGCTCGTATTGAAGACTTCGAAACAAAGCCCGGCCGGAACTGCACGAGATTCCTTATTTGCTGTATGATATATCAAGACTGAAGTGTCTTCTGGCAACTTTGCCAACATGGATGAATGCGGCTGCGGCGTCCTCTTCCTTACGGCTTCGTGTAAGGAGACACGACGCTGTAAGACGGGGTCATCGTATACGTAATTCGCTGCTGTGACGTCGCTCCATTCATCCAAACGCAGTTCATACCATCGATCACCAAACGGATAGAAAACAGTCTTTCCTTTATAATAACGGTCAAACTCTTCCTTATTTATATAAGTGGGTAAAGGTTGATCAGAAGTATATTTTTTGGTGACATCCACACAGATGCCCCAACGGTCTCGCAAGTCGATTACACGAACAACGAATCCGGTGAATGTAGCGACTCTATCTTGTCGTTCTGATTGCTTTCGGAAAAAAGGGTGGCCTGCTTTTGGCTGCCACAATCGTGGCTGTTGTGTCAATTGTCCCTGTAAACTGAATTGCAGAAAACGTTGGCAGATGTTCCGCATGTTTTCATCCTTACTGGTAAAATCCAGTTGGGTTACTTCTCCGGTGTCTTGGAAGTAGAGAAGATTGCCGCCACGCTTGGGGTATTCAGTCGGTACTTTCCCGATGATGTCATTGTCGTTACGCGTCACAAGAAATGCAGCCGAATCTTTGACGATTATCGTCACAGGATGCTTCAGTTTCTGGCTCAGCTTTTTCACCAGGATTTGACGGTCTGATTGAAAATTGGGTGAATCGGGTTGTAGACCGCTAATTTTAAACAGCCGATATTCAGCACTCAGTTCATCGATATTACCAATCAAAAAGATTGGGCTGATAGTTCGTTGGTTTTTGTTCATGACTACAAATTTTTCTGAATGAACAGGTTAGGCAGATTTCAGGGTCATCGGTTTGTTCGAGGTCCTGTAAGTCATCGAAGTTGTAAGAATCGTTAGCGCCAGCGAGTTGGAGTTTGTATGCGCCTTCAATGATGAATTCCCTTATTTGAAAAAGATAGTCTTCAGTAACAGTATAATGTCGTAAGTCATCTTTCAATAGCTGGTACTCGATAAGTTTATAGTCCGTCAGAGGATAATTTCTCCAACTGAATCGGTGTCGGTACTGAGGCAAAGGAAGATTATAGTGCAATGCCAATGCATATATCAATAGTTGTTGATTATACCTTTTAACGGGTTCAGCATGAACCTTCCAGTCGACAATTAATGGTGCTTGCCGTTTAGAGTACACAATGAGGTCTGGAGTACCGACGGCGGAGAAGCCTTCGAGTTTAAAGTTCAGTGTTCTCTGCGCATCAAGATGTTCGGCACCGCGCAGCAGTTCTACTAATGATTCATTCTGGAAAAAATGAGTCAGCGCAATTTCGATTTCTAACCATGCATCTTCCAATTGCTCATCGCTGACCGGGATGTCGTATTCATGTTCAAGCAAAGGAGAAAATTCTTCAGGAATATGGCTCTTTTTGTTATTCGGATCTCGATACTCGCGATTTTGAGAAAAACGCAATCTCTTCTTAAAAAGCTTGTTTGCAACTGATAAAGCATCATCGAGAGAAAATTCCTGCCTTTGGTTAAACGCTGGTACCATTTCAGTGCTCAACACATCGTCAACAAGTTGGCCCCGCCAAGCAGCTAACGTTCGTAAATGTGAAAGCATCGTGATTTCACGACGGAGTGGATCATTCTTTACATTGCTACCTTTGGCCTTCGAATTGAAGTACCATTGACGTTGACACTTCTGAAAAGTGCGATAGCCACTGAATGAAAAGGCTTTCATTTTCTTCGATTGCGGATAAATTTGAGATAATCCAGGAGTTCTAACTCTTCATCATCGGTCAAAGCACCTAATCTTCCGTGTGCAGCGATTGGCTCCTTGTTGGCCAATACTTCAGTCGATTGAGGCACCGGATACCCGACTTTCTCCATCAATGTTTCATACGATACATCGTATAGTTGCGCAAGTTTATGCAGATTAAGCGGGGAAGGCTGTTTCACTTTTCCGGTTTCCAACTGGCTAAGGTAAGCATTGGAAACCCCCGTTTGTTTTTCCACCTCTCGTAGTGTTAGATTTTTGGCTTCTCGAAGGGCTTTGAAGTAGGAGCCGTAATTAGACATATATTCATTGAGATTAAAGCGTTGCTAAATATGTCGAGCAAAGATATGGGGCGTTGCTAAATTTAGCAAGCAATCGTCAAATTTTTTTTGTGTAGCGGTGATCTTGCTATGGGGAAACCGACGACGTTCGAACCGATAGGGATAGGAATTAAGAAGGAGTGACCTTATGAGAGAAAGGGAAGCAGCACTGACAGGTATCAAGCCTTTTTATCAAGAAATCTATTCGTCTATAAAACAAAAACCCATTCCAGGCATTGCCGTGTAGACGACCAATATTGGCGTTCACAGGAACAAATTTTTACGCCGTATCTGAAAAGCCATTACCAGGTCCGACCGACAGAGCGCTTCCTCAGATATTATCAGACTTATACTCGAAGGAAGGAATTGGAATGCTACGTGTTTGATAAGTGGCTTAAGTAGAACTTCTTTTAGAAGTGCTGATGTTCCACTGAACCAATGACAGCGGAAAAGAAGCGGTTAATTTTTGACTTCTTCCTCAAGCGTTATCTCATATACTATTCGAGCAGTTTCATTTGGAAGAAACGTTTGTTTCACTTCCATAACCTTGAATACTGTTCCTGGGTTGAAAATCGTCTCTTTGCCGTCTATCCCATGAATAAGTGAGAGATCACTTATATCTACTCCTGTACAATGTGAGACAATCGAAAATAATACCATTGTATGTGTTTCTTGTGGGTCTTCATGTTGATCCATTACAACAAACCGTTTTGCATCATCTAAACTATCGCTTGTGGACAAGAAAGCACAATCTGAATAATATCCAGATTGAATGACATGTTCAAAAATTGAGTTGGGTAAGCGCGTTCCTCTATAGAGTATTTTGCCGGAAGCCTTTACTCCTTTGTTTTTGTTGATAAAGTCACAGATGGTAAAAATGCCAGTTTCATACGCATCTTCAAGAGGGTTACGCTGATTTCTCATATATGCGCAAAGATCATTTGAATGTAGTATGAATGCTTTAAATGCAGCATACTCTAAGTGAGAGTATTTACCATCACTAACATACTCTTCTTCCATAATCTGACGGAAGAACCAAATAAATGCCTGCTCCATATTCTAAGTCGGATTTTCAAATAATGCATCCGAAAACAGCTTTTAGGATGCAAAAGAGGTATCAATGTAAACCATGCTGTAAACCACAAAAAAAGGAGCCATGCAAACCCGCATAACTCCTTGATAATCAAGTGATCCCAACTGGGGTCGAACCAGTAACCGCCTGCTTAGAAGGCAGGTGCTCTATCCATTGAGCTATGGGACCAACGCCGCAAAAGTAACAACTTTCGGACACTCCAATGCCCGGGCGGCACAAAAAGTTCCCCGAGTCATTACCTTGCAGGCAAATTTCAGGATCATGGAAACAACACCGCCTGCTGCCCATGTGCAGATCGAAGAAAGTTGGAAACGGGTGCTGGCCGACGAATTCAGCCAGCCGTATTTCGCCGACATCAAGGCTTTTCTGTTGCAGGAAAAGCAGGCCGGGAAGACGATTTACCCACCGGGGCCGCTGATTTTCAATGCATTCAACCAGACGCCCTTCGATCAGGTGACGGTAGTGATACTCGGGCAAGACCCCTACCACAACCCCGGCGAGGCCATGGGATTGAGTTTTTCGGTGCCCAAAGGTGTGCGCGTGCCGCCGTCGCTGCAAAATATTTACAAGGAAATTCAGTCCAGCCTCGGCATTGAGCCACCCAAGCACGGCGACCTCACGGCCTGGGCGCAGCAGGGCGTGCTGCTGCTCAATGCCATGCTCACTGTGCAGGCCCGCACACCGGCGTCGCACCAGAAAATCGGCTGGCAAAATTTCACCGATGCCGTTATTCGCCACATTTCAGCGGAAAAAGAAGGCGTGGTATTTATGCTCTGGGGGAATTTTGCCAAACAGAAAAAAGCGCTCATCGACCAGAGCAAACACTACGTGCTCGAAGCCGCACACCCTTCGCCGCTGGCCGGCAATGCCTTTCAGGGTTGCGGACATTTTGCTGCGGCGAATGAGATACTGGGGAAACAAGGGAAAGCATTGATCGACTGGCGGCTGTAAGCCTTGTATTTCAACTTAGTTGTTCTTATTTTTGCAAGATAAATACTGAAAATAATGACTATTTATAATGCATACGATGAAATTGCTGCATTGTTGGCAGCAACTGATCCAGTCAGACTGTCCAACATAAAGGCCTCCTCTGAGATGCAAGAAAGGCTTGAGTATTTGATTCTACGTTCACAAACAACTCAACTTACTACATCTGAAAAAGATGAACTTGATCACTACGTTGTTTTGGAACGGTTAATACGACTTGCCAAAATCAGAGCCCGGCAAGCATGAGTACCTACATTTCTGCTTCATGTATTATTGAGAGAAACGAACTGATATTAAGAGGGCTTTTTTAAGCCCCCTTCTATTCGCTTATCTCCGACGAAAACACATAAAAATCCTCATCCACCACCAACTTCCCTTTTTTCCCCAATTTGCAAGGGCTGCTTTTCCATTCCGTCGTCGGATACACCATCGTGTACACACCTTTTGAGAGGGTCACTTTTACCGGCATATCGAAGCCATCGACACAATTTGTCCAGTGGTATTCCACCTTGCCTTTTTTGTAGCGGTATTCCAGAATGGGAATTTCCACGTGGCGCAGGTATTGATCGAACACTTTTTGCAGGTTGCGACCCACATGGCTGCTCAAATACTGTTCGATTTGCTGGGTCGTCACTACCTGGTGGTAAAAATCCTTGCCTAAGCCGCGCAGGATATTGCGCCATTTTTCATCGTTGTTCACGATCTGACGAATGGTGTGGAGCATATTTCCACCCTTGTAGTACATATCGATCGAGCCTTCCCGATTGACATCGTAGTAGCCAATAATGGGCGCTTTGTTCTGGATATTGGAACGCACGCCGCGGGTGTAGGCAGCGCCGGCTTCCTTGCCGTAGTAGTACTCGGTGTAGAGGCCTTCGCTGTAATTGGCAAACGACTCGTGTATCCACATATCGGCAATATCGCGGTAGGTGATGTTGTTGGCAAACCACTCGTGCGCCGATTCATGGATGATGATGAAGTCGAATTTTTTGCCCCAGCCCGTGCCCGACTGATCCATACCGAGGTAGCCATTGCGGTACTGATTGCCATAAGTGACCGAACTCTGGTGTTCCATACCCAGGTACGGCACTTCCACCAATTTGTAGCCGTCTTCATAAAAAGGATAGGGGCCAAACCAGTACTCGAGCGCTTTCATCATCATGGGCGCCTGTTTGAACTGCTCTTTGGCTTTGTTCAGGTTTTGCGGCAGCACATAGTAGTCCATCGTCAGCGGGCCTTTTTCTCCATCGTACACTTCACTCCAGTGGGTATAATTGGCAAAATTGACATTGATACCATAGTTGTTGATGGGGTTCGACACAAACCACTCATAGGTAGTGGTGCCGTCGCCGTTGTCCTGTGTGCGGCGCAAGCGCCCGTTCGATACGTCCATGAGTCCATTCGGGACGGTCACGGAAACCGCCTGAGAATCAGGCTCATCGTACATGTGATCTTTACAGGGCCACCACACGCTGGCGCCGAGCCCCTGGCAGGAAGTCGCTACAAAAGGCTGGCCTTTCGCATCCTTGGCCCAACTGAAACCGCCATCCCAGGGGGCATGTACGGCTTCACGCGGCTTGCCGGAATACCACACGGTGACGGATTGCAGGGAACCTACCTGTTGGCTTTTTTGCAGTTCAATAAAATAGGCATTTTCGCCTGCCTTCTGTACCGACAACACCTTGCCGTCCTGTTCTGCCTTATCAATTTGAAGCGGCGGCTGCAAATCAATCTGCAACAAATTGCTCGTATTCAACACTTTGTAAAATATAGTATTGTTCCCTGAAATACTCTTGTCGGCAGGATTGACGCGAAGCCGCAGGTCGTAATACGTCAGATCCCACCAGGCCCGCTGGGGCGTGATACTGCCTCGCAGGGTATCGTCGTGGGTAAATTCAGGGGTTTGGGCCTGCGCAAAGGTGGTTCCAGCGCACAGCACCATCAGAAGCAGAATTCGGTTGAAATGGCTATTCAGCATGCAGAATGATTTGGTCGTTTATCAGAAATGGCAGCGAAGATAAACGGTATAACGCCTGCAAATGCAAAATGTAGATAGACAGGCCCTGCCAGCAGGGTGAGATTCCGATTCAGGGGAGCAAACAACGCATTTGGTTATCAGTTAATGGTTATCAGTTATCAGTTATTGGTTATCAGGGTGGGAAGGATGAATCAGGATTTAGGGGATTGTAAGGATTAGAAGGATTCCCTTTGTGATGTCCGAATTTGTTGAAATTGACTATACGTGTCAGCAAATACTAATGAATTAATGAACAGTTAATATAAATAATTATAGACTTCACGTTGTGAATCCTTCTAATCCTTACAATCCCCTAAATCCTGATTCATCCTTCCCACCCCTGATAACCAATAACTGATAACGGATAACTAACTGGCCCAGATTCTCCCCTCCAAATACAACTTTCCTTTCCCCGAAATCATAACCCGTTCGCTTTCTAGCCGACACTGCAAGTAGCCGCGGCGTTCGGAAACCTGGATAGCAGAAAGTTCGTTTTTGGCTAATCTATGCGCCCAATAGGGCGTGAGTGTGGTATGTGCCGATCCAGTAACCGGGTCTTCGTCGATGCCGGCAGCCGGAAAAAAGCAGCGCGACACAAAATCCGATTTCTGACCGGGCGCGGTGGCGATAAATCCGCGAACAGGTTCTTTCGATAGTGTCCTGAAGTCAGGTTTTAAGGCCAGCACATCGGCTTCTGAAGGGTACACCAGCAGGTAATCTTCGCGGCCAGCCCATACTTCTTCGGGCAAAATATTGAGGCCCTCCCGGGCTGCCTCAGGCAATGGCGCTGTTTTGAGGGAATCCGTCGGAAAATCAAGCGTCAGCAAATCGCCCTCCTGCATCACATGCAGCCAGCCGCTTTTGCTTTGAAAAGAAATGCGGTGGGCATAATTGGAACGCAGACAATTGAAGATAACATATGCCGCGGCCAGCGTGGCGTGTCCGCACAACTTTACTTCTATGGTTGGGGTAAACCAGCGGATATGAAACTGGTCGTGTTCGGCCAGCGGAATAAAGAAAGCCGTTTCTGCCAGGTTGTTTTCTCGGGCAATCAATTGCATGGTTTCGTCGGGCAACCATTCATGAAGGGGTACTACGGCAGCGGAGTTTCCTCCGAACAAACGGTCGGTGAAGGCATCGACCTGATAGAGTGAGTATTGCATGTTCGTTATCAGTTATTAGTGATTGGTTATTGGTTATTAGGGGTGTAAGAAGGATTTGTTCGGCTACGCCCCTCGTAGCAGGATGGGAACACGGATTGAGCGGACAAAGCGGATTTAAGTGGATTTTTTGTGGCCTTTCAGCCACTTCTTTTTGATTTTTACGGATTTACCCGCCTTCGGCGGGAGGTATATCGAATCAATCTTCTATAAAGCAAGCAAAAATCAACATCAATCTCTTGTATCATTTCAGGTGTATGCCATGCGTATCTACCCGCCGAAGGCGGGTAAATCCGTAAAAATCAAAAAGAAGTGGCCGAAAGGCCGCTAAAAATCCGCTTTATCCGCTCAATCCGTGTTCCCATCCTGCTACGAGGGGCGTAGCCGAACAAATCCTTCGTACACCCCTGATCGGTTATCGGGGTGGTAAGGGACAATCTGTGGGCCCTCTTTGCAGCTCGAGATGTGATACAAAATAAAACAACAAACTTTAAACGTATCAACAGATGCCCGCCTACCACCCTGATAACAGATAACCGACAACCGACAACTAATTGATTTTCTTGGTAAAATGATGGCTGGAAATAGTGAACCCATTGTTCAGGTACAAGCGATGGGCCGTGTGGCGATGGTGACCGGAATCGAGCGTGATAACGCCGTAACCCGCTTCTTTTGCCTCCTCCGACACATAGTCGAGCAGGGCGCCGCCATATCCTTTGCCACGCGCTTCGGGCAGCGTCACCAGATCGTCGATGTAGAAGTGTTTTCCGCAAAACAGAAATTGCAGGTACCTGTATCCAATAGCCGACATGGCCTCGCCATTTTCTTCAATGAATGCGAGTTGGTAACCTTCCTGTAGCATGTCCTGCACCATGGGTACGATTTTCTCGGGTTCAAGGTGCGGACGAAGTTCGAGGATCACCCGGACGCATTTGGCGATGTCTTCGGGGGTCTGGGCTTTGTGAATCTGCATTGGTGAGTGGTGAGTAGTGAGTGGTGAGTAGTGAGTGGTGAGTGGTGAGTAGTGAGTGGTGAGTAGTGAGGATTAGAGGAGGTATTCCATTTTTATATTGGCGCGTTTGTAAATACCGGGTTGGAGGGGTATTTCCTTGAATCCTACCTTGCGGTAAATGCGGATTGCTGTGGCGGACGTATCGGTGTTGGAAAATAGAATGACTTTGTCGACACCGCTTTCTCGTGCAGTATCTAACACAGCATACATCAGTTTTTCTCCAATGCCACGGCCCCGCCAGCGCTCGTCGACGGCCATTTTGGTGAGTTCCAAACAGTTGTCTTCAAAAGGGCGCAAGCCCACCACGCCTACCACTTCGTCATCGATCAGTGCCGACACTATCTGACCACCTTTATCCATAATGTGTTCTTCCGGGTTGCTCAAAACGGCAATATCCAGCGGCTCCAGTTCATAATCTACCTCGATCCAGGCCTTGTTCAGCCTGAAAAATGCTTCGCGGAACGCCGGTTCCCAGGTTTTAATCTGTACTTCCCCATTGGTTTCACCACCTTTCGGGCCGTAAAAAAATACCCAGGTAGCAAAATCCTCTGAAAAGCCGACAAAGCGATGCTTTGCAAATGCCGGTGCGAACAGCACATCCCCGGCCTTGAAATCGGTAATTTTACCCCTGCATTCGTATTGCCCGCTGCCCGACGCCACTACGTATATTTCATCGCGGTCGTGTGGTGTTTGCAAATCCAGCACTATCGGCCGATACAACTCTACCGAGAGGCTGCCATGCCGAAACAGTTCAATAAATTTATTGCCCGATTTTTCGAGGGCCGCTAGAGATGGTTGGTAGGCGAGTTTCATGATATATGTTGATGAGGGTTGATGAGAGTTGATGAGGGTTGATGAAGGGGTTGATGAGAGTTGATAAGGGTTGATGAGGGTTGATAAGGGTTGATAAGTGTTGATGAGGGTTGATATTCATCGAGTGACCAAATATCAACACTTATCAACCCTCATCAACACTTATCAACCTTCATCAACCCTCATCAACCCTTCTTTTCCGCCACAAATGTCCTACCTTCGCCCAACTGAAAACAGATTCAGTTTTTTAATTTTAAAGCATAACAGATGGGCACTTCCAACGAAGATTTTCTTTACCTGCAAGTAGCAGAACGCGTGGAAACCATGATTGACAACGGCGTCCTGAAATCAGGCGACAAACTCATGTCTGTCAGGATGTTGTGTCGCGAGCAAGGGGTGAGCCTCAGCACCGCTTTCAAAGCGTATGCCGCACTGGAAAGCAAGGGCTTGATCGAAGCGCGATCCAAATCGGGTTATTACGTTCGTTTTCAGCAGCGACCGGCCCCGCCGCGTTTTGCGCCCCGTGTCCAGTCGAAACAGTCGTGGTCGCTGGAAGAAATGATTGCCGACGTGTACGAAAAAATGTCGGAGACCGGGGTCATGCAGTTTTCGCTGGCAGCGCCCGACATCAGTTTGCTGCCTGCTGCCAAATTGAATAAATGCCTGCTGGAAGCCATCCGTCGCAACCCTTCGAGTTGCCTTAATTATGCCGATGCCAGCGGAAGCGAACACCTGCGCCGACAAATCGCCCGACTTTCTTTCAATTGGGGTGGCCGCCCCGACCCCGACGAGGTGGTCATCACCAATGGCTGCATGGAATCGCTGTCGCTGTGCCTGCGCGCCGTTACCCGTCCCGGCGATACGGTAGCCATCGAGTCGCCCACCTATTTCGGCATTTTCAACCTGCTCAAATCGCTGCACCTGCATGCTTTGGAAATACCCGTACATGCAGATACCGGGATCGACCTCGATTTTTTGAAGTCGGTTATTTCGCAGCAACGCATATCAGCCTGTCTGTTTACACCCAATTTCAACAACCCTGTCGGCAGCCTCGTGCCCGATGACACCAAAAAAGGACTCGTTGCCCTGCTAGCCGCCGCCGAAATACCCTTGATAGAAGACGATATTTACGGGGAAATGTATTTTGGAAAAACAAGGCCGCGCAGTTGCAAAAGTTACGATTCCAATGGCTTGGTGCTGTATTGTAGTTCGTTTTCCAAAACCCTGGCGCCCGGTTATCGGGTCGGCTGGTGCCTGCCCGGGCGTTTTTTGAGCCGTGTACGACACCTCAAACTGACACACAGCCTGTCGACCGCAACGCCAACGCAGGAAGCATTGTCGCTTTTTTGTGAAACGGGCCGCTTCGATCTCCACCTGCGCCACCTGCGCAAAGCACTGCACACGCAGTGTATGCGTTATTCTCAGGCCATTGCCCAGTTTTTCCCGGAAGGTACGCGTATTTCCCGGCCACAAGGCGGTTATGTACTGTGGATAGAACTGCCCAACGAGGTAAATGCCATTGATGTGTACAACCGGGCGCGCCGACAACAAATCGGCATTGCTCCGGGGCCATTGTTCAGTTTGTCGGGACAGTTTACACATTCCATTCGCATCGGGTTCGGAACGCCATATTCTCCCGGTGTGGAAATGGGATTGAAACGATTGGGTGGGTTGATCAAATGAAAAGAGTCCCCGGAAATTCCCCATCTTTGCCGGTGGAATTCACGTACTATGTCTACCCTGCCTGTTATTGTCATAAAATTTGGAACCGGCTCCATTACCCGCCCCGATGGCGAACCGGAAGAAGCAGTGATTCGCGACATTGCCCGGCAGGTAGCCCTGCTCCGCTCACAATACCGCATCATCCTGGTATCGTCGGGCGCAGTGGGCGCCGGCAAACGCCGCCTCCAGCAATACCGGGGCACCCTCACCGAGCGCAAGGCAGCCGCGGCCGTCGGCAATCCCTTGCTTTTGCAGATGTATGCGCGGCATTTTGAGCCATTTGGCATCACTATCGCGCAAAGCCTGTGCGAACGCCAGCATTTTGCACAACGCCGCCAGTTTCTGCAACTGAAAGAAACCTACGAGACGCTCTGGGAAAACGGCATTATTCCGATTGCCAACGAAAACGACGTAGTGAGCAACCTCGAACTCAAATTTTCCGACAACGACGAACTGGCAACCCTCATGGCCGCCGGTTTTGGCGCTACCGACCTGCTCATCAGCACCTCGGTGGGCGGACTGCTCGACCGAAACGGCCAGATCATCCCGGAAGTAGCCGATGTAGACAGTTCCATATTCGGACTGGTGAGCAACGAAAAATCGGCGCTCGGGCTGGGCGGCATGTTGTCAAAACTCACCTACACCCGTTTAGCCACCCGCATGGGCATCCGCACCGTGTTTTTCGATGTGCGCACGCCCGATGGCATTGTAAAAGCCCTGCAATCGGAAACGGGCACCCTGTTTCACGCGCACCGACTGGGCAACCTCAATGCCCGTCGCAAATGGCTGGGCAGCGGCAGCATCATTGCAGGCCGACTCACCCTCGACCCCGGCGCATTGCAAGCCATTCAACAGCGAAAAAGCCTGCTGGCGGTGGGTGTGCGCAAGGTAAAAGGGGAGTTCGAAAAAGGCGATGTCATCGAACTTTCTGATTATCAGTCCAATACAATTGCCATTGCCCGGGTAAAACACAGCGCCGAAGCCATCCTTCAAAACCTGCAAACGCAAAATTTTGAAATCGCACACGCCGACGATATTGTACTGATATGACCTCTATCCTCCCGCTTCTGGAACAAACCCACCTGGCCGCCGCTGCTGTGCGCCGCCTGAACGACGCTGATAAAAAGGCGCTGCTGAACCGCCTGGCCGATCTGGTCGCGGAAAATCAGTCGGCTATCCTTGCCGCCAATCAAATCGATCTGGATAAAAAAGACGACGCCGACCCGAAAAAAGACCGCCTGATGCTCAACCCGGCGCGCTTGAAGGCCATTGCCGACAGCATTCGCGATGTGGCTAATTTGCCCTCGCCTGCCGGGCAGGTGCTGGCCGAGCGTACCTTGCCCAATGGCATGTTGCTGCGCAAGGTGGCCGTACCGCTGGGTGTGGTGGGCATCATCTACGAATCGCGCCCGAATGTGACGCTCGACGTGAGCGCCCTCTGCCTGCGTTCGGGCAACGCCGCAGCGCTGCGCGGCAGCACCGACGCCTGGCACAGCAATGAGGCGCTGGTGAAGGTCATTCACCAGGCATTGCGCGAATTTGGCGTATCCGAAGCCGCAGTCACCCTGCTGCCTACCGACCGCGCACTGGTGCAGGAACTGCTGACGGCCACCCGATATGTCGACATTATCATTCCGCGTGGATCTGAGTCGCTGATTCAGTTTGTACGCCAAAACTCGCTGGTGCCCACCATAGAAACCGGCGCCGGCGTGTGCCATACCTATGTACATGCCGAGGCCGACCTGGAAAAGGCCCAAGCCATTGTGGTGAATGCCAAAGTGTCGCGGCCTTCAGTGTGCAATGCACTGGATACTATACTGTTAGATGAACAGGTAGCCACGCCGTTTTTAACAGCACTGGCGCCCGAACTGGCCAAGTGGAAGGTGGAAATTTTTGCAGACGAGCAAGCCTGGGCTGTTTTGCACAATGCCGCTTATCCGCATTTACAACACGCACAAGCGGAAGATTTCGGTCGGGAATTTCTCGATTTCAAGTGTTCCATACGGGTGGTGCCCGACGTAGAAGCCGCGCTGGAGCATATCCGGCAGTTTTCGTCACGGCACTCGGAAGCCATTGTTTCGGAAAATGCAGACGTTTGCCAGTATTTTATGGAAACGGTGGATGCCGCCGCCGTGTATGCCAATGCTTCCACTCGTTTTACAGACGGCGGAGAGTTTGGACTGGGCGCTGAAATCGGCATTTCCACCCAGAAACTGCATGCCCGCGGGCCATTTGCCCTCGAAAAATTAGTAACAGAAAAATGGATGGCTTACGGATCAGGCCAGACGCGGTAATCACTCAAATTACTTCAATCCTTTTGCACATGTCCAATATTCGTTTTTGGAAAATTCTGGTTTTGTGGAGTTTTTACACTTGTGCCACAGCGCAGGGAATGGTGCAAATTCATTTCAACCTGACGGGTTTTCCGGCCAAATCCGCCCTCATCGGCTGCTACAAGGCAGGCGAAACCTATCGGGTTGATTCGGTGGCCGTAGACGAATCCGGGCATTTCATGCTGCGGAAAAACGGGCTCCAGCCCGGCGTTTTTTTTGTAGCCGCCGACAAAGTCCGGCTGTTCAATTTCATGCTGCCAAAGGAAATTGACACGATTACCATTTCCGGAAATGCGTCGGACTGGGCAGCCCTTTCTTCGAGTGACTCGCCAGAAAACGAGGCATTTTTCCGTTTTGAACAACAGCGCCAGTCAATAGAAGCCAAAATCGTGGCGCGGCAGTCGATGTACGACATGGTGTCGCAGGCCACCAACCAGGATACCAAAGCGCTGGAGCCCATCAAAAAAGAAATCGACGGGTATTTCCGCCAGATCGACTCCATGGCGCGGGTGTTTATCGGGCAATTTCCCACACATTTGTATGCCCGCATGCTGAAATCGGTGCGCCCACCTGAGCCGCCCAAAAGCCTGTTGCCAGCCCTGAAAGGGAAATCCAATCCTGTGTATCGGCGTTGGGTACTGCGGCATTACTGGGATCACACCGATTTTAAAGACGAAAGCCTGCTGAACAATCAGTTTTGGCCTGCGTTTTTTGATAAATATTTTGATCGATACATTCAGGCCATTCCCGATTCCATTACTGCGGCCGTGGATGATGTGATCAAACTGATGCCGCCCAACGGCGCATTTTACCAGTTTGGGGTGCGCCGATTTGTAGAGAGTTTTGAAATGAGCGATGCGCCCGGCGCCGATGTGATATTTGTACACATGGTAGACAAGTACCTGAAAATCAAGGAAACACCCTGGCTGGACATTGCCACACTGACCCGGCTGGAGTATAAAGCCGACCTGTTCAGACCGGTTCTGACGGGCAAAAAAGCGCCGCCGTTGGGGCTTTCAGATGTGGAGGGCCGCGCATTCACGCTGGATACCGTTTCTGCCAAACTGACGCTGCTCATTTTTTATAGTCCCTTGTGTCAACATTGTATGGAGGTGATGCCCGATATTTACCAGACCTGGCTGGATGCAAGGGTGTTCGGAGTAAAAGGGGTAGCCGTTTCCGTGGACGAGCAATACAGAAACTGGCAACAGTTTACGCGGCAACAGCATTGGGAATGGCACAACCTGGCCGATCCGGGCGGTAAAAATGAATTTGAAAAACAATACCTCACCAACAACCTGCCCGTCATTTATCTGCTGGATAAAGACAAACATATTTTGCGGAAACGCATCAAACCCGAAGAACTGCGCGACGTATTAAAACTCTACCTCAACAATTTAAAATGAGCACAAACCTTTCCGCATGAAACAAGCAATCCTTTTTCTGGCAATCGCCCTTTCCACCACTGTATCCGCACAAAACCTCGTTTCCTCCACCCTGCTTGGCACCAAATCGTCGGCGCAATTGCAATCGACCTTCGGCGTGCCTTTTATCCAGTACGGGGTAAAATACTACCGAGTCAAGTACACCACCACCAACCTTCAGAACGCCCTCGATACGGTGTCTGGGTTGCTGGTTGTCCCCAATAATGCCAATAAAATTTTCCCAAGGGTAGTGTACCAGCACGGCACTTCCGGTTCCAAAACGGATGTTCCTTCATACACTGCCAACACAGGCGAAGGCCAGGTGGGGCTGCTGTTCGGCGGACTCGGCTATGTGGCGCTGATGCCCGACTACCTCGGCCTGGGCGACTCCGACGGATTTCACCCTTACGTGCATGCTGCCAGCGAAGCATCTGTGGCCATTGATATGTTGCGCGCTGAGGTGGAATTTGAGGCGCAAAACCCGGTGCATACCAACGATCAGTTGTTCATCACCGGATATTCGCAGGGAGGCCATGCTGCCATGGCGCTGCACCGTGCCATCGAACTGGAGCATGCCGACGAATTTACAGTAACAGCCGCGGCGCCACTCTCCGGCCCGTACAGTCTGTCGGGTGTGATGCGCCACCTGATCCTGACCGACACAGTGTACTACTACCCGGCGTATATTCCCAACACGGCCTTGTCGTACCAGACCGTTTATGGCAATATTTTCAACCAGATGGAAGACGTTTTCAAGCCGCAATATGCCAGCCTGATCCTGCCGTTTTATCAGGGCACCAAAACGCTCAGCGCCCTCAATAGCCAGTTGATTTCGGCGCTTACCGCCAATGAAGGCTCTTGCCGGCCCTTCCGCATGCTGCAAGACAGCCTGGTGCAGAACATCATGAACAACCCCAATCACCCGATCAATGTGGCCCTGCGCGCCAACGACACTTACAACAACTGGACGCCGCAGGCGCCTATGCGGCTGTTCTATTGCATGGCCGACGATCAGGTGCCGTTTATGAATAGCGTCGTGGCACGCGATACACTTATGGCTACTGGATCGCCCGATTTCCTGGCCAACGACGTCAATCCGGCTGCCGACCACGGCGATTGTTTCGACCCAGCCATGACCAGCACGATTCTGTTTTTCCTCGGTTTCCAGCAAATAGGCACCGTCAGCACCAATGACCCAAGCGAACTTGTACGCCTGGAAATTTCACCGAATCCGGTCAGCGATGAACTCACCATTCGCAACCTTCCCAAAGAAGGCACTTTGCAAATCCTTGATTATCAAGGAAAAATCCTGCTCAACACACGCGTAACTGCCGGTACCAACACCCTCCAGGTTTCTCAATTGCCCAAGGGTGTGTATATGGCGCGGTATAGCGCAGGAGGAGAAGTGAGAATGGAAAGAGTGGTGAGAGAGTGAGAGAAGTGAGAGAAGTGAGAGGTGAGAGGTGAGAAGTGAGAGGTGAGAAGTGAGAATTCGTAGAGTGTGCCGTTCTGCCCTTTGCCACCATTTTTACCAAAATAGCCCTGAAAGGGCGTATTCAATAGCCCAGGGCATCGCCCTGGGTATTCGTTAAACAACCACGCAGCGTCAAATTTGAAACGTGGCGGTACACTCTACGCACTCTCACCTCTCACTTCTCACTTCTCACCTCTAATCATTTTGGTGTGCGGTATTCCGTCTTCCAAATACTCTTCTCCTGTAGATTCAAACCCAAAACCCTCATAAAACCGGAGCAAATAGGATTGAGCGCCGATTTTGATCGGCGTTGGGCCGAACAGATGCAGGCACATCTCAATGCTGCGCTGCATCAGAATTTTTCCGGCGCCGGTACCCCGAGCCAGCGGCGAACTCACCACCCGGCCGATAGAAGTATAACCTTGATAAGAAATACCTTCCGGCAACAAGCGCGTATAACAGATGAGTTGGCCAGAGGCATTGCGGCCCATCAGATGCCAGCAGTGATGGTCTTTGCCATCGCAGTCGAGATAGGGGCAGTTTTGTTCTACCACAAAAACCTCCTGGCGGAGCGCAAGGATTTCGTACAATTCCGCCGGAGAGAGTTGATCAAACGGCAAACAGGAGAAATTTAGCATTTGCAAAAGAGTAAGCGTAGTACATTTGAGCCTGCAAAATACGCTTTCCCTCCTTGCATTTGGTTCGGATATTTCTGTCCGCTATTGCCATGTAATTCACAATCACTATTTTACACAAATCAATATCATGAAGCAAATTGTTATTGCACTAGTGCTGATCCTGGCTGGCGCCCGGGTACAGGCTCAGAAAGTTGAATGGAAGGAACTAAGCGATTACCACACCGTGATGGCACAAACCTTTCACCCTTCTGAAGAAGGCGACCTGAAACCCATCAAAGCGCGTTCGGGCGAACTGGCCACGAAAGCCAAAGCACTGCAGAAATCGATGGTTCCTGCCGCCTACCAAAAGCCGGGCGTAAAGGAGACCCTGAAACTGCTGGCTAAAGAATCGAAAGCCGTGGATAAAATGGTGCGCAAAGGCAAAGCATCGGATGCTGACCTCACCAAAGCACTGACGGCCCTGCACGACCGCTTTCACGAAGTCATGGAAAAATGTAACCACTGATCTGTCTCGTTATGAAGAATTATTCAGTCATTCTGCTTTTTTTGGGGGTGGTTTTGCTGGCAGCATGCAAACATCAAACGCCCTCCAATACTACTCAGACCACTACCGAACAGCCTGCGACGGAGAAAGCCTCTACGGTTGTATTGGATAACACCATAGACCCCATCTGCGAAATGTCGGTAGACGGCACCGCTGAAGATACCGTACACTACCAGGGTAAGGTATATGGATTTTGCAGCGAACACTGCAAAAAAGAATTTATGGAAGAACCTGGAAAATACCTTTCTGCCATGAAATAAGGCCGGGAAACGGCTTTTTTAAATGGTTGCCGGGACACCTTCCGGATTCACATTTCATTTGATACACATTGCAACTTCCGGGTGCCACCATGCACGCCGGAAGTTGTCTTTTGATACCCTGCATGGAATATGAAAGTATGTTTCCATCAACCATTTCATCCGAATGGTGTTCTACTGACGCATTTTTAAAACCTAATTTTCAAATCACAACATGAAAAAAACACTCCTGCTCACAGCGTGCTGCACCCTGCTGGTAACGCTTTTATCCGCTCAAATCAAAACTCCGCAACCCAGCCCTACCGGCAAAATCAGCCAGGAAGTTGGCCTGACCAAGGTAGAAATAGAGTATTCACGCCCAAGCGCTAAAGGCCGCAAGGTATTTGGCGATCTGGTTCCCTTCGGCGACCTGTGGCGCACCGGCGCCAACGCCAGCACCAAAGTAACCTTTGGCGACGATGTTAAAGTTGGCGAAACCGCTCTGCCAAAAGGCACCTACGCCCTGTACACAGTACCCGGCGAACGCCAGTGGGACATTGTTTTTTACAAAAACACTTCTCTGTGGGGCGCACCTGCACCTGCCGACTACAAAATGGAAGATATTGCAGCAAAAATCACCGTGCCCTCCTCTTCCCTGCGCGATGCGGTGGAAACTTTCACGATTGAAATCAGCAACCTGAAAAACAACGGCGCCTCCATCGACCTGATGTGGGAAAACACAAAAGTGTCCGTTCCTTTCACCCAGGATACCGACTCTAAAGTGATGGCCGATATCAAAACGCAAATGGAAGGCCCCAGCGCCAACACCTACTACTCGGCTGCCCGCTACTACTACGAAGAGAAAAAAGACATGAAACAGGCCCTCGCCTGGGTAGATCAGTGTCTTACAAAAGGCGGCGACAAATTCTGGATCCTGCGCCTGAAAGCCAATATCCAGGCCGAACTGGGTATGTACAAAGATGCTATCGCTACCGCTGAAAAAAGTTCTGCATTGGCCAAAACAGAAGGCAATATGGACTACCAGCGCATGAATGCGAAGAGCATTGAGGAGTGGAAGATGAAGAAATAAACTAAGTCCTGAATTAAGTCCTGAGTCCTGAGTCGTAAGTCCTGAGTCCGTAGATTACACATTGATGATCTTGGCATTCTTAGTAAAAACATCAAGAGTTTCAAGGTGTACGCTACAGACTCAGGACTTAGGACCTAGGACTCAGGACTTAGTTTAGAACTTGATTTAGAGCTGATGATTGCAAATACATATCCCGATACTTCCCTTCCTCTATTTCCATCAAAGTATCGTGGCTTCCAAATTCACTGACTTCTCCTTTATCGAGTACCAGAATATTGTTGGCGTGGCGGATGGTGCTCAGGCGGTGTGCAATGATGATGCTGGTGCGTTTGGCAATCAGTTTTTCAATCGCAAACTGAATCACTGATTCCGTTTCAGGGTCGATGGAAGAAGTAGCCTCGTCCAGGATCAGGATATCAGGATTGAATACCAGCGCCCGAACAAACGAAATCAACTGCCGCTGCCCCATCGACAAGGTAGCGCCCCTTTCCATCACCTGATACTGATAGCCGCCTGGGAGCCGTTGAATGAAAGCGTGGGCGCCGATCATTTTCGCTGCCGATACCACTTGTTCCTCGGTGATATTCGGGTCGCGCATGGTGATGTTCTCCATAACGGTTCCAGCAAACAGAAACACATCCTGCAACACCACGGCTATTCTGCGACGCAGGGCAAACACATCGTAGTCGTGCAGGTCGTGCCCATCGATGCGGATATGACCGGATTGAATTTCATAAAAACGGCTTAAAAGGCTGATAATCGTGGTTTTTCCGCTACCCGTACTCCCTACAATGGCGAGGGTTTTACCCTGCGGAATATCGAATGAAACACCTTTGAGTACCGGGTCGTTTTCCAGGTCTTCGCTATAGGAAAACCACACTTGATCAAATTCTACCTTGCCTTTCAGGCGGGCAGGCGCCAGGGTGCCTGTGTTTTTTACCCTGTCCGTATTTTCCAGCAATTTGAATACCCTTTCAGCAGCAATCAGGCCCATTTGCAGCGTATTAAACTTGTCGGCCAGCATCCGAATGGGTCGGTACAGCATGGTGATGTACAACGGGAAAGCCACCATCGTACCAATTGTAACCTCCTCCGACAACACGCCGCGCGCGCCGTACCACACCATCAGTCCAAGCGACAAGGCTGAAATAATGTCGACCACCGGGAAGAAAATAGCATATGCCATGATGGATTTGAGGTTGGCAGAGGTGTAGTCCCTGTTGATCTGCCTGAATTTGTCTGCTTCGCGTTGTTCGGCATTGAAAATCTGAACGATGCGCATGCCGCCGATGCGTTCCTGCAAGAAAGCATTCATGGTAGCGATGTGGTTGCGCACTTTTTCATAACTCTTGCGCACACTTTCCTTGAATTTGATACTGCCCCAGATAAGCAGCGGAAATACGGACAGCACCACCAGCGTCAGTTTCCAGGAGGTGGTAAACATGACGAGCAGCACAAAAAAAATGGTCGTGACGTCGGCCAGAATCGTCACGCTGCCTTCACTGAAAATGGTGTTAATTGCCTCAATGTCATTGATCGTTCGAGTAGTGCTTTGCCCGATCGGCGTTTTGTCAAAATAACGCAGGTTCAGGTTGGTCACATGGTTGAATATCCGCACCCGCAGGTCGCGGATGGTGGCCTGCCCCAGCCAGTTGGCATAGTACAGAAAACAATACCGGAGCACCACTTCCACCACCAGCATACCCAGCACCAGCGATGCCAGGAAGGTCATACCACTC
Source organism: Saprospiraceae bacterium (assembly GCA_016787415.1). GTDB lineage: Bacteria > Bacteroidota > Bacteroidia > Chitinophagales > Saprospiraceae > M3007. Next base: position 15,231 of record JAEUUT010000263.1, on the reverse strand, counting down.
ATATTTCCGGTAAAAATGTAATCGTCCACCATTTTTTGCAGCAATTTCGGGCGCCATACAGCCATAGGGGCCATGACGAGGCTCAAAAAAGTGACAAAATAGAAGGTAGTTTTATACGGCTTTACCATCGACATAACGCGACGGAAAAGAGAGAAATTGAATTTTTGAGGAGCAGGAGTAGCGTCAGACATATTTTCGATAGAGGAAAATGGCTGTAAGAAGTGCAAGAAGAAGCCAACAGCCACTACAAACCAATTTTCTGCTGCAAAGTTCGGCAATCTCTCGCTTAATAGAAGTGTCGTCGGTAAAAAGCGTTCTTTCGTCTGACAGAATGAAAATAGTCGCCTAAAAAAATGCCCGGAAATGACATTCCTTTTACATTCGAGCCAAAATCAAATCTTTCATTAAAACTAAAACGAAATGGACGTACTCGACAGACCATCTGTACCCGATCCTTCCACTGTCTCCTACAAACAATTAGCCATTCGCTATGGCGCTATTTGGGGAGGCGTAGGCGTACTCACCTCTCTGGTGGCTTATCTGACCAACACCGACCCGTCGCTGCCCACCACCGGCGCTATCAAATGGGTGTATTCCCTGGTTGGATTTGCAGTAGCCATCTGGGCGGTTGTCACCGTTATCCGCATCGACCGCGACCAGCAACTGGGCGGATTTATCAGCCTGGGCCGCTGTGTAGGCATCGGTTCGCTCACCGGCCTGGTAGCAGGCGTTATCAGTGCTGTCTGGCTGTTTCTTTATCTGGGTGTTATCAACACCGGTTTTATGGATCAAATGAAAGAAGCCATCGCCGCACAATACGAGGCGCAAGGTATGAGCGAAGAACAGATTGAAATGGCTACCAATATGGCGGGCGCATTCATGAGCCCGACTTTCATGGCGATTTCCCAATTGGCTGGCGGTGTAATTGCTGGCTTGATCATTGGTTTGATCGCAGGCCTGTTTATGAAACGCGATCCAATGGGCGGCAGGTAGGAAAATCCCCAACATGCTCTTACTTTTGCCGCATCCAGCATGGGCCACCCCGCCATACGGAGGTGGCCCATGCTTTTTTGACTGGCTTTTGCAATACAACAGCATGAAAAATCCCGCACTCAAATACGGCTTTCTTGGGGCCGTGGTTGTCATTTTCTACTTTTCTCTCTTATATTCTGCCAAACAGGAGTACTTTTTAAGCCCTTTGCTACAATGGGCCGGCATGGTTATTTACGTTTTTTTCATGCACCGGGCTGCCGTGGAAGATTGCGCTGAAAAAGGCGCCAAGCGCGATTTCCGCGAAATACTGCGCACGCCGTTTATCGTATTTCTGTTGATCAACCTCGGGTACTGGCTGTTTTATTACGGATTGCACCTGGCCGATCCGGGGCTGATTCAAACCGAGATGGCCATTGAACTGGCCGGTCTGAAAGCACAGGTAGCAGCAGGCCTGGGCGACCCCGAACAAGCCAATCGCTTTCGCGAACGCATCCAGGAACTTGAAAAAACCATGCAAACCCCGGGCATTCAGCCGCTGGGGCCAATTATTACCCGTATGTTTATCGGAGCGCTTGGCGGTTTTGCTTTGGCTGCCGGCATTGCTGCCCTCCTCAGAAAAAACTAAGCGCCCTGCATTCAGCGACAACAATGGCCAACCCGATCCGAATTTACATTTCCTCCGATACCGCCGATAGCGGTACCGCGCTCGATGTGCAACGCCAATTGGCGCTACAGGCACAACCCAGGGAAACGACATTCTGGAATCCGGCCAAAATTGCGCCAGAGGCTTTTCGGACACAGGCCACTGCATTTTTGGAAAAAGCAGACTTGTTTGTGGCCGTACTGTCGATGAATTACACCGACAAACCCGATGTATTCTGGGAAAGCACACAGGCCATTGCTATTCAAAAAGATCGACCCGGACTGCAAATAGTGCGGGTGCAAGCGCGCGAATCGGCTGTGCCTGCCGTACTGCTCCCCTACCCTTACGCACTGCCTGTAGGAGAAACCATTGAAAATCATGGCATTCCACGCGACCGGCAACTGTACCGGGCAGCACAACAAATGTTGTCCATTCTCTCGGCAGCGCCTGCAAGTAATCAAATGCCACAGGCGGCTGTCACACTCCCGCTCGATATGGAAGGGGTACGGGCGCGCCTGCTGGCCCAGACCGACCGTATCAACCATGCGCCACTGCTGGCTTTGCTGAAGCGCATGATTGAAAATGTGAAAGTGAAAAGGGTGATCCTCGATGTGGAAGACGCATTCCGCCATTTGCGGGAAAAAACGCGGCTGTCGCAGATCAGCATCGCAGAACTGGCTGAACAATCGCGGCCGATTCAAATTGACCTGCAACATGCCATTCAGTACCTGCGCGAGGAGGATCTGGTACGCAACTGGCGATCGGTGTTCATCCGGGATTACTTCCATTTTGTTTCAGACAGTCGGGAAGAAAGCACCGTACCTCCTTTTTTTGTTCCTATAGATGATATAGACATTCCGGAAACCCTCAACCTGCCCGTCGGGCCGAGGGAGCAGGAGTCGCTGGAACAAATCGGCCTGTTGTCATTTGAACAAAAAAGCGATTTCCGGCGCAGCCTGCTGCTTGCCAAGGATGCGATGGCGGTAAAAAACTACAGCCAGGCATTTGCGCATTGCGAACATGTTCGCACCAAAATCGACCCGCAATCGGCACAACTGTTTGAATATCTGCTGATTACCTTTTTGCAGAAAGAAACGCCCATGCGCGTGATGCAGGAAGCGATGAATGGCAACGACCGCCCTTTGCAGTTTGTCCTGATGTTCGCCAGTCGTTTGCGGGAGTACCAGCGCGACGGAAAATGCGTTTCGAGCACCACTTTTCACAACCTCGCAATTGCATCCGAAGCCTTGTCGGATGCCGCCCTGCGCGTGTACCACAGGTTTCCCAACGACCCGCTGCTGCACACTGGCAAACACGAAGAAGACGTGCCCGACAACCGTGTGCCGCTGCGGGTTATTCTGGACGACACCCTGAAGGTTTGCCGCCTGGTGTACCCCTCGGAAGAACTGCTGGAAGCGGCTGTCATAGAATGCTGCGGAGGTGGCAAATGCGCCTGGGTGCGGCGGGTAGACGTGGTGGGCGAGCATTTTCAGTTTATTCCGGACGGGAATTTCGACCTGCTGGGAGAAATTCAGGAACTGCTCGACATGCTGCAGGGTATGGAAGCAGATGATCCGGGAAAAATTGTCAAAAACAGGTCGCTGCTCCGCGAAGACCTGTACTTCAGCCTGCTGGCCAAACGCCAGACGCTGGCGGCCCAGATTGCGGAAGATACCAAACGCCGCCGCCCATTTACCGATATACATACTTCGGTGATTCGTTTCACATATTCCTGCCTGCTGGGCGCGCATATTTTCGGTGAGGATGCAGAAGAACACGCCGGACAGTCGTTTCTGCGTCTGGCACTCGAATACCTGCTCCCGGAATTAATCCTCGGCTCCGAGGCAGCCGTACAAGCGCCTGTGCAGTGGTTTTCGCTCAATGCGGAGGGCGAGATCGTTTCCGATCCAGCATGTAGCAAATATCAGTTTGATGTATATGGCATTGTCCAGAAAATCATTCGCGACTATTCCGGCCGCGCCGGATGGCTACAGGTAGCGCCCAACATCAAAAAAAGCGTTTATCTGGCATATATTGCCGAAACGGATCGCTTGTATGCTTCGGTGGAAAAAGGGCTTTCTTTTAGCGATTTCCGGCGCATGCCCGACCTCGATGCCCGCAGGGTGCTGATCGAATGTTTGCGCCGTTGGATGGTTGCCTACCGGGCATTTCCGGAACAAGGCAGGGCTTTCCCGGAAAACTGTATCCGCGAACTCAGCGGCAGCGGCCTCCTGATCTGGATACACCACAACCCCAACACCCCGCTGGTGACACATGCCGAAAGCCTGGGGTTGGGTTACGACGCACAGGCAGAACTGCGCAATATCATCGCCCTGTTCCCGCACTTCCCCGAGGATACACTGCGCGAAACCATTGCGTTCAACTTATTCCGAAAGCGGATTCTTCCGGCATACGACCGCATAAAATCGCGCGACGAAAAGCAACGCTCCGAAGTAATACGGCTGCTGCACGAAACACTGGCTGGCTACCAGTTGCACCCGGATATGCAATACCTCGATCTGGTATTTACAGAAATCAGCAACGAAGTCAAATTGCCCTGGATTTACATCACCCAGGAAGGGAAATGGCTGTCTTTGCCCGCAGCGGAGGCATTCAACCCGATTGGCGTACTCGAACAACTGTATGCCGCGCGGCCACAGGTGTACCGCCTGTCCAACGCCCGAGAACGCATCGCCATGCGGCGCTACCTCGACGAGCGCGAGCGCTATTTCCACGACATCAGCGAATATCGTTATGAAAACCGCCGCCCGGAGCGCGCCATTGTTGTCGATATTATCCGGAACATGAAAGGGATTTACCTGTTTTTTCCAAAAGACATTTTCCTGGAAATCCCCTTGATGGAACTCAGCGGAAAAGGCCGCATACGCTGGCATGCCAACTTTCTGGGCATTTTTCCTATCCGCGAAAATCATTACGAAAACCACGATTTCCGGTTCAATTACCGCTACGAACTGTTTGAAATAAAACGGCTGCTGAACAATCAGTTGACCATGATGCAGGAGATGCTGCGGGAAACCGGAGAGATATAATCCTGGCCAAGCCCCGCCAGAAACCTGACTTTTGCAAAAAAACGTTCAACAATATTCTTCCAAAAAGCAGAACATTGTTGTCGGTACTCACACTCCATGCAAGTTATGAAACAAACGATCTTCTCTTTGCTCTTCGCTGCACTCATCGTGCCGCATACCATGGCTGCCCTTGATATGGGCGTATCCTGCGCCGTATATGCAACCCCCGACAAACCTTATGTGGAAATCAACCTCGAAGTGGCCGCCGGTTCCATCCGGTTTGTCAATGTAGACTCTTCCCATGTGCAGGCCGCTGTGGAAGTGCTGATGCTGATCAAAAAAGGCGATCAGGTAGTAAATTATGAAAAATATGTGCTCAACAGCCCTGTGCTGGAATTTCCGCGGGCCCTGCTGGATGTAAAGCGATTTGCCATTCCAAATGGCGATTATGAACTGGAAGTGACCTGTCAGGACATCAATGACACGACCAGCACCGATCATTTTACCGCTCAATTGTCGGTCCATATCGAGCAGGCGCTGTACCTCTCGAGACCGCAGTTGCTGCGCACCTTCCGTGCCGACAATTCAGATGGCCCTTTCAATAAAAACGGATACTACATGGAACCGTTGCCATTCAACTTTTATGATCGGTTTGCGACACGGCTTGCCTTTTACACCGAAATTTACCACAGCGATATTACCCTGGCAGGACAGGAAGCGTACACCGTTCGCTACCAGATTGAGCAGGAAAAAGGCAATGGTATCAAAACGCTCATTTCCTCCGGCAGCAAACGAAAAACACCTGCCCCGGTAGATGTAATGCTTGTACAAATGGACATCAGCACCCTGGAAAGCGGCAACTATTCCCTTACGGTTGAAATTCGCGACGCTGCAAATGCAGTGTTGCAAACCCGTACCCTGACATTCCAGCGCAGCAATCCGTTCCTGCAAATCGACGAGAACGCGATCACCGAGGAAATGCTGGCAAAGCAATTTGTGCAATCGCTACAACCTGAAGACTTGCGTTTTGCCCTGCGCGCCATCGGGCCGCTGCTGACCAATGAAGAATCGGCTACCCTGCAAAACGTGCTGGCTTCGGACGACCTCAAACAAAAACGGTATTTTGTATTCCGTTACTTTGTACGGCAAGACCCGAACAATCCCGAACAGGCTTACCTGAAACACATGGAAATTGCACGGGCCGCAGATGCCAAGTTTAGAAGCGGTTTTCGGTTTGGCTTCGAAACAGATCGAGGACGTACCTATATGCGCTTTGGCCGTCCCGACGACCTGATTCATGTGGAAGACGACCCCGCAGCGCCGCCGTATGAAATATGGGTGTATTACAATTTTCCCAAAACCAACCAGCGCAATGTAAAATTCCTGTTTTACAATCCTTCCCTGGCCGGCGAAGATTTCATCATTTTACACTCCAATGCGCGCGGAGAAATCAACAATCCGCGCTGGGAACGGGTGCTGTACGCCCGCAATGCAGGCGAGGAATATGATGGCGACAACTATGGAGATGCCACGCGGATGAAAACCAATGTAGCCAGGAATGCGCGGACTTACTTTGAAGATTTTTAAGGGCATTAGCCACTTCACATGAAAAAAGCCATCATCGTCGGCGCCACTTCCGGTATCGGGAAGGGCCTGGCAGAAATACTTGTCGAACAGGGTTATTCGGTCGGAATCACTGGCAGAAGATCTGCATTGTTGCAGGCGCTAAAAGCCCAAAATCCGGCCTCATTCCTTGTTCGCACATTCGATGTCACCGATATTGATCATATAGCGCATCACCTGGATGCACTTGCCCAGGAACTGGGCGGCGTCGATTTGCTGGTGGTCAGTTCCGGTACAGGGCTTCTCAATCTCCAACTCGATTTCGAGCCGGAAAGGCAAACGTTCGAGACCAACGTTGCGGGCTTCACCTGCGTGGCCGACTGGGCATTTCGTTATTTTGAAAAGCAGGGATTCGGGCACCTCGTAGCCATTACATCTGTTGCCGGGCTGCGTGGCAATGGGGCCGCGCCGGCCTACAACGCCAGTAAAGCATATCAAATCAATTATCTGGAAGGCCTGCGGCAAAAAGCCCGCAAACAGAAAAAACCTGTCATCATCACCGATATCCGGCCCGGTTATGTAGATACCGACATGGCCAAAGGCCCCGGAATATTCTGGGCTGCGCCGGTGGAAAAGGCGGCCCGACAGATTTTCAAGGCCATTCAACAGGAACGAAAGGTGGCCTATATCACTAAAAGATGGGCGTTTGTTGCTGCTATTTACAAAAGAATACCTCGGTGGGTGTTGGAACAGATGTGAATGAGAGGCAAGGGGCAAACATAAGACATCCCGAATTTTTCGGTCCGAAACAGGTTGATTAGGTTAATTTCAATAGCGTTATTTCTCGTAGAGTAATTTCCCGCAGAACTCGCCGATTTTCCCGCAGAACTCGCAGAACGTAGAGTACACCAATACATTGACTGATAGTAAAATGTGTACTCTACGTTCTGCGAGTTCTGCGGGAAAATCGGCGAGTTCTGCGGGAAATTACTCTCAGCGAGAAATAGCCACAAGAAAAATCCCGAATCCTGGCCTTTACCAAAATTCGGGATGAGTCATATTTGCCCTTATTTCTTCTTCGCTTGCTGTTTCGCCTTTTCCTCCTGAATGCGCTGTTGTTCTTTCATCGCATTTTCCAGGCGTTCTCGGAAGCCGCCCGTTTTCTTGGGCTGGTTCTTTTTGGCTTCCAGTTCGGCTAATATCTTGTCGTTGTCGATCAGGAATTTCTTGGTAAATACCGTCTGGCCGATGTTCAGGATATTACTGAAACAGAGGTAAAGTGTAAGTCCGGAAGCAAAGGAGTTGAAGAAAAACATGAACATCACCGGCATGGCATATTGCATGTACTGCATCACTTTCATTTGCTCATTCTGCATACTGCTGGCATCCATTTGTTTCATGGAATACCAGGTGTACCACAGCGTGGTGACGACCCAGATCATCGTGAACAGGCTCAGGTGGCTGCCTGCGCCGAACGGCAACTGGAATGGCAGTTGCATGATGCTGTCATAACTCGACAGGTCAGTAGCCCACAAAAAACTTTGCTGCCGAAATTCTATGGCAGCCGGGAAGAAACGATACAGCGCAAACCAGATCGGCATTTGCAGAAACACCGGCAGGCAGCCGCCCAGGGGGTTTACCCCGTAGGTACTATACAATTTCATCGTTTCAACACTCATGGCCTGCTGATCGTCTCCATGTTTCTTTTTCAGCCCTTCGAGTTGTGGTTTGAGTGCGGCCATTTTCGACTGGCTCAGTACCATGCGGTAAGTAAGCGGGTACAGGAGCAGTTTTACCAGCAGGGTTAGTATCAGAATGACGATACCTGGAATACCGATAATATTTTGAAGAATATCAAAAATCGGGTGAATCACCCAACGGTTAATTGCGCCGAACACACTGGCGCCAAAGGGAATAATGTCTTCCAGTTGAACGCCAAAAGCGCGCAGGCGTTCGAATTCATTGGGTCCTGAGTAGATGGTCATGCTGGCCATACCGCTTTCAAACGGTATGGTTGCTGTGGAGTGCAAGAGTTTCAAATCCGGGTCGGCATCCGTGAGCATCATTGTTTCGCCGGTGAAATCGGTAAAATTGAAACCGTTCGCTACCACTGCGGTATTGAAAAACTGGTTGGAGTGCGCAAACCACTGCACCGGCACTTGTCCAAGGCTCTCCGTCACATTTTTGCGGCAGTCGCAATAATCGGACGAGGCATCGGTTTTTTTGAAGTACACAGACGACATGGTGCGCTCGTACGTCTGGTTTTTCTCTAATTTATCGAGGTGGTTGAGCCAGTTGAACCGCAGTTGCTGCTGCGACAATACGCTTTGCAATCCGTTGCCCGTGATCTGGTAATCGATGGTATAGTCGTTCGGGCGCAAGGTGTAGCGCTGTTCGAAATAGCGCCCCTGGCCGGCATCGGCGCGGAAAGAAATCGTGTTGCCGTTTACACTCGGCGTAAAATACAGGTCGCTGCTGAGCACCTTGCCGGAAGCCGTGTTATTGACAGGCAGTTCATACTCGAAGCGGTTTTTGTTGTCTTCCAGCAGTCGAACGGGGTTCTTGATTTCCTTTCCCGCTGTATCGACGCTGATTTTTTCAAATTTTTTGAGGAAGACTTCCTGAATACGCCCGCCTTTGTTGGAAAAGGTCACTTTTACAAGGTCGTTTTCCAGTGTGGTGGTTTGTTCTTTGCCCATGCTGGCAGCGGCAAAAGCGCCGAATTTGGCATTGGTCATCGCCTGACTGGCCGAATCCCCCGTTACTGGAGCAGGAGCTTGTTGAGCCGGTGTATTAGAAGCCGGAGCAGCCTGGGATGGCTGCTGGGCATTTTGTTCGGTAGTGGTCTGCTCTGGTTGTTTGGGCGGTTGCGAAGTGCGCATCCAGAGAAACAACAACAAAAAAATCAGTCCGATACCTATGAACGTACTTATATTACTCTGTCTTTCTTCCATTTTTTAACACATTTCAAAAGAGCCGCAAAAGTAGGTGAAATGCAGTCGCGGAGGTAAGAACTCTCGAAGATTCTCAAAAATGCTTCGACAAAATGCGGTTTCCGGGCCACAGGCAGTTCCTTCGACAATGAAAATTTCGTTAATGCGGCCGCTATGCCTGCAGAGCGCCTTAACTTGCGACCTGTTTGATACCCGAACATGAACAAATCTACCTGGCTCGTTTTTTTTCTGGTCTGCTTTTGCACCATCCAATCGGCTATGGGGCAAAACCGGCTGGCCGAACTGGTGGATTTTTCTTGCCGCGACTGTGCTCCTGCCGATGCACTCGTACAGTTGAGCCGACAGACAGGCGTTAATATCGCTTTTGGCGACCGCTTGTTTGCACGTTGCGCGCCAGTTAATATCGACATCAGGCAAACGCCCTTGCGTCAGGTACTCGAGCAAATCAGCAGTTGCGCCAATGTTTCCTTCAATTTTGATGGAACACAGGTCGTTTTTTTTAGAAAAAATCAGAAATACACCCTCAGCGGCTACGTGCTTGACTCGGAAACCGGCGAAAGGTTGATTGGGGCAAGTGTGCGGGCTGCTTCCGAAAAAAACATCGGAACCGTCAGCAATGAATATGGTTTTTTCAGTCTCCGGCTCGATGAAGGCGTATACGAAATCAGCGTTTCGTACATCGGCTATCGGCAGGAACGGCAAACGATTGAAATTCGGCGCGACCGACTGACGCGGTTTCAGTTGCATCCAGACAACAGTCTTCCCGAGGTGGTCATCAGCGAAAAGGAACATGCCGATACGCGCCAGCAAAAAGGTGGCAGTCCAAAATACCTCGCCGGCTCCGATCTGCAAACCCTGCCTATGCCCGGCGGGGAAGCCGATTTGCTGCGACAGACAGCCTTGCAACCCGGCATTCAAACAGGCGTAGACGGGCTCGGCGGACTGCATGTGCGGGGTGGAAATGCCGACCACAACCTGTTTTTGCTCGATGACGTGCCCGTCTACAGCCCCAGCCATGCCCTCGGTCTGTTTTCCATTTACAACCCCAGTACGGTAAGCCATGTGCGTTTGTGGAAAGGCGATTTCCCTGCCCGATATGGCGGACGGGTGGCTTCGGTGCTCGATGTGCGCACCCGCGACGGAAATTTCAGGGATTACCACACCAGTGTTTCTGCCGGTCTCTTTGCATCCTCTGCGTCAATTGAAGGGCCTTTAGAACGCGACAAAAGTTCGTTTCTGCTCGGTGTGCGCACCACCTACCTGGGCCCCTGGGTCGATTTTTTTAGTAAAAAGGGAAATTTGCTCACTTTCTCAGGCGATAAAGTGAATTACCGTTTTTATGATGCCAACCTGAAACTGAATTATGCATTGTCTGACCGCGACCGGGTGTATTTCAGTTACTATGCCGGTGGCGACCGTTTTCGCAACAGTTATATCCAGTTGTACAATGGCACGGACGCTGTAGTGACCGATAAATACAATATCACATCTGAATGGGGAAATGCCATTGCCGCCTTGCGCTGGAACCATTTGCTGAATAAAAACCTGTTTACGAACACCACCCTGCGTTACAGCCGTTTTATCTACAACAGCCAGTTGACATTCAATTCAGAGGCGTTGTACCCTTCCGGCAAGTATCAGATTCTGTACGATTATGCCCAGTTGTACCAAACCCTGATACGCGATATTTCTGGCAAAACGGATTTCAGTTTTTACATCTCCGACCGGCTTACGTTGCGCTGGGGATTTGCCCTGACGCAACACAATTTTCAGCCCGGCGCCTTGTCGGTCAACTTCCAGTTACCCGGCCAGTCGCCCACGGCCATCGACTCGCTGGCCAACATCCTTCAAAACAACGAACGCATCACCACCAATGAAACGGAAGCGTATTTTGATTCCGAATTCGAACCGCTCAAAAACGTGCATGTGGAGGCAGGCTTGAACGGGTCGGTATTCCAAGGGGAAAATGTCAATTACCGTTCGCTACAACCCCGGCTTCGGATACGCTGGGGCCGAAATACGGGCTGGAATATCTGGGGCGGATACCATCAGATGAGCCAGTACCTGCACCAGATTGGGTCGTTCAATGTGAGTTTGCCGTTCGAGTTATGGGTGCCTTCCACCCAAAAAGTGCCACCGGAACAAGTGCGACAGTTTTCGGCAGGCATCAGTTGGCAAAAGCGTGGATGGTCGTGCCAGGCAGAAGCATACGACAAAAACCTCGATCGGGTATTTACATTTTTATCTTCCAACGACGCCCTTTTCACCGGCGGCGCAGAAGATGCGAGCGGCTGGGAAGATCGTATCGCATCGGGCACCGGCCGCAGCAAAGGCATCGAACTGGTGCTGGAAAAAAATACGGGCGCTTTTACCGGGTCGATTGCCTATACATTTTCCAAAACGACCCGCACTTTTCCGGAACTCAATTCAGGGCGGGAATTTCTGTTCCGCTTTGACCGGCCGCATGATGTGAAAATTATTTTGCAGCAGCGACTGAACAACTGGCTCGACGCCAGCGCCATCTGGACCTATGCTACGGGAAATCCTATTACCCTGACCGGCGTAAAATATCATCATGCCTCTGTAGAAGGCGAAGTCGAACGCGAAGTATTTGTGTACACGGAAGTAAACGGCTACCGACTACCTGACTACCACCGGCTGGATCTGGCGCTGAATGCACATTTCAACAAGAAAAAAAGTCGGCACAGCATACAGTTGGGTGTGTACAATGCCTACAACCGATCCAACCCTTTCTACCTGTCGATTGATACTTCCAGCGAAATTAGGGGCAAGGCCATTCAGTACACCTTGCTGCCGCTGCTGCCGGTATTCCGGTATGAGATCAAGTTGTAATTTTTTATAGATTACCGTTCATCTTCGCCTCACGGTAATGGAAGGCCGGGATTGGGTGAGGAAATTTTTGGCATGAAGAAAACATGCTCGAACTGCCGTACTTTTGCAACCATGCGTATTTTGATCTTTTTATTGGCCGGTCTGCTCGTGGTGCAATGCGCCCGCGAAGTGATTATAGATTTGCCGGAAGAGGCCACCAAAATCGTAGCGATTTGTCATTTTACGCCCGGGCAGCCGTTCAGGATCAAGGTAAATTACAGCCAGCAGGTAAACGATGGCACTGTGCCCACCCCACCTACCGATGTGGATGTGAGCGTTTCCAAAAACGGTATTTTCCTCGACAAACTTTTTCGGAAAGGTTCCGGTAAAAATATCTACTGGGAAAGCCGGGATACCGTAGAACCCAATGAGAGTTATTCCACCGCCGTGCGTATCGATGGCTTGCCGCAAGCAGAAGCCAGCAGTTATGTACCCAAACACGTGCGCTTTCAGCCGGTATCCATCCGCCCTGAAGATATTACCGTGGTGGATCTGGACGAAGGCTATAAGGCCCTGCGTATACCTTTATCGCTGGAATTGCTGCATATCCCGAGCCAGCAGCCGTTTTTTGCCTTCAACCTCACCACAGATATTGATGTGCTTGAATACATCGACAGTGTAGCCGTGGTGGATTTTACCTATGAAAATGAAGCGGCCGGTTATTCCTCCGACGGCCGTACGCTCTCCCTGCTGCACAATGTGGCGGAGCCGGTGGTACTCATTAATGAAAAATTCTGGGCACAAGGCGTCAGAACGCTCAACCTGAACGCCCTGGTATTTTATCGGCCGGGGCAAAACGAACGCCCTCGCAGACTTTATATCGAATGGCGTACGCTGTCGGAAGAATTCTACAAATACCACCTGTCCGTAGCACGACAAGGCAATAACCTGCCCTTGAGCGACCCCGATGCGGTGTACAACAATGTGCTGGGAGGGTACGGCAATTTCTCGGGATACTCCGTTTCGGTAGACACCATCGACCTGCCGGCACGCTGATCACTTTTTTGCAAGCCGGACATCTATCTTTGCGCCTCGAATTATGGTACAGACTTATATTGTAAAAACTGCAGCCGGTTTGGAAACCGTGCTGGCCGCCGAATTGAAGGAAATGGGTGCAAATGGCGTACGTGAACTCAAACGCGCCGTAGCATTCGATGGCGACCGACGCATGATGTATCGTGCCAATTACGAACTGCGCACGGCATTGAGGGTGCTCATTCCGGTACACGCTTTTTCCGCCTACAATGAACGCAATTTATACGAGGGCGTCCGCGAAATTGACTGGTCGAAGTACATGACCGTACACGACACCCTGGCCATCGACAGCATAGCAAACGGCGAAGTGTTCAAACATTCGCATTACGTCGGCCTGCTTACCAAAGACGCCATTGTCGATCAGTTCAGGGAACGCAGCGGCCGCCGCCCCGATGTGAACACCACCGCACCCACGCTGCGCGTACACATACACGTACAGGGCACCCGCGTGGAGATGTCGGTCGATGCCAGCGGCGCTTCGCTGCATCGCCGCAATTATCGGCGCGACACCGTGGAAGCCCCCCTGAGCGAAGTGCTGGCTTCCGGCATGATCCTGCTTTCAGGCTGGAATGCAGCAGCGCCGTTCGTCGACCCGATGTGTGGCTCCGGAACGCTGGCCATCGAAGCCGCTATGATGGCCACCCGAATGCCGCCCCAGCACAAACGCGAGGGTTTCGGTTTTTTCAAATGGCCCGATTTTGACAAAAAACTGTGGGAAGATGTAAAAGGAACGGCGGATGCCCGCATTCTGTCATCGTTCGAGTTCCCGATTGTTGCATCCGACAAGGAAAGTCGCGCCCGAAATGCTACTACCATCAATCTTTTTTCGGCAGGTCTGGACAAAATCGTTCGGGTAGAAAAAATGCCTTTTGAAAAAGCCCTGCCACCGGAAGGGCTACCGGGCACACTCATGACCAATCCGCCCTACGACGAGCGGCTGAAAATGGATGACATTGCCGATTTTTACAAAAGCGTGGGCGACCGCCTGAAAAACTTCTGGCCTGGCTGGAATGCCTGGCTGATTTCGTCCAATCGGGAAGCCCTGAAGCATGTGGGCCTGCGACCCTCTCGAAGAATTACGTTGTTCAATGGTGCGCTGGAATGCAGTTTTCAGAAATTCGAACTGTACGAAGGCAAGAAATACGATGGCAAACCAGTAGAAGATTCATAAGAAAAAAGGGTTTCTCATGGTAAAATGGTCGGTTTTATTTTGCTTTTTTTGCAGCGCATTGCAAGCACAAAGCACTGATTTTCAGGCTTATGGAAAATCCATCCCTGAATTAAGGCAAATGCTATACAGCAGTACAACGGCCCCTTCCAACAAGTCGACCGCCCTGTTTATTCCTGTCGTCCAGGCCTGCTCAAAACCTGCTGAAACGCCGCTATTTTTTAGCCCGGGCCTGGCACATTGGAAAATCGACGACCTGCCTTTTTTCTGTAAAATCGAACATCAAATGGGCAAAAAACTGCCTGTTCAATTCAAATTTAGGCTCGGTTCGGTGGATTATGTCGATTGGCTCGAAGGCAAGGGGCATGGCAATTATTGACTGCGTTTTCTACTGTTTGATGAATATCCACCTTTGTTGCCCCGTTTCTACCATTACTTCCACCCAATAAGCGCCCGCAGGCAATTGGCTCAGGGTTATGGTTGTTTTTCCTCCCTGTATCTCGTTTGTTTCGATCATTATCCGGCCCGAAAAATCGAGTAAACGAATGCGTTTTACTATCGTTTTGACTCCGGAAGCATCTACTACCAGATAATTATTTGCCGGATTGGGGTACATCAGGATGCCTGGCTCCAGTTCTTCCTGCTGCGTTCCTACACTTCCCGTCGTTACTTCTATCATTTGCTGAAACACCGATGCGCCACAGGAATTGGAGGCGACAAGCGACACCGTGTACGTACCGTTTACATATTGGTGCATCACCGTATCTGTGGAAACAAGTACCGGGCTGCCATCTCCAAAATCCCAGGTCAACTCGGCATTGGAAGTATCATTTCCAACAAACTGCACGACACCATCGGGGAGCAGTACGATGTCGAACTCCGCATTTGGAAATTCAAGTATTTGAATATGAATGGTTTGCACGAATGTATCTGAACCCGCATCGTTGGACACAA
>JAEUUT010000259.1 GCA_016787415.1 Saprospiraceae bacterium | reverse complement strand
GGCGACACCCCTGCTGCGCTGGCTTATGTGAAACAAACCTGGGAAAAGTTCAATCCGGATTTTCCGTTCGATTATCGTTTCCTCGATGAAGATTATGGCCGCCTGTATGAAGCCGAAATACGGGAAGGCAACCTGTACATGGTGTTTGCAGGGCTGGCTATTCTGATTGCCTGCCTGGGCCTGTTTGGACTGGCCACTTTTGCCGCACACCAGCGTACCAAAGAAATCGGCGTGCGCAAAGTGCTGGGCGCCAGCGTCAGCGGTATCACCGGCTTGCTGGCCCGCGATTTTCTTCAATTGGTCGTAGTGGCTATTGTCGTGGCCTCGCCGGTGGCCTACTGGCTTATGCGTCGCTGGCTGGCCGATTTTGCCTATCGCGTAGAGATACAATGGTGGATTTTTGCCCTGGCAGGGCTTTTGGCTATCGCCGTGGCATTCTTGACAGTGAGTTATCAAAGTATCCGGGCGGCGCTGATGAATCCGGTGGAGTCGTTGCGATCAGAATAATGGATTTTGGGGATTTGGGATTTCCTCGTTCGGCTTCGGCTTCCGATATTTTCCTCGTTCGGCTTCGGCTTGGGATATTTCCTCGTTCGGCTTCGCCTTCTGATATTTCCTCGTTCGGCTTCGCCTCACGGGAAAATGGACTTGGGATTGAGCGGATTAAGCGGATTAAATGGATTTTTGTGGCCTGTCGGCCACATGATTTGATTTTATATGTTCACTAAAAAGAAATCAACAATAGTGGCCGACAGGCCACTTAAAATCTATTTAATCCGCTTAATCCGCTCAATCCCAAGTCCATTTTCCCGTGAGGCGAAGCCGAACGAGGAAATATCAGAAGGCGAAGCCGAACGAGGAAATACCCCAAGCCGAAGCCGAACGAGGAAATACCCCAAGCCGAAGCCAAACGGGAAAATCCATATTCCCATCATAAATGTTAATATTGCACGGGCATTCTTTCCTCTTGCCGCCCATGCACCATGCTGATTGATTTTCTTCCCATATTGTTTGCCGTCATTGCCTTCGTGTATGCTTCCGTCGGGTTTGGGGGCGGTTCGAGTTACCTGGCGCTGCTGGCGCTGGCAGCCGTTCCTTTTCAGGAAATGCGCCTCATTGCGCTCATTTGCAACGTGATTGTGGTAAGCGGCAGCACGATCCTGTATGTACAAAAACAAGAAGTCGATTTTCGGAAAATACTGCCCCTGGTGGCGCTCAGTGTTCCTGCTGCTTTTATCGGCGCCAAAATGCGTATCAGCGAACACACATTTTTTCAATTGCTGGGCGTCAGCCTCATTCTGGCAGCCTTACTGTTATGGTTTCAACCGCAGCGCGAGCAGGGGAGCGCTGCATTGCCGCCTCGGCCCCTGCGAGAGGGTGCGCTGGGCGGCGCTATCGGCCTGTTGTCGGGCATGGTAGGCATCGGCGGCGGCATTTTTTTGTCGCCCGTGCTGCATTTCTTTCGCTGGGATACGGCCCGGAAAATAGCCGCTACGGCCACTGTTTTTATCCTCGTCAATTCCGTTTCGGGTATTGTCGGCCAACTCTCGCACGTGCCGGCTTCACTCCACTGGTGGCGCATTGTCCTGCTGGGCGCAGCCGTATTGCTGGGCGGCCAATTGGGTGTGCGGGTGAGTACAGCCCGCTTCGATGCTACCATCGTTCGGCGGCTCACGGCCTTGCTGGTGCTGGTGGCCGGGCTGGAGGCCATCGTTAAGTGACCAGGCACTACCCCGGCTTGAACCGGTTCAAATCCTCCCTGTTCACCGCCGCCGCCAGCAAATCGGGAAACACATCGGGGGTGCAGGCGAACGCAGGAATATCCATTTGAGCAAATGCAGCGGCATTCTCGTGGTCGTAAGCCGGAGCGCCATCGTCGCTGAGTGCCAGCAAGGCAACGATCGTAACCCCCGATTGCCGGAGTTCGGCGGCTTTTCTGAGCATTTCAGCGCGATTCCCGCCTTCAAACAAGTCGCTGATCAGCACCAGAATCGTATCCTGCGGTGTCTGCACCAGCGTCTGGGCATAACACAATGCCTTGTGAATATCGGTGCCGCCGCCCAGTTGGGTGCCGAACAGCAATTCCACCGGGTCGTCGAGGTGTTCGCTCAGGTCGACCACCGCCGTATCGAACACCACCACATGGGTTTGAAGCGCGCGGATAGACGCCAGTGCCGCGCCAAAAACGCCGGCAAAAACCACCGAACTCGCCATGGAGCCGCTTTGGTCGGTGAGCAGAATGACATGGCGCAGCGCCTGCCCTTTTCGGCTGAAACCCACCAGCGTTTCCGGAATCACCGTCCGGTATTCGGGCTGGTAATGCTTCATGTTCTGATGGATGGTTCGCCGCCAGTCTATTTCTCCGGGCCGCGGGCGGCGGTTGCGCGTGTGGCGTTGCAAAGCCCGGTGCAGGGCTGCGCGCAAGGGGTGGTGCAGGCGTTTTTCAAGATCGGATACCACTTTTCTGACCACCATACGCGCCGTATCGCGCGTTTGTGCGGGCAACACCTTGTTGAGAGACAACAGCGCGCCTACAAGGTGAATATCGGGTTCGACAGCGCCCAGCAGTTCGGGTTCGAGCAGCATTTGTGTGAGGCCCAGGCGTTCGAGGGCGTCGCGCTGGAGCACCTGCACCACCGGCGCGGGAAAATAGCGCCGGATATCGCCTAGCCAGCGGTTGACATTGGGCGACGAACTGCCCAGCCCGCCTTTACGCTGACCGTCGTACAGCGCATCGAGCACCTGATCCATGCCTGCTGCGCCTTTGCCCAGCGGCACGGTATCTTCCGGGTCGGAAGGGCGACCAAGGATCAGGCGCCAGCGTTCGAGGTGTTCGATAGCATCCAACTTTTCCAAACTATATTCTGATATTTTAAATGATTATAAACTTTTTTTTGACAAAACAACCCACTAACGAATGTAAATAGTAATTTAGCATTCGAAAAGGCCCCGCATGCCAAAGTTAATCACTATTTTCAAAACAAATACCTCTTACACATGAATGCATTTTTATCTCTCGGTCGCTGGATTTTTGCTTTGCCTTTTGCCATTTTCGGCTTGTTTCACTTCATGAACGCCAATGCCATGGCCGATTTTGTAGTACCTGCCTACATGCCTGCCAAAACGATTTTTGTATACCTCTCCGGCCTGGGCCTTATTGCCGCTACCGTGAGCATGCTGATCGGTAAATACGACAAACTGGCTACCACCCTGCTGGCCATATTCCTCTTGCTGCTGGTCGCAATGGTGCATTTGCCCGGCGCTATGAGCGGCGGCGAAGGCGCACAGGCTTCCATGTCGATGCTGCTGAAAGACCTGGCCCTGGCCGGCGCAGCCATGATGTATGCATTGAATTATGCGAAAGATAAGGCGGTGATTGGGTAATGAAGTCCTGAGTCGTAAGTCCTGAGTCGTAAGTCCTGAGTCCTAAGTCCGTAGCGTACACGTTGGTACTATTGGCATCCACTATTAGAAATGCCAAGGGTGTGAAGGTGTACTCTACGGACTTAGGACTCAGGACTCAGGACTTAGGACTCAGTAGGGCTCAGGACTCAGGACTTCCTTTTATCTTTTTCTCAATATTCGTCGTAGAATACCCCACCACAAAAGGCAGGCTCTTCACTTCTCCGCCAGCCGCCAGCACGAGGTCGGAACCTACAATCTGTTCGGGTTTCCAGTCACCGCCTTTTACCAGCATATCGGGCAGGAGGAGTCGGATCAATTCGAGCGGCGTATCGTCTTCAAATACCACCACAGCATCGATCACTTCCAGGGCAGCCAGCAGGTGCGTGCGGGTAAGTTCGTCGTTGATGGGCCGATGCGGGCCTTTGAGCCTCGACACCGATGCTGCGCTGTTGAGCCCTACCACCAGCCGCTGACCCAGGTCGCGGGCATCCGAGAGGTAGTGCAGGTGCCCATAGTGCAGGATATCGAAACAGCCGTTGGTAAACACGATGCGGTCGCCCGCAGCGCGCCAGTTTTTCACGGTGGCGCTGATCTGCTCCCAGGTCTGTATTTTTTGTTCAATCTGCTCGAAGCGGGTCATTTTTCTTTTTATTGATAATGGGTAACAATTGCAGGGCCAGGGTGCCCGCCACCAGGTTGTAGATGATCTGGATGGTAAAAAACGCGATGTTGGCATACGAAAATGCGTCGCTGCCACTTATGCCGTACAACGCCAGCGCTACGATACACAGGGCGTGGTACGTGCCCATGCCGCCCGGCGAAGGAATCAGAAAGCCGAGGGTGCCGAATACAAAAATCATCAGCGCCGCGCCTGCGCCCAGGTGGGCCGTTGGCGGAAACGCCTTCAGGTTGAAATAACATTGCAGGTAAAACATCAGCCAGATACCTGCCGAGTACAGCAGGAACATGCCCGGCTGCTTCAGTTTCAGGATACTGCGCAGGCCATCCCAAAAGCCTTGCAGCATTCCCAACATTTTTTTTACCAGCGCTACCTGGGTCAGTTTTTCCCGGAAAAAGAAAAAGGCCATTACCGCGAGGGCAAACAGCAGCAACAGCACCCATGCAATGGGCGACTGCCACAGGGGCGTATCGGGCGTAGTGGCGCCGGGTTTGGGCTGGCGCAAAAAATGCAGCAGCGTGTCGCCCTCCATCAGAAAGGCCAGTCCGACCACAATGCCCAGACAGACAACATCCATCAGGCGGTCGATCACCAGCGTGCCCATCACTTTTTCCGGCGGCAGGCGTTCGTAGCGTGCCAGCGAGCCTGCCCGCACCACCTCGCCCATGCGCGGGAAACCAAGGTTGGCAAAATAACCGAGCAGAATGGTGAGCAGCGAATTGCTCAACTTCACCCGATAGCCCATGGGTTCCAGCAGCATTTGCCAGCGTAAAGCCCGAAAAAGATTGCTAAGGGTAAATGCCAGCACCACCGCCACAATCCAGCCTAGGTGTACTGTAGAAAAATCGTGCAGCAATTTGTCGGTCATGCTGCACTGTTCGGGCGGCACGCCGTCGAGTCGGCATTGCTCCTGAAATGCAGCCTGCTGGTTGCGGAATACCAAATACATGATGCCGACCCCGATGCCGAGGAACAGGAAAAATTGTAGTATCTTTTTCAAGGTGTAAAACGAAAGTTGGACAGGGGCCCAGAGACAGGGACAAAAGAAAAGCCGCCGAAGTACTTACGCACCACGACGGCTAATAAACCCCAAAAAACCAAATGAAAACTGGGACATAGGTACGGCGACTTTTGGAATCATGCAAGTGTTTTTCAATCAGATTTTTTTTACATTAAATTTTCAACATTTTTCGGGTTCAACTTTAGCAAGGGGCCCAGGTTTTTATATTATTGATTTTCAATTTTTTATAATTCAACTGCGCAGTGGATTCGCAAAACAAAATGACCGGAGGGTGCAAAAAAAAATGGACGAAGGTAAATTCCGCTTTGCCCTGCTTGGCCCGGAATGACCGCTCTCATCGCCGAATCAACCCGCCCATCTGGGGCGGCAAAACACCTCCGTCGCCCCAGAGCAATCCGCTTACAACACCTCCAGTTGCCGGAAAATTTTTGCCAGTTCTCCCGCATCGGTAGCCAGCCAGTGGGCGCCCGCGTCGGCGAGCCGTTCGCCATGTCCGTCGTAGATATGTGCAGCCCCCAGGAAGCCCACCACGCGAAGCCCGGCCTCGCGGGCAGCCGCCACGCCAGTCGGACTATCTTCTACCGCGATGGTTTCGGAGGGATGCAATTCCAGTTCGTCCAGCGCATGCCGGTACACATCCGGATGCGGCTTGGGGCGAGCCACTTGTTCGGCTGAAAAGATGCGGCCGTCCAGCGCATCGTGCAAGCCCACCTGTTGCAGGCATTGTACCACATGGCGCACACTGCCGTTGGACACCATGCTTTTGGGCACGCGGACGCTCCTGAAAATGGATTCCATGCCGGGTATCGTACGCAATTCGCGCTGAAAACCCTCCTGGTGCAGGGCTCTCAACTGATCGAAATAATCGTCGGCTACCACCACGCCGTGTTCTTCCCGGATAATGGCCAGGATATCGCGTTCGAGCAAGCCCGGAAAACGTTGGCTGTATTCCTGCTCGCTCATGCGAAATCCGTAGGGTTCCAACAGGCGCAAGGTGGCGCGCACGGCAATAATTTCGGAATCGACGATGGTGCCGTCGTTGTCAAATAAGAGGTGTTTTAGCATGGGAAATGGAATGTAACAGGTGCAAAAAGGCTCGTACAAAACGCAAAGATAGACATGAACGCGGCGCATCGGTATGCGAAGGATACAAGTCCTGCTCGAATGGTGGTAAAAACGACTTATGGCGCCTGTTTACAAGGTAATGCCAAGGGTTTTTCAGGCGGTAGCACCGACTTTAGTCGGTCGGTATAGCGCCATTTATGGCGCTTAAAAAACACTTTTTAAGTACGTGCCATAAATGGCACTGTCCCGACCGACTAAAGTCGGTGCTACCGCCTGAAAAACTCTTGGCATCACTTGAAAGCAATCCCAAAAAAATTGATCGTACCCAAAACAAAAAAGCAGCCCACGCACGGCGAACTGCTTTTTCGATTCATCATTCATCATTCATCATTCATCATTCATCATTCCCTCACAGTTTCCGGAACTGCTTCACCTGCACCTGCGAGCCTACGACCAGGCGGAAGGTGTACATGCCTTCGGGCAGGGTGGTCACAT
>JAEUUT010000243.1 GCA_016787415.1 Saprospiraceae bacterium | reverse complement strand
TTTGTCGAGCCCTTCCCGGTACAATTCCCATCCTTCCAGAATAAATGGTTCGACGCCTTCATTAATCTTCCGGATGCAATAGTTGATGGCCAGCAAATACAGTTCTTTTAATTCCGTATCCGGGAAAAAATGACCATTTTGATGCAGTTCCTGCCTGAATTTCTGGAAATAATCGAAACTGTATTGCTCCGTCAAAAAGCGATAACAATAGTAATACAGCGCAATGGCGGGCACCTCGAGAAAGCCATTCGGTTCCACCTGATCGATTACGTTTGGCAGTAAACCAAACCCATAGGAGGTTTTAAACACCGCCTGGTGTGAAATTTGTGTGCAGGCATGACGCAGTTTTTCGGCGAGGTAAAGGATATCGATGGAGTTGGAAATGTCTTGCAGCGGCAACTCGGCTGTGCGAACAGTGCGCGACTCGAATTGGGCAATTTCGACTTGAAAGTCAAGCACTTGCCGCTGAAAATCTGCATTGCGGATAGGATTTGACTCCAGTTTTTGCTCCAGTTTTCGGCGGTTTTTTCCAAAAAATTTGCCTAGGTTGCGCTCCCGAAATGCCGTAGCAAGTGCCAGTTGGGCCCTTATTTCATCTCCGCGCAACACCTGCCAGGTAAGAAATTCCTCCATCAGTTCGAGCAGGTCGCTCATGGTAGCGCGCAGCAAAAGGTCGTCGTAGGGTCTATCCGGAAAACTCTTTTTAAAAAGCGTTTCCTTGTCCGGCAATGGTTTGCCACGGTACCGGCAATGCGCCAGATATGCGTACATACGCTCCATCTCGCTGCGATGGGTAAAGAATGGCGAGCGCACCAACTTGCCAAAACGAACCAGATCATGCCGGGTGAACGATTGCAATACTTGATACAGGATAAAATTCGGCATGATTTGGAATAATTATTTCCACAAAGGTAAGGGTTTGTGAGGGTTGATAAGGTTGATGAGAGTTGATATTCATTTACCCAGAAAAGGATTAATTTTTTCATTCATCGAGTCGCTAATATCAACTCTCATCAACCCTTATCAACTCTCATCAACCCCTTTATTTCCACATTTCCATTTTTTTGTCCTTGTCCGCCTGCCTTGCCCGCCCCACTTTTGTATCGTTCAAAAAGTCGAGGTTTTCCCAATTACAACTACTTGCATCTTATGAGAATACATGGCATTGATTTCGCACAGCGGGCACTTTTTTCAGCCCTTTTTATGATCATCGCATACACTTCGTATGCGCAGGGCTGGATGTTCAGTTTTGCCCAGAGCGCCGGCGGGCAATATGAACCTGACGGTAATTACATTACTGGCTTGCATGAAATTCCAGCCAGTCACTATATCTGGTCTATCAACAACACACCCGACGGATATGCCAACTACATGTTCGGCTGCTTTTCATTGCCTACAGGCGGGCATTATGGCGGCAACAATAACTTTGGCTGGGAGAGCCCGCCATTTCACCATTTTTCCCGAAAATCGATCATGTTGCCGGATGAGTCGCTGATGATCCTGGAAGAAAAAATTCCGCAGGACAGCAGTTACAAAGGCATTTACCTCAGCCGGTTTTATGCCAATAACCTGGCTTTTCCGGAGAATAACTACGTGCTGGACTGGCATAAACAAGTGTTTGCCAATGACCTTGTCTATTGCTCTGCACGGAGTTTTATTCCTGCAACTGACGGCGGATACATCATTCTGAGCACGGTAGAAACGCTCGCTAACCCGGGCAACAGGGATGTACAGTTGTCCAAAACAGATGTACTTGGCAATGCCTTGTGGACACAGCAATACGTCGTCGCTGGCGACGAGGAAGGAGTGCAGGTCGTAGCAACACCCGATGGCGGCTATATTATTCTGAAAAACCAGCATTCCGCAGCAAATCCCGCCCAATCAGACATGCGGCTTCTGAAAGTGGATGCTTCCGGCAATGAGGAATCTGATGTCAGCATGGGCGCCAATCCGAATGATTTTGCTGCGGATATGACGCGCTCGCAGGATGGCAGCCTGCTGATTATTGGCACTCAAGTCGATGCGGCAGGCAATCATGCCTTTCTGCTGAAATGCTCCGATACCGGAACTCTTTTGTGGCGGCAAGACTATCTAATGCCCGGCCGCTCGGCAGAAGGCAGACAGGTGATCGAAGACCCGAATGGAGAAATTGTTCTTACGGCCAATCACAGGACGCAGAATGTGCCCGGCCAGAAAATCCTGTTGATGAAAACGGATGCAAGCGGCGCTGCTTTATGGGAGCGGCTGCTGGGCCAAAAAACGCTCGTCAACAGCAGCAATGTGTTGCAACGCCTCTCCGATGGCGGCTACGTGATCGGTGGCTCCAACAACCCCAGCAACTGGCCCGTAGCGCTCGTCATACGAACCGATGTAAACGGTATCATCAAAGCCGGCGTAATCAAGGGAAATGTGACACACGACCTGGATGAAAACTGTGCGCTTTCGCAGCCCGACACACCCCTGGCCAACTGGATTGTGGAAGCCACGCTCGATACGATCAAACTGTATGGCACTACGGACAGTCTGGGCGAGTATCGAATTGCTTGTGACACAGGCGATTATGTAGTGCGCGTTATCCCGCCCGTCGATTACTGGAATGCGTGTGTGCAAAATGTTCCCATTCATGTGGGATACCTCGATACGATTACCGTAGACTTCCCGGTGCAGCATACGGTTGAATGCCCGTTCATGACCGTGGAGCATGGTTCGACCTTGGTACGCCGCTGCAGTACATCGATCATTAATGTTCACTATTGCAATTTTGGGCCGGTAACAGCCGTCGATCCCTATTTCGTCATTGCCCTTGCGCCCGTATATACTTTTGTGAGCGCTGATGCGCCCCCTTCACAGCAAAACGGAAACATACTCACTTTCCCGTTGAACGACATGGAGTCCGGCGAATGTGGCGATTTCAACATTACAGTCCTGGTCGACTGCTCGGCAGAATTAGGTGAGGTAGCGTGTTCCAGCGTTCATATCTACCCGGATAGCCTTTGCTCCGCCCCTGATCCGGCCTGGTCGGGTGCACATATCCGGGTGGGAAGTACTTGCGACGGTGATTCGGTGCGTTTTCAGATTTCCAACCAAACCATGCAGGCTATGCCGCAAGCGCTGGAATACATCATTATAGAAGACGCTGTGTTGTTGATGCAAGATAACTTCCAACTGGGCCCGCTCGAAACACGCGACATTGCGCTGCCTGCCAATGGCTCGACCTACCACCTCATAGCCCAGCAGGAGCCCAATGCTCCGGGCAACGACCTACCTTTGGCGGCCGTGGAAGGTTGTTCTACAGGTAGCAGTTTCAGTACCGGCTTTTACAACCAGTACCCGCAAAATGATGGCGATCCTTTTGTTTCGGAATACTGCCCGGTTGTTCGCAACAGTTACGACCCCAACGATAAACAAGCCGTTCCAACCGGCTTCGACGAGGCACATTACATTTACCCCAATACTGATTTGGAATACACGATCCGTTTCCAGAATACGGGAAATGACACTGCTTTCCGCGTGGTGCTGATCGACACCTTGTCGCGCTACCTCGACCCGTCCAGCATTCAAATCGGCGCTTCCAGTCACCCGGTCAATTTCCGGCTCGAAGGCAACCGGGTGCTCAAGTTCACCTTCCAGCCCATCGCGCTGCCCGACAGCACGACCAATCTGGATGGTTCACAAGGATACGTGACCTTCCGCATCCGCCAGAATCCAGGCCTCCCGACAGGTACTGTCATCGAAAACAATGCGGATATCTACTTCGACTTCAATGCACCGGTGCGTACCAATACGGTATTCCATACCATTCATGAGCCGCCCTTCGAAGTGGTTAGTGCCGTCAATGTGCTCGATAATGTGTGGGTGAAAGTGGAAACTTACCCGAATCCGTTTTCCGAGCAATTGCGCATCCAGGTAAGCGGCGCCGAGGTGAAAGAGGCCTCCTTCCAACTGTACAGCACCACGGGCCAATTAGTGCGCACCTTACCCCTGCTCGATAACCAGGCTGTTTTGCAGCGCGAAGGGCTGGATACAGGTTTGTATTTCTACACGGTACAGGCAGGAGGAAAGATGGTGGGAACAGGGAAAATCATTGTTAAGTTATGAGTTATGAGTTATGAGTGTTACGTACTTCGCTTTTGGCTACTCTTTTGAAAAAACCAAAAGCGAAGTACGTAACACTCATAACTCATAACTCAAACCAGGTATCCAAACAAATTATCATTCTTGTTGATTTCCGAAAAATCGATGTTGTACTGGTGTAATTTCCCGATAAGCCTCTCGTAGTCAGCACGTTGCTGAAGTTCAATGCCAACAAGAGCCGGTCCGGTTTCCTTGTTGGTTTTTTGCATGTATTCGAATCGGGTGATGTCGTCGTTGGGGCCCAGCACGTTGTTGACGAACTCCTTGAGGGCGCCGGGGCGCTGGGCAAAACGAATCAGGAAATAATGTTTGAGGCCTTCGTACTGTAGCGCGCGTTCTTTGATTTCAGGCATACGATCGATGTCGTTGTTGCTGCCGGAAACGACGCATACTACGTTTTTTCCGCGAATCTGATCGGCATAATCTTCCAGCGCCGCAATACTCAGGGCGCCGGCGGGCTCGGCCACAATAGCATCTTCGTTGTAGAGTTTCAGGATGGTACGACACACCCGGCCTTCGGGCACCAGCAACATGTCGTTGAGCACCGACTGGCAAATCTGAAAGGTCAGTTCTCCTACCCTTTTTACCGCAGCGCCGTCGACGAAGCGATCAATGGAGTCCAGCGTAACCGGCTGCCCGGCCTTCCGCGCTTCGTACATCGAGGGTGCGCCTTCCGGCTCGACGCCTACGATATGCGTACGCGGCGAAAAGGTTCTGAAATACGTGCCCATGCCTGATGAGAGACCGCCACCGCCAAGCGGGACAAATAAAAAATCCACTTCCGACAGTTCCTCCAGTACTTCCACCGCCACAGTGCCCTGCCCTTCGATGATATGCGGGTGGTCGAAAGGCGGAATAAATGTCATGTTGTTTTCCTGGGTAAACTGTTTGGCCGCTGCTGCGCAGTCGTCGAAAGTATCGCCCACCAGTTTGATGTCGACGAATCCTTCGCCAAACATCATTGTTTGCGACACTTTCTGCCTGGGGGTAATCACCGGCATAAATACTACGCCCCGGGTGCCCAGTTTTTTACAGGAATAGGCAAATCCCTGTGCATGGTTGCCTGCACTCGCGCACACCACACCCCGCTGCATCTCTTCCGCCGAAAGGCGGCTCATCATGTTGTACGCCCCGCGCAGTTTGTAGGAACGCACCACCTGCAGGTCTTCCCGCTTGAGCCATACGTTGCAGTCGTACAATTTGGACAAACTGACATTGCGTATCAGCGGTGTACGCCGTACGATATGGTGCAAACGTTTGGAGGCCAGCAGAATATCGGCAGGCTGTATGAGAGTGGTATGGGATGCGTAGGTCATGTACCTTTTTGGTTATTAGTTATTGGTTATCAGTTATTGGTTATCAGGGTGGTAAAGAGACCATCCGTACGATTTTTTGGCTACTCGATTAGGTCTGCCAAACATTTGTAAGGATGGTCTCTTTACCACCCTGATAACCAATAACCGATAACCGATAACTGTTACGCTTCCTCCGCCACTGGCTGGTTCTCCGGACGCAGGCTGCGCACCGTTTGGCCGGCTTGCCACATTTCGCTTTCGCGGAGTTCTTTCAGTTCTTCTTCCAGTTTGACGCGGTAGTCGGGCTGGCTGTTTGACGAGATAGAACGGGCAGCCTCTTTGCCGGTGGCTACGCTGTCGTAGAGATCATTGAACACGGGCAGGGTCGCATCGCGGAATTTTTTCCACCAGTCCAGCGCGCCGCGTTGAGCCGTGGTAGAGCAGTTTGCATACATCCAGTCCATGCCATTTTCAGCCACAAGGGGCATGAGCGACTGCGTGAGTTCTTCCACTGTTTCATTGAAGGCTTCGCTGGGCGAGTGGCCGCGTTCGCGCAGTACAGCGTACTGTGCCGCGAAAATGCCCTGAATAGCGCCCATGAGCGTACCGCGTTCGCCAGTGAGGTCGCTGTACACTTCTTTTTTGAAATTCGTTTCAAACAGGTAGCCGCTGCCAATAGCAATGCCAAGTGCAATCACACGTTCGAAAGCGCGGCCAGTGGCGTCCTGGTGGATGGCGTAACTGCTGTTGAGGCCGCGGCCTTGCAGAAACATACGGCGCAGCGAGGTGCCCGAACCCTTGGGAGCAACGAGGAATACATCGACGTCGGCTGGCGGGATGATACCCGTCTGATCGTTGTAGGTAATACCGAATCCGTGGGAGAAGTACAGGGCTTTACCAGGCGTCAGGTGTTTTTTAACGGTGGGCCACATCTGAATCTGGGCAGCATCACTGAGCAGGTAGCAGATGATGGTGCCACGTTCGAGCGCTTCTTCGATGTCGAACAGCGATTCGCCGGGCACGAAACCATCGGCTACAGCCTTGTCCCATGATTTGGAGTTTTTGCGCTGGCCGACGATCACATTGATGCCGTTTTCGCGCTGGTTGAGCGCCTGACCGGGGCCCTGTACGCCATATCCGATGACGGCTACGACTTCATCCTTCAGGATGGCCTGCGCTTTTTCAAGGGGAAATTCTTCGCGGGTGACGACATTTTCAAGCGTGCCGCCAAAGTTGAGTTGTGCCATTTTTTATTGAAATTGTTGAGTTTTTAATTCATTTTTTGAAAAATCCGGCCTGCGTATTACATTGCGAATACGCGTTCCTTGTCGTTGAGGTATTCGTTTTCGAAGGTGTCTTCGCCCGGTTCGCGGTGCTCGAAGTCTTTGAGCATTTCATGGAAACCATTGCTGGCCTTGATGATGGCGACGCGGGCGCTGCGAACAAATTCGATGAGTCCATAGGGCTCCAGCACGCGAATGAGGTTGCTCGTTTCTTCGCGGTGGCCGGTGGTTTCAAACACGGTGTAATCCTTGCGAATCACCACTGCCCGTGCGCCATGCTCGCGCAAGAGTCGCTCCACTTTTACCTTTTCGGCAATTTCGTCGGTCGGCACCTTGTACAGCGCCATTTCCTGCCAAACGATTTCTTCTTCGCTGTTGTAAAAAGCACGCAATACATCCACCTGTTTTTCGATCTGGCGGGTGAGTTTCCGCACCACCTCTTCCGTTTCGTCCATCACAATGGTAAAACGGTGGATGCCTTCCACTTCGCTCGGCGAGGTATTGAGGCTGTCGATATTGATCTTGCGCCGGGAAAAAATGATGGCGATCCGATTGAGCAAACCCACCTGATTTTCGGTGTAGACGGTGATGGTGTATTCCCTTTTCATTGTTTGTTATCTGTTATATGTTATTGGTTATCAGGGCAGGTTATTTGAGTATTTTCATTTATTTTTGGCAGGTTTAATCACGTTTCATTATATCTGTAAAATCATTTACACAACTGGACGCTTACAAGGATTGTCGTTCGTTGAGAAAAGACATTTCAAGTCTTGTAAAATCTTCTTTCCCTTCAGATGAACGTTTTCGTCTTGCTGATCAGGTCATTCGTTCTTCTCGTCGTACAACTGCCTGTATAGCAGAGGGATATGGTCGTTTTCATCACAAAGAAAATATTCAGTTTTGCCGAATGGCCAGAGGTTCTCTGGAAGAAACCCTGGAACATCTCATTACTGCCTTCGATGAAAACTATATCTCTTCCGAACAACTATTGCATTTCAAAAATCAAATCGACAACTGCTCTCGACGTCTGAATGGATACATCGCATATCTTCTGCGCCAAACAAGTTAGTTATCTGTTATCAGTTATCTGTTATCTGTTATTAGTTATCTGTTATCAGGGTGGTAAGGAGACCATTCGTACAGATTCTTGGCATTTCTTTTTGAGTGGCCAAACATATGTACGAATGGTCTCCTTACCACCCTGATAACAGATAACTGATAACAGATAACAAAATCGATAACTATTCCAGTCTTATCTCCGCCACCCCGCATCCCTGCGGCACCATCGGGAACACATTGTTTTCCTTGCCAACCATGATTTCCAGCAGGTAAGAACCTTTATGGTCGAGCATGGCCTGTATGGCCGATTGCAGTTGTTCGCGTTGGGTGACTTTCTGGCCAGGAATGCCATAGCCTTCGGCCACTTTTACAAAATCGGGACTGGTGATATTGACAAAAGAATAGCGGCGGTCGTTGAACAGTTGTTGCCACTGCCGCACCATTCCCAGAAACTGATTGTTGAGGATGATGATTTTCACCTCGGCGCCAAACTGCTGGATGGTACCGAGTTCCTGAATCGTCATCTGAATACCGCCATCGCCTGCGATGGCAATGACGGTGCGGTCGGGGGCACCGTATTTGGCGCCAATAGCCGCCGGTAATGCAAAACCCATCGTGCCCAGACCGCCGGAAGTGATGCTGCTGCGGGTTTTATTAAAACGGGCATACCGCGTGGCTACCATCTGGTGCTGGCCTACGTCGGTCACAATGACCGATTCACCCTGGGTAATTTCATTGATGACTCGAATCACCTCGCCCATGGAGAGAATGTCGCCGGTCGGGTACAGTTCTTTTTGAATAACAACTTCCTGTTCTTTGGCGTCGTGGTCGCGGAATTGCTGGAGCCATTCCGGGTATTGTTTCTGCGAAATAAGTTGGGTGAGCAAAGGCAGCGTTTCCTTACAATCGCCCCAGATAGGCACCGCGGCTTTTACGTTTTTGTCGATTTCAGCCGGGTCGATGTCCAGGTGAATTACCTTGGCCTGTTTGGCATAGCGGTCGAGGCGGCCGGTTACGCGGTCGTCGAAGCGCATACCAACGGCAATGAGCACATCGCACTGATTGGTGAGGACGTTCGGGCCGTAATTGCCATGCATGCCCAGCATGCCTACATTCAGGGGGTGATCGGTGGGCAAAGCCCCCAGTCCAAGCAGCGTCCAGGCCGCAGGGATACCGCTTTTTTCAATAAACGTGCGGAATTCCTGCTCGGCTTTGCCCAAAATAACGCCTTGTCCGAAGAGCACAAACGGCCGTTCGGCAGCATTGATCAACTGTGCCGCTTCTTCCACATATTCCTTTCGAATGAAGGGACGCGGACGATAACTTCGAATATGATTGCAAGGCGTATATCCTTCGTAATCAAATTTTTGCATCTGGGCGTTCTTGGTAATATCTACCAACACCGGGCCGGGGCGACCGCTACGGGCAATGTAGAACGCTTTAGCCAGTGCTGCCGGAATTTCCGAGGCATCGGTCACCTGACAGTTCCATTTCGTCACCGGCGTGGTAATATTAATCACATCCGTTTCCTGAAAAGCGTCCGTACCCAGCAAATGAGCAAACACCTGCCCGGTGATACACACCACTGGCGTGCTATCGATTTGTGCATCTGCCAGACCGGTGACCAGGTTGGTAGCGCCCGGGCCGCTGGTGGCGAACACCACCCCTACCCTGCCGGATGAGCGGGCATACCCTTGCGCCGCATGTATCCCGCCTTGTTCGTGGCGAACCAGAATATGCTCAATCTTTTCGCCATAATCATACAACGCATCATAAATCGGCATAATGGCGCCACCCGGATATCCAAAGACGGTGTCGACCCCCTCGGCCAGGAATGCTTCAAGTACGGCCTGCGAGCCGGTGATTTGCGGGAGTACAGGCGTTTCTACTAATTGGAGGCCTGCTTCGGGAGTGGATGGTGTGGCTGTCATAATGTGGTGATTTACAAGTGAGGCAATGTGGATAGGGGCTTATTCGTCGGTCACGCAGCCTTCTGCTGCATTGCTGACGGATTTCAGGTATTTGTACAAAACGCCTTTGGTAGCGGCTGGCGGCGGCGCCTGCCATTGTGCCCGGCGGCGTTCGATTTCAGATGTATCTACTTTCAGTTCGATTGTTCGTTTTAAAGCATCCAGTTCGATGATGTCTTCGTCGTGCACGAGCGCCAGCAAACCGCCTTCGGATGCTTCCGGCGTGATGTGGCCTACCACAAACCCGTGGGTGCCGCCGCTGAAACGACCGTCGGTGATGAGGGCGACGCTTTTGCCCAGTCCCGCACCGATGAGTGCCGAGGTTGGTTTCAACATTTCGGGCATGCCAGGAGCTCCTTTTGGGCCTACATAGCGAATTACGACTACATCGCCCGAGCGAACACGCCCGCTTTGAATGCCCGCGATCAGCGCCTGTTCGCCGTCGAACACGCGCGCAGTGCCTACGAAGCGCTCGCCTTCCTTGCCGGTAATTTTGGCGACACTGCCCAGTTCTGCCAGGTTGCCATACAGGATTTGCAGGTGCCCGGTAGCCTTGATGGGCGATTCAAGCGGATGAATGATGTGCTGGGTATCAAAATCCAGATCGGGTACAGATGCCAGGTTTTCTGCTAGCGTACGGCCGGTGACAGTGAGGCAATCGCCGTGCAGCATACCTTTTTTCAGCAAATATTTCATCACTGCCGGAACGCCGCCAATGCGGTGCAAGTCTTCCATGAGGTATTTACCGGAAGGCTTGAGATCGGCCAGTAATGCGGTACGGTCGCCAATTTTTTGAAAATCATCCTGTCGGAGAGACAATCCCACACTTTTGGCAATCGCAATCAGGTGCAACACCGCATTGGTGGAACCGCCCAGCACGGTAACCACCGTGATGGCATTTTCAAACGCCTTTTCCGTCATGATGTCGGAAGGCTTGATGTCTTTTTCGAGCAGCAGGCGAATGTAACGGCCTGCATCCATGCATTCTTTTTGTTTTTCCTCGCTTAGCGCAGGGTTGGACGAGGAATAGGGCAGCGACATGCCCAGCGCCTCGATGGCCGAAGCCATGGTGTTGGCCGTGTACATACCGCCGCAGGCGCCGGGGCCGGGGCAGGCGTGCTTCACTATGCCCTTGAAATCACCTTCTTCGAGCGTTCCGGCAATTTTTTGGCCCAGGGCTTCAAACGCGGAAACGATGTTCAGGTCTTGTCCTTTCCATTGGCCGGGTGCAATGGTTCCGCCATATACCATGATGGCAGGGCGGTTGAGGCGCCCCATAGCCATGACCGAGCCAGGCATATTTTTATCACAGCCGGGCACAGCAATCAATCCGTCGTAGTATTGCGCGCCACAAACGGCTTCAATGCTGTCGGCAATAATATCGCGGCTAACGAGCGAAAATCGCATGCCGTCTGTCCCGTTACTCATGCCGTCGCTTACGCCGATGGTATTGAAAATCAGTCCCACCAGGTCGTTTTCCCACACGCCTGTTTTTACGGTTCGCGCGAGGTCGTTGAGGTGCATATTGCAGGTATTGCCGTCGTACCCCATGCTCACGATGCCTACCTGCGCTTTGTCGAGGTCGGCTTCTGTCAGACCAATACCGTATAGCATAGCCTGTGCGGCCGGCTGGGTAGGGTCCTGGGTGAGGGTGCGGCTGTATTTATTCAAAATGCTCATGCTTCTATGCTTGCGGGTTGTGTGGTTTGTTCGCGTACGAGTTGGAGGTATTTGGCCCGGAGTTGGTATCCGATGGCACTGTGCCAGTCTTTTGGGAAATGGTAATGATCCACTTTTTGAATGCCCACAATTTCAGCGCCGGTACCGCAGAAGAAAGCGCTGTCGGCTTCAAACAGGTCTTCCGGCGTGAAGCGGCCTTGCTCTACGGGAATCCCGAGTTCGGCGCACATTTCCAGCACCGTTGCGCGGGTAATGCCCGGCAGAATATGGCCGAGTGCAGGCGTGTACAGCACGCCGTCTTTTTCAAAAAACAGGTTGGCGCCCGGCCCTTCTGCGAGATAACCATCGCAATCGAGCAACAATGCTTCATCGTAGCCCGATTTGCGGGCATCGGAAGTGGCCAGGATAGAATTGACGTAATGCCCTACGGCCTTGGCTTCCATGTGCACGGAGCGTGGGTGCGGGCGACAATACGGACTGATTTTGAGGTTCAGGAGTTTTTCGCCCAGGTAGGCGCCCCATTCCCAGGCAGCAATCAGGAGTTTGCTGGGCTGGCCATTGATCAGTGTCATACTGGGATCGCAGATGACCAGCGGGCGCAGGTAAGCGTCACTGAAGCCATTGGCTGCCAGCACTTTATAACTAATTTCTATCATTTCCTCTATCGTGTACTCGAAAGGAATGCCCAGCAACTGACAGGAATGTATCAAGCGCTCATAATGCTCTTTTGCTTTAAAAATGCGCGCGCCATTTTCCGTATTGTAACTGCGAATGCCTTCAAAAACGCCGTAGCCGTAGTGCAGGGTTTGCCCGTACAGGTTGGTGTGCGCTTCGGTGGCTTTCAGCATCTGCCCATCGAAATACAGAATGGTATTCTCATGAAAATACTTCGCCATATCAAATTGATCTTCAACAATTTACATTAAATAATGGTCAGGGTCGACAGCAGCCGGTTCCTGCGTTTGCCGGGTGAAGGCGGCGCTTCATCTTCCACGCGGGCGCTGATGAGGTCGCCCAATTGCGAGGTGTACTGAAATTGGTTGGGGTCGAGATCCTGCGTTACCAGGCCTTCTGCAAGCGTCCAGTTTACGGCATCGCGTACGGCTTTCGCTTCAGTGTTGAGGTTGAGGTAATCGAGCAGCATGGCCGCGCTGAGAATGGAGCCGAGCGGATTGGCAATGTCCTTGCCTGCCGCCTGCGGATACGAACCATGAATGGGCTCAAACAAGCCGCCGCTTTGGCCGATGCTAGCCGATGGCAGCAGCCCCAGTGAGCCGCTGATGACCGAAGCCTCGTCGCTGATGATATCGCCAAACATATTTTCGGTGAGCACCACATCGAACTGCGCCG
Source organism: Saprospiraceae bacterium (assembly GCA_016787415.1). GTDB lineage: Bacteria > Bacteroidota > Bacteroidia > Chitinophagales > Saprospiraceae > M3007. Next base: position 6,787 of record JAEUUT010000243.1, on the reverse strand, counting down.
GATTCAGAATGATCTGCATAGCCGCGTTGTCGACAAACAGAAAATCGACGGCCACGTCCGGGTATTGCGCTGCTATTTCCTGCACCACTTTCCTCCACAACCGGCTGGTTTCCAGCACATTGGCCTTATCGACGAGGGTGAGTTTCTTGCGGCGTTTTTGGGCATGCTGAAACGCAGGATGGGCGATGCGTTCGATTTCTGCACGGGTGTACACACAGTCGTCGGAAGCGGTGGCGCCGCTTTCATCCAGTGTTTTTTTACCGAAATAAATACCGCCTGTGAGTTCGCGGTAAATCACGAAATCCACATTTTCCAGTCGTTCGGCTTTCAGGGGCGACAGGTGCTGGAGCGCCGCATAGGTGCTGATGGGGCGAATATTGGCGTACAGCCCCAAGGTTTTGCGCAGTTTCAGCAGGCCTTGTTCGGGACGCACTTTGGCTGTCGGGTCGTTGTCGTATTTCGGGTGCCCAATGGCTCCAAACAGGATGGCATCGCCTTTCAGACAGGCTTCGATGGTTTCGTCGGGCAGCGGATTGCCGGTTTGGTCAATGGCGCAAGCGCCCATCAGGGCATATTGATATTCGAAGGTATGGCCAAAACGTGTCGCTACTGCATTCAGCACTTTTACGGCCTGCGCGGTTACTTCCGGACCAATTCCGTCGCCTTCTATGACTGTGATTTTTTTGTTCATATTTTTTGTTTTTGTTATCCGTTGTTAGTTATCCGTTATCTGTTATTAGTTATCAGGGTGGTAAGCCAACTTCAATACTTGATCCTTGGCCACTCTATTGAAGATGCTATAAACATGAATGGATGTTCATTTACCACCCTGATAACAGATAACTGATAACAGATAACTGATTACCAATAACCAATTACAGACTGCGTTCGTGCGCCTCAATTTCCTCCCGGATACTCAACAAATAATCAATATCGTCATATCCGTTTATGAAGCAGGTTTTTTTGTAAGCATTGATATCGAAATGGGCTTGTTCGCCGGTCGATACATTGGTGATGGTCTGGTTTTCCAGTTGGATGTCGATTTCAGCAGCGGGGTTTTTCTGAATGGTGTCGAAAAGATTCTGCACAAATGCATCGCTCACCTGAACTGGCAGCAGAAAGTTGTTGAGCGCATTGTTTTTAAAAATATCGGCAAAAAAACTGCTCACTACAGCATCGAAACCATAGTCCTTGAGTGCCCAGGCAGCATGTTCGCGGCTACTGCCGCAACCAAAGTTTTTACCCGCCACTAATATTTTTCCGTTGAAAACAGGGCTGTTCAACACAAAATCCGCTTTAGGCTGGGCGTCATCATCGTTGTTGAAGCGCCAGTCGCGAAACAGGTTTTTGCCAAATCCATCCCTGCTGGTTGCTTTCAGAAACCGCGCCGGAATGATCTGATCCGTATCCACATTTTCATTTTCCAGTGGAACGGCGGTGCTATGTATAGTCATGATAATCAGGTCGTTAAATGTGTGATTTGGAAGCCTGGTTTAGTCAGGATCAGTTAGCCGTCAGCATCTCGCGCACATCTGTCACCTCACCGGTAATCGCAGCGGCAGCGGCCGTGAGCGGGCTGGCAAGCAGGGTGCGCGCGCCTTGTCCCTGCCGTCCTTCAAAATTTCGGTTGGAGGTTGAAATGCAGTATTTCCCGGCCGGAATCTTGTCTTCATTCATGCCGAGGCAGGCGGAACAGCCGGGCTGGCGCAACTGGAAGCCGGCGGCTTCAAAGACTTTGTGCAGGCCTTCTTCGCGCGCTTGCGCTTCCACCTGCTTGCTACCGGGCACGATCCATACTTCCACACTGTCTGCTTTTTGGCGGCCCTGTACAAACTGGGCTACCTGCCGCAGGTCTTCGATGCGGGAATTGGTGCAACTGCCGATAAAAACATAGTCGATTTTTTGGCCCTTGATGGCTTTTCCGGCCTGCAAGCCCATGTAATCGAGTGCTTTGCGGAATGACGGACGTTCCTTTTCTTCCAGTACGGTTTCTTCCGGAATAGAACCCGTTACCGGAATGCCCATGCCGGGATTGGTGCCATAGGTCACCATCGGCTGGATGTCTTCGGCGCGGATGTGTATCTCATGGTCAAATGAGGCGTCCGCGTCGGTGTGCAGTTGGCGCCATTCGGCCACTTTTTTATCCCATTCTGCACCTTGTGGGGCAAATTTTCGGCCCTTCATGTACTCGAAAGTGGTTTCGTCTGGAGCGATCAAGCCGCCGCGCGCGCCCATTTCGATGCTCATATTGCAAATGGTCATGCGCGCTTCCATCGACAGGCTGCGGATAGCCGAACCGGCGTATTCCACAAAATATCCGGTAGCGCCGCCCGCCGAAATCTGTGCGATGATGTACAGGATAATGTCTTTGGAAGTCACCCCTTTTTGCAGTTCGCCTTCGATGTTGATGCGCATCTGTTTGGGCTTGTTCTGCATGAGGCATTGTGTAGCAAACACCATTTCCACTTCGCTGGTACCAATACCGAATGCGATGGCGCCAAAAGCACCGTGCGTACTGGTGTGGCTGTCGCCGCACACGATGGTCATGCCAGGCTGGGTGATGCCCAGTTCGGGCCCAATGACGTGTACAATACCCTGGTAGGCATGGCCCAGTCCGTACAGTTCCACACCAAATTCCTGGCAGTTTTCGGTGAGTTTTTCCACCTGCATCCGCGACAGCGCTTCCTTGATGGGCAGGTGCTGATCCCAGGTAGGTACGTTGTGGTCGGCCGTGGCGATGGTTTGTGCAGGCCGTGCCAGACCGATACCGCGTTTGCGGAGTCCGTCAAATGCCTGCGGACTGGTCACTTCGTGAATAAAATGCCGGTCAATGTAGAAAACGGAGGGGCCGCCTTCTATTTGTTTGACGACATGTCGGTTCCATATTTTATCGAATAGAGTCATTCTTTTAGTTGTTGTTGATGAGGGTTGATGAGGTTGATAAGGGTTGATATATGGCGGCTCGGGGTAAGAAATGATTTTACTCTCATCGAGTGGCTGAATATCAACCCTTATCAACCTCATCAACCCTCATCAACCCTCATCAACCCTCATCAACCTCATCAACCAGTAACTAATTCATTTCCACGCCAGCCATCGCCACTGCCAGGGCTTTCAGGTCTTCGTCCTGCACTTCCTTTTTCTCGTCGGCTATTTGCAGGAATTGTTCATACAGTTTATCCACCTCGTCGCGGTTGAAATCGTATCCTAGTTTGCGGAAACGATAGGCCAGCGCCGAGCGACCGCTGCGGGCGGTCAGGATAATTTTGGAAGTATCGGCGCCTACTTCGTCTGGCGCGATAATTTCATACGTCTGCGCGTCTTTCAAGAACCCATCCTGGTGGATACCGGAAGAGTGCGAGAACGCATTGCTGCCTACAATGGCCTTATTGGGCTGAACGGGCATACGCATGGTGTCGGACACGAGGCGGCTGATGGGATTGAGCATGGGCGCTTTCACGTCGGTGTGAAACCCCAGGTGTCCGTGCTGGCGAATAATCATCACCACTTCTTCGAGCGAAGTATTTCCTGCGCGTTCGCCGAGGCCGTTGATGGTGCATTCGATCTGTCGTGCGCCGGCGATGACGCCCGCAATGGAATTGGCAGTAGCCAACCCCAGGTCGTTGTGGCAATGACAGGATATAATTGCCTTGTCGATATTGGGGACGTTGTTGACTAAGTAAGCGATTTTGTCGCCGTACTGGTAAGGCAGGCAGTAACCCGTGGTATCGGGAATGTTGACTACCGTAGCGCCCGCAGCAATCACTGCTTCAATCACTTGCGCCAGGTATTCGTTGTCGGTGCGACCAGCGTCTTCGGCGTAAAACTCTACTTCATCCGTGTAATTGCGCGCCCATTTCACACATTGGATGGCGCGTTGAAGGATGTCTTCCCGCGTGGAATTGAACTTGGCTTTGATATGGTAATCGGATGTGCCTATACCCGTATGGATACGCGGGCGGCGCGCATGTTTCAGCGCTTCGGCTGCCGTTTCGATGTCTTTCTGAACGGCACGGCTCAGACCGCATACCGATACATCTTTCACAGCCAGGGAAATTTCCTGTACGCTTTGAAAATCGCCGGGAGAGGAGATGGGAAAACCCGCTTCGATGATGTCGACACCCAGGGCTTCCAGTTGCAGGGCAATGGCTACTTTTTCACTGGTATTCAGTTTGCAGCCGGGCACCTGCTCGCCATCCCTAAGCGTGGTATCAAATATGTGTATTTTGTTGTTTGACATAATTTTTATTGGCCCAATTGGATAGATGAAAACATTTGTGTTTGTACGGACTGTAAATGTAGCATCTTCAACGGCGTACTTTTTTGATAAAGTGTGCGTGTTTCTACGTTTTTTAATAAAGCATATTTGCAACCTAAACAATTGGTTTTCAAAGACATAAATTACTTTATTTCTACACTCGCCAAAGGCGGCCAGCATCTGTGAATCAATGTGCATTGGCAATGCTGGACGGCTGAAATTTCCGGTAGGTGGCGCCTATTTTAAAGGTATTTGATCCTTCAGAAGAAAGGAAGGCGAATCGGTTTTTTGTTAAAGCAGGTATTCGGTCTAACCAAGTACCATGTTTATCGAAATTTTTTCTGCTGATTCATCGTTTGCAAGTTGCTTTGGCAGGCTGTACCGATCATGCAGGTCACAAAATGGTGCCGCTTTCTTCGAACTATGAAATCAACTGCAGATTTTTTCCTCTTTTGCGCGGGGGCCGATGCTTCTATTTTGGAAAAATGCCCTACAGACCGCAACAAATACATGGGCATTGGCGCTACCGTTTTTTTTACTGGCGTGCTGGCATTTTTTTCTTCTGGATATGCCTTGTACACGGTTTTTGATTCCTACCTCCTGGCTGTTGCATTCGGATTGGTGTGGGGGTTGATGATTTTCAACCTCGACCGCTATATCGTGATGAGTATGAAAAGCCGGGGAAAATGGTGGCGCGACGCTTGGGTGGCCTTCCCGCGTATGGTCATGGCGGTACTGCTGGCCGTGGTTATTTCCAAGCCGCTGGAATTGAAGATATTTGACAAGGAAATACGCGCCGAACTGGTGCAAATGGAACAGGAGGTGTTTAAAAAACAGGAAGACAAAGTAAAGGAAAGATACACGGGCCAGATCGCCGATTTACGCAGTCAGATTGACGTGCTGAAAGCCGACATTGCCCAGAAAACCGCCGCACGCGATTCGCTCGCCCTGGCGGCTATTCAGGAAGCCGATGGCACCGGCGGCTCGCGCCACAAAAACCTCGGGCCCATTTACCACACCAAAAAAGCCGCAGCCGACCATGCCCAGGCCGAACTGGACGCGCTCCTTGCCCTGCATCGGCCAGCGATCCAGCAAAAAGAACAGGCTATTCAGCAACTGGAAAGTAGCAGCCAGGGCGATATTTCTTCGCTCGACCGCGGCCAATACGACGGGCTGGCAGCGCGCATCGAAGCGCTGTCGAGACTTAGCAATAGCAGCCTTGCTATTTTTTATGCCAGCCTGTTTATTACATTTCTGTTTATTGCGGTGGAAACGGCCCCGATCCTCGTGAAACTGATTTCATCTCGTAGTCCTTACGACTTCGTGCTGAACCAGGAAGAACACGTGTACGAAATGGCACACCTGGAAAAAACATCGCTGCTGCGCAACAGCGTACAAAACAAGGTGAAAATTGATACGGAAGTGGGCACCTATCGCGCCGAAGCGCAGATAGAGATGGAAAAAGCGGCGATTGATCGGGAGAGAGAAGCGAAGGTTAGTTATGAGTTATGAGTTATGAGTTATGAGTTATGAGTTATGAGTTATGCGAATTAGGGGTTGAAAACCCACAAAGCCAAAGCGGCGGCAATTTTGCCAAAAATGTGAATAATCAAACCTGGATTTGAACGGACTTTTGAAGCGTTTTGGAGATGAAATTGATCATTTAACCAGTGAAAGAAAGATTCGATAGGTTGTCGTACCCTGGAAACTGCCGTTGAATAGAGATCATCGGCGGCTTTTTTGAACTGCCGAATTCTTTTGTTTTCGTGCTGGACAAGTTTTACAGGGGTAAGTAATTGGGAATTTTGGAGTTTGAGGGCTTCTTGAAGGCTCTTGTCCGCATAGGCTTTGTCGGCAAAAACGGTGTATTCAGATAAACCCATCAACTCTTGGCGCATTGCGGACAGGTCATTTTCACTGGCGGGCGTGATTTTTAATATCTCAGGCAGTGGCAGTCTTCTGGGGCGGCAAGTATTGAGAGCGTGTAGTTTGACACCCCAATAGTGCATGCCCTTGGTTGCGCAATATCCCTTGTCTACCATTTCTGGAGCCACTTTACCTGGGCGTTTCGTTGAGCAGACTATGATCGGAAAAGAATCTACAACTACAAAACGATCCATAACACCTTGCCTGTCCATTGATTGAGCAAGGTTAGCAGCCAGCATAGGAAAAACCACAGACATACGGTTCAGCCTGGTCACAAAAGTGGCGTACGAAGGAAGTTGGGGAAACCAATCTGCTAAATAACGCTTAGCATAATCATGCACCTCGCTCAGTTTTCGCTTGTCTTCATACATCAGGCTGTACAGATAAATGGTCAAAAGTTCTTCATCTGTGATGTTTTGACTAAAATTATTCGAAAATCTTTGGCAATGCCAGCGAAGTTCCCGTTCATAGCACTCGCAGACGTAGTAGTACAGGGCGATTAGTTTATTTGATTTCACACCTCAAAACTATTTCATCCTCTATTCATTACGTCTGCTTTCTTGTTGGCCCAATTCAACTCCTAATTCGCATAACTCATAACTC
>JAEUUT010000215.1 GCA_016787415.1 Saprospiraceae bacterium | reverse complement strand
GATTTCTCTTGCCGGGCTGCAAACGAAAAATTTTATTTGCAGTTTCGTTAAATTTCTCGCCGGATAGCCCGCATCCGACTGCGAAATTTGCCTCGCTGGAAATAAAATTTTCCTGTTTTCGCCTCGGCAGAGAAATCTCAACATACTCTTAAATGGTATTCAGAAATGGCAGGCTTAACTCATGCAAGGCCCTTTGGGAAGGATGGAAATCCGTTTCATTCGTTTTTCCATCCTTCTATACCACACTCCGCCAGGTTTTGTGCTTCAGCATGGGCTACGTTTACTAAACTTTGAAAGTTTAGTAAACGTATTCTAAATTCAGGGCGACTCATATATGCGGCCCTGGTAAACCTAATCGTAAGCGAAGAAACTATTCGCCACTTTCAGCGCCATTCTTTCCGAGCGATCGTCGTATACAATCACTACAAGCAGGTTGGTGCTGCTTTCCGTATCCATCAGCGCCATCAAGAGTGCATTGACGCCGTCTTTTTTACCCAATACATAGTAGCCTACGAGGTCTTGCATTTCTGCTTCATCCGCATTGTCTACTACATCGTATTCCAGTTCTTTTGCCATTTCCACCACGGCTTCGGCGAGGTGTTCTTTCGTCAGATTTTCGTCCTGAATCGGGATGATACTCAAAAACAGGTTGTCGTTGGCTGCAGTGTACTCTTCGGCGTTGTTGGTCTGTACTTTAACATCTGCTGGCACGGTAAATCCGATACCGTGGGTATCCCAGCGCATTTCCTGTTGGGAAAAAACAGTTTGCTGAGCCAGGAACAGTAAGGAGAGCAACAGGGTTCGGTTGAACATTCGGGTTAACATTGTTTGAATGGATTTGTTATGAATGGGGTAAAGGTAGTGTTTTCAATGTTAGGTCAACTTATTATGCCTGTAATTCTGTATTTGCGGCCTCCCAGCCGATAATGGCAGCCTTGCGCACGGGGCCCCAGTGGTAGCCGCCCAGCAATCCAGTCGACTGTATCACACGGTGGCAAGGTATGAGAAAGGCTACGGGGTTGTCGCCAATAGCAGTGCCCACAGCCCGGGAGGCGCCGGGGCGCGCTATTTGCCGGGCGATGTCGCCGTAGGTGGCCAGTTTACCTTTGGGGATTTTCAGCAGCGTTTCCCACACTTTCAACTGAAATTCGGTGCCTTTGAGGTGCAGTTTGATTTCGTGCAGTTTGCTCCAGTCGTGCGAGAAAATGTACAGTGCGTTCTGTTGCGCACTGTCGAGCATTTGCTGAAAGCGCGCATTGGGGAAATGCCGTTTCAGGTCGTTCAGGGCCGCTTCGCCGTCATCGGCAAATGCCATATAACAAATGCCTTTGTGGGTGGAAGCAACCAGCAGGTTGCCAAACGGGCTTTCGGCAAAACTGTACCGTATGTCGAGCCCTGCGCCACCGTTTTTGTATTCGCCAGGCGTCATGCCTTCTATGTTGACAAACAAGTCGTGGAGTCGGCTGGCGCCCGAAAATCCGGTTTCCAGGGCCGTTTCAAAAAGGGTAGCGCCCTCCTCTTTCAGCATTTTTTTGGCATGCTGAATACTGATGTACTGGAGAAATTTTTTGGGGCTGGTGCCTGCCCATTCCGTAAACATGCGCTGAAAATGGTATGGGCTGAGGTGTACCTGTGCCGCTATTTCCGACAGTTCGGGTTGTTGTGCAAAATGTTGTTGCATGTACTCGATTGCCTCGGCAATCCGCTGGAAATTGAGATGCTCTTGTGCCTTCATTTTTGTCGATTTGATGGTACAAAAGTAGCGGGAGGAAGGGAGGGCGGCTACCCGATTCTTGCTTTTTAGAGGTGAGAAGTGAGAGGTGAGAGGTGAGAGGGGTTATGAATTTTTCAAAAACACTTTCGAGATGGCTTCGCTCACAGAATGCACCTGCAATTTTTCATAAATACGCTTCACATAGGTGCGCACAGTTTCTATGCTGATATTCATTTCTGCAGCCACCATTTTATAACTGAAGCCCCTCGACAGGGTTTTCAGCACTTCCATTTCCCGGGCGGTGAGTTTGTCGAGGTCGGCATCGCGTTCGGCGGGTTTGCCTGGGAACAATTGCAGCACTTTCCGGGCAATAACGGGCGACATGGGCGCCCCACCCTCTGTTACTTCGCGCAAGGCTTCCAGGATTCGAGCCGGTGCTGTTTTTTTGAGCAAATAACCGCTGGCGCCAGCACATACCGCCTCAAAAACGCGGTTATCGTCGTCGAATACCGTGAGCATCAGGGCTTCTACCTGTGGATGAACTTTTTTCATACGCACCACGCCTTCAATACCACTCATACCAGGCATATCGATGTCCATCAACACTACATCGGGGTGCAGCGCCGTCACTTGATCCACAATGCCGAGGCAATTGTCGAAAGCGCCGCTGAGTTCGAATCCTTCCGTACCTCCGATCAGGGCAGCCAGCGCGCCCCGCAAGTCAGTATTGTCTTCGTAAATTATGGTGCGAATTGGCATATTTCAGTATAAAAATCAAATCAAACGCCTTCAAAGATAATTGGCAAAGGTGTTTGAATAAAATAAACCGGACAATCCCATAAAGATGTGACAAGAGCCGTTCCTACAACGGGATAATCAACAACAGCGTCGTTCCACTGCTCCCTGTTTTATTACCAACTCTAAACAGAGCGCCCATCGTTTTGGCTCGTGCCGCCATATTTTTCAGTCCATTTCCGCCATTTGAAAAACCAGGCGCGTTGTCAGGCAGTCCCATCCCATCATCCGACAATTCGAACACCAGGTTACCTTCCTCTTTTTTGAGTAAAATATAGGCGTGCTCTGCCTTGCTGTGCCGGGCGCAGTTGGCAATCGCTTCTTTGAAAATCAGGTAAAAGTTTTTCCGTTTTTCCAGCGGCAGGTTGAGTTTTTCCACTCCTTCGCCAATGGTAAAATGCGGCAAAATACCCGCCCCTTCCAGCATTTCAGCCGCAAAACCAGCCATGCGCCCGATCACCTGATCCATCGCGTCGTTCTGCGGATTGACGGCCCATACAATGTCGCTCATGCTGTCCAGCGCCGCCCGGGCCTTGTCGCCGATGTTGTCCAGGCTCTGATTACTGCTTTCCGATACAGCGCCCTTGCCAGCCGATTGCGACAGGATACTGATAGCGCTCAGGGTACTGCCTACTTCATCGTGGAGGTCGCGTGCAATGCGCTGTCGCAGTTCGTACTGGCGCACCCGCTGGATTTCGCGGTAGCGGAAAATGGCATAAAAAATGCCGCCAATGGCCGCCACGCACAAGGTGTAGAACCACCAGGTGCGGTAGTAGGGCGGGATGACACGAAGCGCCACAACGGCCGGCGTTTCACACAAAAAACCATCGGCATTCACCGCCCACACCCGAAAGGTGTATTGGCCGCCGTCGAGGTTGGTGTACACCGCCGAGCGATCTGTACCTGCGTCTCTGGGCGCCGGGTCGAAACCTTCCAGTTGGTAACGAAAGGTGATATTTTCCGACTGGTAAAAATCGGGGCAAGTGAACTCGAAGCGCAGGATATTCTGGGCATGGCGCACCGTCACGGCAGGTATTTCGGAAGTAAAAAAGTTGATCGGCAACCGTTTATCCAGTGCAAAAACGTCTGTAATACAAGGTTTTACATTTGTTTGTACCAGGTCGCCGCCGGGGTTCCAGGTAGAATAGGCATAACTGAATCCGGCGTGTATGACTGCGCCGTCACGGGTCAGAATGCCGGGCACATAGTTTTCGGCAAGCCCGTCTTCTTCGGAATATCTTTTAAAACGGCCGTGCCTGGGATAAAAGACAAAAATGCCGTTGTCGGAGTTCATCCACAATTGCCCGTGCGGCCCCTGCAACATGGATCGTACCCGCAGGTTGGTAAGTCCTTCGGCTGTGCCGTAACGCCGTATGCGGCCGGTAGTTTTGTGGTATTCGGCCAGACCAACGGCATTAAATACCCAGAACGTGGTATCTGTCTCGACCACATCAACGGGCTGTATCGTTTTTATAACACTTTCAGGATGCGGAAAACACTTACAGAAAGGATCATAATCAGCACTACGCACGCGCCAGACGGCAGAATCGGAACATATCAGGACGGATTGGTCCAGGCCTTTGGAGATTTTGTATGTCGATTGGCCATCATCCTGGCCGTTTTTGGGAAAAACAACAGGCGCATAGGTTTTTGAAGCCGGATGGAACAAACCGGCATCTGTAAAATGCCGAACCCATATACTGTTCTGGTTATCCATAATCAACTCTGACACGCCCGGAATGCCGATCTTGAAAGTTTCGG
>JAEUUT010000191.1 GCA_016787415.1 Saprospiraceae bacterium | reverse complement strand
TTCGACATGAAAGACTACCACATCCTTTCCATGAAAAAGGTAGGCGGCAAGGTGAAAGACCACGGCGTTGCGCTCGACATCCGCGACATTCCCTGGGCGGGACGCCAACTCTGGGCGCCCGATGCTGCGTATAAAGACGGCACTTATTACCTCTATTTTCCGGTAAAAGATAAAAAAGACGTGTTCCGGATCGGAGTAGCCACCAGCAGCAAGCCGGAAGGCCCGTTCAAAGCCGAACCACTGCCTATCGAGGGCAGTTACAGCATCGATCCATGCGTTTTTAAGGATACAGACGGAAGTTACTACATGTATTTCGGCGGCATTTGGGGCGGTCAATTGCAGCGCTGGGACGACAACGCTTACCATGCGCAGGCCTCGCTGCGAAAACCTACCGAAACAGCGATACTCCCCCGCATGGCCAAACTCTCCGCCGACATGAAATCGTTTGCCGAACCGGTGCGCGGAGTGCGCATTCTGGATGAAAAAGGCAACCTGTTTCTGGAAAGCAACAACGACAAACGTTTCTTTGAGGCCGCCTGGATGCACCGCTACAATGGCAAATATTATTTCTCTTATTCCACAGGCGACACCCATAACCTGTGCTATGCCATCGGCGACAGTCCGTACGGGCCGTTCACTTACAAAGGCATCGTGTTGAAACCCGTGCAGGGCTGGACCAACCACCATTCCATCGTGGAAATCAAAGGCAAATGGTATCTTTTTTACCACGACGTGCAGTTGTCTGGCAAAACCCATCTGCGCAATGTCAAGGTGATGGAATTGAAATACAACCCCGACGGCACCATTCAAACCATGGACGCATACCGCTAAAACATGCATACCCATACCTTACCCTCGCGGATAATTTTACTGGCCTTCCTTATCCTCACGGCCTTGCAACATCCCTTGCAGGCCCAGGTACGGCTGCCCCGGCTGCTCAGCGACGGTATGGTGCTGCAACGCGGCGCCCCAATTCCGGTGTGGGGCTGGGCAAGCCCCGGCGAATCCGTTACGCTCGAATTTAATGGGAAAAAATACCTGACCAAAGCGGATGAACAAGGACAATGGCAGGTACAACTCGCGCCTCAAAAAGCAGGTGGGCCATACCGGATGCTGGTGCGGGGAACCAACGAAATCACCGTTTCCAATATCATGGTCGGCGAAGTGTGGGTATGTTCCGGGCAGTCGAATATGGAACTGAAAATGCGCCGTGTCAGACCCTTGTACGAAAAGGACATCGCCGGTGCCGACAACCCCAATATTCGCTTGTTCGAAGTGCCGCAACGCTACGATTTCAATACCGCGCAAACGGATTTTCGTAGTGGCGCGTGGAAAGCCGTAACGCCTCAGCAGGTGCTCGATTTTTCTGCTGTTGCCTACTTTTTTGCCCAAAACCTGTATGAAAAATACCATGTCCCCATCGGCCTCATCAATGCCAGCCTCGGCGGCTCGCCCGCAGAAGCCTGGATGTCGGAATCGGCCTTGCAAACCTTTCCCGAACTGGCAGCGGAAGCGATAAGGTACAAAGACAGCCTGCTTATTCAGCAAATCGACCGCGCCGACCGCGAACGGGCTGCCGCCTGGTACGCCTCCTTGCGACAGAAAGACATCGGATATGCCGCCCCCAATCATTCCTGGCTGGACGATCAGCAGGATTTTTCCGACTGGAAAACGATGCAGGTGCCTGGCTATTGGTCGAAAACGGAACTCGGTGCGGTAAATGGCGTTGTCTGGTTTCGGAAAAATGTGCAGGTGTCGGCTACGCAGGCTGGAAAACCGGCTTTTCTCAACCTGGGCTGCATTGTAGACGCCGACTCCGTGTATCTTAATGGCGTGCTGGTAGGCTCTACCAGTTACAAATACCCACCGCGCTGGTACAAGGTGCCAGGAAATGTGCTCAGAGAAGGTGAAAATACCCTCGTGGTAAGGGTCATCAACAATTCCGGCGAAGGAGGTTTTGTGCTCGATAAGCCGTACGAATTGATCGCAAACGGCGACACCATCGACCTGCGCGGCGACTGGCAATACCGGCTGGGTGCAACAATGGAACCACTGGCGCCGCAAACATTTATCCGCTGGAAACCCACCGGCCTGTTCAATGCCATGCTGCATCCTTTGTTCCAATTCCGTATCAAAGGCGTCATCTGGTATCAAGGGGAAGGCAATACCCGGCGCGCAGCGGAATACGAACGACTGTTTCCGGCCATGATTCGCGACTGGCGGACACACTGGAAACAAGGCGATTTCCCGTTTTTGTTTGTCCAGTTGGCCAATTTTTTGGAACCCCAGCCCGAGCCTGGCGAGAGCGACTGGGCCAGGTTGCGGGAATCGCAACGAAAAACGCTGTCCCTGCCCCACACCGGCATGGCCGTTGCCATCGACATCGGCGAGTGGAACGACATTCACCCCCTGAATAAAAAAGAAGTGGGTCGCCGACTGGCCTTGCTGGCACAACGCGTGGCTTACAAGGATTCAAAAGCAGTGTGTAACGGCCCAACACTCCGAAAATGCACTTTTTCTGATGGGAAAGCCGTGCTTGACTTCGACCCGGGTGGCAGCGGACTTGCCATTCGTGGCGGCGGTGAGTTGAAAGGTTTTGCGCTGGCTGGCCCCGACCAACGTTTTTACTGGGCCAATGCCCGCCTGGACGGCCGGCGGATTGTTGTTGAATGCCCGGCTGTTTCCAGCCCGGTAGCCCTTCGATATGCCTGGGCCGACAACCCGCAAGGCGCCAACCTGATTAACCGGGAAGGATTACCTGCATCTCCGTTTCGAACCGATGATTGGGAAGTTTCAGAAGATACCATAAAGCATTGACTTTTAATTTTTTATACAAATTCAGGGCTCATAAAGCCATTTCGAACATGACAAAAGAGCAGCAGATTCACCCAACGAGACAATTCCCGTCGACCTTTTCATTAGAAGGAAAAACAGCCCTGATTACCGGCGGTGGCAGCGGTATCGGTTTTGATATAGCGCGTTGTTTGCTGGCATCCGGTGCACAAGTGATTATTACCGGCAGGAGAGAAGAACCCTTGAAAGAAGCAGTAGCCAGTTTGGGTGAGCGGGCCGCTTATCGAGTCAACGATGTGACACAATTAGACATGCTGGAGAGCCTGATCGCAGGCCTGGAAGCCGATTTTGGCCCCATTGATATTTTGATCAACAATGCGGGCATCAACATGAAAAAACCGGCCCTGGATGTGACGGACGAAGATTTTCAGCGCATCATACACACCAATTTGCAGTCCGTGTTTGCCCTCACACGCGCTTGTGCCCGCCGGATGGTGGCGCGCAATTCAGGTTCTATCATCATGATTTCTTCGATGGCAGCCTATTACGGACTCGACAGGGTGGTGGCCTATGCAGCCTCCAAATCGGGCGTGGAAGGCATGGTGCGGGTGCTGGCTTCCGAATTTTCCCGTTTCAACGTTCGGGTGAATGCTATCGCTCCCGGATTTATCGAAACCAGCATGATGCGTACCGCCATGAGCAGCGATCCCGAGCGCATGAACAAGGCACTCGACCGCACACCGATCGGGTATTTCGGCCAACCAGAAGACATCGGGTGGGCGACCGTTTTTTTGGCTTCGGATGCAGCGCGCTACATCACGGGTATTTCGATGCCCGTAGACGGTGGAAATTCTATCGGGTTTTAAAATGTTGAAATTGAAAACATAGGCAGTACAATTATTCGATTACTTTTAGCCCGACCAAAAAAAATCTCTAAGATCATGACAACGCCAAACCCCAGTTTGGCTTGAAAACATCTTTCCGAAGCCTTGCTGGGGCAGGCTTCCCTGTAAACTAACTTCTATGGCAAGTTTCGACACCTTAGACTGGATTGTTATCGCCGCTTATTTCCTTACCCTCATCGGCATTGCCGTGTGGGTAATGACCCGAAAAAATGAAAACACCGAAGACTACTTCCTCGCAGGCCGTAACATGGGCTGGTTTGTGGTGGGCGCCTCTATTTTTGCTTCCAATATTGGCTCCGAACACGTAGTGGGGCTGGCCGGTGCAGGTGCAGGCGGAAAAATTCCCATGCTCATTTACGAACTCCATGCCTGGATCGTGCTGCTCATGGGCTGGGTGTTTTTGCCTTTTTACATGCGCAGCGGCATTTTTACTACCCCAGAATTTCTGGAAAAACGTTTCAACCCGCAAACCCGCTGGTTCCTGAGCATTTTCTCCCTGCTGGCGTATGTACTTACAAAAGTCTCCGTGACGGTATATGCTGGAGGGATCGTGATTTCCTCGCTCCTGCACATCGACTTTTGGTTTGGCGCTCTCATAACTGTCATACTCACAGGCTTTTACACCGTTTTAGGTGGCATGCGCGCAGTGGTGTACACGGAGGCCATGCAGACCGTTGTATTGCTCATTGGCGCAGCCACGCTCACATTTGTAGGCCTGCACTCTGTAGGCGGCTGGGAAGGTATGAAATCGTCGTTGCCTGACGGCTACCTCAATATGTGGCGCCCGGCAGATGACCCGCAGTTCCCGTGGCCAAGTCTTGTCGTTACCAGCACCATCGTGGGCATCTGGTACTGGTGTACCGATCAGTACATCGTGCAACGTACGCTGGCGGCTCGCAATATTACGCAAGGCCGCAGGGGCGCTATTTTTGGCGGCCTCCTCAAACTTACCCCTGTATTCCTGTTCCTGATACCGGGTATTGTAGCGCTGGCACTCAAAAACCGCGGCGAATTGCAATGGGACAAGGCCGACCAGGCATTTGCCACCCTGCTCATGCAAAAAACGCCTGCCGGACTGAAAGGGCTCGTAGCCGCCGGTTTGCTGGCCGCTTTGATGAGTTCGCTGGCCTCCGTTTTCAATTCCTGCTCAACGTTGTTTACGGTAGATATTTACAAAAAACTGCGCCCCGAAACATCGGAAAAAGATTTGCTGAAGGTTGGCCGCATTGCTACTACCATCGTTGTAATACTGGGCATTGCCTGGATTCCGATTATGCAAAACATTTCCGGCGTGTTGTATGAATACCTGCAATCGGTGCAGGCATACATTGCGCCGCCCATTACGGCCGTGTTCCTGCTGGGTATTTTTTCCAAACGCATCAACAGCCGGGGGGCTATGACGACGCTCATTGCCGGTCTGGGCGTTGCGGTAATTCGCCTGGCGCTGGAATTGAGCAAAGGTTCCTTACCGCAGGACGGCATTCTGTACGCATTTGCTGCGAGCAACTTCCTGACGTTTGCTGCCTGGTTTTTCCTGTTTTCCGTGGTGGTGTGTGTCGCGGCCAGCCTGTTGTCGCCGCCGCCTGCTGCCGATAGCATCACCGGACTCACGTATGGAACCCTTACTCCTGAACAAGTGGCATCCAATCGGGGCAGTTATAGTATCTGGGACATCGTGGTGTCTGTGATTGTAGTTGGAATTGTCATTTATGTGATGACCAGTTTTACAGGATAAAAGCGCTGAAATACGTTTGAATGAAAGCCCAGCCCACCTTCATCACCGATCATTTTCTGCTGCAAAGCGAGTCGGCCCGGCGGCTGTATTTCGATTATGCGGAAAAAATGCCGCTGATCGATTACCACAACCACCTCCCGCCTGCGGAAATTGCTGAGGATCGAATTTTTGGTAACCTGACACAGGTGTGGCTCAACGGCGATCATTACAAATGGAGGGCCATGCGTGCCAATGGCGTGTCTGAAGAATACTGTACGGGTAGCCGCCCGGATGCGGATAAATTCGCACAATGGGCGGCTACCGTACCTTACACCATCCGAAATCCGCTGTTTCACTGGACGCACCTGGAACTGAAACGATATTTCGGGGTGGAAGAATTGCTGACGCCTTCATCGGCCAATGGCATTTATGAGCACTGCACTGCTTTGCTGCAAACGCCCGATTTTTCGGTGCGCAACCTGCTGCGAAAAATGCAGGTGCGGGTGCTGTGTACCACCGACGATCCGGTAGACTCCCTGGAATTTCATCGGCAAATAGCGGCCGATGGGTTTGAAATAAAGGTGCTACCGACGTTTCGGCCCGATAAGGCCATGGCGGTGGAAAATACCGAGGCATTTCATGCGTATCTGTTGAAACTGGAATCGGCCTCCGGAATGGCCATTAGCCGTTTTCGGGATTTTCTGGATGCCTTGAAACAACGACACGACTATTTTGCTGAAATGGGCGCCTGCATGTCCGATCACGGACTGGAAGAAGCCTATGCCGAGGATTACACCGATACAGATATTGATTTGATTTTCAATCGCATACGTGGCGGCAAATTGCTGGAAACAAAAGAAGTTCGTCAGTTTAAATCGGCTATGCTGGTGTATTTCGGTATCTGGAACCGGGAAAAAAACTGGACGCAGCAATTTCACCTGGGGCCGCAGCGGAACAACAATTCGCGCATGTTGAAACAAATGGGGCCCGACACCGGCTGGGACTCGATGGGCGATTTGCCGCAGGCGCGCTCGCTTGCAAAACTCCTCGATCGACTGGACTCGGACAATCAATTGGCTAAAACCATTTTGTACAATGTGAATCCGGCCGACAACGAATTGTTTGCCACCATGATCGGAAATTTTAACGATGGTTCCGTTGCCGGAAAGGTGCAATGGGGCTCTGCCTGGTGGTTTCTGGATCAGAAAGACGGCATGGAGCGGCAAATCAATGCGCTGTCGAACATGGGGTTATTGAGCCGTTTTGTGGGCATGCTGACCGATTCGCGCAGTTTTTTGTCCTTCCCGCGCCATGAATATTTCCGTCGGATTTTGTGCAACCTCCTTGGCCGGGATATGGAAAATGGGGAATTACCGGCCGATTTTGAGTGGATAGGCAAGGTGGTGCAGGATGTGTGTTACAACAATGCGAGGGGGTATTTCGGGTTCCCGTAGCGTGGTTTCCCGCAGATTTTCTTCTCCGATTTCCGTAGAGTAATTTCCCGCAGATTTACGCAGAATACACGCAGAATTCGCAGAACGTAGAGTACACAAATTATTATCAGTCAATATTTTAGTGTACTCTACGTTCTGCGAATTCTGCGTGTATTCTGCGTAAATCTGCGGGAAACTACTCTACGGAAAAAAAATCCCGAACATCGCTTCCAAAGCAACATTCGGGATCAGGGCTGAAGTAGCAAGACCTACACCCTCGATACCGGAATTTTTACCACCGGCGGCACCATAGGTTTGTCCTTTTTGCCTTTGTCTTCCTTGTCGTATTTCTCGATAATGTGATTGATGTCGTTCAGGCGCAGGCGGCCTTTCACGCTGACGAAGACAAAATCTTCGGGCGAGTGAACGAGTACGACCACTTTTCGCAGAATGCCACGTTTTTCTTTACCCATTACGCGCACCTGCGTTTTGCCGTCGCGCACTACCACCAGGTCTTCCAGTTCGCGGCGATGCGCTTTGCGGGTAAACTTTTTCATGTCGCGATCGGATACCGGGTTCATGTCATTTTCAAAAACCATAAACCGCACTTTGTCGACCCGACGCAGGAGTTTGCGCTCCGCTTTTTCATCGAGAAACCAGGAGCCTGCATCCACTACCCATTTGGGCACGGTAAAGGCCATTCCGTCGTAATCCTTGTATTTCCAGTACAACCATCCGTCTTGTGCGGACAGGGTATGGGCAAAAAACAGGAAACAGATACTGCTAAGGAGCGTTTTCATCGCGGAAGAGGATTTTAGTTTTTGTCTTCGTCTTTGTCTTCGTCTTTACCCTTGTCTTTGTCTTTACTCTTGTTCTTTGAGCCCTTGATTTTACCCAGGTGCTCTGCTCCATCGATGTCAAGGCTTTTCGACAGTTGCGAAATTTTGTCGAGGTCAATCTTACCAGTGAAACTCAGCATGGTAAATTCGTCTTCAGAACCCACGAGCAACAGCAATTCTTCGATAATGTTGCCGCTGTCTTTGATCCAGAAGCGCACATTTTCTTTGCCGTCGCGCACGGTGAGCAGTTCGGAGTATTCATTTTGAGGTACCCGGGAAAGGGCAGATTTGTACATAGCCACGCCGTCGCCGATGCTATCGGCAGTGAGTACGCGCAGGCCGCCGAGGTCTTTCACCACTTCGCGGATATTGTTCCAGTCTTCGTCGTCGGTTTCGATTTTCGCGACCATCTGGAACATTTTCGGGCTGACGTACACCATCGTAAAGCGTTCGTCGTCTTCATATTGTTTGAAGAAACGGGTGATGCCGTCGTTTTGTGCATGCGCTTGCAGGATGCTTCCCAGCACGACTGTAAGGATCAGAAAAAACTGCTTTTTCATAGACTCAACTTTGTTTTTGTTTGAAACTGATATGATTTTGTTATTTGACATCTGCTTTCTCTCACCTCTCACCTCTCACCTCTCACCTCTCACCTCTCACCTCTCACCTCTCACCTCTCACCTCTCACCTCTCACCTCTCTCTATCCCTCTCCGTCTCTCTTCTTCTTAAACACCCGATCCATGGTTTCGAGGTGTTCGGTGCCTTTCACGGCTTCCCGGCGGCCTTTTTTCAATTTGGAAGATACCAGTGCGAGAGCGGCCTTGATTTCCAGCATGGCTTTTTCTTCTTCCTCATTGATTTGTGGAGCAGGTGAAGGTTTGCGTGTAGTGGTTTTATGCCTGAAAAAACCTCTTGATTGTACGGGCGTTTCCGAGGTTATTTGTGCGGTTTGTGGTTGTGTGGCTGCTTCCGGTTGTGTTACAGGCGTTGTTTCTGGCGTCACTTCTGCTGTATAGGGTACATCTACATTTGGACGGCTACTCCACCACCATCCGGTGGTGAGCAACAGCGCCACGGATGCTGCGGCGAGCCAGGGCTTCCAGTTGTACGTGACGGGGCGGACTTCCGTTACAACAGGTGGGCGTTGGAGTTCCACAGCCTGTTCCTGCCGCAGCACCTGAAAAAAGGGCGCATACGATTTCAGGCTGTCATCGACCTGGCCGGAAGCGAAATAGGCTTTCAGCAGACGCTCTTCTTCGAGCGTCGTGTCGCCTTCCCAGAATTTTTCGAGCAAGGCTTCGATGTGAGTGAGTTGGAACATGGTGGATGGGTTGTGTTTTATGGTTGATGAGGGTTGATGAGGTTGATGAGGGTTGATGGGGGTTGATAAGGGTTGATAAATGGCGGCTCGGGATAAGAGTTGATTTTTTCGTTCATCGAGTGGTTGAATATCAACCCTCATCAACCCTCATCAACCCTTATCAACCACATCAACCACATCAACCATTTACGCGTTCTCTCTCCAAAATCATCGTCCTAATCGTTTTTCTGGCGCGGTGAAGGTTTATTTTTACCTGATCGAGCGTGATAGAAAGCGTTTCGGCAATTTCGTCGTACGTCAGTTCCTCGATGTCGCGCAAGTGCATCACAAGTCGTTGTTTTTCAGGGAGTTCTTGCATCATTTTCTTGATATTCTCGGTCAGGTCGTTGCGCTCGGCGGCTTCAGCGGGATTAAGCGTATCGGTTCTACGTTCGCTCACATTTTCCAGTGGAGCCGTGCGGCGAATCGACTGGCTTCTGGTTTTGTCGAGCGAACGATTTCTTGTCAAGGTCATACACCACGCTTCCCAGTTCTGCACGGTAGCCGAATGATCGGCTGACGTTTTCCACACTTTTTCGAGTACCTCCTGCACGACATCCTCGGCTTCATGGACACTACCTGTAATGCGCAGGGCAAAGCGGTAGAGTTTGTGCCGGATAGGAAATACCTGCTCGTGAAAGATGGTCCAATTCATAAAGTGTTGACAGGTGTTGTTTGGCGCGTTGTTGAAGGGAAGACGCTACAAGGGAGGCTATGTTACAAACTTGTGAAATTTTTTTTAAAATAAATAAGTGCCGGGTGAAATTAGAGTAAAAGTAGCCGGTACTGAAAAAAAAATTGCCTTGCCGCTGGAATGCCGGTACTTTTGAATTCCAAATCAGCACCATGAAATCCAGTTTGTTCAATTGTCCTTTCTCACCCATTTCCACTCCTATGATAAAACAACTGCTCCCCATTACAGCCGCCTTGTTTCTGATTATGACGGCTTGCAACGAAGATAAAAAAACGGATGCAGGCAAAGCGATATCCGGCCTGCAATTGCGCACCGACGCCAATCCGGCCTGGCAATATGAAAACCTGCGCCTGTACCCAATCGTGGCCGATGCCTCGGTGCTGGATGCACAAGCGGAACTGGCCAGCCTGAAAACCCTTTCGGAAAGTATACAAACCCATGGCTTCCGCATCACGGAACAAAAACAGTTTGGCCGCAGCAACGAGCGCACCTACAACCTGCTGACGGTGCAAAACAAAAGCCGCGACACGGTTTATATCCTCTCCGGCGATGTCGTAACAGGTGGAAAACAAGACCGCGTCATTGCCAACGACCAGATCGTGATGCCCGGTACCATTCGAAATATGGATGTGTTTTGTGTGGAAAAAGGCCGGTGGCATTATCAGGACAGCACAGCCAGCGAGGAACAGCAAAAATTGTATGCCTTTAGCGGCTATTACAGCGTAGCCAGTCCAAAAGTGCGGCAAGCGGTGCAACGTACCGGCAGCCAGCACGAAGTTTGGGCAGCCGTTGCCAGCGTGACGGAAGCCAATGGCGCTTCATCGTCGACGTCTACTTATGCCGCGCTGGAAACGGCCAATGACCAGAAAAACCGCCGCGATGCTTACCTGCGTTTCTTCGATGGAAAATTTGAACATGAACCACAAGTCGTGGGTATGGTGGCCATGTGTGGCGATCAGGTGCTGGGCGTCGATATTTTTGGTCATCCCGACCTATTCCGCCGCGAATACCCTTCGCTACTGCATGGCTACGTGACAGAAGCCGCTACGGCTACCTGCGATAAATCGGCTGGAGATAACTTCGCTCATACTGCCTTTAAAAAGGTAGCAGCACTGGCTACCCCCAACACTTCATCGACCGATACGGAGGGTAAGTTTGCATGGGGAAGCAAGTGGGTGCATTTGTATAAAAAGTAAACTTTTTATAGTCCTGAGTCGTAAGTCCTGAGTCCTGAGTCCGTAGAGTACACGTTGATATTCTTGGCATTTTCACAAACAAATGCAAGGAGTACCAACGTGTACTCTACGGACTCAGGACTCAGGACTTACGACTCAGGACTTGTTTGTCTTTTCCAGGGCTTTATCACCAGTCGCAAACTCTGGTCGTACGTCAAATAATTCCACACCCAGTTTAGGAAAATAATCACTTTGTTTTTGGCGCCGAGAATGGCGAACAAGTGGACGAACAGCCAGGTAAACCAGGCGAACAGCCCCTGAAAACGCCAAAACGGAAGGTCGACTACTGCTTTATGGCGACCGATGGTGGCCATAGAGCCCAGGTCGCGGTATTTAAAGGGCGCGGGTGCTTGTCCTTTTTCCATTTTCAACAGGTTGGAAGCGAGATTTTTACCTTGCTGAATGGCCACTTGTGCTACCTGCGGGTGGCCGTTGGGCCAGGGCGTGTCGTGCTGTTGAAAGGCGATGTCGCCCAGGGCATAAATATTTTCCGTGCCTTCTATTTGGTTGAACGCATTGGTTTTCAGGCGATTACCTCGCGTGCGGGCGGCTTCTGGCAGCCCGTCTATCGTGTTGCCGGTAATACCTGCGGCCCAGATGACCTTGTCGGCTCTGATCGTGGAGCCATCGTCTACAAACACCGTCTGGCCGTCGTAGTTTTTTACCACCTTGTCCATCCAGAGTTGGACGCCGAGTTCGCGGAGGAATTTTTCCGCATGCTCTGAGGCTTGTGGCGACATGGTATTGAGCAGCCTTGGGTCGCCGTGGATCAGGTGGATATTAATTTCGCGGCGGTCGAGGTCGCTGTAATCTTTTGGAATAATCAGGTTGCGCATTTCGGCCAGCGACCCGGCCACTTCCACGCCAGTGGGGCCGCCGCCTACCACCACGATATCGAGATAATGCTGGCGTTCTTCGGCATTGGGGGCCGTCACGGCGCGTTCGTAATCTTCAAAAATGGTATTGCGCAGAAACAGCGCCTCGCTCACAGATTTCATGGGAATAGCATTGGCGCGTACCTGCTCGTTGCCATACCAGTTGGTGTCGGCGCCGATGGCGAGTACCAGGTGATCGTAGCGCAACGAACCGATGTCGGTATGGATTTCATTGCGAGCCGGGTCGACAGACTGTACTTTGGTGACCCGGATCAGCACGTCTTTGTTGTTTTGAAATACTTTTCGCAGCGGAAATACGATGCTCGAAGGCTCCAGTCCAGCCATCGCTACCTGATAAAACAGCGGCTGAAACTGGTGGTAGTTGTTCTTGTCGATCAAGACGATCTGAAACTTTTTGGACTTGCTCAGTTTGCGGGCCAGGGTGAGGCCGGCGAAGCCGCCGCCAACGATGAC
The DNA here is from genome assembly GCA_016787415.1 of Saprospiraceae bacterium. GTDB lineage: Bacteria > Bacteroidota > Bacteroidia > Chitinophagales > Saprospiraceae > M3007. The sequence continues at coordinate 19,777 of JAEUUT010000191.1, read as the reverse complement.
TACGCGTTTTTGGCCTGTGTCCGGTATGTTGAATTGCATGACTGGTAGGGCTTTGTGTGAAGAGGTAGTTGTGTGCTTTCAGAAGAATGTTTTGTATTTGTAAAACGAATGACCTGAAAGATAGTTTTTGTTCTGAATGTTAATTTTCAAAAAAAAATGAAAGTTTGTTTTTAAGGGAAATGAAAGGGTTCGGTCGGAATAATATTTTGATGTTTTTGAGATTGCGAACTTAAAGGAGGAGGAGGATTACAAGGCCAAGGTTAACGAAAAATCAAGAAGTTGGGCCTGTGCTTTTTCATTAGAACCTTATATTTGCAACTAAATAACCTGAATGTGAATTTGATCAATCAACATATAAAGGAGTTAAACGCAGCCTGTTCGTCATACAACGTCGACAAACTTTATGTATTCGGTTCCATACTTTCTGAAAAGTTCAATGAGGCAAGTGATATGGACTTTGTTGTCTCGATCCTTTCGGAAGACCCCATTGAATATGCCGAAAACTATTTTGAGTTAAAGTTTCAACTAGAGAAGATATTCAACCGAAAAATTGATTTGCTAGAGCAAAAGGCAATAAGGAATAGCGTATTTGAAAATTTACTCAATCAGCAAAAAACACTTGTTTATGCAAGAGGAAATCAACGTATGGCTTGAAGATATAGAACGTGCGATGTTAGAGATAAATGATTTCCTTCCTGCTTCAAGAAATTTTTTGGAGTTCAAAAAGGATATTAAAACCAAACGCGCGGTAGAGCGTAATATCGAAATCATTGGAGAAGCAATGAGTAGAATATTAGCGTTGTATCCTGATATATTAATCACTGATTCCAGGAAGATCGTGGATACTCGAAATAGAATTATTCATGGCTATGATTCCGTTTCAGATGATGTAATCTGGCTAATAGTAATACGTTACCTACCAATTCTTGAAAGTGAAATAAGAGCCATTAAAGAAAAAATGTAAAAATCCTCAAATAGCCATCTAACCCAAACCCGGCAGAACTTTTGCTTTCTTTGCATATTTCGTTGATGCACCATTTCATCCTATGCCCGGGAAAGTCCTTTTTTCAATTTGCTGCTGCATTTTCACTGCCATAAGCGGGTACGCACAATCCGATCGCGTTGCCTTATTAAAAGAATACAATCGGCTGGATTCTATCTGTAGCGCTGTAATCAATGAAAAACCTGCTCAAGCCGTAGAGTGCAGCAAAACCATGCTCGACATTGCCCGTCAGTTGCAGATAGACAGCCTGATTCTGAATGCCAATATTTCCCTTGGGCAGGGGCTGGATTTTGTCGGCCTGTTCGATGCCGCACTCAAAGTCAATTATGAAACACTGGCGTTGGCTGAACGAAGCAACGACTGCCACTACAAAATCTATGCAGCATCGCTCATCGGACGGATTTATCAAATACTTGGAAACAAGGAAAAAAGCCAGGAATTTGTCACCAAAGGCAAACAATTCGCCATCGACTGCCAGCGATACAACGACACGATTCACCTGAATTACGACTTTGCTTTCAATATTGCTCAAATGGGAAATCCCCAAAAGGGCATCCAAATTATTGAAGAAAACTTGGAGGCCGCCCGAAAACTGGGCAACTCCGATTATATCCTTTTCGGGCTCGACAATTTGTCAAACCTGCTTGCAGAATCGGGCAACCTGCACAAAGCGCTGGAATACGAACTTCAAGTGCTTGAAATACCCGAGGTGATGGAAGAGGATTTGAACAAAGCGCAGGTGTACGAACACCTGGCCGAGATTTACGTACTGCTGAAAGATTGGGACAATGCACAAAAATATCAGCGGGAGGCGCTCAAATATGCCGAACTCGTCCACCTGAACGACTGGATTTACGAGTGCTACAAACTTCAATCGAGTATCGACGAAGCGCGGGGTGATTTCAAAAGTGCCTTGCAAAACCATCGGAAATACATTGCCTTGAAAGATTCCGTCTATCAACTGGAATACGAAGGCAAAATGGCCTCTTTGAGTGCATTGTACGACCTGGAATCGAAGCAGAATACCATTGCTTTGCTGGAAAAAGACCGGCAAATCAAGTCCGGACAAATTCAAACCCAGCGGGTATTGCTGGCGGCCGGCTTGCTGTTGCTGTTGCTCGCCATTGCTGTCGGGCTGTTTATCCACCAACGAAAAACACGCAAATTGCGCGAAGCATTTGCCCGCGACTTGATACAGGCGCAGGAACAGGAACGTCAGAACATTTCAAAAGAACTGCACGACAGCGTTGGGCAGAATATACTTTTCATCAAAAACAGGCTGCAAAAGAGCCATTCACCACAAGATGAGAACCTGATGCAAAGCGTAGATGCTGCCCTGGATGAAGTTCGAACCATTGCTAAAGGACTGTATCCCAATCAGTTGGAAGTGTATGGCCTGAACTCGGCCGTGGCAGCACTCTGCGAACTGGCGCAGGAAACGAGTGGTATTTTTATCAGCAGCGACCTGGAACAAATCGACGGTAGGCTCAGCAGGGAGGCGAAAATAAATTGTTACCGCATTATTCAGGAATGCCTGAACAATGCCATGAAACATGCCGAAGCAACCGCTATTCGAGTCAGTTCGAACACCTTGCCAGGCAAAGTCGAACTCATCGTGCAGGACAATGGGAAAGGTTTCGACAAGAACGTGCTCGAACGTAAATCGGTGCGCTCTTTCGGCCTGATCAACATGGAAGAACGTGTCAAAATGCTGCGCGGAAAACTGGAACTCGAAACCGCCGCCAACAAGGGCGCAAAACTTACCTTCAGCATTCCGGTATGAAAAAACACACGGTTATTATTGCCGACGATCATCCGATTTTCCGGAATGGCGTGCGGGATATTCTCCACGAGATGGGCACGTTTCAACTGCTGGGCGAAGCGAAAGACGGCATGGAAGCCTATAACCTGATCGTTTCAGAACGGCCGGAAATTGCCATTCTGGATTTGGAAATGCCGCTGCTAAGCGGTCTCGACGTTTGCCGGAAAATACTGAGCGGCAAACACCAAACGCGGTTCGTCATCCTCACTATGCACCGCGAAAAACACTATTTCAAAATGGCGATGGATGCAGGCGTGCAGGGCTATTTGCTGAAAGACAATGCCATCGAAGACCTGGTAGCCTGTGTACAAAGCATCTGCACCGGGAAAATGTACACCAGCCCAACCATCGAACACTACCTGACTGAACACCTGGAACAACACGAAAACCAGGCCGTTCGGCAGGCGATGGAAACCCTGACGCCTACCGAAAAAGTGATCCTGAAACTGATCGCTGAAGGTAAAAGTTCGGCAGAAATCGCTGCCATGTTATTCATCAGTGCCAATACGGTCGACAACCACCGGGCCAATATGGCGCGAAAACTACAACTCGAAGGGAAGAATTCCCTGCTCAAATTTGCGATGCAGTATAAGAAACCGTCTGAAAACCCCTGGTGAGGCTGGAAATGATAGATTTTGACTTCAGGCAAAACTTGTTTTTGAGGGAATAGTCTTGTCCTATTGCCGAAAAAACAGGTGAAGCATGGGGGCAAAAGATGTGATTTCCAGTCTGGCAGGGGTTTTCAGACGGTTTCTAAGGGCTTGTGGTGACGAATGATGGTTAACCACTATTGCCGACCACCGGTAAAGCATAGGACATTTGCTCCATCAATTCTACCAACAAAAATTGCTTTACCTGATGAAAAAAGTTACACTGCTGTCCGGCTTTTGCTTCTTTGTATTTCATGTGTTCGCTCAAACGCCGTTCACCATTACGGCCGACAACTTTCCTGTCTATTCAACGGAAAATTATCGTTCCATTCAAAATCCGGTGGGTGCGAACCTGACGCCGAGCCCCAATGGCTCCTGGGATTTCAGTAGTTTGCAGGGAGGTAATGCCACCTCTAACTACTTTACCGAGGAAACAGATCCTTTTTACCTCGATGCCGGTGTCGACGTGTACATCGACAATTTCAAAGCACTGAATGCCAACGTAGGTTACCTGCTTTTTGATGAATACGACTTCAATGAAAATGGCGTGGAAGACAAAGGTGTGTACGTGAACGAGCAGGCGTACGGTCTGGGAGCGATGACCGGCAATCCGGCAGACAGTATGAAATTCCCTTTTCAGGGCGCCATTTTTCCGCAAGGAAGGAAGATCATTCAATTCCCGGCCACGTATCAGAGTGCCTGGCATTCTGCCAGCCGCCGGGTGATCAATTTTACCATGAAAGTGGCTGCTGCAGGACTAAATAATACGCCTTGCCAGCATATCTACACCATTTTTCGCTCCGACTCTATTTCCGGATGGGGCAAAATGCGCATTCACACAGGCGAGGCTACCAGCATCGAATACAACGTATTGATACACAGGGTTAATCAGTACGCCATCGACAGTTTCTTCATAGCAGGCGCACCGGCGCCAGCGGCTATTCTGGCGGCTTTCGGTATCATGCAGGGGCAGCAAACCGGTTTTGTAAATCGCTATTCCGTTTACCGGGAAGGGTTCTCCCGCCCGCTGGCCATCTTCCAATATGGTACGAACAATTTCACTACGCCTACCAGGGCAGTGTTCGATACGGAAGACCTGACGGCCACCACCGGGGTTCTTGCGCCCAATGCCCTGTATTCCACGATGCTGTTCCCGAACCCGGCCAGCACCGGTCAACTGACGCTTCAGTTTATGGGAAATGTACCTGCCACAAGCGATTACACGGTGGTAGATATACAAGGGAAAACGGTACAGCAAGGAACGGCTGTACTCGAAAACGGCGCCCTGAATCTGCAACTACAGGAAGGGCTTCCCAATGGAAATTATGTGCTGAGCGTTCTGGGTGACAAAAAACAAACACTGCTTACCGAGACATTTGTACTTGCACGACAGTAGGGTAGGGCGCGGCGCATCCTGCACCAATGGCTGAAAGCCGCACTACCGAATCATAAGGCCGAATTCCCATGTTTTATCCCGGTCGTTCCGAGTATTCGGAATGCCGGGATTTTTTTTGGAGGGGAGGAGGAATCTTGTATGAAGGATGGTGCAATTGGTTGAAAATCAATTTTTTGCTAAAGTGATAAATTGGCCAAGGGTGATTCAGGTGGTAGCACGCGCTTTAGCGCGTCGGGACGAGGCCCTTCAGGGCCTCTGATAATATATTTATTTATTCTGAAAACGGCCCTAAAGGGCCTTCTCCCGACGGGCTGAAAGCCCGTGCTACCGCCTGAAGAACGCTTGGCCAGCCTCGAAAAATCAGCAAATGCTTAGTTTAAGTGATTGATTTTTAAATATAAAGGTAATATTTCTGATAAGTGTTTTTGCATTCATTGGTCACTTGATGCTGATGGTCAGCGGACCCAGCACACGTGCTACTGTATCGCCCGGGCAACGAACTTTGGCCTGATCGAAGATATATAAATCGCCAGGCTGTGTAGCGTTAATGACAGACTGCACTTCAGGGGAAAAGCGGGCGCCTGGGTTATAAAATTGTCTTTTTCTTTGTCGCCGATCCTGATAAATCACTTCATAACCTTGCATATCACATTGGCCGCAAAAAAAATCGCTAAAAGAAATCGTTGCGGAAATGCCCCCCTGTGCCTTTAATTCAGATACGGTTATCTCGCCACCCCGCCATTTGCCTAAACTTATTACAGGATCGGGGATATTTTTCACACGAAACTTGAATTCCGTCGGATTCAATTGACCACCTGATATCCGAACGCGGGCTACAGGTGTTGCCTCGGGCCGGGCATAGTAATGATACTCATCATCTGACAGAAGCGTCAGCCCTTCTGTCTCGATTTTTATCTCCTGATGCGGCACACCCCGAGCCAGAATCTGCATCGAATTGTCAATTCCTCTGTAGAGCACATTCATCTTGTCAAGACTAATCAAACAATATCGCTGTTCTTCTGCAAAAGAAAACGCCAGCAAACTTGCCATTAGCACGCCGCCGGAAAACCAGATCAACCGGGCGCTCCAGGTGTTGGCAAATAGTTTTTTCATAGACAGGTTTTGAATACAATGAACGCAAAGTAAGTCTGGAATAGGATACGTGTCAGTAGATTTAAATTGATACCCGCGCTCTACATCGTTGGAAAATGGGCCGAGGGTTCTTCAGGTGGTAGCACGTGCTTTAGCGCGTCGGGACGAGGCCCTTCAGGGCCTCTGATCATATATTTATTCTGAAAACGGCCCTAAAGGGCCTTCTTCCGACGGGCTGAAAGCCCGTGCTACCACCTGAAGAACGCTTGGCCAGCCTCGAAAAATCAGCAAATATTCAGGTTAAGTAATTGATTGTCAAATAAATGGTTAGGCTTTTCGAGAACTAGTTGTTAATGCTTTAAGTGCGTTCATGGGTCACCTGATATTGATAGTCAGAGGCCCCAACACGCGTGCTACCACCTGAATCACCCACCCACATCCGGCAGCCGCCACCCAAACCGCATCACCGCCAGCCGCAGCAGCACTACCGCCAGAATCGAAAGGGTAGTGGCTAATGGAGCAAACATTTCCCAGGAAGAAAACAGGAAAAACAGCAGTCCGCCCAGCAAGGACGCCGAAGCGTAAATGTCTTTGCGAAACACCAGCGGGATTTCATTGAGCAGCACATCGCGTACCACGCCGCCAAAACAGCCGGTTACCATACCCAGCGTCACACAGATGCTCGGACTGAGTTGGGCCTCCAGTCCGCGTTGCAGCCCTACAATGGTGGCAAATCCGAGCCCGATCGCATCGAAAATATTCAACGTTAGCGGCAGCCTTTTGAAGGCCCGGTGAAACAACAACGCCAGCACATAGGAAACAAAAATGGTGCGAATAGCCGTCTGGTCTTTCATCCAGGCCACAGGCGTATTGCCAATCAGCACATCGCGTATGGTACCGCCGCCAATGGCCGTCACAAAAGTGAGGATCAGGATGCCAAAAACGTCGAGGCGTTTGTTGAGCGCCGCCAGCGCGCCGGAAATGGCAAACGAAGCCGTACCCAGAATTTCGAGCAATTCTTTAAAGATCATATGCAAGCGGTGTAGGTTAACGGATTCAAAACAACGGATTTTCACTTTCCAGTGAGCGGGAATGGGTATATTTTGCCCTGCTTCTGCATCAGTTGTCAAATCTTCCTACAAATATCTGTTGCTCGTATGAAAATCTTCCTTACCGGCCTGCTTTCTGCTGTTTGCCTGTTCGCTTCCTTAACTGCCTCTGCACAATACGCCGATGCGATAGCGCCGCGTCCGGCTTCACCCGGCAAATTCATTTTTTACTGGGGACAACAACAGTGCGACCTCACGGCCGAACAGCAGTATACCAGCCGGATGCGTCTTACTGCGCCCGAATTCAGACAAATGCTGTTGAGCACGCCCAAACTCTGGAACGGCGCGGGACTGGTACCCGATTTTTCTTTTTACCTCCAGCAGGTGCAGGTGCAGACGAAAGATTACCTGACACAAATTGCGGCCCTCGACCAGCAGTTTGTACAAGTGGCTACGGCAGGGCAAACACTGAACATTACCCGACTGCCCCTCGGGAATGGCCTAGAGGCACATATCGACATCGACATCATAGCGCCCAAAAGTGAAAATCTGGTATATGGCTATCAGGGCTATGCGCCATTTCTGAACAACCGATCGCTTCAAACAGTCGTGTGGGGACAGGAAGACAAGTTTGAATGCAGTCGGCGCGATTTCTTTACGGTGTCCGAATTGTGGCAAATTTTTGGGCAGGAACCATACATTGAATGGAATCCCTGGGTGGAGCCGCATTCGCTACTGGCTGAATTTCAAATTATTGATGATGAAGCAGTTACCATGGCGCTGCGCTTCGAACTCGACAAGTTGCCTTACAGCGATTTTGTACACCAGGCACGCGTTTTCCAGCACCTGGTAAAACCGGGCGTGCGGGTAACCTTGCTGTTGCAAACGGCCGATGAGTACGAAAACCTGTTTCAGAAAAGCATGCAACTGGTACCGGACGGCGACGAGCGACTGCACCTGCGCCGTGACCGGGATTTTCATACCCTGGAATTTCGCTGGAACGACTGGTTTGAAAAGATCGAGTATTTGTATTTGTCTGCATATCCTGGTGCAGATGGCAATCCTGCACCTGTGGATGGACTGATTATTCGGCGTTCTTTTTTGAGAAGCCGTGTCGATTCGGTAGCGTCGTGGGCCCAAACGCCTCCCTCCCTGTTGCTCGATGAAGAAGTGCTGGCGGGGGCTTCCTATACCATTCACCTGGGCGACAGCCAGCAATACAGGGTGGAAAACGGATTGTTCGAGCCAGAGAAATTCCTGGCGGCTTTTTCTACCGACACCCTCCGCCAACGCGCCTGGCGCATTACCGACATCGTTGTTCCCGGTTTTACAGTACCCACGATTCAGATAACAACCTTCCAGAATTTCAGAACCCGAAATGCCTTGATGGCGCTCAATACGCTGAATGATCTGCGGATAAACGCCACAACTATTCCCCATTACAATATTCAGGCGCCGGTAAAAGAGGGCGGTCAATGGAAGTTCAAAGTAGAGGCTCCCGGAAATGTCGACCTGATTTTCAGCGTGTTTGGCCCCAATGGTCTGGGCCAGCATGTGGAAGACACCATTGTAAAAACAGGGGACAATACCTTTTCGGTGCCGGTAAATGCACTGTATGAAAACGGCAAGTACCTGGCATTTTTGAATTCAGTGTACGGGGTGGCGAAAGTGGAGTTTGAAATTCCGTGATTACTCAATGACGAATTCCAGCGAACCAATCTCCCGGTTGGCCATATCGCCCGGGCATCTGGTTTTGATGCCATTGAAATAATACCTGTCGCCAGGACGGGCAAGTTGTAACAGTTGTTGTACTTCCTGGCTGAATCGGACACCGGAATTTTTCAGCACAATCGGGTCGCCTTTTCTGGGGGCTCGCACCACCTCGAAGTCGATCAGGTTGCAAGTGAGATCAAAATCAAAATTTTCAAGTACGATTGACAGCCCTTTTTGCACCTTGAACGTGCCATTGGGAATATGCCCCGATTTGTAGGTGCCTCCCAGCCGCGCCTCCGGATCGGGAATTCTTTTCACGATGTATCGAAAAGTTTGGGAGACTTCATCCTTCCAGGCTACCGTGATGCGAGCCTCTCCCGGTGTTGTTGCTCGCACATTGTAGTGCATATCGTCTTTTTTTTCCAGGGTGACACCGCCGCTGCCGCTCGCACTCAATTGTATTTCTTCCTGTGGCGCCCCCGTCACCAACACGGTAATCGGGTTGTCCACGCCGATATAGAAAATATTCATTTTATCGAGCATAATGGTGCAGGCAGGCGTCGGCTCATACCGGGCAAAAGCCACGGCGCCGGTCAGTATAAATCCTGCCAAAAACCAGTGGACGCCTGAAGTACGGAATCGATGCAGAATACTCATGTTAATCACTTGATTTTGAATGTCATAGGGCCGAGTGTGCGCGCAATTTGATCGCCGGGGCATCTGACTTTTACATCATCGAAAATATAGGTATGTCCGGGCTTGGCCGCGTCAATGAGCGGCCGTACTTCAGGTGTATAACGAGCGCCCTTGTTGGTCACCCGAACGGCCGTTCGGCTAGGAACGATATGTACGACGTCGTAACTTGCTACCTCACATTTGGCGTCGAAATCGCAGCAGGTGATGACGGCGGAAATACCCATTTGGGCCCTGAATTCTCCATTGCCCATCACGCCACCTCGTTTACTGCCCAGGTATAACTCCGGATCGGGAAAACGTTTGACTCGGAAGGTAAACTCCGTAGGCTTCAGTTGGCCTCCGGATATTCGGACTTTGGCTGTCGGTGATGCACCTGCCCGGGCCACGTAATACGGGCCACTTTGAGCCCCAAGCATTACCCCTTCGGTTTCAATCTTCACTTCACCCTGCGGCACACCCCGAACCAGAATCTTCATGGGATTGTCAATGCCCTGATACAGCACATTCATTTTGTCGAGGCCGATGACACAATACCGCCCTTCTTCTTCAAATGAAAATGCCAGCAGGCTTGCCAGGAGGACGCCGCCCGAAAACCAGATCAAGCGCGTGCGCCAGGAGTCAGCAAATCGTTTTGTCATTGTTACCAAACGCCTGAAGACAAGAATTGTGATGATAGCGAGGGTATTTATATTTTCGCCTTGTTATGAACCACAGCACCCACACCCTCATCGTTGGCGCCGGGCCCGCAGGCATGGCCGTAGCCGGTCGCTTGTCGCGACTGGGCATTCCCTATCTACTGTTAGAAAAAACGGATCGGGTGGGCAGCACCTGGCACGAACACTACGAGCGGCTTTGTTTGCACACTGCCAAAGAGCATTCCAACCTGCCGCACAGGGAATTCCCAGCGCATTATCCAGTGTATGTGTCGCGGCTGGATTTGATTGCATATTGGGAAAATTATGTTCGTGAAATGGGTATTCAACCCTTGTTCGGACAATCGGTGCAACACATTCAACGCCATGGCGAGGGTTGGGAAACGCGCACCCAAACGGATGTTTTTTACTCCAAAAACGTGGTTGTAGCCACGGGTTACAACCGGGTGCCGTACCAGCCGCATTGGCCGGGGCAGGAACTGTTTCAGGGGCAGTTGCTGCACAGCAAGGACTATCGGAGTCCGGCTCCATTTTCCGGAAAAAAAGTGCTGCTGGTGGGCATGGGAAATACCGGCGCCGAACTGGCGCTCGATCTGTACGAACATGGCGCACAGCCGGTCATTTCGGTGCGCAGCCCGGTGAATATCATTCGGCGCGATGTGCTGGGCCGCCCGGCGCAACGAACGGCCATCATGCTGGGCAAATTACCCACCTGGGCGTATGATTTTATTGCCAAAATGGTGCAAAAACGTACGGTGGGCGACCTGACAGCCTACGGCCTGCCACCTTCACCGTATGCACCCTCCGAACAATTGCGTCGGTTTGGCAAGGTGCCGGTGATCGACATTGGTACTGTCGATCTCATTAAACAAAAAAAAGTGCTGATTCGGCCCGATGTGGAGCGTTTTTACGAACAAGGTGTAGTATTCAAAAACGGCGAATCCGAAGCCTTCGATGTAGTGATCGCCTGCACGGGCTACCGCGCACAGGTAGAGGATTTTATCGAACATGGCGGCGATTTGCTCAACGAACGCGGCTATCCGCGCAGTCTGTGGCTAGAAGAACCGGAATGGGAAGGGTTGTTTTTCTGCGGCTTCGCTACACCGCTCAGCGGTATTTTGCGGAATATCAAACTGGATTCGGAGCAGATTGTGGAGCGGATTGTGAGGAAGGGGCGTTGATTTGTTTCCCGCAGAGTGGTTTCTCGTAGAGTAGTTTCCCGCAGAACTCGCAGAATTTCCCGCAGAATTCGCAGAACGTAGAGTACACAAATTATTATCAGTCAATATTTTTGTATACTCTACGTTCTGCGAATTCTGCGGGAAATTCTGCGAGTTCTGCGGGAAACTACTCTACGAAAATTACGCCGGCTCCGCTTTATACCCCACCCGGGCCAGCGCAGCCACCACTTTTCCCTGCTCAACATTTTCGCCTGATACAGTAAGCAGTTTGTCGGGCGCCTGAAGATTTACTTCCCAGTTTCCGGCGCCAACGGTTTCGTCGAGCGCAGGGGTGACGGTGCTGATGCAGCCCATGCATTTGATATTGGTATGGAATGTTAGTTGTTTCATATTCAATGAGTTGTAAGGAAAAAAGTGGAAAATCAGGCCGTTTTCAGTCGCAGGCTATTCAGCACCACGCTCACCGAACTCAGCGCCATAGCAGCCCCGGCAATCATGGGATCGAGTAAGAAGCCATTCACCGGATAAAGAATTCCCGCTGCCAGTGGAATGCCAATTACATTGTAGATAAACGCCCAGAACAGATTTTGCCGAATGGTCGCTACCGTTCGTTTCGACAGCCGAATGGCCTCCGGTATTTTATTCAAATCGCCCCCGATGAGCGTCATTTGCGCTACATCCATAGCGATATCCGAGCCTTTGCCCATAGCGATACTTACATCGGCGCGGGCCATGGCTTGGGTGTCGTTGATGCCGTCGCCGACCATGGCCACTACCTTGCCCGATTGTTGCAATTGTTTGATAAACAACTCCTTATCAGCAGGCAGCATGCCCGCCTGAAAATGTTGAATCCCTGTAGCATGGGCCACGGCAGCAGCAGTAGCGGCATGGTCGCCGGTGAGCAGGTACACTTCCATACCGTTTTGTTGCATGGTTTGAATGGCTGTGGCAGCGCCTGGCTTGACAGGGTCGGCGAGGGCGGCTACTGCGAGTGCCTGTTTTCCGACAGCAAACCAGACGGGCGTACTTGCTTCAGCGGCCCATTGTTCGGCCAGTAGTTCGAGTGTTTCCGGGATAGAGATGTCGTTTTGCAGCAAAAGGGCTTTGTTGCCGGCCCAAATTTTTTCTTCCTGGTAAATAGCAGAAATGCCTTTGCCTGGAAGGTTTTCAACGGCCGTCAAATGCAGCGGCCGGGCGCCTGCTTCCAGCCATTCTGCCAGCGCTTCGGCCAGCGGGTGTGCCGAGTTTTTTTCAAGTGCATACCAGGCTGATTGCCAGGTGTTTATATCTGTGTTTTCTGCCCATTGAAGCGCTGTCACCCGCGGCTTACCCTGTGTGATGGTGCCGGTTTTGTCCAGCACTACGGCTTGAATACGTTGCGCTTTTTCCAGGCTTTCGGCGTCTTTGATAAGGATGCCATGTTCGGCCGCTTTCCCGATGCCAACCATCACAGCAGTGGGTGTAGCCAGCCCCAGGGCACAAGGGCAAGCGATGACAAGCACCGTTACAAAGGCGTGCAGCCCTTGTACAAACCCGTTGGGGCCGCCGAGCCCCCACCAGGCGCCGAAAGCCAGCAGGGCAATAGCCATGACCACAGGCACAAAAACACCTGCGATACGGTCGGCCAGGCGTTGTACGGGCGCTTTGGAGCCTTGCGCTTCCTGTACCGTTCGGATGATTTGTGCCAGGAGTGTATCGGCGCCTACTTTTTGCGCTGTTATCTGAAAACTGCCTTTCTGGTTGATGCTGCCAGCCAGCACCTGATGGCTTTTTTCTTTAAAAACGGGCACTGGCTCGCCGGTAAACATACTTTCGTCGACAAATGAACTGCCTGATTGCACAATGCCGTCTACTGGCACCTTGTCGCCGGGTTTTACCAGCAGCAACTGGCCGGTTTGCACGGAAGACAATGCGGCCTCCACAATGCGGCCGTCCGGCAGCACCACATGCACGAATTTCGGTTGCAGATTCATCAGTGCGCTGATGGCCGCTGAGGTACCGGCCTTGGCGCGTTCTTCCAGCAATTTTCCTAGTAAAATAAATACGATGACCACACCCGCTGCCTCAAACCACACATGCGCATGCAAGCCTCTGGCATGCCAAAACTCAGGCAAAAGCAGGTTGAAAACACTGAAAATATACGCAGTGCCGGTACTGAGCGCTACCAGGGTATCCATATTGGCTGCGCCGTGCTGCGCTTGTTTCCAGGCATTGGCAAAAAACGAGCGGCCGAACCACCAAACCAACGGCGTGGAGAGCGCCCACAGCACGTATTCGACGTATGGCAGTCGCATGCCGAACATGCCCAGCAAGGCCAGTGGGATGCCCAGCGCTACAGCCCAAATCACCTTTCGTTTCAGTGCTGCATAGTGTTCAGAACGAATGGCGGCGGCGGTTTCGGCGGCTTTTTCTGGGATGTCTACCACCAAACCATAGCCCATAGACTGGACGGCCTGGTTCATGGCATCGGGTGTGATCTGTGCCGGGTCGTATTCTACCTGAACAGATTGTGTAGCATAATTGACGGCTGCCGAAGCCACTCCGGGTTGCGCCTGCAGCGTGGATTCTACGCTGACAGCGCATGCGGCGCACGACATATCGGTGACAGGGAACTGCTGTTTTACAAGACTTTGCATCATGAAGATTTATGCTGCAAAGTTGAGCCCCATCCGTGTTCGTGGGCTTACGAAATATTGGATAAGAGTTGCGAATTAATGGACTTGATCCAATGCTTTGCGCCGGCCACGATGATTGGCTTTGAATGCGCTGGGCGTCATGCCGGTATTCTTTTTAAACTGGCTGCTGAGGTAAGCAACGCTGTTGTAACCCAGCCGAAAGGCTATTTCGGACAAAGAAAGTTCGTTGTACACGAGCCACTCCTTCACTTTTTCTGTTTTTTGCAAAATGAAAAAATGCTCCATGGTGATGCCTTCCAAGTCGGAAAACAGTTTGGAAATGGCCGAATAATCACGGTGAAATGCCTCGCTTACGGCTTTGACCAGGCTGAAATCTTCGGGCAACTCACCCGACTGCACTTTGGAAATCAAAAAGGTTTTTACCTGTTCGATGAGTTGGCTGCGCTGGTCGTCGAGCCATTCAAAGCCCAGACTTGTCAGTTCGACACGCAGTTGTTGCTCTTGTTCCGGACTGGGAGGGTCGGTTAGTATTGCTTCACCCAATTCCACCTGAACAGGTTGAATACCGTTTTTCTGCAACACCTGCTCTACAGTAAGGATGCATCGCTGGCAGACCATGTTTTTGATATACAGGGTTGTCATACTTTACAGACAAAAGTATTTCATTTCAGTTCATCTTACTCACTACTCACTACTCACTACTCACTACTCACTACTCACTACTCACTACTCACTACTCACTACTCACTACTCACTACTCACAAAGGCACATTTCCATGCTTCCTTCTTGGTCTGTTCACCACCTTGTGTTCGAGCATGGCAAACGATTTGATGAGTTTGCGGCGAGTTTCACGTGGGTGAATCACTTCATCGATAAACCCGCGGGCGGCGGCCCGATACGGATTGGCGAAGGTGTCGGCGTATTCGCGTTCTTTTTCGAGCAGTTTTTCGGCCGGGTTGTCCGCTGCTTCGATTTCCTTTTTGAAAATGATTTCTGAAGCGCCTTTTGCGCCCATTACGGCAATTTCGGCAGTAGGCCAGGCATAGTTCATATCGGCGCCGATGTGTTTGGAATTCATCACGTCGTAAGCGCCGCCATAGGCTTTGCGGGTAATGACGGTGATACGTGGCACACTGGCTTCTGAAAATGCGTACAATAGTTTGGCGCCGTTGGTAATGATGGCATTCCATTCCTGGTCGGTACCGGGCAAAAATCCGGGCACATCTTCCAGCACCAGCAGTGGAATATTGAAACAATCGCAAAAACGTACAAAACGCGCACCCTTTTTGGAAGAATTGACATCCAGTACCCCGGCGAGGTTCATCGGTTGGTTGGCCACAATACCGATGCTACGGCCGGCGAGTCGGGCAAACCCGATCACGATATTTTCGGCATATTGTTCCTGTATTTCAAAAAACGAATCAGTATCGACGATGCCTGCAATCACTTCCTTGATGTCGTACGGCTGGTTGGCGCTTTCCGGAATGATATTATTCAGTTGGTCGCGGTATTCGTCGCCCAGCGTGTAGGGTAGGAGCGGCACCTTGTCTTCGCAGTTTTGCGGAATGTACGAGAGCAGGCGGCGGAGTTTGTCGATACAGTCCACGTCATTGGCCGCCACCAGGTGGGTGACGCCCGATTTGGTGGCGTGGGTGCTGGCGCCGCCCAGTTCTTCGGAGGTTACTTCTTCGTTGGTGACGGTTTTTACCACATTGGGGCCGGTCACAAACATATAGGAACTGCCTTCCACCATCATAATAAAGTCGGTCATGGCCGGGCTATACACGGCTCCGCCTGCGCAGGGGCCGAGGATGGCTGATATTTGGGGCACTACGCCGCTAGCCTGCACATTGCGGTAGAAAATATCGGCATATCCGCCCAGTGAGTTCACTCCTTCCTGGATACGCGCACCACCGGAGTCGTTGAGGCCGATCACGGGTGCGCCGTTTTTAACAGCCAAATCCATGATTCGGCAAATCTTTTCTGCATGTGTCTCGGACAACGAACCGCCAAATATGGTAAAGTCTTGCGCAAAGACATATACCAAACGGCCGTTGATAGCGCCAAAACCCGTTACAACGCCATCGCCCAGAAATACCTGTTCTTCCATGCCGAAGTCGGTAGAGCGGTGGGTTACCAGCGCGCCGATTTCTTCAAATGAGCCTTCGTCCAGCAGGAAATGCACCCGTTCGCGGGCGGTCAGTTTCCCTTTTTTGTGCTGTGCTTCAATACGTTTTATGCCGCCACCCAAAGCGGACTCAGCAATTTTTGACTCCAGTAAGGTAATTTTCTGATCCATGGAAAAAATGTTAGGGCTGCAAATATATAGAAATATAGATGTTTTTGTATTTTAGGTTGATAAAAGTTGATGAGGTTGATGAGGGTTGATGAAAGTTGATGTATAGCGGCTCGGGTAAGGATTTTATTTTTTATTTCCTGAAAAAGCCGGAAGAACAGCACCACCACTCATAACTCATAACTCATAACTCATAACCTTTTTCTCAAAACCACCCCTTTCCCCACGCTTCTCCTGCTCCAGCCGAACAATGCGCGGTCGACAGCCAGGATAATATCTGTGATGATACCGAGGGCAGGTTCAGAAGTGGAAGCGGGCCGCACGGTGAGGTTGGTGCCTTTGTCGGTATCCACGTTGCGGGCATTTTTTTTGAAAATACTTTGTGCAATACCCGTCCAGTAGACTTCCAGCAGTCCCACAAGGTGTCTGCTAAGTCCTTGAAATTCAATAATTTGAAATCCTGTTTCCTGCGTCCACTTTTTAAAGTCAGCCGATCCGATCAGGTAGTCGTGTCCGAAAGCGTAGGCGCCTTGTGAAATCAGGAATTCTCGGTCGGTCGGTTTTTTGAACCATTGCCAGAACCGGTTGACGGGGTCGTAGGTGATAGGAAATTCGCGGCTGGGAAAGGTCATAATCACAGTTCCGCCGGGGCGCAGCACGCGGTACATTTCCCGGATCATCTGTGCGGGGGCGCCCACGTGTTCGATTACTTCACAGGAAACGATCAGGTCGAAAGAGGCGTCAGCATAGGTCAGTGCCAATGCGTTATTGGGTTCGTAGCGGAGGTTCATGACCCCCTTGTTTAGTAAGCGAGCGTGCGCCAGGTCTTCTTCATTCACGTCGCAGCCGATCACTTCCGTGGAATATCGAGCGATCATACGATCGTAGTCGCCCTCTCCTGTACCGAGGTTGAGCGCTGTTCCGAACCCGGATTCCCTGCCACTCATTTCGGCGGCATATTTCTTTAAACGTCCCGATACGAATTGATAACGATTGCGAAAGGTCGGGAATAAGAGTTTGAAATTCAATGTGTTAAGTGTTGAAATGTTGGCTTTTTATTTCATCTGCGACAAAGCCGCTTTAAACCTGTTGGCTGCATCCGGATCACCTTGTTCATCATAAATTCTGGCCGACAACTGATACGCCTGTTTCAGATTGGGGGAGGCTTTGATGGCCTGCATCAGGTTGTTGAGTGCCACCTGTATTTCGTTTTGGTTGTAGGCAATCAGTCCGAGGTAATACCATGCGATGGCATTACCGGGTTCTTTTTTGACAGCAGCCTGAAATTGTGACTTGGCGCGACCAATATCTTCTTTCTGAATCCAGTACAGGCCTAGCACGTTGTTGCCCTGGGTATCGTCGGGACTGATTTCCAGCGTTTTTTCTACAGCGGCTTTGGCTTCTTCCAATTGGTTGGTGTTGAGATATGCCTGCGCCAGGTTAGTCCATGCCAGATCGTTATCGGGCACATTGGCTACTTCTGCACGGAGCCGTTCGATGCAATTGGGCCAGTCGCTGATTTTAGAGGCTGCCATGCCGAGGGCGCAATTGCGACCATTGTCTTTTAGTACGGCCAGGATGGGCGCGCCGCCAGCCGTGACGAGATGAACGGCATTGTCGGGGGGCCAGTAGCCTTTTTTCAGGGTTGTGCCGTCGAGGAATCGGGTGGGGTAGAGGGCGTAATCCCAGGCGTCATCACAACGTTTTTCCCATTTCAGGTACTTTATTTTCACCTTGTCGCCGTATTTGGCCGTGAGTTGTTTGGCCGAATAGTACATATTGGTGGCAATAATGACCGTTTCTGGCATATCGGGTTTCAGGATGCCCTGTTGTTCCATCCATTCGAGGCCCTGGCGAACGCTCACGCCCCAGTAGTCAGTTTCGTAGGTGCCGTAAGCGCCTTTTGTTCCGCCGACAATCGGGTTGAAATACACATACGGCATTTTCGGATTGGCGGCAATAAAAGCGCCCGCATCAGCCAGCGTAAGCGCCAAAACACCGTATACGGCCCATTGCACATATTTCTTTTCTGCAAAAAACGAAGCCAGTTCATTCCAGAACAAGCCGGCTGCTATGGCGATACCGGGGTAAGCAAATGTGAGGTGGCGCCAGCCGTCGTGAATCACTGAATTTTTGTAAATCACATAAAATACCGGGAAAATTCCTGCAAAAAACACCATTGCTACCCACAATGGCTGGTAGCGACGCAACAGTCGTGGTGCCAGTAGCAGACTACCTGCAAAACCCGCCAGGGCCGCCAGCGGGATCGTGTATGCGATCCATTTCACGGCGTAAAACCAGGGCGTTTTGTCCGACATCTGATTGACGCCATCAAATAGCACCCGGATTTTCACTTCCAGGTCGGCAAATTTCGACAGGGCTACAAACGGGTTTTTGAAAGGGCTCTGCAAGGCATACGGCCAGAAGAAGAGCGCAAAAACATATCCGGCTGCGGCAGTTCCCAGCAAAATTGCGGTGTATTTTTTCAGCGCAGGACCATTGGAAAAGGCGCGCAGGCCCCCATTTTTCAACAGAAAATGCAAACCCGCAAACAAAAACAGGATAGCAAACGACAACAAGCCGCCTGCCCGGATACCCAGCGAAATTCCCAGGCCCACTACCATACCGACGAGGTTCCAGCGTCGCACTTCCGGCAGTTTTTGCAGCACCACTGCCATGTTGTACATGGCCATGATATAACCCGCAGCAAAAGGTATGTCTTTAGGATTCATGAGCGAATCGCCCACAAAACGCGGCGATAACAACATGATTATCAAGGTGATAATGCCCGCTCTCCACCCAGCGATCAGTGCCGCCAGAAGGCCCGCACAAAGGATGGCCGCCCAGCCAAGTATGGCGCTCGATGCGTGCCGCACCTGGTGATAACTAAGGTCGGTAGGTTGTAGTCCAAAGGCTTTGTTGGCAAAACCCGTCACCACTTCAAAAAAGCCGCCATACAGGTGCATATTACCCTCCGGGATATGTAGTGCTGTGGTGTCTTTTCCGAATGTGCCGTAATAATTGACCAATTTCTGGGAGTAATCCACCTGAAATTTGTCGTCGGCATTGATACCCGAGCCCAGCGACAGCACAAACAAGATCAACAGTCCGGCTGCTGCTACACCCCAGAATATTTTACGCAGCAGTACGTCCTGCGGCGTGGCTACAGAAGGGCGTTCTAAATAATCTGTGGGTTCCTGTCGGGAAACGGGCATCGCACTCGCTTTTGGGGCAGGTGTGCGCTGACCGGGTTTTGGATTGGGCTTGCCGGATTTTGCCATGTTTTTAGCAGACAATTAGCGGTGGAGCAGGGCCACCTGGTGAAATCGGCCGCAAGGTACTTATTATTGGGGATTGGTTGATAGGGTTGATGAGGTTGATAGGGTTGATGAGGTTGATAGGGTTGATGAGGTTGATAAGGTTGATGAGGTTGATAATAGCGGCTCGGGGTAGGAATATTATTTATAATGACTATCCGGCTATTGTACCCCAGCCAGGAGCAGCGTGTCATCCTGAACGCAGTGAAGGATCCCTGCAACCATTGGCGGCTCCCGATTACAGGGATCCTTCACTGCGTTCAGGATGACAC
>JAEUUT010000165.1 GCA_016787415.1 Saprospiraceae bacterium | reverse complement strand
GCAAAAGTCATTTGCCCGCTTTTGGCAATTTCAAATTTAATCCAGGTAGAATTTTCCTCTGCCTGGCCTTGATTTTCACTGTTTTGGAAGCAGTTCATCATGTCGGCCTCCGTTCGGTCGCGGCCTTCACCGGAGGCATGGTCGATGTGGTAGGCTTTTTTTTCGCAAATTTCCATGGCAGTACTACAATCGGCATGCGCTTGAGCCTTTGCAGCGGTCAGCACGGGAAGGATTGCCAGGAGTATCAAAAAACGTTTTCTCATATCTGTGGATACCGGTGGTCGATGTAATTTTCCAACAACAAACGAAATGAATCAGCGAATATGTCATTGGAAGGCAGCAAATTTCGATAAAAAGCAGAATGCCGGGCAGCAACGGCCGCCCGGCATCCACAAAAAACGAAAATTTTACGATTGGTTCAGCGAATGACGTTCAATTTTACCACTTCGGCGGCGCCGTTGAACTTGCTTTCCAGGCGCACAAAATAATGTCCGGGTGGCAGCGGCGACACATCAAGGTAATACATGTTGGTTCCCGGCTGAATGCGAATGTTTGTTCCTGTCACCAGGGTGCCGCCCAAGCTGTGCAGGGTCAAACGCGCATCGAAGGTGGTTTCGCTCTGGAAGGTCACTTCTGCACTCACCCGTGCTGGATTGGGGTACACCGAGAGTTTCCTTGCCTTTTGAGACGAATCGAACACCGATACCGTGCCACCGATGTAGCAATCGGGCGAAACAAGCGCTACACTGTCAACAACCGGCAGTTTGGCATAGCCCTGGAACATGGTTTGTTCGAGTACATAGTTGTTGGCGCCGAGCCAGTCCTGCAACAAGGTGGCAAAAACCTGGCGGTAGTCGTTTTGCACACCCTGCAACTGGTTGTCATTGGTCAGGTTGGCCAGGTTCACATTGTCGCCTTGTACGCCTGCCTGAATGTTTTTGCCAAACAGAAACATAGGCGCCAGTGTACCGTGGTCGGAACCCAGCGAACCGTTTTCACGGGCGCAACGGCCAAACTCGGAAAATGTACAGCCCACTACCTGATCGGCAAGGTCCATTTGATCGAGGTCGTCAAAGAATGCCTTCACAGAATCTGCCAGATCCTGGAGCAGATCGGCGTGTTCGCCGGAAGAAGGATTGTTTTCTACAATCTGTGAACCATGTGTATCAAAACCGCCTTTGGTGCATAGATAGATTTTGGTTTTGCAGCCTCCTTTGATCAGACGGGCAATGGTTTTCAACTGATCTGCCAGAGAAGAGTCGGGATAGGCCGTGAGCGAATTGCTACCGGCATTAAAGACTTCGCTGATGCGCTCGGCATACTGATTTACACTTTGCTCAACACCCTGTATGTACTCGATTTCATCGCCATAATCGGAATCGGGCACATTGGCCAGCGGCGCTCCACCAATCGTCTGGATCAGGGAATAAAAGCCGGCTGCATCCTGACCGCTCAGGTTGATTACATTCTGGTGCTCCGTTTCGGTGTGAAAGCCCAGCGAAGGACTTGAATCGCCCAGTTGAATGCCGAGCGGATCGGGGTGTTCAGTAGTCGGCGAACCCAATACATCCGGGTACATGGCTTGCATGGAGCGACCCATCCAGCCGGTGCCCAATGCGCTGCCTTCAGGCGTACTGTCGCCACCGGAAAGCCACAGGTCGGTACCTGTAAAGTGCGACTGGTTCATGTCTTCATAACCCGCAGCCTGAATGATAGAGGCCCAACCCTGATCGTACATCTGTTTGAGTGCGAGCATTTTAGGGTGTATGCCTACCTGCTTGGGAATCGGGAGGGTGGAATCGAGGGTGATGTATTTTTCCGTACCGGTATCCGGAATTTTAATCGATGGGCGGAGGTTTGCATACAGGTCGTACTGATTGAGGGGGATAACGGCGTTGAGGCCGTCGTTGCCGCCTTTCAATTGAATGAGTACGAGCACGCGGTCTTCCACACCCTCGCAGGCCGACATGATGCGTGCAATTTTGCTATTGGCAAATGGCCGCATGGCATGACCGTTCACCACAAAGGAACTGACGCCTGCCGCAGGAAATATTTTGAGAAAATTTCTTCTTTTCATTTTTCAAGAATGATTGAGCGGATGAAAAAAGGTGCCTGGCCGGCTTTTACCGGCAGCAAACACGGGAGTTAGCAGGTTTGATACTCAGGCGAGAACATAACAGCCTGTATCAATCGGTCGAGCGCGAGTGAAACCTCAGTCGCGTTGCCGCTTGAAATGTAAGCCTGCCATTCATACGTCCAGTCTGCAGGGGGCAGTCCATCCAGAAAAACGTCTATATAGAAATAATTAAATCGGTCGGAATCGGCTTCTTCGGGCAGTAGGAATTCCAGCAAATCCTGCACCAGGACATACGGGTCGGAGGGATCGAGAAATACCCCGCTGTTGCGCACCCAGTCGGCGGAATTGAGTTTTACCCCAATCGGCTGATTGATGCCCCCACCGATTTGTCTGGTGCCGGTGAGCAGCATAGCCGGCCATTTGTAACGGGCAATGATCGTACTGGAATTGAACCAGAGTCTGTGATAAATAGGCTCCTGATAAAAGGCCGGATAACCAGCCACATCGGAAGGACTGAAAAGAGGCAGGTTGGCTGCTCCGAGCGCCCGTTCGAGCAATGCTGCCGAGTAGAACAACATGTAATGCGCTGCATTCTGCGTCATCGGATCCGGTATGGCTACGTCAAAGAATGACAGCGCCTGCAGGGTCAGATCCAGTGGCGATTTGATGATACCACCGATGATTTCATCTGTATTATCCGAATCGTCTACGTCAAAGAAGTGTTCACTTTGCAATAATTGTTCGAGTACGGGTTTGATTTCATAGTTGTTCGACATCAGGGTGCTGGCAAGCGGCCCGATGATGTCGTTTTCAATTTCATCGGTCACATTGCGGTTTACAAAATAACGGTAGAGTCGGCGGCACAGGTTTTTGGCTGTTTCCGGTTGTGCAAAAATCATATCAACAAATGCACCCAGTTCGGTCCACATACCATTGATGGTTGGGATCGCTTCTCCAGCAATCACTGTACCCTGAAAGTGCGCTGAAAAGGTTTTGTTGCCTGTCGCATGTTGGGCTGGATTGACACCGCCGCGGGGAATACCTGTTTCGGTATCCACTTCATCGCGATTGGGCCTGATCCGGAATCCTGTAAGCACTTTGGCTGCTTCTACGATATCGTCTTCCGTATAATTAGAATAGTCGCCAGGACCGATTTGTGGGCCTTTGCCAATAGTAAACAACTCGAAAAACTCGCGGGCAAAGTTTTCATTCGGGTTGTTCTTGGTATTTTGAGTGTTGTTGAGGTACCGAAGCATGGCATTGTCGGTAACTAACTTGGTAGCCAGTTTTTTGAAATTGCCCAGCGCGCCCCAGCGCATCAGCGACAGATAATCGAAGTAGTGCTGGTTGTTAGATGCAGAAATGGCTACTGCCATAAACTGGTGGAAGAAGAGGCTCATTTTGTGTGTTATGCCGGGGTCGTGCAAGGCTTCATTCAGCCACCAGCCCATCACATAACGACGAAGCACAAAGTCTTCGGCAGGATAACTGGCAACGGGTGTTCCAGGCAGTGGTAATATCCATGTAGCATTGGTGGCGCCATACACAGGTTGTTCCAACTGGAAAGGATTAGCAGTAAGCAGAGAAGGCAGGGCCTGGGCAGCAGTTTGGTCGGCTAGTTCGAGCAGTTTCGCTTTGGTATAGCGAAACGAAGTGCGACGCAGCAAATGTGCAGCACGCCGACGACCCAATGCACCTTGCAAGGGATTCAAGGAAGCCATCTTGGAAGATTTGTTTAGTGAAAAAATCGGTTTGCGCGGCTGTTTGAGGGCGGGTTGTTCAGCGGAATGCTGCGGCAAAAACTGCTGGTTTGACCGAAGGATTAAATCAGGGTTTAACGCGATGATTAATTTTTTATTTAAAGATTGTTTAGTTAAATTTTATGGAGAAACCATCGCCGACAAACAGGTGCTTATTTCTGCCGAACAGTCTAAAAAAAACGCTTTTGGTCGTTTTCGAATGTCAAACGATGACAAACGGGGGAGAAACCAGGCAAAAGAATGAACCTGTATTGATATTTTTGGGCTGAGAACATACTCAAACAATAAACAAAATTTTAGGCTATGAAACAAAAATCACCACACCTGTGTGGGCGGGTATTCTTTGCCCTTGCCCTACTTTTTATTTCCCTGCAAGCATTTACGCAAACGGGTTCTATCAATTCCAGCGTGACCATCACGGTTACTGTGGGCGGATTCCCGACAGATTTTTCTGAAGGCGTGTGCGGATTCGGCACCTCCACTTTCGGTGCATATCCAGTTATGGATGTTTGCGGTCCGGCAGCCTGGGCGCGTGATATGGTAGGGCAGGATTCCATCCTCTGCGATTCGGTTGCTGCCGGCTCCCTGACTGGAAAAGTTGCCTTGGTACGCCGGGGCGGGTGCGCTTCCCCCAATACTGCCTCCGGAAATTTTGTGGTAAAAGCCCGCAAGGCTCAGCAGGCCGGAGCCACAGCAGTATTGGTTGCCAACAACTCGGGCACTGCAAATCAGGATGACTGTTTTGTCATGGGTATGACCGGAGCAGATCCGAATGTTACAGTACCAACCTTTTTTATTTGCCGTTCGATGGCCAGTTTTATCGATGATGCTATCAATAGCGGACAACCTGTTGAAATCTGTATTCACCCGCCCAATGTTTATATCGACAGTATTTATTATCCGGTTCAGAACTTGCAGACGCCTGTATCACAAATTGGCACTGATACTTTTGGCTTTTTTGCTTTTTTGACCAACACTCGGGGCATCGACCTGACAAATGTGGCCTTGAAGGCTGCGGTTAAAAACGCTGCCGGCGACGAACTTTATTCCACCACTTTGAATATTCCATTGCTGGCAGGTAGTGTTTCGGACAGTGCTTTTGTATTACCCGGCGTTTTTGCGCCGGAACTGCCTATTGGCGATTACTCAATAGAATACTCTACTTCCAGTGATCCGATTGCCGGTGGAATATATAGAGACAAGGATTCGGATGTCTTTCATGTTACGGAGAATCTTTTTGCGAAAGATGATGCCGCCAATATTGGGTTGCAACCCGCACCAGTGCCCGATAATGGTTGGGGTATAGGTAATGTCTACGTGATGTCTACTGGCACGCTCGACCATTTTAAAGTCAGTACGGCTCAAGTGAGAAATACCGGCTCAACAGAATGGCCTGCCAACAGAATGAATGGCGAACTATTTCTGTTTAGAGTCAGAGATGAGGTGGCCTCAGATTATGCCAATTTTGAAGACGCAGGATTTCTGACACCCAGTTTTGAAATAAAAGGTACGGGTTCGTTTGTTGCCCCGACGGATGCAACGCCATACCAGGTCCACAATGTTTCGCTCATTGATCTGGAAACGGCGGAAGTGGGTGTGCCGGTTGAAAACGGCTCCCATTATGTATTGGCAATTTATTATGCAGATAGTAGCCGGTATGGTTTTAATGCTTTTCAGCAAGGAATAGAAGTTGCCGGCCCGCAGGGGTTGGGAACCATACTATTTGCAGATGAATGGTTTCTGGGCGGTTTTGCAGGGCACCCCAGCGCAGTGTTGAGGATGTTTATCGACCTCGTCACTACGACAGATGAAAAACCTTTGCCCGACTCTTATCTGAAAGTTTTTCCGAATCCGGTGAGGGAGGTGTTGAATCTTGGCCTGAACCTGGAAAAACCCAGTGATGTTACCATTACACTCGCAGAGATAAACGGGCGAACAATTCAGATCGAAGATAAAAAAGGTGTAACCAGCGAAACTTTCACGTATCAATTGCCACAATTGAGCGCTGGAACCTATCTGGCAAGGATCGCTACAAAGGAAGGTACACTCACAAAAAAATTCATTGTTCAGAAGTAATACATTGATTTTCAGTTTTTTACAAATGGTTTTTATTTTCCGGGCAGATGTTTTTATCACATCTGCCCTTTTTTGTCATATTATCTCACCTGAAAAAAGAAGATTATACAGTTATATTTGCCCCTACATCATTTTTTAATAGTTAACCAGATCAATCTAGTATGAAGAAATTTTCACCACTCTTCCTGGGTGGGCTATTCTTTTTTGCCCTCCTTCAACTGATTCCCCTTCAAAACATACATGCACAGTCGTCCAGATCCGGCGTTACCATTCGAGTAACTGTCGACGGCACTCCTACAGATTTCGTAGAAGGCACCTGTGGCTTTGGTTATGCCTTGTTCGGAGGCTTCCCAAGCGAAGAAATCTGTGCGCCTATTTCATGGGCACATGATGTTATTGGCCAGGATTCTATTGTTTGCGACTCGATTCCTGTTGGTTCGTTGACCGGGA
This sequence comes from Saprospiraceae bacterium, assembly GCA_016787415.1. Taxonomy (GTDB): domain Bacteria; phylum Bacteroidota; class Bacteroidia; order Chitinophagales; family Saprospiraceae; genus M3007. Next base: position 15,665 of record JAEUUT010000165.1, on the reverse strand, counting down.
AAATCGGCATGGTTCGTCGCGGCGGCTGTACGGTTGCCGCAAATGGCGCTTTTATTGCCAAATCGTTTAACGCACAACGCGCAGGTGCACTTGCCGTTTTTATTGCTAATAACTCTGCTACCGCAAATCAAACGAATTGCTATGTCCAAACTGCAGGAGGTACATCATCGACGGTCACAGTGCCGGTGTTTTTCCTGAGCCGGGAGATGGCCAATTTTATCAATGCTGCCGTTGTTGGCGGTCAGGCGGTTGAAGTATGCATTCTGCCTCCTAATGTTTTGATTAACAGCGCTTTCTATCCTGCTCAAAACGTGCAGACTCCTGTGTCACAGATTGCTACCGACACAATGGGCTTTTCTGCCAATATTACCAATACCAGAGGTGTTGACTTGACGAATGTGGTAGTGAGCGCAAAAGTGGAAACAGCCGCCGGTGCAGAACTTTTCTCTACATCCTTGACAATTCCATCCCTGACTGCCGATGTTTCCGACAGTCTGTTCCAACTGCCTGGCCTGTTTGTGCCCGAATTGCCTGTTGGCGACTATGTCTTCCACTACTCAACTTCAAGCGATCCGGACGGTCAGTACAGCATCAGACATGATTTCCGCGACGGTTTCAAAGTGACCAATAGCCTCTTCGCAAAAGACGACAATGTCGGCACGCATGCAAATATCACTGCTTTGCAGCCTGGTACACTTCCTGATGCTGGCTGGGCAGTTGGCAACCTGTACATTATGTCTTCTGGCGCACAAGACGATTATGTAGTCAGAACAGTGGAATTCTCACACGCTGTGAATGCAGGTACAGTTCCAATTAACCAAGTTGGTGCTGATATGTTCCTGTTCAAAGTAAATGATGACGTTGTTGCAGACTGGAATTTGTTTGAAGGCGCCGACTTCCTGTCTCCAAGTTTTGAATGGATTGGAACTGGTAGTTATGAGGCTCCTGCCAATGCAGCAAACTTCCAGTTACAACAGGTACAGTTGATCGATCTGGTGAACGCTCTGCCAGGCGTTCCTGTTGAAGCAGGCGATACTTATGTTTTGGCTGCTTTCTACCCGGATAGCAACAAGGTGGTATTCAATACGTTCGACTTCGACGCTGAAACAGCAGGCCCGGAAGGTATTAATACGCTTTCCTATTCGTCACAATGGTTCCTTGGCGGTTTCTCCAGCGGTTGCTGCGCCGTTCTGCGCATGTACATCGACCTCGCTACCACTACTGATGAGCATCAACTGCCGGAAACATCCATGCAGGTGTTCCCGAATCCGGTTAAAGACGTTCTCAACCTGGGTTTGAATCTGGATAAGCCAACGGATATTACGGTTACCATTGCTGAAATCAGCGGCCGTACCATCCGTATCGAAGACAAACAGGGTATGACGAATGAAACGCTCACGTACCAGTTGCCGCAACTCGCTTCCGGCACTTACCTCGCTCGTATCGCTACGAAAGAAGGTACGCTGACGAAGAAATTCGTAGTTCAGAAATAGGAACACGGATTACGCGGATAAAAAAACGGATTGCGCGGATTGGATGGGTTATTAGAATAGCATTCGTTCTATTTTGAATCGAATTTTACTCTCATAACCCATCCAATCCGTGTAATCCGTTTTTTTATCCGTTAAATCCGTGTTTCACAGGGCTTTAATCCACTCCCGGATCAGCGCCACCCCTTCCTCGTGCACCATTTGTCTGCCCAGTTCAGGCATGCGGATACCTGGATCCGTATGTTCCATGCGGTAAAGGAGGATACTTTCCGAGGGCTTGCCCGGTACTATACCGTATTTACGGTTGCCGCTCCCACGCCCGGCCGCTACGGGCGGTTTTCCTACGCCCAGGTGCTCCAGGTCGGTTTCCTCTGCATTTAAAAACATCCCGCTGGTGCTGGCCGGGCCGTGTGCATTGTGGCAGTGCGCACAATTAGCGTCGAGGTAGGCGCGTGCGGAGGCATCCAGGCTTTGTTCCCGTTTCCTGTAATCAGCCAGACGAAACACCTTTCCGGGTTCGAATGCAGCAGGAATCCCGTCTATTTTCCCTTGTTGCTGAAAGAACTGTATTTGGTTGTCGCTGCCGGTCGAAGTGTTATCAAGTTGTTTTAAAGTGACACCAATAGGGGTAAATTGCCCATCGTAGGAATGGCAGCCCTTGCATTGGTTGACATTGGGCACGACATATTCCAGGTCTACTTTTTTACTGTTTGTATTGATCCAGGAAACTGGAAAGGAGGCGCCGGCCACTTCCAGAGTAGCATCTGTTTGTTCCTTGTTCCAGACATAAGTGAGTGCTTTCCAGCCTTTTACATCCTTGAGTAATAGCCGGGTTTCGACGATCTGGCGTCCTTTTTCCGGGTGTGCGGCTTCCAAAGGGTAGTAGAAGTTTTTAATAATAGCAGCCCCTTCCGGAAATTGAAATGCGCCGCTTTCCCGATACTGCATGGCGGCGCCGGATGGCAGGAAAATGAACCTTGATTTTTCAGCATAATCACTGAAAAGGGGTGCATTGACTTCATAGGCAAACACTCCTTCAGCGGGTTGCAGTTGGTTCAAGGCGCCAGAAAAATAGCCATATTCGCTGAGCAGGGCTTTGGGTGCTTTTTCAGGCAAAATGCTCGCTGTAAGTACAAAAATGCTTGTTACAAACAGGCTGAAAATCTTAATAGGCACAGTCATAAGGCGTTTTGTCTTTTGAAATTTTTCCTTTGAAAAGTCCCAGTTTATCTGCCCGGATATTGGCAAACGTGCCGTTCTCATTCTGGCCGATACAAATTTTGTATTCAGGTTTGATGTTTCCCTGTGCGTCTTTCCAGTCGGGGTTTTCTATGCCGTCGTACAGGATATGCGGCACTTTTTTACCAAATTTCCACCAGAAAATAAACCCGAGTTTGCTTTTCCAGGTAGGCATACGTTTACCTTCCGAGTAAATATTGTCGTGTATGTACACCCGGGAAGGGTAGGGGTTGTATTCTTTGTCTTTGATCGGGTTTTCGCTGATGAAATAACTGACAATGGCTGTGGAGGCCGTTTTGTTTTCCCAGATTTTGTTCTGATACACTTCCACGTCATTGGTTGCCAGAATCATAACGCCCGTGCCGGGTGGCACTTTGCCTACGATATTGCCTTTTGGTGCAAAATTCTTGAAGTTGTTGCGACCCACCAGGTTGTCGTACACTTTCACATGACCACCCTGTTTTTTGGGCAGGTCGGGCAGGTCGAACACCAGAATACCGCCTGTGTTGGCAAAAGCCTGGTTTTTCCATACCCAGGCGTGGGTGGTGTTTTCAATTTCAATACCGGCCACGTTGTTTTTGGCGATACAGGCGGTCACCCACACACTGTCCGACTGACCTACATAAATACCAGCATCGGAAGCGCCGATGGCCGTGCAACGTTCGATGCGAACGGTTTGGCATTGTACCGGATACAGGGCGTAAGAGCCGTTGGAGGCCTTCGGCGGGCCTGTCCAGCGCGCTGTAATATCACGAAATTCGATACCTTTTACGCCTTGTGCCTTGATCAGGTCGCCTTTGGAGTCTTCTACCGTAAATTGCTCAAGTACAATGTTTTGTGCATTGGAAATTTTGAGTCCTTCGGCCCCCTGGGTTTGTTTTTTGAAGGAAAGAATGGTTTTGTCCTGCCCGGCGCCCCGGATGGTAATGTTATTTTTGCCATCCAGCGACAGGGTGCCGCTGATTTCGAAGGCGCCGGCAGGGAGGTTGACGGTTTCGCCGTCTTCGGCAAGGATCAACTGGGTCTGGATTTTCTTTTCCACATCGCTTTGGGCGAATGCGGCAACCTGCATCAGGCTGAAAAATGCTGTAAGTAGAAAAAGAGGTTTCATTACTTTGGCGCGAAATTTTAGGAACATAGATGATTAATTGTGAGAATTGCTCAAACGTTTTTGAAGGGAAATTTTGTAGTCAGTGCGGTCAAAAAGCCACTGTAAAACGTATTACCCTGAAATCTGTATTTGCAGAACTGATAAAAAAAATCACCATCTGGGATAAAGGTTTGATGTACACGACTGTGCAGTTGCTGAAAGGACCGGGAAAAATGGCGCGGGCTTATATCGGCGGGCAACGCGTCAATTTTACCAAGCCATTGACCTATATTCTGCTCACGGTGACATTGTCCATGTACTTTTTCCCAAAAAAAGATTTTGATCAGGTTGTGAGTGCGGGTGCCCAAAAGCAAGCCGCCGTATTGCAATCGACAGACTGGATTTTTTCCAATATGGGTATCATCTACCTTCTACTTTTGCCGTTTTTGGCATGGGTTTCCAGGTGGTTTAACCGCAAAAGTCAATTCAATTTTGCCGAGCAGTTTGTATTTTATGCCTATCTCATGGCCGGTTGTACGCTGGTTATCATTCCGTTTACCTGTGTGCTCAATATCCTGGAAATGAACACGGTTGATGTCAGTCCGCTAACGATCCTGGAGTACTGCTGCTGGTTGCTGTTTTTTGCCTGGGGATATGTACAGTTTTACAACAAACAAAGAAGTTACTGGGGTGGCGTTCAGGGTATATTGGTACTGCTGCTTTCCTATATCATTTACATTTTTTCGATGGGGATGATCTGGGCTATTGCGATCATCATTGACCGTGTTTTCCACCTCAACCTGATTACTTTGCCTAATACCGCTTTACCGACTCAATGATATACAATGGCCTGTTTTTGATTTCACTGTAAATATTGGACAGGTAGATAGACATGATATACAGGTTCAGGCAGGTAATAGCAAAAAACACCGAAATAAGCACGACCAGAAATGCCCAGCCGGAGAGCGATTCCACATGATCGCCAAACACATCGATATTGGTAAGTTTCACTTTCACCGCGTTGAATACCGCAACTGTTGCCACGATCACCGAAAAAAGAAAAATCCACAGCAGCATGGATCTGAGAAAGGTAGTGAAGGAAGTGACTGCCACCAGCGCTGTTCGAAACTGTTCGCCGAACGAGGTTTCCGCTTCCGGATGCAGGGGCACTTCTGTGGGGATAAAAGCGGTTTGGTAGCCTACCAGCGCATAATTGGCTTTTAGATATCGGCTGTTTTCACGTAGCCGCAACAACGAATTGAGTGCCCGACGGCTTATCAGACGAGTGTGATGCGCCCAGGGGTCGATTCTCAATTGAGAATACCTTTTCAGGATGAAGTAAAAAATCCGATACAGCAAGCGTTGCGACCAGGGCAGTTTTCGTTCCCGGGCGCGTAGGTACACGACATCAAAACCTTGCTGGCTTTGTTCCCAAAGTTGGGTGACGATCTGTGGCTGGCTGGCAAAATCAAACTCAAACACAGCAGTATAGTCTCCATTTGCCCGATCGAGCCCGGCCAGCAACGCGTTGTCGCGACTTACTGGCGTGCTTAGATTGAGCATAAAAATGTTTTTACGCAAATCTTCCGGCAAAGGCTTGACGACTTCGTCGATTTCAGCGACAGGGCAATGGTTATTCACCAGAACAAACTCATAATCACTGAATTGCGCCGACAATTCGGCATGCAACCCGCTGAGCCAAGCCTTCAACTGTGTGATCTGACGAGGCGACTGAAGTACCGTAATGACCGAAATAAAAGAGTGCCTGATATTGCTCATACTTTTTGGCTTAAGAAAAGGCTCATCCATCCCGCAATAAAACTGAGTCCACCCAATGGCGTGACCGGGCCTGCCCAACCCACGGGAAAGGCGATCAAATCACGGCAAGCCAATAAATACAAGGAGCCTGAAAATGCCAGAATACCTGCCAGGAAAAACCAGGCCGCTCGTCGCAGCCAGACATTGTCGGGTGTGTGCTGCAACTGAATGGCAACGGCCAGCATCGCCAGCACATGCACAAATTGGTACTGAACGCCTTTTTCAAATATTTCAATTTGATAGGCTGTGAGTTGCGGCTTGAGCCCGTGTGCGCCGAATGCGCCGATGATAACGGTAAGCGCGCCCATCAGTGCAGCCAGCCGAAAAAACTTTTTATCACTAAAATTCATGTCAAAAAACGTTGATAATCAAAAGTTTATGGCATTTTAGGGTGAAGGGCATTTGGGAAAAGTGCCGAAAATTCGGCTATTTCGCCACCAAAATCTCTTCCATGGCTCATTTTTTTTCTGGAAAACCACTCATCCTTTTCTCTACGGCACTGGTATTGTTGATCTCGGCTGCTTTGTATTTTTTTATTTCAGCCCGATCGGGCCCCTGGCATGCTATTCCGGAAACCATGCCGTTGGTTATGGAATTCAATAGTCTGCAACAGGCAGAGCAACTCATAACGACCAGTGGTCATCGAGGATGGGAAGCCCTGCTGGAATCCGAAATTTTCAGGACAAACAGGGAAGACCTGGATTTGATGAAATCTCTATTCGGCGCTCAGGCGGGTTTTGTATGGACGATGCAAAAAGGGCGTTTGCTGGCGGCATACTCGCTACAAGAGGCAGACAGCCTGCATGGTTTATACATCACAGAACCCGGAAAAACCTTTCAACTGGAAACAGCGCTGGCACAAAACCCCCGAACACAGAAGTATTTCCCGGCAACCTTTCACAACCACACCCTTTACACCGTTTGGTTCTCCAAATCAGATCGTATCGTGATGTGCCAACTGGATAATCTGCTTCTGTTTTCCCGATTTTCCTATCTGGTAGAAGAGGCTATCACACAAACAGAAAGCCGCAGTTCGTGGTGGGCTGATCGGCCGTATGAACATGAATTGAATCCAGTCGCCCCTTTTCGTTTTTTCCTGCGCCCGGAAACCTTGTCTCAAGCACTTCGCAATAAGATAAACCCTGCACTTGATCATGTGCCCGACCTGATAAGCGCCAATTTGGAATGGTTCGGCCTTTGCTGGGATGGCCAACAAGTGCAAATGATGGCAGAAACCAAGGGGTATCTCAAACGTGTGTCATCATTTGGAACGCCACCACCCGGAAATCTATTTTCAGTCATTCCCGATCACACCGCCTTATTGGCCTGGATTGGTTTTGAGGATACCGCAGCGTTTTCGCAAGCCACGGACGATGAAGATGCTGCGAATTTCCAGACTTACATACTGCCATGGCTAGGGTCAGGCGTGGCGTGTGCCGTAACAGAACCACGTTCTCCCGGGCTGATGGATGATGAGTTGCTATTCTTTCAGGTGGCTGATAGTGCGCAGGCGATGCGCCGTTTACAGGATTATGGACAAAAGCAGGGCATGATCAGACATGATATGTATCAAATGTTTGATGTGTTCGAATTTGTAAATCCATCATTGCTTGCTCCGGTTTTGCAAAGAAAAATGGCGTTCAAAACACCTGCCTGTGCCATGCTGGGCGACTATGTAGTATTTGCGCCCAATCGGTCTGCACTGGAAGTTTGTATTGATAAATATATTGTAAATCAAACACTTGCCAGCAATGTTGACTTCGCCCAGATGTGGAACAAACTCCCACAGGATGCGAATAATGGCCTGGTTGTATTGAATAATCATTTTTTCATTTTACTCAGCCAAAATTTTCTCAGTAATTTAAATGCTCCTGACTATAAAAATATCCTCGAAAAAATAAGCGATTCAGGTTTCAATGGCGCTGTTTTGCGTATGCCGGAACCTGGGAAAATGGTGATTCAAACGGCCGGGCACCAAACGGTGCAAAGAGTTGCCCAAACGGGCATTCTCTGGAAAACGCCTTTGGAGTCGACCGTTCACGCTGCTCCCAATCTTGTGGCAACATCCTCCGGCGATTACCTATTTGTCCAGGATATTCAACATCGATTGTACTGCCTGGATGAGGGTGGGGTAGTGCTGTGGAGAAGGCAAATGGAAGGGCCCTTGCTGTCAGCCGTACAATCGGTCGGCAACCCTGGACAAACGACCCCGAATTTTGTTTTCAATACACAAGCGCATATCTGGCTGATCGACGAAAAAGGCCAGGATGTCGGGCGTTTCCCGATCGCTTTACGTTCGCCCGCAACCAATGGAATTCTGGCCGTAGATTTTGATAAAAACCTGAAGTTCAATTACTTCGTAGCATGTGAAAATGAAAACCTGTATGGATTTGACCATACAGGCAGCGCGCTTCCTGGCTGGAATCCTAATCGGGATGCCGGGAAAATTGTACACCCCATGCTTCATTTTCAGGAAGATGGAAAGGATTTTCTGGTAGCGCTGAATAAGGCGGCCCAACTTATGGTATATGGCCGGAATGGACAACCCCGTTTTAATGCAGTGGCATTATCCGGCCGATTTGCAAGTCCTCCACAAGTTGACTTGCGTTCCCAATCTGCGCGGATTGCCTGTTTCAATACACAGGGAAAGGTATTCGTTTGCAATACATCCGGAAGCGTTTCGAGCGCACAGGTGGGCGCCAACGATCCCAAAACACTTGGATTATTTATGACACTGACGGAAGGAGAAAAAGCCGGTTTTACCGTTTTGCAAGGCCGGCGCCTTAGAACAAAAACGTACCAGGGCAATACCCTGAAAAGTGGCTTTGATATGGAACTGCCCGTTCTGCAAGATACATTATTTGAAGTTGCCGGGAACAACATCGGACTGCTCGCACAAAACAGGCAACAAATTTATTTGATTGATAATCATGGACATATGCGTATTGATTTTCCACTTGCCGGAACCAGCCCATTCCTCCTGAAACCGCTTCGAACCGGCAGCAAAGAATCTGTATTGATTGTCGCAAATAACAATCAGTTATATGCTTATTCCATACGCTGAGTAGGTACCTTTGCGGCTTCATGGCCCTCCTTGATTTGATCAATTCCACCACACGATATGCCGACGACTGCCCAGTCCAATAAAAGCAAAAAAAACTTCACCCAAAAACAGCCCTCCGTATCAAAACCCGTACTGGAAAAATCCTTTCGTCTGATGGCTACGGCCAAATCCATGACGGAATTGTATGAAGCAAATTTCAAACTGGTAAGCAAGTACGTCCATGCGACTTCCCGTGGGCACGAAGCGATTCAAATTGCGCTGGGCCTACAGTTGTTGCCGCAAGATTATGTCTATCCTTATTATCGCGACGATAGCATGTTGCTCGCTATGGGGCTTCGGCCTTATCAATTGATGCTTCAGTTGATGGCAAAACGCGAGGATCCTTTTTCTGGTGGGAGGTCTTATTACTGTCATCCATCGCTCAATGAGCCTGATTTTCCAAAAATACCACACCAAAGCAGCGCTACCGGCATGCAGGCGATTCCTGCCACAGGCGCAGCCATGGGGATGTGGTACCGGGAGCAAATAAAACGCGACCGACAAATGCCCCTGGTGGTGTGTTCTTTGGGTGATGCGGCCGTAACTGAGGGTGAAATTGCCGAGGCATTTCAAATGGCCGTGCTAAAGAAACTGCCCATTTTGTACCTCGTACAGGATAATGGCTGGGATATTTCTGCCAATGCAAGCGAAACCCGCGTAGCCAACGCTGCTGAATATGCCAAAGGTTTTCCAGGACTGGAATCGGTGAGTATCGAGGGCAATGACTTTGAAGCGTGCTGGACAACAGTGTTGGAAGTTTTAGGAAAAATACGACGCGAACGCAGGCCTTTTCTCCTGCACGCCCGTGTGCCTTTGCTCAATCACCACACCTCCGGCGTTCGGAAAGAGTGGTACCGCGACGACCTGAAGGAACATGAATCGCGCGACCCGTATCCGCGCCTCCGCCAACTTTTGCTGGAAAACGGTTTTACAGAAAACGCTGTAAAATCCATGGAAAAGGAATCCGCTGAACAAGTCGCCGCTGATTTCAACGAAGCCCGACAGGCAGAAGACCCGCGCCCTGAAGATTTGTTTACCGGGGCATTTGCTCCTACAACTGTCACGGAAGAAAAAGGGGAGAGAAGCCCGGCTCATGGTGAGTCAAAAGTAATGGTCGACTGTGCCCTTTTTGCCATAGAAGAACTGATGCGCCGACACCCCGAATGCCTGTTGTATGGCCAGGATGTAGGAAGCCGCCTGGGCGGTGTTTTTCGGGAAGCGGCAACACTTGCCGGGAAGTTTGGCGACCACCGGGTTTTTAATACGCCGATTCAGGAAGCATTTATTATTGGAAGTACAGCGGGAATGAGCGCTGTCGGGCTCAAGCCTATTGTGGAAGTACAGTTTGCCGATTATATATGGCCGGGATTGAATCAATTATTTACCGAAGTGGCACGCAGTTGCTATTTGAGCAATGGAAAATGGCCGGTCAGTTGTATCATCCGCGTACCTATCGGTGCGTACGGCAGCGGAGGTCCGTATCACAGCAGCAGTGTAGAAACGGTTGTTGCCAATATTCGAGGCATCAAAATTGCATATCCCAGCAATGGCGCTGATTTGAAAGGCCTGTTGAAAGCAGCCTATTACGACCCGAACCCTGTGGTTATTTTTGAGCACAAAGGTTTGTATTGGTCAAAAGTCCCTGGAACAGAAACTGCCCGGTGTATAGAACCCGCTGAAGATTACGTACTCCCGTTCGGGAAAGCAGGAATTGCGCTGGAGGCTTCCACGGAAAATGTGGCACGCGGCACGTCTATTGGTGTCGTTACCTATGGCATGGGCGTACACTGGGCGCTGAATGCTGCTGCACAGTATCCGGGAAAGGTAGAAATACTGGATTTGCGCACTTTATTTCCACTGGATGAAAATGCTATGTACGACCTGGCGCGTCGCCATGGTCGAATACTTGTCGTGACAGAAGAACAAGTAAACAATTCTTTTGCACAAACGCTTGCTGCCCGTATTCAGGAGCAGTGCTTTGAATCGCTGGATGCTCCAGTACGAACTATTGGCGCGGAAAACATGCCAGCAGTACCCCTCAACACTATCCTGGAACAAACCATGATACCTTCTATTGAAAAGGTGGGTGCGGCAATTGGGCGCTTACTGGAGTATTGATTTGGGAGGTGTTTTGGTATTTTAGTGTTTTGGTATTTTGGTGTTTTAGTGTTTTAGAAGGGCTTCGCTCTTGAGGCGAGAGAATAATGGTTAGGGTTTTCAACCCAACACTAAGAGCGAAGCCCTTCTAAAACACTAAAACACCAAAATACCAAAACACTAAAATACCAAAACACCTCTAAATCCTACACGAGTTTTGCATTCAACTCAATAGGAACGGCCGACAACGCCTTACTAACCGGGCAGCCGGCTTTTGCCGCATTCGCGTGTTCCTGGAATTGTGCTTCATCCAGTCCAGGTACATTGGCTTCCAGATCGAGGGTTATTTTTTCGAATGCCCATCCACCGCCGCTGTTGTCCATGTCGATGGTAGCCGAGCAGCGGAGTTCGGCAGGTGTAAAGCCTGCGCCACTCAGGCGAAAACTCAATGCCATAATATAGCAACCTGCATGTGCAGCCGCTATCAACTCTTCCGGGTTGGTACCCGCTTTTCCGTCTTCATTCTGAAAACGTTTCAGGGCAGAGTAGGGGGTGTCTTGTAAAACGCCGGAAGGTCCGTCGAGTTTGCCGGAGCCTTCAGCGCCGGTTCCTTGCCAAAGGGCAGATGCAGTTCGTTTGAAATGTGCCATTAGTGTGGGTGTAAGAGGGTGGAAAAAATTAAGGGATGGTTGGGGTTGATGAGGGTTGATAAGGGTTGATAAGTGTTGATGAGGGTTGATATTCGGCTCAAGAAAAGGGAAGTAATTTTCTTTCATAGAGTGGCTGAATATCAACCCTCATCAACCCTCATCAACTCTTATCAACCCTTATCACCCCCCACCATCATATTTCTTCAACATAATCCAAATCCGTATGAAATGTTTCTTTCATGCCAAACAATGCCAAAAAAGCAATGGCCAGGCATACTGCGCCAACGATATATCCGGCAGAAATAACACTTCCGGTAACGGCGGCGCTTTTGAGGTATTTAAAAGATTCATTGATGGGTACTTGCATGCCCCGGGCAAAGTTAGGCACCGAAGTAGCCACGGTGGAACGCAGGTTGGTACCGAATTGTTCAGCACCGATGGTCACAAATATTACCCAGAACCCAACAGAAATGCCCAGCACGAAATGACTGGCATAAAACATAGCCGGACTGCTGAATGGTAAAGCGAGGTAGGCCAGCACCGCCAGCACGTCGAGCGTCAGGAAAATAGCCATGACTTTGATACGGCTTTTTAGGTACTGACTTAATAGCCCGGATGCCAGGTCGCCAAGAATCAGCCCGGTATAGCATAACGCGATCGCGTTGCCCGCCAGAATGCCGTCCAGCCCTTTTGCTTTTCCGAATTCAGGAGAAAAAAACACCAGTACACCTACCACGAACCAGGTGGAGGTGCCAATAAAAATGCAACGCATAAAACGCGAAAACCGGTTCCAGTTGGTAAACAAGGCAAAAAAATTGCCCCGACTGATATGGCTTTGTTCCTGTACGTTTTTAAAAATGCCCGATTCGGCTACGCTGATGCGGATGACCAGCAACAGAATACCCAGAGCCCCTCCAATAAAAAAACAATTGCGCCAGTCAAAAAACTTGTCAATCGCCCATGCCAAAAGTGCCCCGGAAAGACCAATGGTGGCTACTACCATGGTTCCTATGCCTCTTTTATGCTTGGGCAGCACTTCGGCCACGAGCGTAATGCCCGCGCCCAGTTCGCCAGCCAGACCGACGCCTGCCAAAAAACGATAAAGCGCATAATCTGTAAAACCCGTTGCGAAGCCATTCAGAATATTGGCGAGAGAGTACAGCGCAATGGAAAAGTACAACACCCTTACGCGTCCTTTTTTATCGCCCAGAACACCCCAAAGTATTCCGCCAACCAGCATGCCGAACATCTGCCAGTTCTGTAAGGATAAGCCTTTGTCGGTGAGGTCTTGCCCGGAATAACCGAGTGCGGTGAGGCTTTTTACCCGTACGAAGCCGAACAAAAGCAAGTCATAAATATCTACAAAGTAGCCAAGAGCGGCTACAATGACGGCAGCATTGAATATGCGGTCAGTTTGATTGTTTTGTTTCATTCAATTTGCAAGATGGTTGAACGTTTGTCGCAAAGGTTGTAAACTGTACGGATATTCCAAAACCCTGCGTGACAAGGCGTTTTCAGGATGCAGATTAAAGTCAATTATTCAAAAACAAAAAAGCGTAGAGCACCATAAATGCTCTACGCCTCTCTCACCTCTCACCTCTCGCTTCTTACCTCTGTTAAGGTTTTACCTTCTTACTTACCACCTTGCCGTCCGCATCAATCTGAATCACTTCCATGCCCAGTTGTTGCAGGCCTGGCAGTGTTTTTTCGGCGTCGCCGGAAAGAAACCAGCCCAGTTTGTTTGGCTGAACAATTGTTTTGGCCACGTTCTGTACATCTTGCAGACCCAGTTTTTGTACGCGCTCGGAATAGGTTTTCCAGTAGTCATCTTTCAAACCGTATTTCACGATGTTGCGGGCACTGTTGTTGACGGCAAAATTGGTTTCCCACATGCCAGCCATACCCAGTACGGTGTTCTGCTTGGTTTTATCAAATTCCTGCTGGGTCATTTGTTTATCGCCTACAAAAGCATTCACTTCTTTGACAACTTCCTGTACGCTTTCCTTGGTTTTGTCTGTCTGCACGGATGTAAATACCAGATAAGGACGCTGTCCGCGTGTATTCTGAATAAAAGAGCCGGCTCCATAAGTCCAGTATTTATCTTCCCGAATGTTCAGGTTAATACGGCTGGTGAAATCGCCGCCCAGTACATTGTTCATCTGCTCGATAGCCGCCTCGTCCATTTGGCCATAAGGTTTGGTCAGGTAGCCGGAAACGATCATGGTTTGTTCGCTTTCCGGGCGATCTATCAGGAAAATTTTATTGGAGGCATCTGCATTTTTTACTTCCGGGATAACCTTTTTGGGTACTTCTCCTTTTTGCCATGTACCAAAACGTTTTTCCAGTTTTTCCACCAGTTCGGGCATAGTAATATCTCCAGTTACCACGATAGTAGCATTGTTAGGGCGCAACCAGCGCTTGTGAAAGTCCTGCACGTCGGCGACAGTCAGTGTTTTCACTACATCGGTTTCGCCAGTGCCGGTCATGGGCATACCATAAGGGTGGTCCTTGCCATACAAGAACTCTGGCAGTACCCGCATCACCATGCTTTGTGGCTGTTTTTTCTCGTTGGCAATCTGGGTAAGTTGCTGATCTTGCAGGCGTTTGAAATCCTTTTCCGGGAAAGAAGGATTTAATAATACGTCGGCCATCAAATCGAGGCTGGGGTCGAGGCTTTGTTTCAGGGCGTTTAGGGTGACGTAGGAATAATCCAGGTCGCTGCTCGCATTCAGGCCGGCGCCGAGCAATTGCAGTTTTTCGCTGATCTGCAGGCTACTCAGATTTTTCGTGCCTTCCGGTAGCATCCGCATAGCGAGGGACGCGAGACCTGATTTTCCACCAAATTTATCGGAGCAATAGCCTGCGTCAAACATCATGCTGGCTACCACTGTGGGGCTCTCTACGCGGCGGGTAAGCACCACTTTCATGCCGTTTTTAAGGGTAGCGCGTTGCAGGTCGGGGAACTGTGCATTGACACGTTTGTCGACATCGGGCACTTTCGTACGGTCAACATCCATTCCGGTTACGCTGAATTCCGGAAACGGATTACACACAAGTGTAAAGCGGCCGTCGCTGAGCCATTTTTTTCCGGCATCATGGATATTTTTTGCGCTGGTTTCCTGATACCAACGCAATGATTTTTTGTAATAATCGGCACTACCACCATACACTTCATTGATGGCCAGCAGGTCGCTTTTGCCGCCAAAACCGCCGATGCGTTCCAGCCCTTTGATTGTATTGGCGAAATATGCCGCTTTTACACGATTTACTTCTTCGTCGGTAGGTCCGCTGGCCAGGAATTCATTCATCACTTCGTTGATGGTATTTTCAACTTCCTCTGTTGTTTTGCCGGGTTTTACATTCGCAACAACCGAAAAGTTGCCGGCGATTTCGTAAGGATTGATGAATGCGAAAATGGATGTGCAGCTTTGTTTTTCGTACACCAGTTTCTTGTAAAGGCGGCTGTTTTTGCCGGAAGACAGCACATCGCTGAGCAGATCGAGCCATACAAGTTCCTGGGTGCCCCATTGTGGGATATTCCAGGTGATGGTAATTTGCGATTGTGGCACACGATCCTGGTACTCTCCACGTGTATTGCCGAATCGTTTTGGGATGTTGACTGTTGGCCGGGCTACGGTAGGGCCGGAAGGAATGTTGCCGAAATTTTTCAACACCTTTTCGTACGCTACTTCGGGAGTAATATCACCGGCAACAACAATTACTGCATTGGCAGCACCGTAATAGGATTTAAACCACTCCTGTACATCCGAGAGGGATGCCGCATTCAGGTCAGACATTTCCCCAATGACAGTATGTCCGTATGGGTGATACGGTGGAAACATTTCTTTCTGAATGATATCATAGCCAAGTGCGTATGGCTCGTTGTCGCCCTGGCGTTTTTCATTTTGCACCACGCCGCGTTGTTCATCGAGTTTGGCCTGGTCGATGGCGCCCAGCAGGTGTCCCATGCGGTCGCTTTCCAGCCATAGCACCTGATCGAGTGCGCCTACGGGTATGTTTTGGAAGTAATTTGTGCGGTCTTCGTTGGTTGTTCCGTTCAGGTCAGTTGCTCCAATGGCTTCCAGCGCCTGAAAGTAATCAGTGTTGAAGTGCTCCGAGCCGTTGAACATGAGGTGTTCGAACAAGTGGGCGAAACCCGATTTGCCGGGCTTTTCATT
>JAEUUT010000156.1 GCA_016787415.1 Saprospiraceae bacterium | reverse complement strand
ATCGACAGCGAATTCGATGCTGACGGGGAATTGCTTTTTCTCCCAGTTGAGCACCAGTTCAGCCGAATTTTTGGTGAGGTTGATAAAATCGTAGGTCAGCGCTTCTACGTGGTTGGCGGTGTTGCGCACCTGAATTTTTGCGCGCATCTGGTCGCGGGCAGGGTCGTAGAAGAAGTTGCCCCATGCCATGTTGTCTTTGGAAAGGATCACCTCGCCGCTATCGTCTTTGTTGATGACGAAGAACAAGCCGTATTTGCCGGCAGGTACGGGTTGGCCCGCCACCTTGGCGTCGTGCGAAAGTTCGAGCACCGTATTTTCATTGGCGCCGGCCCGCCAGGGCGCCAGGTTGGGTGTGCCAAAAGCCTGCACATTCCAGCCATAAGGCACCAGTTCGCCCCAAACGGTGCGTCCTTTCACCGAAGGGCGGGAGTAATTGACGGAAACAGTGGAAATACCAATGGTTTGGCGTACTTCCGCCGCCGGGCTGGGGGTTCTGGGTACAGTGACGCCGTTTTGGGCCCACAAGGCGGCAGTAGAACATACTGCCAAAAGTGCTGCAACAACTCGAATGGTTAGTTTTGTTTGCATGTTGTAGAGTTTGAGTAAAACAGAATAGTACCTGACTGGAAGCATTTCATCCTCAAATGGCTTCTAATCAACTGAAATTTCCCTTCTTTTCAAGGTTTCACCATGTAAAATGGATGAATTGACAACCTAAACACGTCAACAACTGATGCAAGGGGGCGAGGGGGGGCAAAGGGGCAAGAGGCAAAGGGCAAGGGGCAAAGGGCAAGGGGCAAGGTTTGAGCGGCCTCTTGCCTCTTGCCCTTTGCCCCTTGCCCCTCGCCCTCATTCCCCGCCGCTGGCGCGTTTGCTTTCATCGTCTGCGCCGGTAGAACGCCTTCTTATACTTTGGAGGTTGTTATTGCCGAAGCGATAGGTCATATTGATTTTGAATTGCTGGCCTTCCCAGGCGCCTTTTGCATTGATGTACAATTCGCCTACCCGGGTGTACGAAGACCAGCCGGCAGTGTGAAACACATCGGTAAAACTCACGCGCAGTGTACCGGCGCCATCCCACAGGCGTTTGCTGATGCCCACATCCATCATGCCTTGCGGGCGCTGTACGTAAGCCCCCCAGAGTCCGCCCCAGTTGTACCAGCCGGATGCTTCGGCCGTCAGGGTTTTGGAGAGGGTAAACGTTTGTTGCGTCCAGAAACCGCCGCCGCTCACGCGCAGGTCGACGATGCGGCCTGCGCCGTAGTCGGCTTTGTTGATGGAGTAATTGTAAAATGCGTTCAGGTTACCGTTCCACCATTTGGCGATGGGAATGGGTGTATTGATGTTGAAACCCCAGTTGTCGCGCGTGGCGAGGTTGCGCACCTGTATGTAAAAACGTTGTTTGCCGCTGAGCGGGTCGATTTCCTGATCGGCAATATTCGTGAACGCATTGAGCGTACGCGCATAGTTGGCACTCAGGTGAATGCGCTGGAATAAAGACCAGCCCAGTTCCAGCGTGTGGGTAAACTGGGGGCGAATAAAAGGATTTCCACGCCGGTAACTCAACTCGTCGAGGCGCAACTCAAACGGATTCAGGTCCTGGTAGCGGGGCCGGTCGACCGATCGGCGGTAGGTGAGGTTGATCTGGTGGTTTTTGCTCACATTGTAACCGAGGGCTGCGCTGGGAAAAAAACTCGTGTACGTAGTATCTACCGTTTTGTCGTCGACGGGTTTGTAGGCAGTGAGGTTGCCATCTACATCGGTGTTTTCCATGCGCAGGCCCACTTGTACGCTGAATTTGCCGGCCTGTGTATTGCCGTTCACATAAGCGGCGACAATCCGTTCATTGTACACAAAAGTGTTACTTCGGTCGGGGTCGAGGTTTTCGGCGTTGTTGCTCACCTTGAAAAAGTTGAACGTGTTATCCGTATCCACGTCCGAGTATTTTCCGCCTGCGCCGAGGTGGGTGTTTTTTTCCTTGCCAAAGAGGCTGAGCGTTTTTTCATAGTCGGTTTTTACAGACTGAATGATGATATCGCGCGGCATATCGGTGCGGAAAGCGCTTGTGGCCAGGGTCTGCACATTTTCCGGATCGCGGTAGTAGTTGTTGTTGAAAATGGTCTGGCTGTCGCGGAACATCCCGTAATCGGCATCAATGTTGAGTTGATTGCCTTTTTGATCGGCAAATTTGTAGTTGAGGTTAACATTGGCGTTCCAGTTGAGCATGCCTCCGTCATTTTCCGCAATCAACAGAGAATCCACGCTGTTTTGCGCAAGACTGCCGATTTCGGTGCGTGATTTCGACCACAGGTCAGGAAAAAAAACGCCTCCATTGAACAGGGCGCCGAAGGTGTGGCGGCTGTTGGGGGCATAATCGACGCCGAAGCGGCCCCATTGCGGGCGGGCATAGCGGTAGTTGTTGGTGCGCAGGTTGTACAGGCGGCTGCCCACAATATTGGTGGATTGCATGGGGTTGTCCCAGCGCCCGCGGAATACACTGGCCGAGCCGAACAGGTTTATTTTTCGGTCGCGGTGATTCAAGGTGATCGCAGCATCGCCTTTGGGCGTAATGCCCTGGTAAAAGCCGAGGCTGACGGTACCGTTGGTGCCCAGGCGTTTGTCCTTTTTGAGGCGCAGGTTGATGATGCCAGCATTGCCCTCGGCCTCGTATTTGGCGCCGGGTGTGGCAATAATTTCAATGGCTTCCACGTCGGCCGAATTGATACTTTTCAGGTACTGCGCCAGATCCTGCCCGGTCATGGGCGTGGGTTTGCCGTTGATTTGTACCATCACATTGGAGCGGCCTTTGAGGCTCACGTTTTCATCCTGATCGAGGCTGACGCCGGGGCTTTTGCGCAGCAGTTCGAGCGCATTGAGGCCGGTGTTGGTGGGGCTGGCGTCTACGTTGAACACTAGTTTATCTGCATTGACCTCGATCAAGGGCTTTTGTGCCACTACGGTAATTTCCTGCAACTGATTGCCGGAAGGTTTTAATACCAACGGTGGCAGGGCAATGTCCGTCCGGTTGTATTCAAACACATCGGATTGTGAAGGTTGAAACCCCAGCAACTGGGTGCGCACGAAATATCGGCCGGCGGGCACGTTTTCTATTTCAAAAAGGCCCTGTTCGCCGCTGACAGCGCCTTTTACCAGGGCAGAATCGCGCGCGGAAAGCAGGGTGATGGTCGCAAACTCCTGTCCGACACCGCTCGCGTCGAGGAGGCGGCCGCTGATTTTTTGAGCGAAGGCGGTTTGAAAGGAGAGAAACAAAAGAAAAGCCGCAAAGTGCCTGAAAGGCAAGAGGGAATGGTGTAGCAACATAGTATCTTCGAATGCTTGGAATGTGGGGTGAATGACTTGTACAGGCGCTTTTGGTTGCGCAAGCAAGGCGAGAATCGACCAACCTTCCTTCCTGGCAGTCGTTCGGCATGTTCTTGTATATGTACCTCTGCATTGTGAAATGCAAATATTGTACAATAGTATTCCTTTGAAAACCCCCGACGGACTACTGTGGACTATACTTTTGTAGGAGTTTATTCACCCAAAACAGTAATTTCAATGAAACAAATCTTCCTTTCCTGTATTCTTTTTTGGACTCTTGTCTTCCCAACATTTAGCCAGGACTGGAACCTGGTTACCGCAGGAGGTATCTATAATTTTGGCGCTGCGGGTGGCCCGGCTGTTGAAAGTACGATCCGGGTAGACGCGGCGCTTGCAGTGGGCGCCGATTCTGTATTCAACATTTCGCCTCAACGGGCCATTACAATAAGTGCCTTTCCAGGGGCAGGAATAGTTGGGACATTCTTAGGCGATACGATCATGAAACGCCCGGATTTTACCTACGTATGTAAATTTAAAGCCGTACCATTCACCTTTGACACTGCTACCCGAGTTATTCGTACCAAAGCAGAAATAGGCGACTCGTGGTTGTTCAAAACCGGTATTACTGCAACCGTCGTACAAAAAAGAGCGGATGTCATGTTTGGGATGGAAGACTCCATTAAGGTAATCAGTTTATCCAATGGCGACAGCATGCGCTTGTCAAAAAGGTTCGGTTTGATGTCTCTGGGCGCCCGCAATCTGATCGGGTTGCAAGACCATGCCACAGGAATACAGGTGCCAACCATGGAAGATTTTTATGCAGACTGGATACCCGGAGCGGTATTTGAAATATATGAAAGCAAACGTAGTGGAAGTAATTCCGTACATACGAGATATTACACATGGACAAAATATTACGTGCTAGGGAAAACCGTCACCCCCGATTCTCTTCTGATCGAAGTGCACAAACTGGTTCGCCAGGATCGATACCAGTCATTCTTTAATACCACAGAACTGATCGATATAACATACCAAAACACCAACAGCGTTCATGTCGTCCTGAATCCGCATCAGGTGTTTTTCCCTGGTGGGATTAAAATAGATGGCTTGTTTTACGCCTATGAATACGCTCCTCTGGGTTCAGGAGTAAAACTAACCCATCAAACCCTGCTCACCATGAGCGCTTATAGCAGCCTGCTGGAGTCGTATGAAAGTTCGGTAGGGGAAAAACGTTACTACTATGATAGCGACATCAGCCAAATCGACCGTAAACTCATTGGTTATCAGAAACTTGGGCAGGCGCAAAGTGGCACTGTTCACCCGGACTCTTATTTTAATGTGGTGACCTCTACATCGCAATTGTTCGACTCTGATCAATTTTCCATTTCCCCTAATCCTGTCACCGATGGCGTGTTGAATGTGTCGTGCATCGATTGTTCGCCACTCAAAAAAGTGGAAATAATAGCCCCGTCAGGACAGACGCTCCTTGCGCTCAATACACCGGCCGCATCCTTTTCCATTCCGGTACACACGCTACCAACCGGATTGTATTATTTACGCGCGCTCACTTCGGCAGGTCGCGTCATTGTCCGTAAAGTAGAGATACTGTAAGCAATTAAAGAAATCTTAAAACAGTACACACCGCGACCTTTTGCGGCATTAAGAGGTCAGATATAAGCGAACGCAATGCGGTTGCTCGCTTTTTTCTGTCACCTCAATCCAATTTATATGAAAATCCAATCCTTTTTTCTTTGCCTGTTCCTGCTAACTGGCGGCACTGCCTTTTCCCAAAACTGGCACCTCATAACCCCAGGCAGCAAGTATAATTTCCAATTCAACACCGCTGCCTACGTCAGCAATACCATCCGTGTAGATAGCGCAGCGACCCTCGGCGCCGATTCCGTTTTTTGGCTGTCACAACCCAGAGGACTGTACACCATCGGATATCCATACATTGTCATAGTAGGTAATTTGTTGGGCGACAGCGTGGTCAAACATGCCGATTTTTCGTACGAATGCCGTTTCCGACTGCCTCTGTGGCCTGAATACGCGCAGGAAACTTTCGTGATTCGCGCCCATGCCGAACCGGGCGAATCCTGGGAATTCAAATCGGGTATCATGGCCACGGTTTCCGAAAAAAAGGATACCCTTTGCTGGGGTGTTTCCGACTCGCTGAAAACCATCGAGTTGTCCGACGGTAAACGCCTGCGTCTGTCTAAACACTTTGGCCTGTTGTTTTCGGAAAACCAGACACTGGTCGGGTTGCAAGGCAAAAACAAAGGCATACAATTGCCGGTACTGGCCGATTTTTACAGCGACTGGGTGGCGGGCGCTGTGTTCGAACTGTATCAGACACAAAGTGAAAACTATGGCACTTCACAGGCAAAAATCTGGACCAAATACGACGTTTTGGGCCATGCCATACTGCCTGATACGATCAAAATAAACGTGCGCAAACTTGTTCGAAAGGAAACCTCCTTCTCCGGGGGCGCTGGCCCTACCACTTTTGAAAATGTGCTGACTACGCTTTCGATCCCACATCCTGGGAAAGTCATGTATCCCGGATTGTTCAAGGAAGCCGCGTACAGCGATTTCACCAACATTCTTTATCAGCCTACCGATCAGGGGCTAAAAATGTCGGTCAACAACGTTGCTCCTCCGGGTTACGGCGGCCCTATTCGCCGTGATGCCTGGATACACGGGATTGGCAGAACGGAATGGGAATTTACATACGGAGGCATCGGTTTTCATTCCAGCCGGGTAGAAACCCTGAATGGATATCAGAAAGTCGGCCAATCACCACAGGGAACCATTCACCCCGATTCTTTTTACGGCGTCACGACATCTGTTCCTGATGAGGTAGATCCTGCACAATTCAGAGTGTATCCTAATCCTGTGAAGGAAGGGCCGGTGTTTATCCACTGCGACTCCTGCCCTTTACCGGAAAGGGTCGATTGTATCAGTGCTTCCGGCCAGGTAGTGCGCAGTTTTCAACCTGTTTTCCTGCCCATAGAAGTACCTGTAAATGACCTGGCAGGCGGCGTGTATTTCCTGAAAATGCAGTTTGCAGGCGGGCAGCAGGTAGTGAAAAAAGTGGTGGTGCAGTGAGTGTTTCCCGTAGATTTCCCCGTAGAGTAATTTCCCGCAGAACTCGCAGATTTACCCGCAGAACTCGCAGAACGTAGAGTACACCTTAACTTCAATGTCCGGAAAAATAGGTGTACTCTACGTTCTGCGAGTTCTGCGGGTAAATCTGCGAGTTCTGCGGGAAATTACTCTACGGGAAACAACCTCTAAAAATACCATCACGAATCCTCGCTTTGCCCCAACTCCACTCATCGTCCGCATCATTCATTCCGCAGCGTTTCCACCGGATTGGCCAGTGCGGCTCGTATGCCCTGCACCCCGACGGTCAGCACAGCCACCAGCAGCGCGGCCAGCCCGGCGGCAACGAACATCCAGGCCTGCAAATCTACCCGATAGGCAAAGTTGTCGAGCCAGCGGTTTAAGGCCCACCATGCCAGCGGCGTAGCCACAAACAGGGACACCAGTACCAGCCGTAGTAAATCGCCGGCCAGCAAAACGGCAATACCTGCAATTCGGGCGCCGAGTACGCGCCGAATGCCGATTTCTTTTTTGCGCTGTTCGGCAGAGAAAGTCACCAGCCCAAACAGGCCCAGACATGCCACGAAGACAGACAACAGCGAAAACACCAGCACGACCTTGGCTGTACGGTGCTCGCGGCGGTACAGCGCGTCGAGGTGCTCGTCGAGAAATTCGTACCGAAAAGCCGATTGCGGGATGGTTTCCGAAAATGCCGTTTGAATCTGTTGCATGGCTTCCGGAATATTCCCGGCCTTTATTTTAAGCATCAGAAAACCCATATCCTCGGTAGGCCGATCGTGAAAAGCGTATGCTTCGATAGGGCGGTGTAGCGTTTCGGCATGAAAATCTTCCAGCACGCCGGTGATCACGGCATTGGGCCCCAACTGGCACAGCACTTTTTGGCCGATGGCAGTTTCAGGCGTTAGTCCCAGGTAATTCACGGCGGTTTGGTTCAGCGTGACGTGTACGACGGTATCGCCCGGGTGGGCTGGAGGCAACAGGCTGCCCGCCAACAGTTTCACGCCCAGTACCTGTTCGAACCCGGCCGATACGTGATTGGTCCACATCAAAAGCCCCGTTTCTTCCTGTTCGTTGCGATAAATGGCGCGGCCGCTGGGCCTGCCACCCGGAAAGGTTTGTGCGCGGCAGGCAGAAACGACGTTGCTCATAGCCAGGCATTTTTGTTTCAGGGCATCTACCTGAGCGTCGCTATCTGCCGCCGAGGTGTTGATTGCCAGCACCTGTTCGGGCTCAAATCCAAGGTTTTTTTGCTGAATAAACTGCATCTGACGATACAATACGACCGTGCCGATCAGGAGCACTACCGAAGCGGTAAACTGGGCCGTTACCAGCGCCCGGCGTAGCCACCCGGCCGAGGTTTCGGAGCGGAAAGAAGTTTGCAGCAATTTTTTGGGTAAAAACCCCGACATCAAAAAGGCCGGATACGAAGCCGATACCAGCGTAACGGCCAGTGCAATACCTCCCACCGCCCCAAGCACGGCCGGCTCGAACAGCATTTGAGCCTGTAATTGTTTGTCGGCCAAGCGATTGAAAAATGGCAGACTGCTCTGTACGAGTAGCAAGGCCAGCGCCAGCGCGCCGACCACCAGTACGGCGGTTTCCAGGTAAAAACGGAGGGCAAGTTGGCCTCTCGTTGCGCCAAGGGTTTTGGCAATGCCTACTTCCCGAAACCGCAATTGCGCGCGCGCCGTAGCCAGGTTCATGTAGTTGAAACAGGCAATCAGCAATACTGCTACAGCCAACACGCCCAGCAGATTAACCATTTTTGGGTCGCCAAGCCGCGTAGAATAATGGTTGCGCAGTTCCGACGAATGCAGATGCACATCGGGCAATGCCTGCAACGACATGGTAAAATACTGGTCTGGCTTGGGCACGTTCCGGTCGTAGGTGGCGGCCAGTTGCGCCGTAACCGCTTGTGGCGAAGCGCCCGGGCGTAGCAGGAGCCAGGTTTCAAAACTGGCATTGCTCCACAAATTGTTTTTGTAGGAATCATCGACGGAAGCCAGCGAGCCAAGCATGTTTGCTTCGAGGGTGGAGTTTTCCGGAAAATCTTCAAATACGGCCCGCACTTCTAGGGGCGGCATGTGGTCTACACGAATCACCTGGCCGATGGGATACGGAACGCCGAAAAAACGCATGGCCGCCGAGCGGCTGATAGCCAGCACATTGGGTTGAGAAAGCGCCTCGGGCAGCTTGCCCGCCAGCACCTGAATATCAAACAGTTGGGGCAAGGCCGCCTCCGTCCAGTACAGGTGTTCTTCCACAAACTGCTGATTTCCAATGCTGACAAAAGCAGGTTTGCCAAATCCGTGTTTGAGCAGGCGGAGGTATTGCTCCACATCGCCGATGTCGTTTTTGGCAGCCGGCCCTAATCCGATGGGCGCATTGGCCAGTGTGGAAGGTTTACTTTCGTCGGAAGTTATTTGCAGTAAAACGCGGTACACTTGTGCGGCTTTCGAGTGAAAGCGGTCGAACGAAGTTTCATGCTGTACATACAAAAACAGCAACAGCGCCACCGTCAGGCCAATGGCCAGCCCTGCCGTGTTCAGCGCAGTGAACAGGGGCGTTTTGAGCAGGGAGCGAAAAGACGATTTCAGGTAAAATAGCAGCATGAGATTATTTATTCACTCCTTAACGATTGCACCGGATTGGCGACAGCTGCCCGTATGCTTTGAAAACCAACAGTCAGAACCGCCACCAACAGCGTAGCCAACACGGCTGTTGCAAACATCCAGCCTTTCAGCGGAATGCGGAATGCAAACTCCTGCAACCAGCGATTCATCAGCAGCCAGGCAAGCGGCAATGCAATGGTTGCACCCAGCAAAACCAATCGGACAAAATCGGCAGTAATCATCTGTACAATGCCGACCACGCCAGCGCCCAATACTTTTCGGATGCCAATTTCTCTGGTACGTCGGCGCAATATAAAGGCTGCCATGGCAAACAACCCCAGGCAGGAGATAAACACCACCACGGCTGAAAAGAAAATCAGCAGGTTGCTGCGTCGGAAGTCGGCATCCACAAAACGTCCGAATTGCTCGTCGAGGAAATTGTACTCGATCGGATTTTGCGGATCGAAACGGTCGTTGATGCTACGCAGGGCCGCCAGCGTCTGCGACCAGTTGGCAGATGAAATACGCAAGGTGTAGTAATCGATATTTTGGATGCTGTTATTCCAGCAACCGACGACCACGGGCTTCAGGTTTTGCCGAAAATCTTCTACCTGAAAATTATCGATCATGCCTACGATTTGTACCCGTACAGGCCGATCAAACTGCTCGCGCTCGCCCGTCCAGTTGACGTAAGGTATTTCTATCCATTGCCCAACGGGGTTGGAGAGGCCCAGTTGTGCTGCTGCCAGCCGGTTGATGAGCACCCTGGAGGTGTCGGTATCCAGGCCTGTAAAATTGCTGCCTTCGAGCAATTGAACCTGGTATGTACTCAAAAAATCCCGATCGGCGCCCAGATAAATCATGTCGGGTCCGATGTTATCTGGCGCACCTTCTGCGCGTACGCCTACCATCGGCAGGTCTTTCCATTCGCCCGGTACACGCGAACTGACACATACGTTTTTTACTTCCGGCAATTGGGAAAACTCGTGTTTAATGGCTTCAAAACTATTTCGCAAAATTCCGCTGTTAATATCGACTACGAGCAGGCCATCCAGATCAAAGCCGCGCTCTTTGGATTGCAAAAATTGCACCTGTCGGTAAAATACCAGCGTGCAGGCCAGCAAACCAATGGAAACAGCGAACTGAAAAACGGTCAGGCTGCGACGCAAGGGCATCCCGGCGCCGCTTTGTTTGTCCT
Organism: Saprospiraceae bacterium; assembly: GCA_016787415.1. Lineage (GTDB taxonomy): Bacteria > Bacteroidota > Bacteroidia > Chitinophagales > Saprospiraceae > M3007. The sequence continues at coordinate 52,952 of JAEUUT010000156.1, read as the reverse complement.
GTTTCATGGCCGCCAGCGTAGTAAGCCGACTAGTTACAATAGCCGGGTAAATAATTGCGCACAGGCTCAGCAGCATGCCTGCGCCCAACAGCACACCGATCTGGCTGGCTGGCAACGCCGACCAGTCGAAAGGTTTGCCAAGCCATTTGGCGAGAACAGGTTGCAGGACAGACAACAAGGCCATAGATAACAACAGCGAAGTGCCGGTGAGCATCAGGCTTTCTACCAGAAATTGCAGCAACAGGTTGTTTCGCGCGGCGCCGATGGCTTTGCGCACACCTATTTCGCGCGAACGTTCGAGAAAAGATACGTTGAGCAGTCCGGTATAATTAAAACAGGCTACCAACAGAATAACCAGGGCTACCCAGAAAAACATGCGGACATAGAATACGTCGCCGGGCATCCAGTTGACGCCGCCATCCACATTCGCTTCTTCCAGATGAATATCTTCCACTCGCTGGAGGTGAAATGCTGCATGGAAAGGCTCCTGCTGGGCAGGCCAGTTGTCCCTGGTCAGTTGAGTGATTTTGCTGCTCAGTGTGGCCACGTCTGTTTCCGGGCGCAATTTCATGTATGTTAGCATGGCGTTGCGATCCCAGGTAGTGGCTACGAAGTCTTTCCAGAAGTTCAGGTTTGCGGCTGCCGTTTGAGTTGGCATCATCAGATCGGCATGCAGGTGTGTATTGGCCGGGAAATCTTCCAGGACGCCCGCTACCACACCTTCCATGGCATTGGTTTTCAGCGTTTTTCCTACTGCGGGTAAGGTGCCAAAATAACGTTCCTTGAGTTTTTGGGTAAGCAGAAGCGCATTGGGTTGTGAAAATACCTGTTCAGGCGTTCCTTCCACCAAATGGAAATCAAACACATCGAAAAAGGAAGGATCGATGGTCGTAACCTGCTCATAGAAGCGGTTGCCGGGGGCATTGCCGACGGTCATGCGTCCCATCACCAGCAATTGCGTGACAGCCTCTATTTCGGGAAATTGTTCTTTGGCGCCAGTGCCGGTTCGCGGGGCACATTTTGCGGTTGTCAGTGTCTTCCCCTGACCATCTTTAGTGTCCTGCAACAGGCGATAAACGCGACCATGCTGGCGATCGTAGTTCTTTTCACTGCTTACATAAAAATTGAGCAGCAAAAAACAGGCAAACCCAAGCGTCAGCCCCAATATATTGACAGCCGTGTAGGTTTGGTGCGTTTTGAAGTAACGGAGCGCAGTGCGGATGTAATTGTAAATCATAACCTGTCTGTATATGTCCTGAATAAATACCGTACAGGTCAAGAGTTAATCCATTTTTACAACTCGTTAATATACAATTGTTTAGTATTTTTCTTGTTGTAAAAACCGTCCGAATACGAACAAATTTGTTCAGGATCGAACGCGTTAATACACCACTTCGCTACTCTGAATATAGGTTACCATCGCATCTATGTCCTCGTCTGTCAGCCCCGGGAAACTATTCATGACCACAGGTTTGTACTGGCCCCACACCTGCAAGGCACGCGGATGGCGCTTCTGTATCATGCATCATTCACTTCTCAGCGACTTCACCGGATTGGCCACCGCTGCCCGTATGCTCTGAAAACTCACCGTCAGTGCCGCCACGGCCAGCGCCGTCAACCCTGCCCCTGCAAACATCCACCAGCGGATGTCGATGCGGTAGGCAAAATCCGAGAGCCATTGCTGCATAAAATACCAGGCCACCGGCGAAGCCAGTACGATAGCGATGCCAACGAGTTTCAGAAAATCGGCCGCCAGCATGCGCGTAATGCCGCTGACGCTGGCGCCCAGCACCTTACGGATACCGATTTCACGGGTGCGTTGTTCGGTGGTAAAGGCGGCTAGGCCAAACAGGCCCAAGCACGACACGAATGCGGCCAACAGGGCAAACAACAGGGCAATTTTCCCGATGCGCTGCTCAGCGCCATACATGCGTTGCAACGATTCGTCGAGGAAGTGGTATTGCACAGGCTGACCGGGTGCAAAGGCGTTCCACTGCGTTTCTACGGCCTGAATAACCTGTGCTGCATCAGCGCCCTGCATGCGCAGGCTGAGTGTGCCCGATTCGCCTGAAAGTTGCAAAAACAGACTTCCAATGCTGTTGTGCAGGCTTTCGTAGTTGAAATCCCTGACCACGCCGATGATGGTGAGTTCGTCAAAATCTTCGGGCTTCGAATCGACGGCTTTGGTACGCGAGGTGTATAGTTTCTGACCAATCGGATCGGCATAGCCGAGTTCGCGTGCAGCAGTTTCATTGATGATAATGGCCGAACTGTCGGTCAGGCGGCCTGCTTCGAAATTGCGGCCTGTTTTCAGTTGCATTCCCAGCGTCTGGATATAGTCGGCGTCTACTCGCCAGCGCTGCATCACCTTGTCATCAGCGCCCGTGGTTCGGCCTTTCGACAACATGGCGTTTTCGCGGTGACTGTCGGGCATGGGCAGGTAGGAAGTGATACTGGCGCTTTCCACCCGGTTGTTTTTCAGCAATTCTTCCCGGAAAGCAGGCAGTCGGCTGCCCAGTGCGCGGGCATTTTGAATAATCAGCACCTGCCGTTTATCGAAACCCAGTTCTTTTTGCTGGATAAAGCGCAACTGGCTGTAAACCAGCATGGTGCACAAAATGAGTGCTGTGGAAATAGCAAACTGAAACACCACCAGCCCATTGCGCAGAGAAACGCCGCGGCCTGCGCCGGGGTTGCCGGTCACGCCTTTCAGCACCCGAATGGACTGAAAGGCCGACAGGAAAAATGCCGGATAACTACCCGCCATCAATCCCACCAGCAAGGCGCTGCCCAGCAAAGCCGCTCCAAAAGCAGGATGGCTCCAGGGCATCGACAGCGGTCGGTCGCTGAGTTCGCGGAAAGCAGGCAGGGCCAGTTGGGCCAGCCCAACGCCCAGTGCCACGGCTACCACGGACAGTGCCACCGATTCGGTCAGAAACTGCCCCGCCAGGGCGCTGCGCGAACTGCCCAGCACTTTGCGTACGCCCACTTCACGCGCCCGCGTGGTGGAGCGGGCGGTGGAGAGGTTCATAAAATTGATGCAGGCAATGAGCAGAATGAACAGGGCGATGGCGCCAAAAATCCACACATACCGCACATTCCCGTTGGCATCCAGTTCCGACTGAAAATGGGAATACAGGTGAATATCCGTCAGGTTTTGCATGCCAAAACGCGCATGCTGGCCCGCTTTTTCAAAATCCGCAGTGGTAGTGGCAAACAAATCGCGCAGCAAAACACTCACCTTGTCTTGCGCCATTTGTTCAAATTTTCGTGCAAATGCCTGTTTGTCAACCCCTTTTTTCAGCAGAAAATAGGTGAAAAAGTTGTTGGTATAGCCCCAGTACGGGCGTGCGCTTTTCAGGTCGGGATGTTCCATCATAGGGATGAAAATGTCGGCATGAAAATGCGTGGTAGCAGGTACGTCTTCAAAAACGGCGGCCACCAGCCTGCGCTCTGCCGAACGGCCCATGACGAGCACCTGACCGGCGGCAGCGGCGGCCGAGCCGAAGTACAATTCGGCGCAGCGGCGCGAGATGGCAGCCCTGCCCGGTTGGTCGAGGCTGTGTTGGGCGTCACCTGCCAGTATTTTCAAGGGAAAAACCTGAAAAAAACTGCTGTCGGCGCACATCACCTTTTCCTCGTGGCTGCTTTGCTCGTTTTGATCTTCGCGGCGTGTGTCCCACATACCGGCATGATTCAGTCGGCACCAGGCCTCTATTTCCGGGAGGGCAGTCGCAGCGTCGGGTCCTACCACCGCGTCCACACAGCCGTGGCGCTCGTTGAAATCGTTGATACGAATGTCGTAGGTAGGGCGTACGATGCGGCTGGCTTGCGGGTTCCAGCGGTCGTAACTAAGTTCATGGCCTACATACACCAAAATGAGGGTGCAGGCCGCCACGCCGATGGCCAGCCCGCAGATATTGAGCAGGGTGTAGAGGCGGTTTTTCGACAAACTCCGCAGGGCAATTTTCAGGTAATTGGTTAACATGTGCAGCAGGTTGGAATAAAACAGGCGATTCAGGATAATATTCGTTTTCAAAAAAACATTACCCTGAATGCCGAAACGTATGAAGTTTCAGGATGTATGACAATCGAAACGCCACTTTCCAATCTGTTCATTTTCAAGTATTTAAAAAACATAATGCCCAAAAAAATGTCCGAACCTGAACGCCACCGTTCACATTCGGACACTCTCACTTCTCACCTCTCGCTTCTCACCTCTCACCTCTCGCCTCTCACCTCTCGCTTCTCACCTCTCACCTCTCACCTCTCTTTCCTCCGAAACACCTGCACGAAATACACATTGTTGCGAATAGCGCCCTGCTGCACGGTGTTCTTCACGATGGCGGGTTTGGATTTCGTATCTACTTCAATAAACTCGAAAGGTTCGTATTCAGGCGAATGCAAGACTTCCAGAATGGCTTTGGTAAACGGATTGGAATAATCGTATCGCGTCATCCAGGCATAGGGATAGCCGTTGAAAATGACGTATTTCGGGCGGAGTTGTTTTAATTCTCCCAGCACTTCCTGTTGCCACTGAAAGGCTTCCGGGAATTGTGATTTGGATAAAAACGGCATGTACATGTGCCGACTCGGGCTTGTTTTATCGAGATAAATGTAATACTGCGGGTCGGAGCCGAACACCATGATGGTGTCTGAGGGCTGCACTACTTTTTTCAATTCTCTGGACAGTATTTCGTGTTCCACAAACGGGTTGCCGGGCGAATATTTCCGGCTGATGGCAGGCAGGGATGGGCGGAAGTACATACCGGACTCGACCAATACATGGTGCGCGCCCCACAACAAACCCAACGACAACATTAGTACCGACATTTCCTCTCTCTTTTGCAGCCATGCACCCACGACGTCAAAAAACAAGGCGCCGACGATGCACCCTGCCGGGAATGCCATGATGTAATAATGTCCGTAAAATCGCATGCCAGGTACAATAGTTAGTGCCGACAAAGCCAGCCACGCCGCCAGAAATACTTTGTAGGTAGTGGAAATTCCTGAACGCCAGAGCAATAAAAAACCTGCCAGCATTACCCAAAAGTAACCTTCATAACTTTTTGATACGAGGCCCCAACTGGTTTGAAAATACAAGCCCACCCTGTTCTCATTGGTAGAAGTGGCGTAATGTTGGGGATAATCGGACAGCCAGAATTGTGCTTCCTTCATGGTACCGGATGCCCAAACGATTAATACAGCACCCAAAACCGGCGCGATACCGCCAGCCAGCCAGCCCAGGAGTGGTTTCCATGCAAAATCGGTACGCTTCGTCCGCCATTGCATGAGCCAGTAAATGACGACGGCAACCCCGAACGCCGCAGCCGTTTGCTTCACCAGCACTGCCAGGGCCAGCAATACGCCGCTCAGCACCAGCAGGTACGGCCGTTTGTGTTCGGGGTATTGCAAGGCCAGCCATAAGCCCGGAAGCCCCCAAAGCAATGCGACGTGTTCGGAACCCAGGTACAAGCCAGATGTGCCAGGATTGAGTGAAAGAAAAATATAAGCGACAGCCGCTACCACTGCTACACGCCGCCCGCCTAGATGCCGGGCGATCAGATAGGTAAAAAGCGTATTCGACAAGGCGACAAACAACAATGCAAGGTGCGGCCCCGTGCCAGAATAACCAAACAGACCTGTCAGCAACGCGTAGGAATAAAACAGGCCGGGCGGCTTCATTTCATAAAAATCGTGGTAGGGTTTGCCACCCTGAAGAGCAATTTTCCCCAGATAGGTGTACACCGACTCGTCGCGTTCGAGCGGTATGTCGAGGTACTGCCAGCGCAACACGACAACCAATAACAGCAAAATGCCTGCTACGGCCCACTCTGGCATGGTCCACGCAGGGGTAGCAGCGGCTGGAGCAGGGCGGGCAGCAGGCGCCGTTTTGGGAGAGGTGGAGGTTTTCGCTTTGTTTTTTGCCATGGTTGGTAAGTGTTTGCGAACAAATGTAGCGCGATTTGGAATGACTCACGTAATGTTTCAATTGCCGGGTATTTCTGTCTTTTCTGTCGTCACAGGCCCCTCTTTTCTGATAATAAAACCCGGTCGGGCTTTCACCTCTTCGTAAATCCGCCAGATATACTCCGCCACGATGCCCAGGCAAAACAACATCAGTCCGTTGAAAAAAGCCACCAGCGCAATAATGGTGGTCCAGCCCGGCACCTGAAAACCGAACAAGCGGCTGTGCGCAAAAAAGCGGGCATACGTCAGCAAGGGAATCGCTAGCAAACAAATGATTGAAATGCCCAGTCCCAGGCTCGTAATCGCCCGGATAGGGAAAGAAGAAGAGGCAAAAAACGTGTCTTTGGCCAGTCGAACCTTCTTTTTCCAGGTCCATCGTGATTTCCCCTGCCTTGGCGGCCGGTCGTAAGGTATGAACACCGGATCGAAGCCAAGCCGCAATACTTCCACCACAGTAGAAGTGTGAATCGGGTGAATCCGCGTATTCATAATGTCGACAATTTCACGGTCGGCCAGAAAGCCATCGGTGCCGCCGGGCGGAAAACTGACGTCCGACAGGCTGTTCATAATGCGGTAATACAAACCGGAAAAAAGATCGCTCCACCAGCCGTCGTCCCTCGACACCCGATAGGAAACCACTAATTTGTGCCCTTCCTGCCATTTTCGGTAGCAGGCCACCAGCGTATCGAGCGGGCGTTGCAGGTCGTCGGGCATGGAAGTGACACAAGCGCCTTTACAAACCGAAAAACCGGCAAAATGCACATAAGGCGACGTATAATTGCGGCTCAATCGGAACGCGCGTACGCGAGCGTCTTCTTTTGCCAACTGCTGCGCCACCGCCCAGGTATGGTCTTTGGAACCGTCGTCGATGATTAATATTTCAAAAGGAATCTGCTCGGCTTCCAGTCTGCCAGCCAGCGCCGCCACTGCAGGACGGAGGCGGTGTTCGCTGTGGAAAGCCGGGATCATCACAGACAGTAATTCCGGGTGGGCAGTTTGTTCCATTTCGTTGTTTTTATCTTGAACTTGCAAAGAAACACCCTCCAACCACCAATTGCAAAATGAATCAACCCATTGCTCCACATACGCTTCATTTCGATAAAATCGGGCATTCGGTAGAAGGCTACCTCGCTATTGCCGAATTTGAAAAGAACCTGCCGTTCATGCCTTTGCGCGCATTTTGGACGTATTTTACCCCGAATGAGGTGATTCGCGGCCGACATGCGCACTACCGTACCGAAATGGTCATATTGGCCGTGAATGGCCGCATCGAACTCGAAGTGGAAACCCTGCAAGGCGAAACCACACACTTTTTGCTCGACCGGCCCGATGTAGGGGTGTACCTGCCTGCACTTTGCTGGCATACCATGCAGTATTCGCACGATGCCGTACAACTGGTGTTTACCTCTACCCTGTACGACCCGGAGGATTACATTCGTTCATATGAGGATTTTTGCCGGTTGAAGATTTAAGATCACAAAGAAATGCACAAGGGGCACAAAGCGTAGAGCCCGCCTGCATGACGCGCACGATCCACAAAAAATGCACATTCCGTTTTTTTCATTTACTGCCATGAACGCCGATTTGGGGGAAACCCCGATGGAGGCATTCCGTCGTTTCTGGGAACAACAGTGGTATATTCTGGGCGATTCCGTTACACAATTCGAAGCCGAATATGCCCGCTGGAATGGCACGTCGTTTTGCATCGGCGTAGCCAACGGGCTGGATGCCCTGCACCTGGCCCTTCGTGCGCTGGACATCGGCCCTGGCGACGAGGTTATCGTGCCTTCCAATACCTATATTGCTACCTGGCTGGCTGTGTCGCAGGTGGGCGCTCGCGTGGTGCCGGTAGAGCCGGATATGCGCACTTACAACCTGGATCCGGCACTGCTGGAAGCCGCCATCAGCCCGGCAACGAAAGCCATTTTGCCCGTGCATTTGTATGGACAGGCATGCGATATGACGGCAATTATGGCAATCGTTGAAAAATATGGTCTGTATGTGGTAGAAGACAATGCGCAGGCCCACGGCGCCTTGCATGCAGGTAAAATGACGGGTAGTTTCGGGCACTTGAACGCCACCAGTTTTTACCCTACCAAAAACCTCGGAGCCGTCGGCGATGCGGGTGCTATTACCACCGACAACCCGGCACTGGCAGCACAAATCCGACTCTTGCGCAACTACGGCTCTTCCCGAAAATACTACAATGAAGTGCCGGGCTACAACTCCCGCCTCGACGAATTGCAAGCGGCTTTGCTGTCTGTCAAACTCCCGTTTCTGGAAAAATGGACGGCGCAACGCAGGCAAATTGCTGACCTGTACAGCGCATATCTGGCTGATGTAGAAGGTGTTATATTGCCACAAACCACCGACCCGGCCGCGCATGTGTGGCACCAATACGTCATCCGTACCGACCAGCGCGACGAACTGGCGGCACAACTGGCGTCGGAAGGAATAGGCACCATGATTCACTACCCGTTGCCACCGCATTTGCAGGCAGCCTACAAAGAACTGGGCTACCAGCGCGGCGATTTCCCTCTGGCTGAAATCATTGCCGATACTTGTCTGAGCCTGCCGTTGTATCCGGGATTGACGGAAGAGCATGCAACACGAATTGCAACACGGATTACGCGGATATTAACGGATTTACACAGATAAAATCCGTGCAAATCCGTTGACATCCGTGTAATCCGTGTTCCAAATCCGTGCAAATCCGTTGACATCCGCGTAATCCGTGTTCCAAATCCGTGCAAATCCGTTGACATCCATGTAATCCGTGTTCCAAATCCGTGCAAATCCGTTAATATCTGCGCAATCCGTGTTGCAGCTAAAAGAAATATTTCACGCCCAGCGTCGCTTTCACAAAATTCCTTTCAGGCTTGGGCACACCCGTCAGCCCCAGATCGACCACGCCATCCAGGTGGGTTGTAATATGTTTGTGTATACCTGCATGCAAGGCATATCCAAAGGCCCAATCCTGGTTGATGGGCTGAAAAGCGCCCAGTCCGGCGCCTGCGTGCCATCCGTATGAACCGTTGTTGAATGCCTGGCTGTACAACACACCGACTGTGCCGCCTGAAACATCCAGATCGGGCTCAAATGTGTAGCGCCCGATGACGGCTTCCAGCGCCCAGTTGGGGTTGAGTTTCCAGGTCAGGTCGGCTTCCAGCGCCAGCCCTGCGTCGGCAGCCAGGTCGAAATTGCCGATGGGAAAGGCTGTGCCGAAATGCAGGCTAATGCCGAACGGATGTGTGCTGCCGTGGCCGAGCAGGACGGACAGGGGTTCGCGAATGACCGGTTTGAGCGGGTCGATTACCGTGATGGTTACCAACGGATTGGCGCCTTCCGGTATGCGTAGTTGTGCGGTGTATGTGCCATCCAGACCGTCCTGGAGCGGCGACACAGTGCCTTTGGAGAGTTGGACGCCGATTCGGCGGGTTTGCGCCGGGCCGATTCGTTTGCCAAATTTGTTGACAGGTTGAATAGACAGTCCATAACGGTGTATGCCATCTATAACACCCAAGTCGACGATGCTTTGTTTTAGGTCTATGTCTTCCGGCCGGGAAAAATCGACGAGTACGCATTTGGTTTCCCAGCCCTGGTAAGCGCCGAGGCCGGGGCGCTGGCCCTCAATGAGCGTTACCACCCGGTAGGTGCCGGTCAGGGTGTTGCCGGTAAATGTGCCGGTGTAATTGCCATTTCCGGCAGGCGTCAAGGTCAATACGGTACCGCTGGTATCGTTTTTCACCTGATTTACAAAAGCAGCATTGCGCAGCAGCGAATCGATTTTGGCTTGCCCGTTATCGAGCGGGTCGCCGGATGTTGTGCTCGGGAGGCTGTTTGCCGACATATTGGTGCGGGCAGCCAGGTCGCCGAGGTCCTCGCCGGGTTTGAGCAGGATAGCACGCACCACGGCATTGTCGATTCCTTGGCCGGCTTCCAGCAGGTTGAGGTTGACGTGAATCGGGTCGCCGGCATACACCAGACCCTGTTCGCCGGCATCCAGTCGGGTTTTCAGGTATTTGTCTTCGGCCATCACAGAGAGTTCGTATTCGAGCCCTCCCGTAGTATTTACACGTACTTCCCAGTTGCCACCTGCTTCATAGGGGTCGTTGAATTCGATAAAATAACGAATGTTGAGATCATTGTTTTCCACAGGTGTGTTAAGTACCGGCTCCCCGTCTTTGTACAGCGATAAATATGTTCCGTACATGCGCCCTCTGATCTTGCTAAGCCTGATAGCCAGGTTGTCGATCATCCGGTTTATCTTGAACGTATGAATAATTGTATCGCGCGAATTGAGCAGGGTAGCATGTTGATAATCAATAATCCGCGGGCTTCCACAATCGTACAGCGACCAGGGAATGGTACTGGTAAAAAAGATGTTCAACTCGGCCGAACCTCCCGTATTCGACTGTGCAAACTGCCCGTGGGGCTGTGCCAATATCTGTAGCAGGGGCGCATCGCTGCCGGTAGTGCCGATGGTGAAAATTTTGATCTGATTGTTCGGGCTGTTATCCAGGTCGATGGTGCCGCCGGTGGTACACGGGATTTCGTGCGTGCCGGAATTGTAATCAGGCGGCACCGTCTGATGCCCGTCGGTAAAGAGGATGAATGTGCGGTTGTTGGCAGCCGCGGAGCCCTGAACGGCGTCGCAGATGGCATCGCCGATGGGGGTTCCGCCCGAAGGAGTGATATTTACAAGTGGCGCGCCTTCCTGAAAAAGTGTTTGTTCGATATAGGTGCGGTTGCTCCAGTTGGGGCCCCAGTTGCCGGTATATTTCAAAGAAGCCGCTGCGCCATTGAAATAATACACTTTCAGGATGCCGGTTTGCCCCAAGGCGTCGTTGAGTTGGGGCAGGTAGGTAGAGACCGTGTTTTTTAATTCATCCCAGCGGTCGTTGGTGGCATCTACTGGAATATTCATACTACCCGAGCGGTCGAGCAGGATGACAAACTCCTTGGGCGCGCTGCACAGCGGCGGCGCACTGTTCCGGACGAACATCGTGTATTCCCGATCCCTGATCAAATTTCCCATATTGTCTCTCGCTTCCAGTCGGCCCCGACAAAGGGTGCCGGCGGTACCATTGGCAATACGCGGGCTACCGGCAGATATATAATTCAATGCTCCGGTAGAAGCGTTCACATCAATCCCCAGGGTGGAAATATCGGCTGTGCCGCCGAGTGGAATCCAGTCCCAACTGCTGGGAATGACCCCGTTCGACAGTGTGAATGTGAGCGGGTAAGGCTTGCCGGTGTAGGGCGCAGGGTATGCCTGGTTTTGCACCGCATCCGGCAGTTTAGTGATGGCGGGAAGAATGTCAAATTGTGCCTGTATACTTTGAAACATTCCAAAGCAAAGCAGCGGTACCAGGTAACAATTCCTGACAGAACGGGCAGACAATGAGATCATAACAAGTTGGATTTAGGTTTTTATTGAATAAGTTGCCCAAGGTGGTTGGTGCGAATGAAAAGCGTTGAGCCGCTTTCGTCTTCGCCGCCCAGTATAAAGCCGTCGTCGCGCGTTTGCGCGAGGTAGTACAATCTTCTCGACAGCGTACCTGCAGGATAGGTTTGTGGGCTTACTGCAGCGGCGCCATCGCTGATTTTCAATTGAGCAAGATAGGGAAGAAATGATACTCCGTCGGAAATTCCACCTGCCAGTGCCAGTCGGCCTTTGTTGGTGACAAGTCCTTTGTACAGCACCGTATTGGGCAGCGAAACCGGCCAGCCTGAGAGGTCATTTCCAGAAGCATCCATTTTGAACACCTTGCCCGACGCGCCATCTGTTCCGATCAGCAGGTACGTATTGTTTTCCAGTGCAATCATGTCGGAAGGGATAAAATTGCCCAGGTTGCGCTCCGTACCGACCACATTAAAATCGGCATCGAGACGAGCAAAGAAAGTAGCGCCGCCTTTTTTCCCTGCCACTACATAGCCTGCACCGTTGTTGGCGATGGTGTAAATACGGCGTTGTTCAGTTGTGGTAGTCTCACTTCTGACTACGGCATTGCCCACTTTGCTCAATCCGCTGGTCAGTTTCATGTAGTAAAACCGTTTGGGTGGCCCGCCAGCGCCAAAGTCCTGGTCGCCTGCTACTACATAGCCGCCGTCGCGCTCGATGACAAACCGCCCGGTTTCATTTCCATTGCCCACGCCGGGGATGTTATCAAACAAGGGGTTGGGGAAATTTTGCACTGTAAAATCCGTCTTCAGCGTCAGGGCATAAATGTCGGTATTGACATCAAGCGGGTTCAGGGTGTTTTCCACATTACCCACCAGAATGTATCCGTTGGACGTTTTTCGGGCACAAAAGATATTCTGGGCCCCGTTGATATGCGCCGACCCGACGGGATAATCGACGATGCTCGGAGAACCCTGCAAGGCGCCCGTCTGTGAAATTTTTACCAGGTAAAGCAAATCGGAAGTGCTCACCGCTGCCCGAAAACTGCCATCCGAGGCCTCGTCCGTGAGTACAGCCCGCTCGAATGCGCCGGCAGCAATATCCGAAGCGAGCAGGAACGTTTTCGGCTCGATGCGCACCCAGGTGGTATCCCGATCCTGGTCGCCGCCCTGCCCCCCGGCTTTCAGCACCACCATAAACGTGTCGGGACGGGCGTAGGCATGCGAAGCCGTAGCGCCGGTGGCAGTGCTGCCGTCGCCAAAATCCCAGGTGTAGGAAACGGCGTTCTGGCTCGCAGCGGCATCGAAGTTCACCGTCGTGGCAGGCATGGTGTACACAGCGGGCTGGGCGGTGGTAATTTTGGCTACTGGCGCCGGGAATCCGATGGTGAGCGTTTGCGTTGGAACCACCAGATTGGAACAGGCGTCCTGAGCGATGACCACAGATACCGCGTAAGTGCCTGCATTTGCATAAGTATGTTCCGGTTCGGCAGCGTCGGAGGTGCTGTTGTCGCCAAAATCCCAGGTGTAGCGAAGTCCGGAGCCGCCCACCACCGTTGCTAGAAAACGATACGTGCAGCCCGACGAACAACTGCCGGTATCCGTACGGATAATTTCAAAAGAAGCCGATTCCACACAGTTTAAATCGGGTGTGGTAGCGTAATCGCAACCGCCGGAAAGAATGGCAGTGGCTATGACGGCAAGACTTATACCGGAAAAAAGTATGTTTTTCATGTGTGGAGGTTTATTGGTGGAGGATTACTTTTTTGGCGCGCTTCGCTTTCGGATGCGTATGAATCAGGTAAACAAGCAGGCTTCCTGTGGCCACTCCTACGCCCGACCAGAGCAGGTATTGGGCTTTTTTATGTCGGTCGTTGGCATCGTTGTACACGGCGGTACGGCTGGTGCCGGCATACGCCGTTGATTGCGGATTGGGCGAAGCGAGGTAAATGTTTTTGTAGTCGGAATAAGCATCCTGCTCCTTGCGGTATCCGATACCGGCGGCGACCAGGCCACCGACGAAGCCTGTCAGTTCGAGGGGCAGCACCCAGCCCCGTGGCTTTTGCGGCACTTTTCCTGGTGTAAACGCGCCTACACCGATTTCGTCGGGGCGCATCACCTGTTCGCGGGTGTATCCATCGCGCTCGAAGTACCAGATCAAGGTGTGGTTGCCGGCACGGGAGGAATCGCCCACCCAGTCGAAGGTTTGGGGCACCAGCGACGAATGTGGATCGATCATGAGGAAGGGCCGGAAGGTTTGCACATTTTTGTTGGGCGGTATCTTGTAGTTAATTTCCATACGCCGCCCTTTGATGGTGGCTTGTGCGTTTCTAGCCCAGTTGTACGACACTTTGCCTGTAAGCCGCGGTTCGAAGCGCAGGGCTGCATCGCGCGGGTGCTGGCCGCGGGCTTTCCAGGCATCTTCCTGGGCGTCCCAGCCGTCGCCCACTTCAAATTCCCGATCACTGGCAGGCGGATACAGGCCGCCCGACAGGTCCTGGCCCATATTGCGAAATCCGGCCAGCGTTTCTTCCCGGGTGGCCCCGAGTGTATTTAGCACCCGGCCGGCAAAATTGTCGGCGTTGAGTTCGAGTTCCTTGCGCACGGCGGGGTTGCGTTCCTGAAGGTCGTGCCCAAGTATGAGGTGGCCAAGTTCGTGGGCCAGCAGGCTGTACACGGCCCATTTGGTTTGCGCATTTTTTTCAAACTGCGTTACAAATGCGGGATTGTACCGGATGTAATTGTTCGAGCCGTCCCGGTATGCTTCTGCGTTGCGGGTGGCGGTCGATTCCTGGAGTTTGATCACAATAGCAGAACTGGATGCATCCTTGATTTCTTCCAGTATCAGCCGCAGGCGCTCATGGGCAGCAGGGTTGGCAGCAACAGGGTTTTGGGCCTGCGACGCGGAAGCGAAACAGGCCATAAAAACGAGCATGGGGAATATTTTCATGGTAATTAGGGTAAAAGGTGGATCAAAGCGACCGTAATTCGATTGAGTTGCCTTTGGGCGTCCGCCGGCGCAATCACATTCAGGTCGCGGTTGCGTGTCAGTTGGGTGTATTCTCCCTGCAACACGGCGATGTCGGCCTGTATTTTATCTTCAGGGGCTTTGCTTTGTTGCAGGGTGGAAAATGCCCTGTGTAGTTCACCGGCAGCAATGGCTTCCAGCAATGACTGGCGCAGGGTGTCGCCCTGCAGCACGGCCGCCCGAAGTTGTTCGCCGGCCATTTCCAGAATCACCTTCTGGTCGGGTTGGAAAATGGGCACTTTCCGCCAGAAAAACAGCCCGAACCCTGTCAGCAGTAGTACATTTAGCGGCGCCAGCCACCAGTACGAACCCTGGAAATAGGCAATCAGGCCGTGGTCGTTTTGCAACATATTCAGCAGGGTGAGCAACACCAGTATCAGGTACAGCCACAACAGGGACAAAAGCAGGTAATGTGCAGCAGGTGGCGTGTGCTGCCCGGCATACCTGCTCAGCAGCGCGCCGCTCAGCAGCATGGCCAGCCCGGGCAGCAGCAAAAGGCCAGCCCAGCACCATACCACCGGTGCGGCATCGCCCAGTTTGCCGGTCAGGGTTTGTACAAATACCATCAGCAGTACCAATGTGGTACAAACAGCCCAGGGCAGCAGGGAAAAATGCATCGTTTGGGAAAGTGGCTTCCACATCGTGCCGGAAATTTTGTCGGTTATTTTTTAATCTGTTCAAGGATGCCTGCTTTTTGCAGGTGATCTTCTGCGCGGGCGCTCATGCGGCATTCTTCATGGGCCTGTTTGTTGCTTTCATTGGCGCGGAATTCGTACACCAGCCCACGCACCGAATGCCCGTTTACGGCTTGTTTGGCCAAATAATCGGGCAGCACATTGCCCCCGCGCTGGAGCCATTCCTTGCAGCCATCCACGCTGACGCAGCCGGGTTCGTACTCCAGGGCCGACTGGTTGGTGACGACGAATACAAAAACCCGGAAATACGTAGGGTCGGGGAAAAACATTTTGCTGAAATAGTCCCAAACCCCGTCAAAACTCGGGCGCGGCGGGTAATCGAGCCAGCGGTTGTCGCCGGCAATGGACGACAGGGCCGGTGCGGCACGAAACTGCTCGGCAGCCGTGACTATAGCGAACCCATTTTTCACAGCGAAATACCGGCGATCGGAGTAGCCTTGCTTGTCCAGGGCCCGGCAAATGCGGAAATTGATGTCGCCCAGCACCGCGCAGCCTTCGAAGCGGCGGCTATTGAGGGTGCATTCTTTCGGGCAGCCGCTTTTTTTGAAACGGGGCAAAGGACTGTTCTCAATATCCGAAGGGTTGTTGCCAAAACTCAAACCTTTGTTCAGGGCTTCCGAAGTGTTCCAGCCAGTGGAAATGCCGGATTTGCGCTCTTTGAACGGATAGGCAGGCTGATAAGAATAAGGGGCTTCTTCTACCTGTTGGAGCAAAGCATCCAGGCTCGGGAAATCGCCGATTTTTTTGACTACACCTGCTGCAAAACGGTCGGCTTCGGCTTCCTCCCGAATCCTTTTTCGGGCATCGAGGCTGTGCGCAAGGTGTACATGCCCGATTTCATGCGCCAGTAAATAATACGCCCAGGAGCGTCGGGTGGCTATCAGCGACTTGAATTCGCCTCGGTTGTACAACAGGTATTTGCCTTTGGCATCTACCACGGCCGCTACCATGGGGACACGCGCGTTTTGTACCTGAAACAGGGCTCGATCCACGCCTGCGACCTGGCAGATGGTGTCCACCATTTTTTCTACTTCGGCATCAGGGCTGCCCTGCCGGGGCTGCGTACCGAAAAAGACACCGGTGTATAAACAACGGTGTACCGTGTCAATTGGAAGAGCCTGAGAAAACAGGGGAAATGCCAGCACGGCGCTGATGGCAAAAACAATGAGTTTTTTCGTTGCCATTGTATAGAGGTTTATCCTCTGAATGTAAAATGGATAGCCTCCCGTGAACAGACTTTATTAAAAAAAAATTGAATTTTTATAAAAAGTCCCCTCTTTCTGCGAATGCCCCAACGTTTTGGTAAATTTGGGTTGTCTACCGTACATATTGTTCACCAGACCACATTTCTATTGTTATGAAAATTTCCAAATCACTCTTGCAAGCCATCTTTGCCGGCGTTACCGTTGCGGCTACCGCTACTGCCTGCGAACATCAGAAAAAAGAGACAGCACAAATTCACTTTTCTACCTGCCCTGCAAACTGTGATGTCGATCACGCCATTGACCCACGAAATAATGGAAATGGGGAAGAAGTGCCCTCCAACTGCCCTGCCTGCGGCATGGGATGAAACCAGAGGTGAGAAGTGAGAGGCGAGAAGTGAGAGTCCGTAGAGTGTACTGCTCCGCTATAACAATCTCTTGTGGCGAAGCGGTACACTCTACGGACTCTCACCTCTCACCTCTCACCTCTCACCTCTCACCTCTCACCTCTCACCTCTCACCTCTATC
Organism: Saprospiraceae bacterium; assembly: GCA_016787415.1. GTDB lineage: Bacteria > Bacteroidota > Bacteroidia > Chitinophagales > Saprospiraceae > M3007. The sequence goes on along the minus strand of JAEUUT010000156.1, from coordinate 36,126 downwards.
ATGCTTTACCCTTCCATAGCCTGCAACCTCGATTCCGACATTCTGCTGACGGCGCTTCCGCTGCTGGAATCGGAACGCGTGCAGGGGCTGGAATGGTCGTTTGATACCCTGTATCAGGTGCGGGACATTCCGGCTTGGTTTGACGAGTTGTTACTCGAATACGGGCGCGCCGGGCGATTGGTCGGGCATGGCGTGTTTTTTTCGCTGTTTTCCGGGCGCTGGTCGCCGGAGCAGGCCCAATGGCTGAAGCGCCTGAAAAAACAGTGCGACATTTTTCATTTCGACCACATCACCGAACATTTCGGTTTTATGACAGGCGCCGATTTCCATTCCGGCGCACCCATCAGCCTGCCGTTCACAGCAAGTACGCTGGCAATCGGGCACGACCGGCTCCGGCGCATTCAGGAGGTGTGTGCCTGTCCGGTAGGGCTGGAAAACCTGGCATTTGCCTATTCTGTGGAAGAGGTAAAACGGCATGGTGATTTTTTGAACAAACTGATGGAACCCGTCAATGGGTTTATTATCCTCGATTTGCACAATTTGTATTGCCAGGCACACAATTTCGATATTCCTGCGGATGAATTGCTGCCTTTGTATCCGCTCGACCGGGTACGGGAAATTCATATTTCAGGCGGAAGTTGGGAGAACTCTTCTTTGTTGCCCGACCGACCCGTGCGCCGCGACACCCACGACGACGCGGTGCCGCAGGAGGTGTTTCAGTTATTGAAGAACACTATTCCGCTGTGCCCCAACCTGAAATTTGTAGTACTCGAACAAATGGGCACAGCCCTGCATACCGAAGCCAGCCGCAGGCAGTTCAGGCAAGATTTTGACACGATGCACACCATTTTGGAAGCATACGAATCGCCGGATAATTATTCCGGCAATGCGTTTATTCCGCTTCCTTTCCCTGCATTGGGCGCCCCGCTGGAAGATGCCGACCTGCATCGCCAGCAACGCCAACTGTCAGAAATACTGGAAAAAGCAGGCTCTTTTGAAGAAGCGCAGCGCCTGCTGGCAGTTTCCGACCTCGCCGGAACGGCCTGGGGAACAGAACACTGGGCGCCCTACATGCTGGAAACGGCCACGCGCATCGCTCAAAAATGGCAAAAAGGTTTTCGTCAGCCCGAATAAACGGGTAAATGTGCCAGATTCAAAATAGATTTACCGCTTGATGTAAATGCTTTAATGGAGGCGACTGCGAATGAATTGTTGCAGCATCTGTCTTTTATCGACATCCTGAAAGCGTTCAAGAATCTGTAGAAAGCCCTTTTTTCATGAAATCAATACTGTTTGGCTCCCTCCTTTGCAGCCTGTTTCTGATCGATTCTGATGGCCCGAATTATCAACGTTGGGAAGAATACCTCGGAGGCCCGGATCGCAATCACTACTCAGCCCTTACGCAGATCAATACCGGAAATGTAAACAACCTACAGGTCGCATGGACTTACGAATCGCCTGATACCGGACAGATGCAAATGAGCCCGATCATAGTGAACGGCGTCCTCTACGGCGTCACTGCCGGCGTTCAGGCATTTGCACTGGATGCTGCTACGGGAAAGGAAATCTGGCGTTTCGGCGACCCGCTCAAAGCCTGGCACAGCACCAGCCGCGGCGTAGCGTATTGGTCTGACGGCAAAGAAAAACGCATTCTTTTTACCGCTGGCCCCAACCTCTGGGCACTTAATGCCACTACCGGCAAACCCGTTGAAACATTCGGGAAAAGCGGCGCAGTTGATCTGCATGAAGGCCTTCCCCGGCGGGCCCAGGGCAAGTTTATCATTTCCAATACACCCGGCACTATTTTCGAAAACCTGATTGTCATGCCCGTTCGGGTGTCGGAAGGAGATGATGCTGCGCCGGGGGATATTCGTGCTTTCGATGTGGTAACGGGCAAATTAGTGTGGACTTTCCATACCATTCCTTACCCGAACGAACCCGGTTTGGAAACCTGGGGAAACAAATCTGCTTTTCAAAACAATGAAATCGGCGGCGCCAACAACTGGGCTGGTATGGCGGTCGACCGGGAAGCGGGTATCCTGTTTGTGCCGACCGGCTCCGCAGCACCCGATTTTTATGGTAATAACCGAAAAGGCGCCAATCTGTATGCCAATTGCCTGCTGGCGCTCGACGCGCGCACGGGCAAACGCCTGTGGCACTACCAGTTTACGCACCACGACATCTGGGATCGCGACCTGCCGGCGCCGCCCAACCTCTTGCAGGTAAAACGCAATGGCGCGGTGGTCGACGCCGTAGCCCAAATTACAAAGCAGGGATACGTCTTTGTGTTCGACCGAAAAACCGGGACGCCGCTGTTCGATATTCAGGAAATGGCCGTTCCGCCGTCCACGCTCGAAGAGGAAGAAGCCTGGCCCACCCAACCCGTGCCGGTGCTGCCCAAACCATTTGCCCGACAGTCGGCCGACCTGACGGAAAAAGACATCAGCCCTTATGCGTCCAATAAGAAGGAGTTGCAAACGCTGTTTAATAGCCTGGATAAAAGGATGTATGCCCCGCCAAGTGTAGAAGGCGCATTTCTGCTTCCCGGCTACGATGGCGGCGCGGAATGGGGCGGTGCAGCGGCCGATCCTTCCGAGGGTATTCTGTATGTAAATTCGAACGAAATGGCCTGGATGCTGCAAATGCAGCCTACAGCAGACTCAAAAAGTGCCGGGAACCTTTCTACCGGTGCAAAAATATACCAGAAAGAATGCGCCTCCTGCCACCAACCCGACCGGAGCGGCCTTGCTGCCAGCGGATTCCCTTCGTTGCTGAACATACAACAGCGCAGCAGGGAATTTACCGCACAAATGATCGAACAGGGCAAAGGCATGATGCCTGGTTTCCCGCAGATAACAGGAGAAGCGCGAAAAAGCCTGATGGATTTCCTGTATGGCATGGAAAAAACAGAGAAGCCGGCTTATGAAATTATGACCATGACTACCCACAATGAACCGCTGTACCGCCACACCGGGTATCACAAATTTTTAGACAGCGATGGTTTGCCGGGAATCGCGCCACCCTGGGGTACGCTGAGCGCCATAGACCTCAATACGGGCGAATACCGCTGGCGTGTAACCCTCGGCGATACGGAATCTTTGAAAGGGAAAGGGAACCCGCCTACCGGCTGCGAAAATTATGGCGGGCCGGTGTCTACTGCGGGCGGCCTGCTGTTCATCGCGGCTACCAAGGATGGTAAGTTCCGCGCTTTCGACAAAAAAACAGGAGCACTGCTGTGGGAAACGACCTTGCCAGCTGCGGGGTTTGCTACGCCTGCTACCTATGAAGTGAATGGGAAACAATACGTAGTGGTGGCCTGTGGAGGTGAAAAACTGGGCACGCCGAAAGGCAATAAAGTGGTGGCGTTTGTGCTGCCATAAGAGCGTGTTCTGGATTTTTTGCCGAAGGCTGAAAAAGTGGATTTTTTGTCCATTTGTGCGTTTTTTCATGCGCATAGTGGGGACTATGTAAATGAAAAAAGATAAAAAAGGGGCGAAAAAGCCGCTTTTCAGGCCCGGCAAAAAAATCCCGAACACGCTCTAAGCCTACACCAGCAATTCCAGTTGGCGGAAAACAGGGATCAACTCCCGGCCTTTTTCACTCAGGCTGTACTCGATGTGCAGCGGTTTGAGGCGCACGGTATTTTTGTCGAGCAATTGGGCTGCCTCGAGTTCTTTCAGGGCCAGTGCGACGGATTGCTTGCTGGCGCCGTTCAATTGGCGCAACAGGCTGTTGAAGCGCAGCGGCCCATCCTGCGCCAGGCGAAATATCTGGGGCTTCCATTTCCCCGACAACATTTTCAGCAGCCCTTCTGCCGGGCATTCTTCTTGCATGGTGGTCAACTTTTTGTGACTAATTGTGCAGCATACACGACGCTCATACCTTTGCGTTCACAAAACATAACCCGCGACATGCTGAGATTGTTTTCATTCTTATTCATACTGCTACCGGCTTGCCTTTCGGCACAGGCAGTGCAGACCACTCAAAATTCTACGACGAATATGAACAATAACCCCCTGATTTGCGACCCGCAGGAGGGAATCTGTGCCATACCAGGCTCAACTACTGCCAATATTGAACTACATCAGGAAGCGAGCGTCAAGATACTGTACTTCACTGACCCCATCTGCTCCTCCTGCTGGGGCATTGAGCCGCAACTGCGCAAACTCAAACTGGAATATGGCGATGCCATCAACATCGAATACCGCATGGGTGGCCTGCTACCCTCCTGGGATGTGTACAACAGCGGAGGCATCAGCAAACCTTCGGATGTGGCGCACCACTGGGATGAAGTAAGCCGATACTACGATATGCCGATCGACGGCGATGTGTGGCTGGAGGATCCGCTTCCATCCTCCTATCCGCCTTCTATTGCTTTCAAGGCAGCACAGATGCAGGATGCTAAAAAGGCAGTGGTTTTTTTGCGCGAACTTCGGGAACTACTGTTTCTGCAAAAAAAGAATGTCACAAAATGGGAATACGTGCAACAAGCCGCCGAAGCAGCCGGGCTGGATGCAAACCGCCTGCAACAGGATATGCAGGGCCCTGCCCAAAAAATGTTCGAAGACGATCTCGCATTGGCCCGACAGATGGGGGTGCGCGGGTTTCCAACCTTGTTTTTCAACAATACAGAAGGGCAACAGGGGAAAGTGTACGGGGTGAAGCCTTGCGAACAGTTTGAGGCAGCAGTATTACAGACACTCCCGACGGTAAAGAAAAAAATCATCGATCCGTCCTGGCAAAACCTGTTTGAACATTACCCTTCTCTGACTGCCAAAGAGTTTTCTGTATTGTCCGGCACCCCCAGGGGCGAAGCGGAAATACTTTTGATGCAACTCAGCCAGTCGGGCCAACTGAGTGTGCTGGAAACCAAAAATGGACGGATGTTTCGTCTAAAATGATTTTTCAGACGGTTTCTAAATCACCCCCAACTCCTTCCCTACTTTCGTAAATGCTGCCACTGCCCGTTGCAGGTGTTCTGGTTCGTGCGCGGCCGACATTTGCACGCGGATGCGGGCTTTGCCCTGGGCCACCACCGGGTAGAAGAAACCAATGACATAAATGCCTTCGTCGAGCAGGCGGCGGGCAAATTCCTGCGCCAGTTTGGCCTCGTACAGCATGATCGGTACGATGGGGTGTTCGCCGGGAATGATGTCGAAACCCGCAGCCGTCATAGCAGTGCGAAACCACTTCGTATTGGCCTCCAGTTTGTCGCGCAGGGTCGTGCTGCTGCTGAGTAGTTCCATCACCTTGATGCTGGCGCCCACGATGGCTGGCATCACCGTGTTGGAAAACAGGTAGGGGCGCGAGCGCTGGCGCAGCATGTCGACAATCTCTTTTCGGGCGGCCGTGAAACCACCACTGGCGCCGCCGAGGGCCTTGCCCAGAGTGCCGGTAATGATGTCGATACGATCCATCACGCCACGGTATTCGTGGGTGCCGCGGCCCGTGCGTCCGAGGAATCCGCTGGCATGGCACTCGTCGATACCCACCATGGCGTCATAGCGGTCGGCGAGGTCGCAGATTTTATCTAACTGTGCAATGGTGCCGTCCATGGAAAAAGCGCCATCGGTAAAAATAAGTTTGCGGCGCGCACCGGCGGCCTGAGCCTGTTGCAGGCAGTCTTCCAGCGAAGCCATGTCGTTGTGCTTGTAGCGGAAACGTTTGGCTTTGCACAGCCGAATGCCGTCGATGATGCTGGCATGGTTGAGTTCGTCGCTGATGATGGCGTCTTCTTCGCCGAGCAGCGGCTCGAACAGGCCGCCATTGGCATCGAATGCCGCCGCGTACAGGATACAGTCTTCCTGACCGAGAAAATCGGCAATGCGGCGTTCCAGTTCCTTGTGAATGTCCTGCGTACCACAGATAAAACGTACGCTCGACATGCCGTAGCCATGCGTGCGGATGGCCTCGATAGCGGCTTCCGTCACTTCCGGATGGCTGCTCAAGCCGAGGTAATTGTTGGCACAAAAATTCAGCACATCGTGCTGACTGGTGGTGCTGATAATAGGGCCTTGCGTGGTGGTGATCACGCGTTCGTCTTTGTACAGGCCAGCTTCGCGGATGCCTTGGAGTTCGTGTTGGAGGGTTGGTTCTACGTTGGTAAACATGGTAGAGATCGTGAGAGGTGAGAGAGGTTTGAATCAGGATTTTTCAGAATTTAAAAGATTAGAAAGATTCCCGGCAAGATTTTAAAATTTAAAAAATAGAATTCAATTTTGACATCTTGGCGGGAATCTTTCTAATCTTTTAAATTCTGAAAAATCCTGATTCAAACCTCTTACTTTTGAGTTACCCTAACCGCAATCCGCCGGTTCTGCGCCCGTCCTTCTTCCGTGTCATTGCTGGCAACGGGGTGTTGGGAGCCATAACCTTCTGGTGTGAGGCGGCCTTTTTCGATGCCCATACCTTCGAGGGCAGCGACGGTGGCTTTGGCACGTTCGGTTGAGAGTTTCATGTTGTCGGCTTCTTTGCCTACGTTATCGGTATAGCCGCCGACCTTGAGTTTTACCTTCGGAAATGCTTTCAGGATTTCGTATATATTGGTGAGTTGCTCGCGCGATTTGTTCATATCAATCACAGCGCTGCCGGTATTGAACGTCAGGCGGTCGAAATTGAACCAGGTCGTTTTGTCTACCGGGCGAGCGGCATCTTCGATGAAGGCAATGAGTTGATTTTCAATGCCATTTTGATTGCCTTTGATTTCAAAACCCGATGCCAGTTTTTTCATATATACCTGAGCGGCGGCCTGAGCGGAGTCTGCTTTTTCGGCGGCTTTGATGGCGGTGGAATCAATGGCAGGCGTTTCAACGGGCGGCGCGGGCGCGGGTTGCGTGCAGTTTTTCAGGTAATAGGTAATGCCGCCACCCAGGGCCAGGAGCAGTAGCAGGGGCCACAGCCATTGGGTGCCGGTGGCTACGCCAGGGGCGTCGTCGGATTGGTTGGCAGATGTAGCAGCCGCAGATGGATTTACCAGTCCCAGTAAGGAGGCGATGCCACCTGGCAAGGCGCCAAGAATGGTGGCCCGCTCATCGGACAACAAGTTAGCCAGCCCGGCAGCACTCAGGGTATCGCTTCCAATTTTTTTGCTCAAAACACCCATCACCAGCGGGCCTACCAGGCCGAGCAGAGACGAGGCGGAGGATGATTTTACGCCGGAAAATGCCGCCACAGCGTTGGTCAATGCCGGCACTTTGGAGCCGAACAGCAGCCCCATCAGGTGCCCGGAAGCGTCTTTAGGGTCGTTGTGGGCCAGGTTGCCACCGCCGACCAGCCCGGCCAAATCGTCGAGTATGCCTGCGTCAAAACCGGAAATTTGCTGAAAAATGCTGTCCAGAGCATGGGAGTCGCCCGTTTTTTGCAGCAAACCGCTGAGGATGGTCGGCAGAAGGCTGCTGGCTGCTTTGGCAGTGCCCTCAGGCGTTTCTTCCAGCAAAGAAGCAGCATGCTGGATCAGTTCGGGGCTGAGGTAGTGTTTAAAAGAGTCGAGAAAGTTCATAACACGGATCGCACGGATGTATTACGGATCTACACGGATTGGGGCTCACGCGAGGGGTAGATTCGGACACATCCGCAAGGATTTTAAGAATTGGTGAATGGTATTTTCAAGGCCAACAAGCATCAAAAACACCCGCGAAGGTCGATAGTTTTTTCCAATTCCCACACCCCAAAAAATCCGCGTACATCCGTAATAAATCCGCGTAATCCGTGTTGCAATTCCGCGCCATCTGTGTTACTAAAATGGATACCCAACAGCCAGATTCGGGTTAAAATCCTTCCATTTCAGTCGTGTAAAACGATTGAGCGCCCAGTACGAGCCGGATTCTTCCTGCCGGTAGGGCCAGCGCAGCGGAAGCCCGAAGTCGACGCGCAGCACGAAATAACTAAAGTCGCCCCGAATACCGATCCCTGTTCCCAGCGCAACGTTTTTATACGAATCCCAGCGCAGTTGCGAGCCCGGGCGCAGGCTGTCGGCCCGAATCGTCCAGATATTGCCGCCATCCACAAAAACAGCGCCTTTCAGCCACCAGAACAACGGGAAACGGAGTTCTCCATTAAATTCGAAGCGAAAATCACCCGCCTGGTAATAAGGCTGAGTGGCTTTGGGGTCGTGGTAGCCGCCGGGGCCAAGTTGGCGAATACGCCAGGCGCGCAGGCTGGACGGGCCGCCTACAAAAAATTGTTTCACATACGGCGCATCCTTGGTGTCGCCGTAGGGCGTCACGATGCCGGAGCCGACGCGCAGGGCGCCGATCACATCCTTCCTGAACTCGCGGGTATAGGTAGCATCGAAGTCGAGGCGAAGGTATTTGGCAAAATCGAGCCCGGCTACTTTCCACTGTTGCTGGCCGAACGGGATACTCCACAGCCGGTTGACCAGGTATTCTTCCAGCCCCGACAGGTCGGAAGTGAAACGGAAACCCCAGCGTTCGCCGAAGCGATTGGGCTTGCTGGCGTAGTTGTAGTTGAATGCGCGTAGCACAAAGCCGGTGAACAACTGGTTGCTGAAACTGCGCGCCAGAAATTCATTCGACACCTTGAGCGTATCGATCAGGCGCAGCGCATCGATGCCCACCTGGTCAATGTTGTACTGGTGTTCTATGTTCGAACGCACGTCGTAGCCAAACGACGCATTGATGAGGTTGTAGGCAAAGAAATCAGTGACATTCAGGTAGTTGTAGTTCAGGCTGAAACGCGCCTGCCCATCGGCTTTCATGCGGTTGTAGAGGCCCGTGGGGACTATTCTCCTTTGCCCGAACCGGATAGCATGTACACCTCGCCAAAACCCGAAATAATCGAAAAAGCGAGGGAAAACCAGTTCATTCTGGAATTTTACCTCATTGGAAAAAATGAACCTCCGGGCGCCTACGCCGAATTCGATGTTGTACTGAATATTCGATTGCAGGTGTTCGGCCCCGCGAAACAGGTTGCGGTTGGTAAACGACAGCGATGAAGATACGCCCAGCAGGTTGCGCGCCAGCGAGGGCGAGGTAGAGGAGTTGAGGTCGATATCGCCACCGATGGGCAGGCGTTTGTTGGGTCGGAACGAAATGGCTACATTGATCTTGTCGGGCTGTATAGAATCCTGGTACGGCTTGACGGTTACAAATCGGAAAACGCCGAGCGCATTCAGGTTGTGCGTGGTTTTATCAAAATCTTCCTGCCGGTAGGGCCAACTGGGCTGGAGCGCGATCGCGTTGTACAGGCGTTCGGGTTTTACCTGAAATTTTGGGTCGGTTGAAGCGAAGTAGACGCCATTGATGACCGTATCATTTCGGATAACCGACACATCGGGCAGGAGGCTGGAAAACACCGCAATTTCACCGATGGTGTATATTCTGTGCATGGTAGAATCGCCAGGCGGCAGTACTTCCACCGTCACATTGGTTTGCAGGGCGGTGGTGTCGCCGGTAAATTCCACAAAATTGGGGGTAAAATAAGCGTAACCACGGTTTTTCAGGGCGGCCGTGATGCGGAGCCGCTCGGCTTCAAACACCTGCCCGTCGACCGCGTCGCCGTGGTGCAATAGCGTTTCCGGCTCGGTGAGGTCGAGTACCTGTTTGACCAGGCTATCCTGGCTCACAAAAAACACAGAATCAATGTGATACAGCGGGCCCAGCACCAGGGTGTATTTGGTTTTTACCTTGTACTGGTTGATGGTATCGGTGTGGTAGGAGGCGGTGGCGCCAAAATACCCGCGCTGTCGCATCTGGTTTTCAAAATTCTGGGCGGTGCGCTGCGCCAGTGCATCGTCGTAAATAACAGGCGCTTCCGCAATGCGGTTCTTTGCCCAGTTTGCAAACTTGCTGTTGCGGTGTTCGTATTTGTAATAAAACCAGAGTCGGGTGCGGAACAACCCGAAAGCGCGCTGGTTGGGTTTTTGTTTGTAATAGGATTCGAGTTGGTATAGCAGCGGCGTGCGTTCGGCAAAGTTCATTTTGCGCTCCGCTTTCAGTTCGAGGGCGTTCGACACAAGCAGCCGCTCGCCTTTGGCCGTGTTCAGGTGTTTTGTCACATTACAGGAAGACAGCAGCAATAAAACGACCCCGCCCAGCAGCCAGGGGGCTACGGGCAAAGATGCGCGGCCTTGTTTTGCTTCGACAAGGTGTTTATTTGTGTAAAACATGCTTCTTTTGTGTCCAAATTGTACCTGCCTGAAAGGCTGAAAAAATGAAATCCTGCTTTCCCGATCGTGCTGACAAACAACCAGAGTAAATTTATTCTTTCCCTCCAGGTAAAAAAGTACCGGCAAAAGTATCGAAACTTCTTAGTGGAGGGCGAAAAAATGGTGGCCGAACTCTTGCAGCAGCAGCGCTTCGGAGTGGTATCCATTTTTGGACTGGAACGCTGGGCCACCGATCATGCTGCGCTGTTGCAGCCGTTTTTGCAAAACTTTAACCCGGTAACGGAATCGGAATTAAAAAAAATATCGACACTGACCACCCCGCATTCTGTGCTGGCCGTAGCGCAATGGCCCGACGAACTGCCCGAGCCGCTGCTGGCCGCCCATGATATTTGCCTGTACCTCGATGGTATTCAGGATCCGGGAAATTGCGGTACCATCCTGCGCATTGCCGACTGGTTTGGTTTTCCTGCCGTTTTTTGCTCGCCTGATACGGTGGATGTGCTGAGCCCGAAAGTGGTACAATCAAGCATGGGGGCCGTCCTGCGTATTCCATCCCGGGAGATGGAACTCTCTGAACTGCTTGCCTTCTGCCCCTCCGATACGCCAGTGATGGGGGCTGTGCTGGGCGGCGATGATTTGTTTCAAGCCACGCTGCCCGATCGGGGCCTGCTCGTAATCGGCAATGAAGGACGCGGTATCAGCCCTGCCAGCGAAGGCCTGCTAAATCATCGGCTCACCATCCCGCGCCACCCTGCGGGCCAGGCAGAATCGCTCAATGCGGCCGTGGCAACGGGAATTCTGGCGGCGGTTTTGCGCAACGGCGTGAAATCACGCTAATTTTTTTCTTCCCGCCAATATCCCTATTTTCGCACGACCTAAAATGCCTACACTCAGGATAAAACATTCAAAATCAACCCTTTCTTTACTATGACAGATCTTAGAAAATACCTCCCCATTATCCTGCTCGCGCTGGGCGCCATCCTGGTGTTCAGCATGTGCGGCTCTTACAACAAAGCCGTCGGCATGGACGAAGGCATCAAGGCCAAATGGTCGGAAGTGGAAAACCAGTACCAGCGCCGCATGGATTTGATCGACCAGACGGTCTCGACGGTGAAAGCCGCTGCCAACTACGAGCGTAAAACGCTGGAAGCCGTCATACAAGCGCGTGCTTCTGCCACACAGGTAAAAATCGACGCCAATAACCTGAGTCCGGAAAATATCCAGCGCTTCGAACAGGCGCAAAACAACCTGTATGGCGCCATGAAAAGCCTGTTGGCTGTGTCGGAAGCGTATCCGGATTTGAAAGCAAACCAGAATTTTGTGAACCTGCAAACACAAATCGAAGGCACGGAAAACCGGATTGCCCTGGCCCGCCGCAATTTCAATGAGGCCGTCAATGGATTCAATGCCTACATCCGCCGTTTCCCGACCAACCTGATTGCCGGTATTTTCGGTTTCTCGCCGAAAGGATACTTCCAGGCTACGCAGGGCGCGGAACGGGCGCCGAATCTGGATGATAAATTTGGACAGTAAATAGAAGTGAGAGGGGAATCAGGATTTTTAGGATTAAAAGGATTAGAAGGATTCCCGCCGTGATGTCAAAATTTTAAAAAATTAGAATCCAATTATGACATCACGGCGGGAATCCTTCTAATCCTTTTAATCCTAAAAATCCTGGTTCACCTCTCCTCTCTCACCTCTCCTCTCTCACCTCTCCTCTCTCACCTCTCACCTCTATCGTAGATGCTCTTTTCCAAAGAAGAAGAAGCCCGCATTCTCGCTGCCATCAAAGCAGCCGAACGCGGCACCAGCGGAGAAATCCGGCTGTTTATGGAAGATTTTTGCCTGCGCGACCACCCGGTAGAGCGAGCGGAGGAGGTGTTTCAACTGTTTGGCATGTTCAACACCAAAAACCGCAATGCGGTGTTGTTGTACATCGCCGAAAAATCGAGGCACTTTGCCATTTGGGGTGATGCAGGTATTCACCAGCGGGTAGGAAACCAGTTCTGGGAGTCGGAAAAACGCCTGTTGCGCGAACGCCTGCAACAGGACGATGCTACCGGCGGAATCATAGAAGTGATTTCCCTGATCGGCGACCGGCTGCGCGCGCATTTTCCTGCCGATGAAAACCATGACGACAATGAACTTCCCGATGACATTATATATGGCGACTAAAAGCCTTTTCCGCATCGCGATACGCCCGGTGCTGGCCCTGCTTATGTTCATGCCGATGTTGCGGGCACAAAGCAGCGCCGATCCTATTCCACCCAAACCGGAACCGGCCGTCTATGTACACGACTACTCCGGCTGGCTGGGCAGTGGCGAAAAGGCTACGCTGGAAGAAAGGCTGCGCCGTTACTACGACTCCACCAGTACCCAGATCGTGGTGATGATTCGCCCCGACCTGGGCGACTACGACAAGGCATCATATGCCTTCGAACTGGGCAATCGCTGGGGTATTGGCCGCAAAGACAAAAACAACGGGGTGGTCATGCTCATCAAGTCGGAGCCACCCGATCGCGGCATCTTTATCGCTACCGGCTATGGCACGGAAGGCGCTATTCCCGACATCACGGCGGGCAATATTATCCGAAATACGATGGGGCCCTATTTTCGGCAGCAACAATACTATCAGGGTATCAATGCCGGCATAGATGATATTATTCGGGCGCTGGGCGGCGAATTTACCAACGACCAGTCGGCAGACAACAGTGGTGCGGGCTGGATTGTACTGATCGTTTTGCTGTGTTTAATTGCAATCATCGTGTTTGTATTCTACCGGGTGTCGAAGGGTATGGGTACGGCCTATACCAAAGATGGCAAGCGAACCCGTTCCCGTCGTGACAACGACCCCTGGGGCGGCGGCTGGTGGATCGGCGGCGGTGGTGGCGGCTTCGGTGGCGGCAGCAGCGGTGGATGGGGCGGCGGCAGCGATGGCGGCAGTTTTGGAGGAGGTAGTTTTGGCGGCGGCGGCGCGGGAGGGGATTGGTAGAGGTGAGAGAAGTGAGAGGTGAGAGGTGAGAAGTGAGAAGTGAGAGAAGGGAGCGTATTCTTGGGTTTTTATTTAATATCTAAAACGTTTTCATTTATGACAAATTCTGAGTTCAACGAGCAATTCAGGAACAGGACGCGCGATTTTGCTATTCGCGTCATCCGTTTTTTGGAAAGTACATCGTTCCATATAGCAACTAAAACGCTTTCTTTTCAACTTTCCAAATGTGCTACTTCGGTAGGCGCCAATTTCAGGGCATTTTGCCGGGGACGCTCCAGAAATGAGTTTTATGCTAAAATTTGTATTGTAGTTGAGGAAGCCGATGAAACAATTTTTTGGCTTGAAATGCTTGATGCACTAGGTTGCGGCAATAGGAGTGAAGTCGCCGCACTCTATCATGAGGCTTCCGAAATCCTGAAAATTTCTTCAAAAATCAAATCATCTCTCGCCCCTCCCTAACCCTTCTCACCTCTCACCTCTCACCTCTCACTTCTCACCTCTCACCTCTCACCTCTCACCTCTCACCTCTCACCTCTAACATGAGCCTTCAGCAAGCCTCCATCTTCGTAGCACCTTCCGATCTTCATGGCCAGGGCGTATTTGCAGCCCGCGACATCGAAGCGGGGGAGGTCATAGAAGTATGCCCGATCCTGTTATTTCCAAAAGAGCAATTGCCATTTGTGCGCCAGACGGTGCTCGACGATTATTACTTCGACTGGGGGGAAGAAGGCGATTGGTATGCACTGTGCCTCGGTTACGGATCGCTCTACAACCACTCCTACCAGCCCAATGCGGAGTACGGAATGGATTTTGAAGCGCGTACCATCGATTTCTACTGCATTAAAGATATTCCAGCCGGCTCGGAAATTCTGATCAACTACAATGGCGATGTGGATAACCAGAGCAAAGTGTGGTTTGAAAAATGAATACCCTGCTTATGAAAAAAGATGAAACGCCTACATACGAATCTGCCCAGGCCGAACTACAGCAAATTGTACAAGCGCTGCAAGACGAAACCTTGCCCATCGACCAACTGGCAAGCACTATTTCGCGGGCCAATGCCTTGATCCGATTCTGTCGCGAGCGCCTGCGCGCCATCGAAGAAGAGGTCGGCAAATTGAACAGTCCGTAAAACGATCTCCTACCCATGAAGCCAGAAATCGTTCTTTTGCTGGCGCTTTTCATGGCGCCCGCTGTACAGCAGGCACAGCAACCCGATACACTCTTGCTCATCAAAGGCGGCACATTCGACATGGGCGATCAGTTTGGCGACGGTAGTACAGATGAAATCCCGGTACACCGCGTCGCCGTTCCCGATTTTTACCTGGCCCCCTGCGAACTCAGCACCGGCGAATACCTCGAATTTGTAAATGCGACCCAATCCAATTACCCGGCCTGGCTGCAAACCGGCAGCGCCTACCACTACCAAACCGGTTCGAAAGACTATTACCGCGTGCTCGATTCTGTTTTATTCGATCCACAGCGCCCTGTTGTAGGGATTACCTGGTTCAATGCCGTGGCATATTGCAACTGGAGGAGCCGGCAAAAAGGCCTGACGCCAGCCTACACGATTACGCCCGATACCATTCTTTTCGAGCGTACCGCTAATGGCTATCGCCTGCCAACCGAAACGGAATGGGAATATGCGGCCCGCGAAGGCGGCAAAAAACGTCGTTTTGCTACCGGCAAAGACATCGCGCAGTCTAATGACCTGAATGCCGACATGCGCCCGGCTTTGGCGCGCTCCTACGCACCCGGCGGCCTGAGCAGGGGATGCACCTTGCCGGTGCATTCATTGCAGCCCAATAGCCTGGGATTGTATCACATGAGCGGAAATGTATGGGAATGGTGCAACGACTGGTATGCGCCCGACGCCTATGCCCACCCGGATGCTGCCACCTGGCCGCTTGGGCCTGCGCAGGGCACACAAAAAATATTGCGTGGCGGCGCCTGGTATTTCGATGCCTACCACGCCCGTTGTGCCAATCGGCACCATGCCCGACCGCAGCAGCATTTTCATGCAGCCGGTATGCGGCTGGCAAGAAGTAAAAAATAAGCGGTTACAGCACGTTGGCCAGTTGCTCCTTGATCTTTTCCAGTTCGTCTTTCATCTGCACCACGAGGCGCTGAATATCGGCGTCGTAGGCCTTGGCGCCCAGGGTGTTGATTTCGCGGCCCATTTCCTGTGAAATAAAATTGAGCGTACGGCCCACCGACTCCTGTTTGCTGTCGAGGTGTTCGAGGAAGTGGCTGCAATGCATGGCGAGGCGCACTTTTTCCTCCGACATATCCATTTTTTCCAGGTAATACAGGATTTCCTGCTCGAAACGGTTCTGGTCGATATTGTCTTTACCATAATTTTCTTCGAGGTTGTTGCGCATGCGTTCGCGCATCCGAACGAAGCGTTCGCGCTCGAAGGGTGTCACTTGTTCCAGAAAAGACGTCAGATTGGATACGCGTTGCCGGAGGTCGGCTTCCTGCGAGCGACCTTCGAGGACGCGGAATTTTTTAAAATTATCAAGCGCATTGGTGAGTACCTTGCAAATGGCCTGCCACTCATCTTCATCTACCTCTCCGGAAGCGGCGGCTACCACGTTGGGGATGCGCAGGATGGCTTGCAGCATTTCCCCCTGCGGAATATGGAGTTCGTTGGCCAGTCGGCTCAGTTCGCGGTGGTAACCCCTGAACAATGCTTCATTGAGGCTCACCAGCGCGGCGCCATCGGCATTCTGAACGTCGATATTGACATCGATTTTGCCGCGTTCGGCGTGGTCGGTTACCAGTTTGCGCAATTCCACTTCCTTTTCCTTATAGTCGCCAGGGAAGCGTAGTTTGATGTCCGTCATTTTAGAGTTGAGCGCACGTACCTCCACCGAAATCGTTTTATCACCAAAAGTGGCGTTTGCCCGACCGTAGCCTGTCATTGATAGGAGCATGATCCAGAAAGTCAAAAGATTAGAGAATAGAAAAAAAATCAGATGTCCCGAAAGGGAGGGCAAACTTACACGAAAACCGCACATTGAATAACAAGAACCCACAAGAGAAAATAATATGGCCCTGTGAATGCAAATTTTCGGACATTTTTTTTGTAAACTGCTGAATTAGAGCGAGTTTTCCGGCGTAAAAGTAAAAATGACCGAGAAGGGTAAGCAAATCGCTTAGTGCCTGATTTTCAAAGCAATATTGGTCTTATTTTTTTCAGGAAAAGCTTGTGAAGGCCGAAAATTGTTAGAACTTTGCACCTCGTTTTTCAAAAAACCCGACTTTCGTTCGTAATTCATTCAAAATCAACGAAATAAAACATGAGAAAGGCTGACCTTGTGAACGCTATTTCCGAAAAAACCGGCGTAGCCAAAGTGGACGTACTCGTCACACTCGAGGAATTGTTCAAGGAAATCAAATCCACCATGACCAATGGCGAAAACGTTTACGTTCGCGGTTTCGGCAGTTTCGTGATAAAAAAACGCGCCAAAAAAGTTGGTCGCAACATCAAAAAAGGAAAGTCGATCGATATCCCGGAGCACTTCATTCCTTCGTTCAAACCGGCTAAAATTTTTACCGAGCAGGTCAAGAAAAATGTGACTTCTCTGCCGGACGACGAATCTGAAGATTAATCTGGAACAGGGTATTGCCACCATCGGCATACCTCAGCCTTTTTATGAATAGAACGCAATATTCGGTAATACTGGCCGCGCTGGCTTTATTTCTGCTTCTTTATCTGGGTTTTGACACCAAAACGGATAAGCAAAAAGTATCGGAACAGTCGCGCAGCCTACAGGCAGAAAGCACCAGCCTGGAAACGCTGGAAGCAGACGCCAAAGCACACCTCAATACAAGTCAGACGGCAGAAGTAGCCGATCTGGAAAAACGAATAGAAACAGCCGGCAGCGATGAAGTGCGTATCTCCGCACTGAAAGACCTGTCGGGCTGGTGGTACCGCAGCGGGCAATTGCCCATTGCCGGCGGTATCGCAGAAGAAATAGCGGCGTTGGAAAATGCCGATACGGCATGGTCGGTAGCCGGTGCGCTTTTTTTCAGCGCCCTGGTAGAAACGGATGACCAAACAGTACGGAGTTATTGCGCGAGCCATGCAGTAAAAGCATTTGAAAATGCTGCATCGCTCAATCCGGACAACCCGGAACACCGCGTCAACCTGGCGCTGGTGTATTCCGAAAATCCGCCGCCCAACAACCCCATGCAGGCTGTTCTGATGTTGCGCGACCTGGAAAGCAAGTACCCCGACAATCCGGCGGTGTACAATGCGCTGGGCCGACTAGCCATCAAAACCGGACAGTGGCAACGCGCCGTAGATCGACTGGAAAAAGCCTGGTCGCTCAGCAAAAACAACCCCAATACCCCTTGCTTGTTGGCAAAAGCCTACGATGCATTGGGAAATACAGCAAAAGCACAAGAGTTTGCCGGAATTTGCAAATCCCGCTGACTCATCAACTCATAACCTGTCTGCTGAAAAGCAGACCCAAAATTAGTTAAGCATTATGCCTTGCGGAAAAAAACGTAAACGTCATAAAATTGCTACGCACAAGCGTAAAAAGCGTCTTCGTAAGAATCGCCATAAGAAAAAACGTTAATCACTGAACCACAGGCATGTGGCGCCGCTTTTTGCGGGCTTTGTGCCGGGGTCAGCGCCAGACGTACCGTCGTTCGAAAACTTTCCGGAAAAGCCCTTGTGCTACCGGAAAGTTTTCTGTGTATGTTTTTAGTTCCCTATGACAGGCAAGCATTCACCCCCAAATATGTATTGCCCCAACTCAGCAGTTAAGTACCGTTCGTTGTTGTTTTACCCCTGACATACGCGCACAGTCTGCCGACTTCGCACTTCGCACCGAGTACTTCCATTGCCCTTGCTGCCCGATCATACGCGGATTTTGTAGCCCTAAGCAGGTATTTACGCCCTGCGCATCCACCCTCGCGACGGTCTGATTTTTGTCGCCCGCACCGACCCCGGTAGCCGGTCGAGGGGACTTTGCTTTTTCCAAACGTCCATAGTATTGCGGTCTCATTTGCCTGAGGTAAATCAACCTTTCCATCGTGGATAAAGAACTGATTATCAATGCCACTGAATCCGGTGTTGAACTTGCCCTTCTGGAAGACGGCAAATTGGTCGAACTCCAGCACCAGAAAACGAACAATAATTTTACGGTAGGCGATATCCTGATCGGCAAAATCCGGAAAATGATGCCCGGACTCAATGCCGCATTTATCGACATCGGCCACCGCAAAGACGCCTTTCTGCATTACACCGACCTGGGACCAAAACTGCGTTCACTCGTGAAATGGACCAATGGTGTGATGAACGGAAGTATCAACACGCACAAACTCGACCATTTCAAGTACGAGGAAGATATTGTCAAAACCGGCAAAGTCGACCAGGTGCTCAACAAACGCTGGCCCGTACTCGTACAAATTCTCAAGGAGCCCATCTCTACCAAAGGCCCGCGCCTGTCGTGCGAACTCACCCTTCCGGGGCGTTACATGGTATTGTCGCCATTCTCCGATGCCGTGTCGGTTTCCAAAAAAATTGCCAGCGGGGAAGAACGCAAACGCCTGCATACCCTCGCCGAAAGTATCAAACCCAAAAACTTTGGACTCATTATCCGCACTGCCGCTGAAGGCAAAAAAGTGCAGGAACTGCACGAAGAACTTGTGCGCCTGATGGGCCAATGGGAGGATATTTTCAAACAACTGAAAACCACCACGCCACCGGCCAAACTACTCAGCGAACTCGACAAACCTGCCAGCGTGCTGCGCGATATGCTCAGCGACGGCTTCAGCCGCATCGTGGTCAATGAAAAAGACCTGTATGCCGACATACGGGCGTACATGCAAAACATCAGCCCCGATCAGGTAGGTATCGTGCAGTTGCACAACAGCAGCAAACCTGTGTTCGACGCTTTTGGCGTAACCAAACAGATCAAGGCTTCCTTCGGCAAAACCGCTACCATGAACAGCGGCGCCTACGTCATTATTGAAAAAACGGAAGCCATGCACGTCATCGACGTGAACAGCGGCCACAAAATCAGTACCAACGACGTAGAACAAACCATCCTCGGCGTCAACCTCGAAGCGGCAGAAGAAATTGCCCGGCAAATTCGCTTGCGCGACATCGGCGGACTTATTGTGATCGATTTCATCGACATGAAAAACCCCGATCACAAAAAACTGCTGGCCAAGAAAATGGAGGATTTCATGCGCAAGGACCGGTCGCAACATACCATCCTGCCGCTCTCCAAATTCGGGCTCATGCAGATCACCCGCGAGCGCGCCCGCCAGGAAGTAGTGGTCGACACCGCCGAAGTGTGCCCCACCTGCAACGGTACTGGAAAAATCAACGCGAGCATCCTGCTCACCGACGACATCCACCGCGACCTGGAATTCATCATGCAGTCGCGGCCGAAAATGCCACTGCGCCTGCGCGTGCATCCGTACCTGGAAGCCTACCTGAAAAAAGGCCTCATCAGCCAGCAAGTACGCTGGTACTTCAAATACAACAAGTGGATCCGTATCGAGGCGCAAGCCGACTATCAGATTATGGACTACAGGTTTTTTGATGGAAATGAGGATGAGATACGGTTGAATTAGAGAGGTGAGAAGTGAGAGAGGAATCAGGATTTTTAGGATTTAAAGGATTAGAAGGATTCCCGCCGTGATGTCAAAATTGGATTCTAATTTTTTAAAATTTTGACATCACAGCGGGAATCCTTCTAATCCTTTTAATCCTAAAAATCCTGATTCCACTCTCACCCTCTGATTCGATGCATCGCGCCTACTCCAATAAGTCCTGCCCAGTAATAAGGATTGGCTAATGCCGGACTTTTACAGGCTGCCAGAAATTCCTGTTTGGCCTGTTGTAATGCTATGTCCTTGTTGCTGCCTGCTTTCAGGTTGCGGTAAAAGGCGTGCAGGGCACGCTTCACTTGTCTTTTAAGATCATTCAGCCCCTGTCGTTCAGTGCTTGGTAAGTGTCACATGATCGTGGTATTGCGCGGGCATGCATTCTGTAAAATCTTTGCATGACCAAACGCATCTAAAAAATCATGAAAATGTCACACCTGTTCAAAAGTCTTTTCGGCCTCGTTTGTCTAGTTGTTTTACCGGCCACGCACATGGCTGCCCAGCAACTCACTCCCACCATCGTCGGGAGCAGCGGCGCCACTTTACAAGCCGCTTCCGGCACCGCCAACCTGAGTTTTACGGTCGGGGAGGCATTCATACAAACCCTCGGCAACACAAACCAGGTTGCATTAGGTCAGGGGTTTCACAATGCTGCCCTGAATGGGATAGTGCAAACCGGGGAGGTTTTCTCCGACGTGGAAATCCTGCTATATCCCAACCCGGCGTCGGAATACCTGTATGCCACATTCAATACAACGGACAACGCAGGGTTAAATGTACATGCCTGCATACACGACGCCACAGGCCGAGAGGTTGTGAAAGGGCTTTCCTTTCCCGCTTCCGGGCGCTATAGTATTCCAGTTTATTCGTTGCCCGATGGCATGTATGCCCTTCAGTTTTTTAATGAAAAGGGCCAATCCAACACATTTCACTTCATAAAAATCAGGTAAACACTCAATTCTTTCTGCCATGAAATATTTGTACACTACGCTGTTGGCGCTGCTGTGCAGTGCTGCTCTATTGGCCCAAACTACCCCGGGCATCAACTATCAGGCTGTGCTGCGCGACAATTCCTTTCAAGCCATTGCCAATCAGAGTGGTACGGCTACCATTTCTATTTTGAACTCGGATAACACGGAGTTGTACCGGGAAATACACACCGTTCAGACCAATCCACTGGGTTTGTTCAACGTGGTGGTAGGTACGGGTACGACGCTGAGCGGCAATTTTCCCACGCTCGACTGGGGCAGTGGCGGCCGTTCTATGCAGGTGACTGTGGCGGTCGGAGCCAACAACTATGTTTTCCCGGCCACGGCTTTGCAGGCAGTTCCGTACGCTAAAGTGGCGGAACGCGCGCTGCTGGGAGACGACGACAGCGACCCCGACAATGAAATTCAGTTTCTGTCTATATCCGGCAATCAGATTAACCTGTCGGGCGGTGGCGGTACCGTGATGCTGCCAACTGCTACCGACAATCAGCAACTCAGCCTCAACGGCCCGCAACTGACCATCAGTAATGGCAATACCGTGACGTTGCCGACTGGCACCACATATACCGCCGGACCGGGTATCGGCATCGCGGGGAACCAGATCAGCAACACCGGCGACCTGAACGCCAATGACGACCTGACGATCAACTCTACTTTCGGGGGCGATGTGACCGGCACGGCTGGCAACCTGCAACTGGCGCCCGGATCGGTGGGCACGGCCGAAATTGCCGATGGTTCCATCTCTACTGCCGACCTGCAACCCGGCGCGGTACAGCCGTCCAGCATTGCCCAGAACGGCGCTTCCACCGGACAGGTATTGCAGTGGAACGGCACGGCCTGGGTGCCGGCTACGCCTGCAGCAGGTACTGACAACCAGCAATTGTCTCTTTCGGGCAATCAGTTGAGCATCAGCAATGGAAACACCGTCACCTTGCCCGCAGAGGCAGATGGCAGCACCACCAACGAATTGCAAACGCTGACGCTTTCCGGCAATCAGTTGTCACTGTCCAATGGCGGCGGAAACGTACAGTTGCCCACCCCGCCGGTTTATGTAGGCGGACAAGGCATCAGCATCAACGGCGCCAATGTGGTGACCAATACTGGCGACACCAACCCTGCCGACGACATTACCAATGCCACCCCTGCCGCAGGCGCACTGACGGGTTTTTATCCGGCGCCGCAACTGGCCCCCGGCGCAATCAATTCCAGCAGCATCGCCGACGGCTCGATTGTACTGGCCGACCTTGCACCGGGCATCGTTCCGCAATCGCTCAATGACCTCAGCGATGTGGTGACCACAGGCGCGACTACCGGACAAACCCTGAAATGGAATGGCGCACAATGGACACCGCAAGACGATAACACTACCAGTGGTTCGGGCAGCACTACTACCGCCGCGCCGCTTATCGGCAATGGCTCGGCTGGTAGCCCCGTCACCATCGGTCAAAATGGCGCTTCTACCGGCCAGACGCTCAAATGGAACGGCAGCACCTGGGCGCCCGCCAACGACAACGGCGCATCATACACTGCCGGTGCAGGTATTCAGATCAGTGGCGACGTGATTTCTGCTACGGACAATTCGACTACCAATGAAATACAAAGCCTGTCGCTTTCCGGCAACCAGTTGAGCATATCCAACGGCAATACCGTGCTATTGCCACAAGACAACGACGCCTCGGCTACCAATGAAATTCAGACCCTCTCGCTCAGTGGCGACCAACTGACCCTCACGCCCGGCGGCGGCAGTGTGACACTGCCTTCCACACCCACGTACTCTGCTGGCACGGGTATCAGCATCGTCGGCAACGTTATTACCAATACCGGCGACACCAATGCGGCTAATGACCTCACCACAACCAGCGTCGCCGACGGCGACATTACAGGCGTATTTAGCAACCTGACCATCAAAGCCTCCCGCGTGGGCACAACCCAACTTTCCAACAACTCCGTGACAGCCGAAAAACTGACCAACCTTGGCGCTACCACCGCTGGCCAGGTACTCAAATGGAATGGCTCGGCCTGGGCAGCAGGTACGGATTTGCAGGGCAGTGGCGGCGGCAGCCTTACCTTGCCATACAGCGGTATTTGTTCTACCACAGGACCGGAAGGTATCGGGTTTCGCATCGCCAATACCGCCGATCAATCGGCTATGTACATCTTGAACACTTACCCCAATTCGTTCAACTCCCATGCCGCTATTGTGGGCGAAAATATAGGCAATACTACGTTGCCTTCCGGCGCTGAATTCGCCGCGCCTGCTTATGGCGTACAGGGTATTGCGAATGCTGCCGGTCAGGATGGAACGGGTGTGCAGGGTATCGGTAGTGTAACAGGGGTATCGGGTATTTCCAACACAGGTGTTGGTGGCGTGTTTACTGGTGCGCGTTCGCTCATTGCCACAGCCGGTGTGGGATTCAACACTTTTGCACCAGAGCGTACCGTACATATCAAACAGTCGAGTTATGGAGGAGTAGGAGATTCCGGATTGAAACTGGAGAATGAGGCTGGCAATTTTGACGTAGAAATGGCCGTGTTCAATGGCCGACTGGAATTTTACTTTAATGATGCAGCAGCAATCGCCGCCATTCAACCCAACGGGCAATATGTAAACCTCTCCGACCGCCGGCTGAAAAAGGACATCCAGCGCTTCGAAGCAAGTGTGCTGGGCCGGGTGAACAGCCTGCCAATGTATACTTACCGCTATAAGCAGGAAAATGACAATGCGGCGCTATCGTTCGGCGTGCTCGCGCAGGAACTACAGGAACGTTTTCCCGAACTGGTGAGTGAAGGTAAAAACAGACCCGACGGACAATCGTACCTCGGTGTCGCTTACGACAAACTGGGACTCGTTGCCATCAAAGCCATTCAGGAGCAGCAACAAATCATCGAACAGCAGCAAGCCGAACTGGCACAGATGAAAAAAGACCTTTCAGAATTGCAGGAACAAATGGCGCAATTGAAACAATTGGTAGCCGATTTGAAAGGCCGTCAGTAACGAACGGCTGCTTTGATTGAGGTGTGGCAACTTCCAACAGTTGTCACACCTCCTTTACCCTCAACCCTGTCTGCCTCATGCCTTTATCAATACGCATTTGCCTTTGCATCCTGCTGGGAGGCCTTTGTCACGCCTTGCCCGCACAGGATATTGGCAGTTTTAAGGGAAAACGCCCCTTCGATCTGTCGGGCGGTATTTCCCTGAATGCTGCCACGTTCCACAGCAGCCTGCCGGGCGCTGCCAACCGGCCTTTTACCTGGACGGTAGCGGGTTCGCCCACGGTATCGCTGTGGGGCATTACGATCCCCTTCAGTTTTGTGTATTCGGAACAGGATCGTTCGTTTCGCCAGCCTTTTAATCGATTTGGCGCTTCGCCGCGCTGGAAATGGCTCACCCTGCATGGTGGCCATCGGAATGTCAGTTTTTCCAAGTACACGCTGGGAGGCTGGCAATTTCTGGGTGGCGGTTTTGAAACAACCGGCAAACTGCGTCTAGGCGCTGTGTATGGACAATTTATGCGCCCGGTAGACGTCGGTGTGATTGATACACTCGACCGGCAGGCGGCCGTTCCGTCTTTCGACCGGCGCGGGTATGCTTTCAAACTCGGCGTGGGTACTTTTCGCAATTACTGGGATTTTGTGTTTTTCCGGGCCTCCGACGACACGCTGTCGGTAGCATCGGTGGAAGGTCGACGGGCCGGGCAGCCGCAAGACAATGTGGCGGCGGGCGCCAAAGCAAATTTCACCTTTTTCAAAATCATTACGTTCGACCTGGACGCGGGCGCCAGTGCGCTCACCCGCAACCGGTTTGCCGATACGATACGAATTGGCAGCGACTACCCGGCATCGCTGGTGCGGTATTTCCACCCCAACGTGAGCACACAAGTGCGTTTTGCAGGCGATGCGGGCCTGGCACTGCGGCTTCGGGTGTTTCAAGCGCGTGTTTCCTATACGCTCATTCAGCAGGATTACGCCACGCTGGGTGTGTACAATTTCAGCGCCGACGTGGAGCGCATTCTGTTCAGCCCGAGCGCTACACTTTGGAAAGGCAAGGCACAGGTGCAGGTGACCGCCGGGCTGCAACGCAACAATACCCTGGGCAATTTGCAGCGGGAATCGGTGAACCGCAACTTTGGTTTCAATATTTCCGCCCGCCCCAATGCACGGTTCAATGCCAACCTGAATTACTACAATTTTCAAAACAACCTCCAGCGCAACCCCGGATATCCGGTAGATCAACTGGATTCCCTGTTGAATTTCCGACAGGCCACACAAACCGCTGGCGCCAACTTGTCGTACCGCAGCGGTGGTAAAGACCGCTTCCACTTATTCGGCTTCAACCTGTCAGGTAACCTGTACGGTGAAAACAATACCGAAACGGGCACGCGCCGCAACAACCTGTCGTTCACGCCAGCGCTCAACTGGCGCTTCGACAACCGCCCTTCCGGCTGGCAGGTAGGTAGCACCGCCAGCGGTGGCTTTATCGAAACGGTGCAAGGGAAAATTGTGCGCTGGACGGCCGGCGTCAATGCGACCAAACGATGGCTGAAAGACCGCTACTCCCTGAGTTGCAACAGCGGTATCACACAAACGCAATTGCCGGGCGGCTCTGGCGGCGGGCTGGGCTGGTTTGTACGCACCCGTGGTCATATAAAAGTGCAAAAAACGCATACGCTTGCCCTCTCACTCAACCTGACCGATGCGCCGCGCCTGCAAGGCGGGCGCGTGACGGCTTTCAACGGCAACCTCACCTACAACTACAGCCTGGGCTCTCTTTTCCGGCCGAAAAACACGACCCCGGCTACTTCGGGCAATACGCCGCAACTTCCATCAGGCAAAAACCAACGATCATGAAAATGTCCTTCCTGCTCCGCTTTACGCTCTCTCTGTTCATCTGTGCCGGAATAGCCCGCGTGACACTGGCGCAAGGCAGTTATCCGCTCACCGTGGCCACTACCATGACGCCGCCTTATCCGCTGCGTTTCAGCGATTATGAGGCATTTCAAAATCAGGTGCTGATTTCCATTATCCGCAATGATATACAGGATACAAGGGAATATCGTATCTATTTGAGCCTGGTATTGGAAAACACCACCAATGGACACCGACTGAGCAGCCGCCCCGGCGTACGGCCTGCAGAGGCCATTGTTTTGCCGCAGGGAGCACCCAGCCTTCTGCTTACAGGGGCCGACATCGAAGCCCTGCAAAGCGGACTTCGTCTGTCCGATTTTGATGTAGAGGGTTTTACACCCTCCAACGGCGGCGATCAGGTGCTGCCGGAAGGCGACTACAGTTTTTGCCTAACAGCCCACAATTACGATACGGAAAACATCCCGCAAGACTTGCAGTTGTCGTCTGGAGCAGGCAGCAGTTGCGCCCCTTTTCCTGTCACCTATTACCTCCAGCCCCAACTCACACAGCCCATCAACTGTCCGATCACCGTCAATACCGATTCTGACCCCAATTTGCCCATCGCATGGATGGTTCCGGGCCTTCCGGCAGGCAGCGATGTGCAGTATCGCCTTTATTTTTACACGGTACCTGACGGCACGCCCGGGCAGGTAGACCCGCTTCAAATCATCAACAACAATGCATTGCCCGCGCAGGTGGTGGGAATAGACGATGGCACTAACACATACTTGCTCGACGTGGTAGCAGGGGCTGAACCGGCCCTGGTGCCCGGCTTGCGCTACGTGTTTCGGGTACAGGCGGTGTCCAGCACGCTGGCATTTCAAAACACTGGATACAGCGATCCGTGCCTGCTGGAAGTGGCTGGCGATGCAGGCGGCAGCGATGCATTCGGGTTTCAGGCAGATTACCCCAATGGCGGCATTATCCCGTTCAAACAATTTCCGGTCATCGTGCATATGTCGCCGTACGACGATGACTATCACACTTTTGAATACACCACCGAATTCAACGGTGGAAACCCCAATCCGCATGTGTACACTGGCGACAACAACTGGGGCACTACCAGCCCAGTGGTCGGTCAGGGGCTTCAAAACTACCCGGCTGATGTGGCCCGCGAGCGCGCATGCTACCTGCCTGTGTACGCAGCGCCGCAAGGCGAAAGTGCTACGCCGCAGGTGCTACAACATGGCAGTACCTACAGTTGGAATATGAACGGCGCCGTGACCCGCCGAAATGGAGAGGTGCTGAATGGGCAGGCTTTTTCTGAAGACTTCCAGTACGGTATGCCCCAACCCGTGCTGCAAACCCCTGCCGACAACGCTCGCTTTCAGGTAAATGAAGGCATTACCTTCAACTGGAAAACGGGAGATGCGCCCGAAAAACTGTTCCCGACCATCCCCGACATCGTGCGGCGGGCAGGTAGCGGCAGCAGCGCTACCACGCGGGAGTTTCACTACGGCCCCGTGGACGAACGCTGGGTGCTTCAAATCGCCCGCGACGAGGAATTTACCCAAATCGTAACCAATGCTACCCGCTCGGAAGCACTGACGCTGGAAGCATTCCAGATCGACAATGCCTCGGAAGCGGAGGCAAAAGAGGCGCTAATTTACAAAAATGCCAGTTCGGGCGCCACGCCCCTGCAATTCAGCGAAGGTACCTACTGGTGGCGCGTGGGTTGGCTGCAAGACCCCGCCAACCAAAGCGGCACATTTTACCAGTTTTCCGACGTACGGAAATTTTGTGTAGGCGCTACTGCCGACTGCAACGCCACTGCCCAGAACAATCCCGGCGCCAACACACCGGCCCAAACCGGCTGCCTGGCTGATTGTGTGGTAGAGGCGCCCACCGACCGCAATGCCGTAGCACAGGAAGAAGAAAACGAGGTAGTGGTAGGTAAATTTACCATGACCATCCGGCACATCGAAGGCGGCAACCCTGGAAATGGCTACCACGGCTGGGGCGATATTGTCATTCCGTTTTTGAACAACCTGAAAATCAAGGTGAGTTTCATCGCCATGAAAGTCAATGCCGAGCATCGAGCGTACGAAGGAGAGTTTTCGGTGGAAAAAGGTGGAAGCCCGATAGAAAACCTGGCCCGAACGGCTGGCGGCTGGCTTAACTATGCGCTGGGAGGCGACCTGCCCCTGGCCAGCGAAGCGGGCCTCGCCAATGACCTTATCATACAAAAACTGCCCATCGGCTGGGATCAGGCCATCGACGGCGCCAAAGTAGTGGCTGTGATTGACGACCTGAAATTTGGACTCACCGGGGCAGAACTGACCATCAAATTCGGCTATGACATGCCGGGCGAATTCGCCGGGCACCCGCTGATTTTCAAGGCCGACCGGATTTGTATCCACCCCGGCGGCTTCCAGTCGGTTTTCCGGCTGTACCTGGCGGAAGACCTGATTGTCGGCGACAACCGCCCGGAAAACTACCGCCTGGTTTTTCCGGGCACTGCAACCGCCCCGCCGGCCAATTCCAACCAGTACAGTTTTGTGGAATTCGATTGCGCCGGATTCAAGGAGGCGCTACTGGCAGGCAAAACCATTTTCCCGCGCAGTGCGCTGGTGCCTGAGAATCCGGCCAACGCGGCCCTCATAGCAGGAGAAGTGGAAGGTTCGTTTTCGGCGCGGCTCACCCGCGATGCAGGCAGTTATGATTTTATCGCCAACGTGACCTTCAACCACCCCTTCCAGGTCGTGGGCCTCGAAGGCTGGGGTTTCGAGTTGCGAAATGCATGGATCGATATGTCGGACAAGAAAAACCCGACGCAAATGGGTTTTCCGCAAGGCTACGAACTCAGCCGCCTCGGTATCGAAAGCGCATCGGGCCCTGCGGCTACCGACCCGCGTTTGTTGAATACCTGGACGGGTTTTTATGCTTCGACCATTGCCGTGCGGATGCGCCCGGAATTCAAAGACGGACAGGCGCAGCGCATCAGTTTTCAGATAGACACCATGCTGATCGATCCGTCGGGTATCTCCGCTTCCATATATGCCCGCAATGTGCTCAACATCGACGATGGCCCGCAATCCGGCGGCCGCATACAAGGCTGGCGCTTCAGCATCGACGAAATCGGTTTGGGCATTGTGCAAAATACCTCCATCAGGGGTTCCATGCGCGGTAAAATCGGGCTGCCGATATTTCGGGTAGGTGAATTGCTCGACTACTCGATGGTGCTGAGCGTGCAGGTGGGCAACAATACGACGGCTTCTTACCAGTTCAGGACCAACGTGCCGCCCGACCGCACCATGCACATGGATATGTGGGATATTGCTACGGCTACGCTGGATGCCAACTCCGCCATCGAATTCGTGGTCAACAGCAACGACGTGCGGCTGGAGGCCCTGCTGAACGGGCATATTACCCTTAGTGGCGACATGACGGACGGCGGCACCATACCAGGGATGGATTTCGCCGGAGTAAGGTATGAGAACGTGCGGTTTGGGGTGTCCAGCCAGCGCGGCGGATTTTATTTTGATGAGAATTGCACGTTTGCAGCGGCCTGTCCGCAACATAATACAGCCGGTTTTCCGGTGAAAATAGACCAACTTGAACCCGTATTCGAGCCCGGAGAAGGCGGCACCATGCGCCTGGGCCTTCGGTTTGTAAACCTCGAACTTTCCCTGACATCCGGTTCTTCGCAACAACTAAGCGCCAAAACAACGATCGCATTTTTTGCGTTGGTGCGCAATTTCAGCCTCGACCATATCGACCAACTTTCGCTCGACTGGGGTGGAGTAGAGGTGAGCAAAATCGGCATTGCAGGCGATGTAGGCGGCGGCATCCGGCTGGCTGGCGAAATTGAATTTTATTCGGAAAACATGCCGACGGGCGGCAAAAAAGACGGCGTGAAAGGTTCCGCCAATGTTGTTTTGCCCAGCCTTGGTGCATTCAACCTGTTTGTGGAGTTTGGCACGGTGAAAAACTGCGCTACCTGCCCCCAATTTAACACGACCAGCCAGTATTACCCCTACTTTTCCATCGACGCAATGGTGCGCCTGTCGAGTGGCATCACCATTTTCCCCGGCGTCGCTATTATGGGTATTGGTGGTGGCGTGTGGTACAATATGGCCAAATTGTCGGAAAACCAGTATGCGGATGGCAATGAACTCCGCAACATGACGCCTCGCGACTCGGCCGACCTGCAAGATAAAGCCAACCGCAGGATCACATTTACACCGGAATGGGGAACATTAGGGTTTGGGCTGCGCGCACTGTTCGGTCCGCCGACCGGCGGTGTATATGGGCTCACCGTAGGTGTAGAATCGGAAATAAATATCCGTACGGGTACTCTCGTATTCATAAAAGTAAGCGGGGAGGCATATTTTCTACCGGAAAATAAAGATGACCCCAATCCGACAGACACCGCGCCAATTACTGCCTCATGCATGTTTATGTTGAGTCAAGACGGCAACAACGAATTCCGGTTCACGGGTTGGCTGGAGGTCAAACTCGCCTATCCGCGCAGTAACCCGCTGATTCGCGGTGTAGGGCCAGGCAACAAATTGGTGACGGCTACTTTTTATGCCGATAAGTCGATGTGGCATTTTTACCTCGGACATCTCGATCCAAACGGCCGCGACGAACAGGTAGGCCGTCCGGTCGGCAGGGCTGGTATGGTGGTGGAAATTCCTGGCCTGCGGGGCGTCATCAGCACCTATTTCATGGTGGGCACGCCCATTCCTACCGAACTGCCGCCCTTGCCCCCGGAAGTGGAAGCGATGCTGAGCGGCGCCAGTGCCGAAAGCCGCGCCAAATTGGGCAGTCAGGCGCTGAACGGAGATGCACGCCCACAGGAAGACAGAAGTCGCTCCGACGGTAGTGGCGTGGCCTTTGGCGTACACCTATCGCTGGAAACCAGCCTCAACTTCGCTATTTTTTATGCCAATCTCAATGCCTGGGCAGGCGCCGACATGATGCTGGTGCGCGAACCTGGCCTACTGTGCGCCAATGGCGGCACCGGCCTCGACGGCTGGCGCGCAAAAGGGCAGGCATACGTGGGACTGCAAGGAGAAATCGGCGTCGGCGTCGACATCGACTGGCTGTGCAGCAGATGCCGCATCCCGATTCTCGGATTGTATGCCGCTGTGGCCCTGGACGCAGAACTGCCCAACCCCGAATACTTCGTGGGCCGCGTCGGACTGGGCTACGAAGTGTTGGGCGGCCTCGTGAAAGGCCAATGCAATTTCAAAGTAGAACTGGGTGAAAAATGCCATCCGGAAGCGGCTGACCTTGGCGGTATTACCTTCATCGGAGGTATGAACCCGGCCAAAACAGCCAACTGCAACCATCCGACACCCAGTGTCAGCACGTTTGTAAATCCTTCCGTGTCGTTCAATGTAAACATGCAAACGGCACAGTCTTTTGTCGACAATGAAGGCCGGAATTGTCAGGTAAACCCAAAACTGCTGCGTTGTTTTCTGGAAAACCCTGAAGGTGCACCCGTATCATTACAAAGCACCAAGTGGAACAGCGACCGAACCGTGTACACCCTCGTACCAAGCAGCGAACTGGCCGGATATACGGATTTCCGGTTCGTAGTGGAAATTGGCGCCGACAAACAATGCAACAATGGCCCATGGGAACCGGTACGCAGCCAGGGCTCCGAAATAGTGGAGCGCGCCGAAGCGTGTTTCACTACCGGGGCTACCGCTACGAATATTCCCGATAATAACGTGCTGTTTACCTGGCCGTTGAAGAATCAGCGCTTCTTTACTATTCAGGACAATGGAACGTTCGGTTTTATCAAACTACATGCATGGCAGGATGTACTGAATAAGTCCAGCGATTTCGACTATTATTTCCGCATTAAAACCCTCGATGGTACGCCGGTGGGCAATAATATACCAGCCCAACTGTCGCCAGGTTTTACCAGTGTTCTTTTTCCCATGCCACCGCTGGAAACCCAGCGGATGTATGTGGTACAATTGATTCGGAAAGGCAAAAACAGAAATAATCCACCGATCGGACTCGGTGGCGTCAGGGCGAAATTTGAAAATAAAAACACGACGTACAGCTCCGGGGAGTACCGGAGCACCAGTACCGTCACTACGCGTTTGCTGCCCGACCAGGTGCTGAAGGATGGGGAAAAACTGCTCTACAGTTTTTATTTCCGTACCAGCCAGTATCGCAGCATGCAGGAAAAGTACGCTACTGTGAGGTTGCAAAATGCGCAACTCGCTTCCAACGGCAATGCTTCCTGGCTGGAAGTAGACATGGCCATAAACGGCGAAGGATGGGAACAGTATGACATCGAAGGATGCTACAAGGATGGCGAACAGGTAGTAGCGCCTTTGCTCGATCTCACAGCGCCGTTCGAGCGCTTTGCGCAAAAGCAGGAAGCGCGCGATAAGGTTTATACGCCGCTTGTGACCCGTTTCAAACCGTCCGGCATTTATTCTTATTATAATTTTGTTCCGGGTAACGGCTGGGTAAGTCATCTCCCGAGCTCGACGCTGGACGACGTGCAGGAACCCGTCGGTTCCAAGGTGACTTTTAAGCGCAATAGCGCTCTAATGTTCCTTGCCTTCGGGCTGCCCATCGGGGAACCGCCGCTGCGCGAAGCCGAAATTTCCGCACAGGTGACAGCCGAAACCCAGCAGCCGCGACCCTCCACACTGCCTATGAACACATCCGAACTGGTGTATCATCTGAAATATGAAACACACAAGATCGTCAATGAACATCGCAGCCGGCTGATGGAAACCTATCAGCAAATGTTGGATTCTAAATTGATCGATTCCGGCTCCGGCCCTTCAGCGGCTATGCTCAGCGGCTCCGCTACCGATATCCACCGATGGATGGTGGCCCATTCGTACGGCTCGTTGCGAGGAGATATAAACGCCTGCAACGCCATCTATAACTTTATCGAGGACGACAATCGTACCCTCGAAACCCATGCCGAGGACTACTGGTCAGGGCTGAACCAATGCAAAACACCTGCAGACATAGGATCTCAAGGTCTCATTACCGGCGCAGTGCAGGAACATCACCGTCTGAACCGTACACAGTTCGACAACCTGCGCAGCCGCGACCACGCCAACCGGGAACTACTTCGCTCCTTAATACCGCCGCTTTACCAGCGCATTGAGGTAGGAAGTGGCACTTATGGGGTGCGGTTTGACTTCAATACTCCTTTCCCAGGCGTGCAGGATGGCCCACCAAGTACTTTGGAGGTTTCAGCCCGCACCGAACGGCAGTTCGACTACGTTGCTTTAAATCCGTTCCACGGCCTTTCCTGGAACCTGAACAGCGGAATATTCCAGACGGTGCCAACGGGCAGCAACGGAACCTTCCCGACCCCGGCGCCCACGCAGGGCAGCAACGGTACCTTTCCAGTGAACGACCCGGTTGTTTCGCCCATTGCCCAGCCGATATATATGCCGGTGGTAAACCTCAGTCAATTCAGTCCTTTCTTTTTCCCTATCCCTTAAACCTGGTTTCAGTATGAAAAACGAACGCATCTTTTCGCCAATTTTGTGGGCTGTGTTGCTGATCGGCCTGTTTCCATGGCATAGTGCCGCCCAGACGACAAGCAAAGACAGTCTTGCGCCTGCACCGAATGGGCTGCGCCTGCTGGCCCGCTACACCGGCCAATCGGTGCTGCTGCGCTGGGCGCCCGCTTCGCCCGAGCAATGGCTGCATGGCAATCGGTATGGCTACTGGCTGGAACGCGCCTCGGTGCGCAAAGGCTACGTCGATCCGGCAGCCTACCTGCCGCTTACAGCGCAGCCTATACGGGTAGGCTCGCAGGAAGATTTCAAAAAAGGATATGCTGATGGCAAAAACCCCTACGTGGCGGTGGCGGCTCAAACTGTTTTCGGGAAAAGTGCCGTGCCTGCCACGACCCTTACCGACCAGATTGCCGATTTGAAGTCGCGCTGGGGTTTTGCCCTGCTGTCCGCCGATTTGTCGCAACCCGCTGCACAATCGCTTGGGCTCTGGTTTGAAGACACGGGCGTGGAAAAGGATCAGGTGTATGCCTATCGCATTCGTTTTGCCACGCCCGATAGCATGCCGGGCTTGCCCGATCAGGATTACTTTTTTGTAAAAACAGATTTTGCAGCGGTGGTGCTACCGCCCCGACTGATGGCGCCGGGCGAAAACGAAGGCAGTGTCACCCTTTTCTGGGAGCGCGGCTGGCACCAGGATCGCTTCACAGCGTATTTCATCGAACGCTCCGACGATGGCGGGAATACCTATCGTCGGCTCAACCAAACGCCGTACACGCTGCCTTTGTCGGACAGTTACAGTTCGTTCGGGCGCGAAGAGTTTGCCTACAAGGATTCTACAGGGCGCAATTACGTGCCGGCCTGGTACCGACTGGTAGGCATCGATGCGTTTGGCACGCTCAGTCCGCCGTCGCTACCCGTGCAAGCCATGGGGCGCGACCGCACCCCGCCTGCGCCACCTGAGAATATACGTGCGCAATACCTGGGACAAGGGAAAATGAACATTACCTGGGATAAAAGTGTGGTGGAATCCGATTTTGCCGGCTTTCACGTCGTGCGCAGTTCGGAAGTGGACAACCATTACCAGCCGCTTACCAGCACCATTTTGCCCCGGAATACCCGCAGTTTTGTGGACGAAAAAGCCGACGAGGACGGCAGTAATTTCTACATGGTGGTGGCGGTCGATACGGCGGGCAACGGCAGTGTTTCGCTGTATTCCTATGGCCATGTGATCGATTCCCTGCCCCCTTTGCCACCGGTTGGGCTGGCTGGCAGCGTAGATACCAACGGCGTGGTGCGCCTGCACTGGAGCCTGGGTGCCGAGCGCGATTTGAAAGGATACACTGTGCATTATTCCAATGCAGCAGATCATGTACTGGCTTGTATCACCCCCGAAGTGCTGCTCGATACGGTGTTCACGGATACCATTCCGCTGAATACCCTGACCGAAAAAATTTATTACCGCGTCGTGGCAGTAGATATGCGGGGCAATCACTCCGCGTTTTCGACCTTACTCGAACTGAGCAAACCCGACACTATTCCGCCCAGCGCACCGCTGTTTTCCGACTACCAGATTGCACAAAACCGCATACGCATCAGTTGGGCTGCCAGCAGTAGCGAGGACGTGGTGACGCACCGCCTGCTGCGCCGGGAGTCGGGCGACAACAACTGGAAAATTGTGTTCAGTACGGCTTCGAAAGACCGGTTTGCGACCTGCATCGATTCGACTGCCACGCCCGGCCGCCTGTACGACTATCAGGTGCTGGCCGAAGACGATGCCGGGCTGATGCGCCCTTCCGCATTGCTGTCGCTGAAAATGCCCGATTTTCGGCTCAAACCAGCCGTTCAAAACCTGACGGCACAGGTAGACGAGCAGAAAAAAGCGCATATCCGCTGGCGATATCCTTACTCCGGCAATTACCGCCTCGTGCTGTACAAGGCAGTAGAAGGCGGGCAATTCGCCACCTGTACCTCCTTCCCGGCTGGGCATGCACCGGAATATGTGGATGCGGATGTCAAAAGCGGCAGGCAGTATGAATACACCTTCAAAGTGTTTTACGAAGACGGCAAGGAGTCGGCTTTTTCGCCGGTGTGTATAGTGAAAGTGCCCTGATAGGCAGCCCGGAGAATATATTTTGCAGAGATGTCGAATGTGTGGCGGATGTAAATTATACTTGCATGGAGATTAT
Source organism: Saprospiraceae bacterium (assembly GCA_016787415.1). Classification (GTDB taxonomy): domain Bacteria; phylum Bacteroidota; class Bacteroidia; order Chitinophagales; family Saprospiraceae; genus M3007. The sequence continues at coordinate 835 of JAEUUT010000156.1, read as the reverse complement.
ACCAACTACCATCTTCCCCAAGTATGCAACGCCGCCCTGAAATACATCCCTTTTGCCTGTTTGTTTGCCTGGCATGGCTGACAATTGGCATGCATGGCATCAGCGCGCAAAACAGTCCTTCTTTCAAATTTGTATTCTACAATGACAAACAGGGACTGAACTCTGTCGAAATACTATCGATGGCGGAGGATGATCGGGGGTTTCTTTGGCTGGCCGCCACCAACGGGGTGTCGAGTTTTGACGGGAAAACATTCAGGCACTATACAATGCCTGTGGTAGACAGCAATCTGCTATCTTCCAGTAGCAAAATTGAACAATTGCAATGCTATGGAAAAGAGGTGTGGTGCTTGAATAAAGTCGGCCATTTTTACCGTCTTGATCGCACTACCAACACATTTGTTTTCACAGGGCTCGACATTCCGGGGGCTGATACCTGGAAAAACAAGAGACCCGACTATTTTATACAGTTTGTCGCCGATAGTACGCGCCAGTGCCTGTGGGGAAAAGGGCCGGAAGGGTTGTTTCGATTTGACCTTAATACCGGGGCCAGAAAATTAATATTACCACTCCCGGATGTAGCAGGCGGTGAAATAGAACTGGATCAACAGGGTAAAATTTGGTGCAACGCGGAGCAAGGTATTCTCTTTTTCGACCCGGATACAGGTGAAAAAAGGCGCTTTTTCGAATCCATCCAGTTTCTTGAAATGCATTGCCAGAACGATAGTAAAATCTGGGCGACATCGTCTGTAGATACTTTTTATTACATCGATACCCGGAGTAAAATAACCGGATGGGTAAAAACCAATGCTGACTACTTTTTTAAGGACTTAAAACC
>JAEUUT010000109.1 GCA_016787415.1 Saprospiraceae bacterium | reverse complement strand
CTCGAATGGCTGTTTGCACAACGCAAAAAATAAACATTTGAGGCTGACACATTTGCGGCAGCCCCCAATTTCAATATATCGACCATGAAAAAATTGACATACCTGTTTCTGCTGGCACAGTTGCTCCTTCTTGGATCGCTGAACGCCCAACCCTACAAACCTTCGGCAGGCATAGATGCTAAAGTAAATGCCTTGCTGGCAAAAATGACCCTCGATGAAAAAATAGGCCAACTCACACTGTACACCACCGACTGGGGCAGCACAGGGCCTACCATCCGCGAAGGTTACAAAAATGACATCCGTAGCGGCGCCTGTGGCAACCTGTTCAACAGCCACACGGTAGGCTTCGTACGCGAACTGCAACGCGTGGCTGTCGAAGAAACACGCCTGAAAATTCCCTTGTTATTCGGATTCGATGTCATACACGGCTACAAAACCATTTTTCCTATACCGCTGGGAGAAGCCGCCTGTTGGGACCTGGAGGCCATCGAACTGTCGGCGCATATTGCCGCAGCAGAAGCTGCTTCCGCAGGTCTGAACTGGACATTTGCACCGATGGTCGACGTTACCCGCGACCCGCGCTGGGGCCGTGTCATGGAGGGCGCCGGGGAAGACACCTGGCTGGGATGCCGCATCGCCGAAGCGCGCGTGCACGGTTTTCAAGGTAAAAAACTTGGCAATACCGATGCAGTACTGGCTTGCGTCAAACACTATGCTGCTTATGGCGCTTCTACCGCCGGCCGCGATTACAATACGGTAGACATGAGCGAACGCTTTTTCCGCGAATACTACCTCCCGCCTTACAAAGCAGCCGTACAGGCAGGCGCAGCCACCGTTATGACCTCTTTCAACGATTATGACGGCGTACCGGCTACAGGTAATAAATACCTGCTTACCACTATTTTGAGGAATGAATGGGGCTTCAAGGGTTTTGTGGTAACCGACTACACCAGTATGAATGAAATGGTGAACCACGGCGTGATAGCCGATGAAAAAGAGGCCGGCGAACTTTCCCTGAATGCAGGAGTAGATATGGATATGCAAGGCTCTATTTACCAGCGATTCCTCAAACAGTCGGTGAAACAAGGCAAGGTGCTGCAAAAACAGATCGATGAGGCCGCCCGCCGGGTGCTGCGCCTGAAATTCGAACTTGGCTTGTTCGACGATCCCTATCGTTTCTGCAATGAAGAACGCCAGAATGCAACACTGCTCAGCGCCGATCACCGCAAGGCAGCCCGCGAAGTGTCGCGCAAATCCATCGTGCTGCTGAAAAACGATAAAAACGTGCTGCCTTTGCAGCGCAACCAGAAAATAGCCCTCATTGGCCCGCTGGCCGACAACAAAAGCGAACTCATCGGCAACTGGAACGGCGCTGGCAATGCCGACGACTGCGTGACGGTAGCCGCCGGACTCCAGGGCTGGAGCTTGACCCATGTAAAAGGCTGCGACATAGAAGGCTCCGACAAATCGGGCTTCGATGCTGCGCTGGCTGCAGCCCGCAATGCCGATGTAGTGGTAGTTGCAGTAGGTGAAAAGGCCATGATGAGCGGAGAAGCCGCCTCCAGAACCGACATCACCCTGCCGGGCGTGCAGGAAGAACTGGTACTGGAACTCTGCAAAACAGGCAAGCCAGTCGTGGTGGTTCTCATGAACGGCCGCCCGCTGGCCATTCCGCAAATTGCACAAAACGCAACGGCCATTCTCGAAACCTGGTGGCTGGGTACCGAAACTGGAAATGCCATTGCCGATGTGTTGTCGGGGGCATACAACCCGGCGGGAAGACTACCGATGTCCTTCCCGCGTTCGGTTGGTCAGGTGCCTGTTTTTTACAATGAAAGAAGCACTGGCAGGCCATATAACCCTGATTCCAAGTGGACAAGCCGCTATATCGACGAGGTTAATGCGCCGCTGTATCCGTTCGGGTTTGGACTGAGTTACACCACGTTTTCCTATAGCCAGCCTACCGCCACCGTGTCATTTGCTGCAAATGATGCTTCCAAACGCTACCCCAAATCTCCTGTTACCGTACAGGTAACCGTTACCAATACCGGAAAAATGGCTGGCGAAGAGGTAGCACAATTGTATGTGCGCGATTTGGTAGGCTCCGTTACCCGTCCGGTTCGCGAACTGAAAGGTTTCCAGAAAATCATGCTACAACCCGGTGAATCCAAAACACTCACGTTTACGCTGAAAGCGGAAGACCTGGGTTTTTATCGCCGCAATATGACATTCGGAACCGAACCGGGAGAATACGACATCATGGTAGGCGGCAGTTCGCAGGATGTAAAAACAGTGCGGGTGCGGCTGGAAAAATAAACGCCGCTTTCGTCATGAATCACGATTTAATCTTTCTCCTGGCAATACAAAACCATTCAAAGTAAGTTACCATGAAAAAATTGCTTGTACACAAAAGACTATGGCTTCTCCTGCCGGTGCTGCTACTGGCAGAATGGGCAGGAGCCCAGATGACTGTGAAGGGTACAGTGTCTGATACCCTTGACAAATCTCCTTTGATCGGTGTTACGATCCGCGAAAAAGGCGGCGCTGCAGGCGCTGTAACCGATTATGAAGGCAACTATACCATTTCTGTTAGCAACCCGGAGGCAGTACTTGTATTTTCCTATACGGGTTATGCTACCCGCGAAATGCCTGTTGGCGGTCGCCCTGTTGTTAACCTGACGATGGGTGAAGACTACACCACCTTGCAGGAACTGGTGGTCGTAGGCTACGGTATCCAGAGAAAAAGCGACCTCACCGGCGCTGTAGGTACCGTCAAGTCGAAAGAATTAGAGCGCATTCCCACTTCTTCTGTTGAGCAGGCCCTGCAAGGTAAAGTTGCCGGGGTGTACGTCACGCCGGCCAGCGGCCAACCGGGTGCTGGTGCAGTGATACGCGTACGCGGCACTGGTACCCTGAATAATGCCAACCCTTTATTTGTAGTAGATGGTATGTTGCTCGACGATATTTCTTTTGTGAACCCGCAGGATGTAGAGTCTGTGGAAGTACTGAAAGACGCTTCTGCAACGGCTATTTACGGCAATCGGGGCGCCAACGGTGTTATCATCATTACCACCAAAAGAGGTAAATCCGGGGAAAAGGGCATTATCCAGTTAAGCACCTACTACGGCACACAGGCGCTTGCCAAAAAAATTCCCATGTCCAATGCTGCCGAGTATGCACAACTGTACAACGAACTGCCATTGCCCGACGTATTTACCAACCCGTCGGCACTGGGCGTCGGTACCGACTGGCAGGATGTAATTTACCGGGATGCTCCCATTGCCAACGTCCAACTGAGTGCGAGTGGAGGCAACGATAAATTCCTGTACAATGTATCGGCCAACTACTTCGACCAGACGGGTATTCTGGAAACGTCTCAGTTCGACCGTTTTTCGTTCCGGGTCAATAATGAATACAAAGTGAACCCTTTTATCAAACTGGGTCACAACCTCAATTTTACGCACGTCAACAGCCAGAACCCGCCCGGGGTAATTGCATCCGCTTTGCGCATGCCGCCTATTTTTGCCGAACGTGATTCTACCGGCGCTTTTTCCGACCCAACGTTTTTTGGCACGGCTATCGGCAACCCGGCGGCCGATTTGTATTATAAAGACCGCAATTATTCCAAAACCAATCGGGTAGTGGGCACTGTTTACACGGATATTACCCTGTTTAAACACTTTACTTTCCGTAGCAATTTAGGTATCGACCAGGCGTATGTAAGTTCAAAATACTACGAACCCCAATTCGAAGTATCCATTTCTCAACGCAATGCCGAAGACCGCCTGAATATAGGCGCTGTACAGCGTCGCACCTGGCTGTGGGAAAATACCCTGACTTACAGCCAGGAATGGGAAAACCACCGCTTGAATGTGCTGGCAGGTTATACCTCGCAAGAGTTTGGCGATGAGGCACTGAACGCCAGTCGGGCGCAATTCGGCTCAGGACAGGATGAACTCCTGTATCTCAATTATGGCAACGATACTACTCAAATGAACTCTGGCGAGGCCAGCCAGTGGGCCATGATCAGTTACCTGGCACGCGCCAATTATACCTTGATGGATCGGTATATGTTGACGGCTTCCATGCGCGTCGATGGTTCTTCCCGTTTCTCGGAAAAAAATCGGTACGGTTATTTCCCATCTTTTGCATTGGGCTGGAACATCGGCGAAGAAGCGTTTTTGAGTCACCAGCGCTTCATTGATCGACTGAAATTACGCGCTTCCTGGGGTGTGGTAGGCAATGATAAGACACAGTTGTATGCTTCACTCGGCGCTATCCAGGGCGGTTTGTATGGTATTTTCGGTTCTGATGAGTCCCTCAATCAGGGCGCAACGCTCACCCGCCTCTCCAACCCGGATGTGCGCTGGGAAAATGCCCAACAAACGGATATTGGATTGGAAATTGGCGTATTGAAAGGCCGCCTCACCGCCGAAATCGACTGGTACAACCGTATTACTTCCGACATTCTGGCCGAACTGCCTATCCCGGATTATGTAGGGTCGGATGGCAACCCGGTAGTAAACTCTGCCAAAGTGCGCAATACTGGATTTGACTTTTCCCTCGGCTGGCGCGAAACACGCGGCAAAGTGACGTATAATATCACGGGTATCCTTTCTACTGTCGACAACGAAGTGCTGGCTTTGAGCCGAGGCCGGGAAGAAATTTTTGAGGGAAGCACGCCACAAGGTGACTTTGCTACCCGTACGGTTGTCGGCCAGGACATTGGCACCTTCTACGGCTATCAGGTGGCTGGCGTATTTCAAAATGCTGAAGAACTCGGCAGCCTGCCCAAACTGGGCGGCGAGCAGGTAGGCGATTTCAGATATGCCGACCTCAATGGCCGCGATTCGCTGGGTAGACTCACCGGCATACCCGATGGAAAAATTACTGCCGACGACCGCATTTCTCTTGGCAGCCCAATTCCAAAGATCAACTATGGATTCTCGTTTGGTATTGAAGCCTTTGGGTTCGATTTTGCAGCCGATTTCTTCGGAGTAAGCGGCAATAAAGTGCTCAATGCAAAAGCCATGGCCCGCTATGGCACTTACAACTGGGAAAAATTCTTCTACGATGGCCGCTGGACAGGGGAGGGCACCAGTAACGACAAACCGCGTATCACTGATGGCGGGCACAATTACCGCATGTCCGACTACTGGGTAAAAGACGGTTCTTTCCTGCGCCTGCGCACCCTGGTATTGGGCTACACCCTCCCGCGCGATTGGACAGGCAGCATCGGCGTGTCGCGTGCCCGTTTCTATGCGAGTGGTACCAACCTGTGGACCAAACAGGCCTATAGCGGATATTCACCTGAATTTGCAGGCGAAAACGTATATAAAGTAGGTATCGATAATGGTTCCTACCCGCTTGCCAAAACCATTCTCTTCGGTCTCGACGTAAGTTTCTGACCCTCTTGTTTTCAACATCTACTTCATTAAAACATTCATTTTCACATGAAAACGAATTTTTTAGCACATAAAAAAATATTCCTTCCGGTGCTGCTTGTACTGGTTTTTGCAAATGGCTGCAAAAAGGAGTTTCTGGATCGAAAGCCACTGGGGCAACTTACTTTCGATACGTTTTTTCAAAATGAAGAACAGGCAGTACAGGCCACCAACGCCGTGTATAACCAGTATCGATCTTTTGACTGCGCAGCCCTGGCTTTGCTTGCCTGCTCGGACATTATCAGCGATGATTCCGATAAAGGCTCTGTGCCCAATGACCAGCCTGCTATTCAGGAAATCGACGATTTTGTCGCAGGCCCGTCCAACAGTTTCTTCAGCGCCATCTGGAGAGGGCATTATCGTGCGATTGCACGCGCCAACCTCGCCATTGAGAATATCCCGAACGTGGATATGGATGCGCAACTGCGCGATCGTTTGATAGGAGAGAGCCGCTTTTTGCGCGCGCACAGTTACCTGCTGCTTGTGCAGTGGTTTGGTGCACTCCCACTTATCACAGAACCTTTGAATGAGGACGAATATTATGCACAGGAAAGACAGCCGGTGGATGCGGTGTACGCGCAGATAGAAGCCGACTTGCTGGCTGCCATTGCTGCATTGCCGGAAAAAAACGAATATGCATCCAAAGACCTGGGCCGGGCTACCAAAGGCGCAGCCAAAGGGCTTTTAGCCAAACTGTACATGCTGAAAAAAGACTATGCAAATGCCGAGCGCTATTGCATGGAAATTATTCAATCCAACCAGTACAGCCTGGTGCCCAATTATGCCAATATTTTCACGCAGGCGTATGAAAACGGGCAGGAGTCGATGTTTGAAATTCAGGCGGCTGCTTACCCGGCTGCCGTAGCTGGGCCTGGCGCATCACCTTATAATATGGTGCAAGGCGTACGTGGTACCCCGAATCTGGGTTGGGGCTTCAATCGCCCTTCCGACAACCTGGTAGCAGCATATGAAAATACGCTCGACCCACGTCGTAAAGCCACTATTATCAATGAAGGAGATGTTTTGCCCGATGGAACCGTTGTGCAGGACAATCCGCAGATTCTTTATGCCCGTTACAATAAAAAAGCATGGGTTCCTTCTCACTCGGGCTTGCAAGACAATGGGCCGGGCAATATCCGCATCTTGCGTTATGCCGATATCCTGTTGTTGGCTGCCGAAGCGCTCAATGAGAATAACAAACAGGCCGAAGCGCTGACTTACCTCAATCAGGTGCGCAAACGCGCCCGTGATTCCAGCCCGGTGCCGCTGCCGGGTTTGCTACCCAATGTAACGATTACTGATCAGGCGCAATTGCGCGAACGCATCTATCGCGAACGCCGCGTCGAACTGGCTATGGAGCAACACCGCTGGTTTGATTTGCTCCGCTGGGGCCGTGCTGCATCGGTGATGCAGGCAGTAGGCAAAACCAGTTTTGTAGCAGGAAAGAATGAACTGCTGCCCATTCCGCAAAGTGAAATTGATTTGACAGGGCAGTTGATTACGCAGAATCCGAATTATTAGGAAGTCCTGAGTCCTGAGTCGTAAGTCCTGAGTCCGTAGAGTACACGTTGATACCCTTGGTTATTGTGAGAATGAACACCAAGGGTATCAACGTGTACTCTACGGACTCAGGACTTACGACTCAGGACTTACGACTTCAATGATGATGTCCACCTTCCCCGTGTACATGGCCGTGTTCCAGTTCCGTTGGATCAGCATCGCGGACGCTTTCCACGTGGCCTGTGAAAAACAGGTCGACACCGGCCATGGGGTGGTTGAAATCAATTTTAACTTTGTCGAGGCCCACCCAGGCTACCATGCCCTGGAAGTGATTGCCTTGCTGGTCGGTGAGTGGAAGCATGTTTCCAATTTCCAGTAGCCCATCTGGAATTTTCCCGTCCATTTCGAACATATTTTTGGGCACTTCAACAAGTGCTGTATCATCGTATTCGCCGTATGCCTGGGCAGCAGGGATGCCAAAAGAGAATTGGTCGCCGGCTTTCATGCCGTTCAGGTTCTTTTCAAAATCGGGAATCATACTGCCGATACCAAAGATAAAGACAAGAGGCTGACCGCCGTTGGTAGACTCTACCAACTGTCCGTCGGCAGTACCTTCTGTAAGAGTATAGTGTACAGAAACCACTTTCTTGGGTTCGATAACCATTTCGAATATGTTTTAAAATTCGCCGCAAAGGTACGGGTATTTTACCGGTGCGGAGGTGTATGCGGTACAAATAAAAAGAGGACGCCTGAATGGCGCCCTCTTTCCTGCTGTTTATCGCTTCCGGAGAAAACGAAAGGCTTATAGCCCGTTTTGTGTGTAGTATTGTCAGTAGAATTATTCAGTAATTAATCGAGCGACTGGTTGGCTACGTTGGCGCTGTTTACCATGTTCTGGTATTCCTGCGGCGTAAGGTTGTCCAGGCAGAAGTTGATCGGGTTGATCGGATTTCCTTTAAAATGCACTTCGTAGTGAAGGTGCGGAGCAGTAGACAAACCCGTGTCGCCCACTTCACCAATCTTGTGGCCCTTCTTCACTTTTTCGCCCACATGTACGGTCATTCTGTTCATGTGGCCGTAGAGTGTTTCATAGCCGTATCCGTGGCTGATTTTGACGCAGTTGCCGTAGCCATTGTGCCAGCCGGCTTCTACCACCACGCCATCGCCGGTAGATTGAATGGCGGTTCCTACGCGGGCTGGAAAGTCGAGGCCCGCATGGAATTTTTTCACTTTGTATACTGGGTGAATGCGATATCCGAAACCAGAGAGTGTGCCGATACTTTTTTGAAGTTTGTCTTCTCGTACAGGTTTTACACTTGGAAGAGATGCCAGCATGTGTTGCTGGTTGTTGGCCAATTGCTGAATGGTATCGAGCGATTTGCTTTGCAACGCCAACTGACGGCTGAGGAGGTCAATTTTTTCGAGGGTGGAACCTACTGCATCGGCGCCGTATTTAAAAGCGGCCAGTTCGGGGTGGGCTTCATGGCCACCAATACCACCCATCCAGATATCGTTGTCGATAGGATCCATGCCAAAAACGGCGCGGTGAACATTGGCGTCGCGTTGTTGGATGTTGGTCAGCACTTTCGACATCATATCGACCTGGCCATTGAGTTGGCCGTATTTATATTCCATTTGCTCTATTTCGCGTACGAGTTCTTTCTCTCTTGGAGAAGGAAACAGCGAATACAGCAACGCCAATAATGCAAAAGAAGTTACAAGAACGACGGAGAAAAAACCGAAGGCTTGCCAAATGCGCGTCTTAATGGGAACGACGACTTTTTCGTAGGTAAGCGTGTGAATGTTGTAAACAAACTTTTCTTTCCTGCCCATACTTTAATTCTTTACCAAGCGAATCATGTATTGCAATACCTCTCAAATTGCAAATCTTGCCGACGGGCTCTGTATTCTGAAGAAAAAGGTTTTAGATTGCTTTCGTCAGAAAAATTACCGGTGTTTGTACGCCAAGTGATTCTCGTTGGTTTGTGAGAGTCTTGTCTGCTCCTTGAAAACTAGAGGGGAGCAGCGCACAAAAGTAGCAAAGCATACTGGGTAAACAAAACTTTTTGCTCAAAAATCAACATTTTGCAGCGTTTTGAACAAAAAAAGTGTTGTTTACTACAATTTAATGGCTGTTTTTATCAAATGAACACATCAAAATTTGCTTTCAATTGTTCGGCATTTGCAATACTGCGAACGATTGGAGCGGAGGCGAAGTAACGCTACTGTATCGACAAAATGGCGTATTTGTCAGTATTTAACATATTTCAGTGGTGTCGTTCGTCGCGTTCGGCAAGATCGAGGATCATAATTTTCTGCCAGATTTTTCCGGAGAGCCCCTGTGTCAGTTGTTCGAGGTCGTTGACGGCATTCAGCACCACCGGATCGTCGATATTCTGGGCAAACAACGCTGAGATTTTTGCAATCAATGCGAGCATTTCAGAGCAATAATCGAGGTAGCGGGTCAGTTCTGATCTGGTGAGGGTACGGTGGGGCGAGGCATTTGTTTGGACAAGCCGCCCCAGCACATACGCCGGGTCCTTGGTCAGTTGGTGCATATCCACTACGTGGGCAACGCTGCGCAACCGATGCAGGGCGCGCAGGGCAGAATGTCGTTTCAGGCGCGTTTCGAGCCCCACCAGAAAAAACAGGGCGAGTCCCAGAAAAATAAGTTCGTTGATAGCCGACTCCGCCGATTGCACGAGGTCGGAAATACCTTCTGCATTCAGGGAGAAATGTGCTACCAATTGCCCCAGTGCCCAAATCACCAATCCTACCAGCAGGAACGCGGCAGCAAAAGCAAAGACCCTTACCGGCCAGATAGGTGGGCCGAGGCGTTGAGCCAGGCTATTGGAATCATGGGCCAGTGCACGAAATTCAACACACACTTTCAACAAGCCCGAATCGGGGAAGCGCTCGCCGATGCGGGCCTCCAGACGCTCCACCGTTTTCAGGATCATTTCCGAACGCAATTCGGTAAATTTTCCCTGCATCTGTCGGGTGTAGCCGGCAGGAGTTAGCCAATCGTAGAGGGACATGGGTTTGAAAATTTTGCGAGCATTTGAAATCCATGAAGGTATTTCAAATGCTCGCGACATACACATTTTTACCAGATCAATGCTCCGCATGCGCAGCCTGTTCCTTGGCGTATTCGGCAGTGATTTTTGCCTGAACATCGCTCGGAACGGGGCTATACTCGGCGAAAGACATGGTGAACTTGGCTTTCCCCTGCGTCAGTGAGCGTAAGGTAGAAGAGTATTTGTGCAGTTCTTTCAGGGGCACACGTGCCCGAATAACCTGGTAGTGCCCGTCGGCATCCATACCCATGATGATAGCCCGCCGGGTTTGCAAATCGCCCATTACATTGCCCATCACCTCCGAATCGCACATCACTTCCAGGTCATAAATAGGTTCGAGAATCTGTGGGCCTGCTTTGAGGAATGCTTCTTTGAAACCCATCGTGGAAGCAATCTGGAAGGCCATATCATTGGAGTCCACATCGTGCATTTTACCGTCGTAAACACTCACCCGAATATCGCGGCAGTAGGAGCCTGTGCCGGGGCCTTCTTCCAGTTTCGACATAATACCTTTTTTGATGGCATTGATAAAACGGCTGTCGATCACACCACCTACAATGGCCCATACAAAGGAAAATTTGCCTCCCCATTTCAGGTCTTCCACCTCTATATTTTTGGCATTGAGGCCATGCGGGGCCGGTATGCCATCGAAATAAGGTTCAACACGCATATGTACTTCGGCAAACTGACCAGCGCCTCCCGTTTGTTTTTTGTGCCGATAATCCTGGTTTACCTCCCTGGTAATGGTTTCCCGGTAAGGAATGCGTGGTTCGATAAATTCGAGGTGAACGCCGAAGTTTTGTTCGGCTTTGTAGCGTACGATGTCCAGGTGCATTTCTCCCTGCCCCTGAATAATGGTCTGGCGCAGTTCTACACTTTGTTCAACCAGCAGTGTAGGGTCTTCCTCCTGAATGGAGTGAAGTGCGTGGGCCATTTTTTCGACCTCGGCTTTGCTGGGTGGTACTACGGCCATGCGGATGCGTGGCGAAGGGAAATGAATACGTTCGATTTTAGTCTCGGTACCTTTCGGGTTGAGGGTTTGGTTGGTATGCGAACTTTTAAGTTTGACCGTGCAGCCAATGTCGCCGGCACGCAGTTCATTCACCGTATCGCGGTTTTTGCCTTCGCTTTCAAACAATTGGGAGAAACGTTCGGCGGTGCCATTGTCGGCGTTTACAAGTTCATCCCCTGCTTTCAGCACGCCAGAATATACCTTGAAATAGGAAACGCTACCGACTTTGGGTTCGTTTACGGTTTTAAAAATAAATACGCAGGTGCGGGCGCTGGCATCGCAAGGTTTGGAGCCGCCGTTTTCGAGAGAAGCAGCAGGGCGATCGGCCGGGCTGGGACAAATATCATGGATAAAACCCATGATACGACCGCTACCCATGTCTTTTTGCCCCGAAGCGCAGAACAAGGGGAAATACTGGTGGTGCGCGAGGCCAATGCTGAGTCCTTTGGCCAGTTCTTCTTCGTCGAGGTTACCCTCGGCGAAGTACTTTTCCATTAACTGGTCGTCATTTTCGGCGGCTGCTTCTACCAGGGCATTGTGCATTTCATCGGCGCGCGACTGGTGTTCGGCTGGGATGGGTTTTTTCTCAGGTTTGCCGCCGCCTGCCGGGAAAACATACATGACCATGCGCAGGGCATCGATAATGGCATTGAAACCTGCGCCCTGATTTACCGGAAACTGGAAAGGAAGAACCCTGGATCCAAAGCGTTTTTTTGCCTGATCGAGGGTCATTTCAAAATCAGCCTTTTCATGGTCGAGTTGGTTGACGACAAACATGGCAGGCGTTTCAAATTTTTCAATGTATTCCCATAAAAGTTCTGTTCCTACTTCCACTCCGCTGCGCGCATTGAGCAACATGACGGCCGTATCGGCTACTTTTAATGCCGTAACTACCTCCCCGGCAAAGTCGTCGAGCCCGGGTGTATCTATTATGTTTATTTTGGTATCCTTCCAGGAGCAGTGGAGTACGGAGGCGAAGAGGGAATGTCCGCGTTGCTGTTCCAGAGCAGTGTAGTCGCTCTGGGTATTGCTTTCTCCGACGCTTCCACGTCGGGAAATGGCCTTGGCTTCAAAAAGCATTGTTTCGGCAAAGGTGGTTTTGCCGCTGCCGGAGTGCCCGCACAGGGCAATGTTCCGGATTTTGCTGGTGTCGTAGGCAGACATAGGAAAGAACTTGGTTTGGTGAACAATGGCCAGGAAGACAAGTCCTGAGTCCTAAGTCCTGAGTCCTAAGTCCGTAGAGTACACCTGACTACTTTAGGCATTCTTTTAAAGAAGTGCTAAGAATACAACGGTACACGCTACGGACTTAGGACTCAGGACTTAGGACTCAGGACTTACACCTCCTGGCAGGAATGTAAACGGGCAGAGTGCATAACAAGAATTTTGTTTGGTGAATGATTCTGCTTCTGGCGGTTAAAGTAGGCCTGTTTTGGAAACTGGAAAAGAAAACGAGGTTTTTTTTGAAGGTGTTTGGCGGTGAGTCCTCTCATATTTTCGTATGAGGGCGGTCATGTGAAAATAGTCCTAAGTCCTGAGTCCCGAGTCCTGAGTCCGTAGAGTACGCCTGCTTACTCCTGGATATTTCTTTTAACTAAAGCCAGGAGTAATCAGGTGTACTCTACGGACTCAGGACTTAGGACTCAGGACTCAGGACTACAAGTCGAGTACCATGGGTTGCAGGTTATTGTTTTTCGCCTCCAGAAATTGTGTGCCAGTTTCATTGATGGTTTGTTCGAGCGGGCGGTATTTAAAGTCGAACACGCTGCATGACTTGGCGTTGTCGTAAAAAAACGTGGAAACACTGCTTCGTGCAGTTTCCTTGGTAACCATCGGGTCGACGCCGAGCACTTTTTCCTTGAGCCATTCTACTCGCCAGGCCACTTCAGCGAGGAAAGGCGTGACTGGAATAGGCGGTGTTTTGGCATGGATGGATTGGGCGACCATTTTGAAAAAGTCGCGGTAGAGGATGTTTTCCGCATTCAGGATGTATCGTTCACCTGAAATGTCGCTTTCAAGCAGTAAGGTCATGAACCGGGCTACGTCGCGCACATCGACAAACCCGGAGCGGCCTACCGGCGAAAACTTCAGGCCATCGTTGATTTGTTTGAAAAATTTGGCCGAACCTACATCCCAAAAACCGCTGCCCAGGATGATAGCCGGGTTGACAATCGCAAGCGGTAGCCCCTCGGCGTGGCCGCGCCAGGCCTCCTGCTCGCCCAGGTACTTGCTAATGGCATACTGGCTATTGCCTCCGCTTTGCACCCATTTGCAGGTTTCGTCGAGCCGGGGGCGCTCTTTGGTACGCCCGATGGCCGCAATACTGCTCACGTGGATGAATCGCTCGACTCCCATTTCGAGCGATAGGTTGATCAGGTTGGCAGTGCCTTCTACATTGACCTGCATCATACGCCGTACATCGCGTGGGTGGAATGAAACCATGGCCGCACAGTGCATCACACGCTTCACCCCTTGCATTGCATCTTCAAGGGCTACAATGTCGGTAATATCGGCTTCCACCCATTCTACATGCCCTTCCTGACCTGCCAACAGGTGCATTGGACTGTTTTTTCTGCGCAAAGCCCGTACGCTGTACCCTTTGGAAAGCAATATTCTGATGACATAAGCGCCTAAAAATCCGGTTCCGCCGGTAACCAATATGGGTTCTTTCATATTTGTTTTATGTTGTTAAACACGATGATTTGCAATGATTGGAGCAATGCAGGGCAAAATTAAGTGTCGAAACACGAAACTTTTTTGAGAATTTTGCACTAACATATATATGAAGTATGAATAAATAAGCGTAATTTCGCCCCTGAAATATCCCATCAGAATTTTTTTTTACTCCAAAAATGAAAACGATTATTCGGCATTGCCAATAAATCTATTGGTAACCCGTACCCGAAAAACCCCCGGATCAGACTAATATTTGTTCATAGTGTTTGTTTTTTGTTTTGTCCCTGTTTAAGTAGCAATTATTTAACAGGGCTTTTTTATTTTTATATGTCAGGTAATTGACAAAAAAAACGAGTACACAGAACAATTTTTGGCATGTGTTTGGCATTTACCACACTGCTTTATACAATAGAAACGGTTTAGTAAAAAAGCCCGGGTCAAACGCGACCCGGGCTTCTTGTTTTATGGTACTAATGGAAAATCTACGCCAAGAATTATTCCCTCATCGAAGCAGGGTCAGGTTGCCTGCCTTTACTTTTTCCTCTCCTTTACACTTGTAGCGCAATCGGTAGAGGAAAACGCCAGGGTTGACGGGTTGCCCCTGAAAAGTGCCATCCCAGTCTTCCGTCACATCTGCGGCGGCAAAAACACGGCCTCCCCAGCGGTCGAATATTTCGAAGGAAATAAATTCGTCAATGGCAAATTTATTGCTCACCCCAAACGCATCATTGCGGCCTGGCGAGGCGCCGGGTGTAAAGGCATTTGGAATAAATATTTTATTGCAATCTAGTGTGTCGGGGTCGATCACGTCGACAAAAATGCTGTCGAATGCGATGCAATTATTGTCATGTACAATTGATACGATATACGTGGTCGGGAGCACAGGCGTTACAACCGGGTTGGGAAGCGAGGGGTCGGAAATGCCGGTAGAAGGGTCCCAGTCAAAAGCCGAAGCGCAGTTCTGCGTGGTATTCAACTGGAATGAATTGCCGAGGTAAATCAGCGTATCATTGTTCAGTATCTGGTCGGCTTTCAGGTTGTATTTGTTGATTTCATCCAGCGAAAGGGCCTTGCTGTGAAAGCGCAGTTCATCCAGGTCGCCTTTGTACACTTCATCCAGCGGGCATACCTGTTCGCCTATTTTAAAGACGGCCGTAGATTCCAGGTCGATACGGGCAATGGCTGATTTCTGGTCGCGTTGCGTACCATTAATATACAAGGTATAGGTGGTATTGCTGCGCGTAAGGCTGATATACTGCCAGCAAGGAGCGTCATCGAGTTTGCCTTGTACGATAGTTACCAATGAATCATTTTCGCTGATGCCGGAAGAAATAATACGCGTTTTGGGGCGATAACGCACCCAAAATGCTTTGTCTGTATTGCAGTTTTCCT
Source organism: Saprospiraceae bacterium (assembly GCA_016787415.1). GTDB lineage: Bacteria > Bacteroidota > Bacteroidia > Chitinophagales > Saprospiraceae > M3007. The sequence goes on along the minus strand of JAEUUT010000109.1, from coordinate 141,233 downwards.
GTTTGGCCATCACAATCTGGGAATTCCCGGTCAACTGGCCATCCGGCGGACGCATATAAAAACTGACGGTAAAATCGCTGGTTGAAAAAACATCTGCAAAAGGGCCTACCAGAAATATGGCATCACTGGTATCAGAAAACCGCATACAGGAGTCGCGCAATCCGCAGGCACATCCTATATCACCGATAAGAGCGCCACTGGAACCATTGCCGCTGTCGTCGATGGCTTTGCAGTCGTCAAAGGAAAAGTAGGCTTCGAGTTTGTCTGAAACCGTCTGAGCGCCCAGGCTCATACAGGCTAATAAAAAGAGGACGAGGAAAGATATACGCATTCTGATCGATCGAATTTTGGAACATAAACGACTTGTACCCGGTCTAAGTATGAATCCAGTCAAAGACTTCACACCCAAACTTCCTGACTGACGGACTGACGACTGTTGACTGACAGTTCAGGGCTTAAACAACTGATCCATTCCACCTGGCATCAGGTTGCCCAGTAACTTGTTGCTTTCAGCCGCGGCTTCCTGGCGGGCCAGTTCGAGCGCACGGTTGAGCGCTACGACCAGCAAGTCTTCCAGTTGCTCGCGGTCGCTCACATCTACTTTGGCAGGGTCGATACGAATATTTTCGATGTGCAGGTCGGCGCCGGCCTTTACGGTAACAGCGCCATCACCGGCTTCTGCTTCGACGAAGATGCCGGCCAGTTTTTGTTGCAACTCTTCCTGCTGTTTTTGCAGGTTGCCGAGGAGGTCTCCAAACATGGCTTTGATTTTTTACAATTTAAAAATGCACCAGCGCGGCAAATTGCTGCACCCGTTTTTCAATCATGGCAGGCGTAAGGCCGCGCAAGCGCTCGATGCTGAATTTTTCGACACAAAACGAAGCCATGGCAGAGCCGTAAACAATGGCTCGTTTCATGTTTTTGAATGAAATATCATCCGTTTTTGCGAGCCAGCCGATAAATCCGCCTGCAAAAGTATCGCCGGCGCCCGTTGGGTCTATCACCTCTGCCAGCGGCAGGGCCGGGGCAAAAAAGATTTCTCCACGATGGAAAAGCAGGGCGCCGTGTTCTCCTTTTTTGATAATGAGAAACTTGGGACCCATTTTATGAATCACATGCGCTGCTTTCACCAGAGAATGCTCGCCGGAAAGTTGGCGGGCTTCTTCGTCGTTGATCGTCAGCACGTCTACTTTTTTGAGCACTTTCATCAGGTCGGCCAGGGCAGTATCCATCCAGAAATTCATGGTATCCATCACCACGAGTTTGGGGCGGTGTTTGAGTTGTTTCAGCACCTGGAGTTGCACTTGAGGGGTCAGATTGCCCAGCATTACGTACTGTGCATCCCGGTAGTGTTTGGGCAATATCGGGTTGAAAGTCGCCAATACATTGAGTTGGGTGTCCAGCGTATCGCGTGTATTCAAATCCCGGTGATATTTGCCTGCCCAGAAAAACGATTTCTCTCCTTCCCGAATTTGAAGACCATCCAGATCGACGCCACGCTGCTTCATGTATTCCAGCATTTCTTCCGGAAAATCATCGCCGATGACAGAAACGATTCGAACAGGCTTTACAAAATAGGAAGCGGCCAGCGAAATATAGGTGCAGGCGCCGCCTACCACGCGGTGGGCATTGCCAAAAGGGGTTTCAATATTGTCGAATGCAACAGTGCCGACGGCAACTAAACTCATAGAAGATCAGGTATGATAAAAAAACAGAATTTCCACTCCACACCGGATTGGAAGGCGCAAAGATGGGGTTTTCCACAGGCATTCGGTAATGATTATTTGTCAAACAGGCATTTTCCATGCAACTTTGATATGCCAGGGCTGTCATTGGGGCATTTGCACTTGCAATGCCCCGACCCGCAGAGCATCCTTCCGTTTCACAAAAAACAATGTATCCTACTATGAAAATAATTGGTACAATTCTTCTGACTTCCTTTGTGCTCATGCCCTGGTGCCTGACCCAAGTGTCGGCACAGCAAAAAAGTACTTCCAAACAAGTCATTATTACAAAACAGACCGTAGCGCCCGACGGATCGGAACAGACCGAAACCATCATCAAAAAAGGAAAAGCGGCTGAGAATTTTGACGTGGAATCGTATCTCCGCGAAAACCGCACTAAAAACTCCACGATAAACATTCAGGTTGAAGATGAAAAAGGCGCTGCCAACACCTGTATTTCAGGCGGCAACAACATCCAAAATACCACCTGTGTTGCTGTTTGTGCTACTCCAAAATTGCGTGGTATTCTGGGAGTAATTGACGAAGATGAAAACGGGAACAAACCCGGCGTAACAGTAGGTATTCAGGAAAATTCTGGTGCCGACAAGGCTGGACTTCAGGATGGCGACATGATCATTTCCCTGAATGATGCGCCAATGAATACCTTTGAAGACCTCAGCAATTTTATGAACTCCACCAAACCCGGCGATCAGGTACGCATTGTATACGAACGGGAAGGAAAACGCGCCACTGCCGAAGCCACGCTGAAAGGACAACCCCGCAAGTTGCTGGAAACCTGGAATACCAATCCTGACTGGATGGGCAGTCGCAACCGCAGAAAATGGAATTGGGACAACTATGACGTGACGATGCGTGAAAAAGACGCATGCCTGGGCGTTTATACGGTGACCAGCCAGAACAATGAGAAAAAAGGCGCTCAGGTAACCAACTTTACCGATCAAAGCGCTGCACGGGAAGCGAAAATGGCCCAAGGCGATCTTATCCTTTCTATTGACGGCAAACCTGTAGCAGATCAGGATGAACTCTGGAACGAAATTGCACGCTATAAACCTGCCGATGCGGTAAAAGTCTCTTTTATGCGCGATGGAAAAACCTTGCAGGTGGAAGCCACGCTTAAAGCCTGCCGCAACAAGTCTGATACCCAGCCCGATCAGACTGCAACCCAGCCTAACCACAACAACGAGGGCCGTGTCATTACTATTTTGCGCAATGACGATACCCAGACACAGCAACCTGCTCCTGCCCCCTCCGGCAAACAACTCAAACTAAATGCTTTCCGCGCATTCCCCAACCCTACGAGCGGCAGGGCAACCATATCCTTCCAGGGAGAAGCCGTACCCACAACCGTTTCGATGTTCGATGCCTCCGGCCGCCAACTCTACCGTGAAGAAATAAATGCCTTCAATGGTGAATACCTCCAGGAGTTCGATCTTTCGGAATACGCAAAAGGCACTATTGTGGTGCAGGTGCAGCAAGGCGAGAAAGTACATTCGGAGCAGATAATTGTCAATTAGGAAAAGTCCTGAGTCGTAAGTCCTGAGTCCTGAGTCCGTAGAGTACACCTTGCTACTATTGGCACTTCAATAAACCAATGCCGAAGGTAACAACGTGTACTCTACGGACTTAGGACTCAGGACTTAGGACTTAGGACTTTTTTAGTGTTATTTTTGCGCGAAAAAACACTCTCGCAATGTACGTCTCAACCTGCGCATGTCTATTGAAAAACCCTGCCATATGATAAGTCAGGGTGTTATTTGGGGCATTTCCCTTAGTTTTATGATTGGCCCCTTGCTGTTTTCTATTATCGAGGCAGGCATTGTGCAGGGGTTTCGCGCCGGATTGGCAGTGGCCCTGGGCATTTGGGTCAGCGATATACTGTATGTGGGCCTTGTGGTGAGCGGGATGGATGCCTTGGCTCAAATGACCGCCCTTCCCGGATTTAAAATGTGGTCGGGCATAGCGGGCGCCTGTTTGTTGCTCGCATTTGGCGCTGGCGCCTGGCTGAAGGCTGGGGAAAAAATGAAAATGATCCATACAGAAGAATCCTTGTCGGGGAAGCCGGTAAGCCTTGCCACCTACCTGTTGCGCGGGTTTTTACTGAACACGGTCAACCCTTTTACCGTTTTTTTCTGGCTGAGCATTGCCGGCGCGGTCATAATTCCCAATGGATGGAATCAGGCAGAAACCCTGCTTTTCTTTGCAGGCATGCTCGGTACGCTGGTCATTACGGATACCCTGAAAGCGTATGGTGCTCGGGAAATTCGCCGTTTTTTGACTCCAAAACACACTTTTTGGGTACAAAGAAGCATTGGAGCCCTGCTCATGATATTTGGGCTGGTGTTGTTGGTGCGGGTATTTTAGAGCGTCCATTTAAAGGCGCCTGGAATACATGTAACGTCGTTTTTAAGCAAATTTTCTAAAAAACTATTGCGACCCGCCCAAACTTTGGAATTTTGCACATAGAATATCTGCGAAATTTCCGCAACGGTAAATCTTCACCGCCTACATTTTTCAAAAACAATTGACCATGCGCCAATTTTTTCTACTTGTATTGGTTTGGGGTGTTGTGGCACAACTGACTGCCCAAAACAACAACACACAGTACTGGACACCGCTCGCACCCGGGGCTGTTGCCCTGCCGCAAGCAAGCAAACGGGCTGCTCCAACGCACTTTACCACGTTTCAATTAAACTACGACGCTTTGGTTGCAGCACTGCAGCAGGCGCCTATGGAATTCACCCGAGCTGCCAGCACGGCTGCCGTTACGATCCAGTTGCCCATGGCTAATGGCGCCATGCGGAGTTTCCGGGTCGTGGAATCTCCCATCATGGAGCCTGAACTGATGGCGAAGTTTCCTGCAATCCATACGTATTATGGGGTGGCTACCGATAAATCGGGTGTATTCGTACGCCTGGGCGTTGGATACCAGGGATTTCACGCCTATTTTTTCGGAGATATAAATGGCGCACAATCCGTACGCCGGTATTCAGAAGAAAACAACAGTATTTACATTGCATATAAGGCTGCCGACCTGCCGACCGATCCTGCACTGGAAAGCCAGTTGCGTTGCGGCGCCGACGATTTTGGTGTGTATATGCAGGATGGCCCGGCGCATGCCGAACATTTTGCCACCTCCGAACGTGGCCTGGAGCCCAAACTACTCAAGCGTTACCGCTCGGTTATTGCCGCACAGGGCGAATACAGCATCTTCAATGGCGGAACAAAGCCGCTGGTGCTCGCTGCCATCGTAGAAGCCATGAATTATATCACCGCGATTCAGGAACGCGACTTTGGAGTGCGCTTCGTTTTGATTGGAAATAATGAGGATGCCATTTTTCTCGATCCGGCTACGGATCCATACGAAGGCGAAAATGATTTGAACTCCTGGATGAACCAGAACCCGGGCGCGGTCAATAATGCTGTCGGTATAAACAACTTTGATATGGGCCATGCCTTTTGCCAAACCGGCGCCGGTGGCGTTATCGGGAAGGCTGCATTGGGTGGTATCTGCGACATTTTGAACAAGGCTAGGGCCGCTTCTTCGTGGTTTACACCCAATAATGAAAGTTTTTACCTGACAGCAGCACACGAAATGTGCCACCAATTGGCAGGAAATCATACTTTCAGCAACTGCCCCCCCAATGCTGATGCCACCAATGCCAGTACGGCATTTGAACCCGGCGGCGGATCGACCATCATGGCCTATACCTCTGCATGTGGCAACCAGAATTTTCAACAGAATGAAGACCCATATTACCATGTTGTCAACCTGGAAGAAGTGCTGAACTTTATTCAAAGTGCAGGCAACCTGTGCGGTGAAAACGTAGATGTAGGCAATAACCAACCCACTGCAAGCACGAATATCCCGCCGGTGGGTATGTACATCCCGATCAGCACACCATTTGTGTTGAGTGGTAGCGGCAGCGACCCGGATGGAGATGAGTTGAGTTACTGCTGGGAACAATACGACCTGGGGCCAACTTCACCGATAGGGTCTCCTATGGGCAGCACACCCACTTTCAGAACATTCCTCCCTACTTCGAGCCCGGTAAGGGTTTGTCCGCGCATGACAAACATTATCAGCAACTCGCCTACAGCAACAGAGGTTTTGCCGACGTACACACGTGTGCTCACATTCCGTATGACCGTGCGCGACAACCACCCTGGTTGTGGAGGCGTCGACTGGGTGCAGGTGCGCTTGCAGGCAACAGATGCCGCCGGTCCGTTTCTGGTCACTTATCCAAATGAACTTGTCACATGGAATGCCGGCGAATACCAGACCGTTACATGGAATGTGGCCAATACAAACGGCACTTTGGTAAATTGTCAGACTGTAAATATTCACCTGAGTACCGACGGCGGCCAAACCTATCCGATCATGCTGGCTTCCGGCGTGCCCAACACAGGCAGTTATTGCGTACAGGTGCCCAACCTTGTATCGAACAATGCACGTATTCGCGTGGAGGCTGCCGACAATATTTTCTTCGATATTTCGAACGCCAATTTCAAGATTCAACAACCAACCGCTGCCGGCTACACCATTTGTGGCGCTCTGAAAGACCAGGCTTGCCTGCCCAATGGATACACTACGGAAATTTCCACTTCCAGCGCACTGGGCTTTAGCACCCCGATTGATTTGTCTATTTCCGGTCTGCCAGCAGGTGCTACCGCTACCTTCAGCCCCAACCCAGTGGCGCCTGGCAGCACGAGCCTGTTGACCATTGAATTTGCACAAGATCAGCCGGAAACGACCTTTACGGCTACCGTCCAGGCGTCGGCTGGCACGACCCGCAGTTATGAACTGCAACTGACTACTGTCCGCAACGACTTTTCCGCTTTCGGCCTGCTGAGCCCTGCCGATGGCGCGTCGGGTATCAATATTTCCCCTGTTTTGACGTGGAACGGCGTGGCTGATGCCAACCTGTATGAACTAGAGGTGGCCACTAATCCATCCTTTGAAGCAAGTACACTGATTGTGACGGAATACAATCTGGTAGACGCCAGTTACGATATTCCGGGGTTCCTTACCGAAGGTAAAGCCTACTACTGGCGTGTGCGCCCAAAAAATGAATGCGGTACAGTGGACTGGTCAGAACCATTCGTATTCATGACGCAGGTACAATCCTGCCAGACTTTTTCGGCAACTGATTTGCCCAAGAACATCTCCAGCAATGGAACGCCTACCATTGAATCAATCATCAATATTCCGTTTAGTGGGGCTATCAGCGACGTAAACGTGAAAAAAGTACAGGGCAACCACAACTTTTTCAGTGACCTGGAGGTGCGTCTTGTGCGCCCAACCGGCGGCAATGTACTGCTGTTTAAAAACCGTTGCAGTTCGTATGCAGGTACCTTCAATATCGGCTTTGACGACGTAGCCAACGAAGCATTCTCGTGCCCGCCGCCTCAAACCGGTACGGCCTACAAACCTACCGAACTACTGAGTGCATTCAATGGCCAGGATGCTGCTGGCGACTGGATTTTGCGCGTTAAAGACAATGTAGCGAGTTCCGGTGGCCAATTGGCTGCTTTCCAACTGGAACTGTGCTCCAGCGTGTCGCTCAATGGCCCGGTCATCATTAATAATAATGTCCTGACCCTGACCTCAGGTAGTAATTCCGAAGTTTCCACCAGCCTGCTGAAAACGGAAGATGTAAACAATACAGCCGACCAATTGCTGTATACCCTCATCACCATTCCTTCTTCCGGCGATTTGCAGAAAAACTGGACAGGCGCCCTGAAAGTGGGCGATCAGTTTACGCAGACAGACATTAATAATGGCGCGATTCGCTATTTTGATTATGGCTTCGGTTCGAACGACGATTTCCGGTTCTCTGTAATTGACGGAGAAGGTGGCCTGGCATCAGGTACTTTCACGATTCAAACCGAGGCTTCTGGTACGAATGACCTGCAACGCCGCATTTCATTCGATCTCGCACCCAACCCTGCCAACGAAACAGTCCGTATTTCTTTCGGTGAATTGCTCACTTCCGATACGCGGGTCAACTTGTATAATGCTTCCGGTCAATTGATGCGCAGCCACATCATTGCGGCAGGCAATCAAATGCTCACGATGCAAATTGCCGACCTGCCGCAGGGGATTTATACGGTGCTGGTTTCCAACAGCCGCGCAACCGGCGCGAGAAAACTGATTAAGTCCTAAATTTAAGTCCTGAGTCCTAAGTCCTGAGTCCTAAGTCCTGAGTCCTAAGTCCGTAGAGTACACCTGATTACTTTTGGGCATTCATTTTTCAGTAGCCAAAAGTAATCAGGTGTACTCTACGGACTTAGGACTCAGGACTTAGGACTCAGGACTCTTACGTCAGGCATCCCGTTTCCCTTTTTTTGCGTCATACCTCACAGTACATCTTTTACCGACGTAAAAGTGCTATTATGAATAAAACAAGTGTCTTGTTGTTCGTGGCAAGTAGCGCAGTTCTGTGCTGCATGGTTGCTTGTTCGGGTTCTGTAGAAAAAGTAGAATACCGCAATGAAAGGGGGCAACTGGAACGTTTTGAACGCAGGAAAAAGGATTTTGCCAAAGAAGGCTTGTATCAGCGTTTTGATGAAAAAGGCGTATTGCTGGAAGAAGCGCATTACAAAAACGATACACTGGATGGTGAGCGCAAATATTTTTATCCGAGCGGCGCCCTGGAAAGTATCGAGCACTACAGCAATGGAATTTACCATGGGAAATACCTGAAATACTATGATTCAGGCACTTTACAAGTGGAACAGGAATTTGTAAGCGGCGCACTGGAAGGCTGGAGCACCGCCTATTACCCGAATGGCGTAGTAAAAGAGAAAGTGACCCTGGTACACAATGAAGAGAACGGCCCTTTTACCGAGTTTTATGAAAACGGTCAAAAAAAGGCGGAAGGCAGGTATGTCCCCGGTGAAGATTTCCCGATGGAGCAGGGGGAACTGAAAGAGTACGACGAAACAGGCCAATTGGTTCGGATAGCCGACTGCCAAAGCGGCATTTGCAAAACCAAATGGAAAAAGGAATAATTCCAATCATTTCGACCATGAGACAATTCGTACACAGCTATCATTATTTCTTGTTATGGAGCCTGTTTTTTGTGCAGGTTTTCAGCACACATGCTCAGGTGACAGGCGGGCAAAACGTATTCAAATTGCTGACACTTTCGCCTTCTGCACGCATGACGGCGCTTGGTGGAACGCAGATTACGGTAAAAGATGACGATGTGGCCTTGGCTGCGGCCAACCCTGCGGCTCTAAATGCGGGTATGGACGGACGCCTGACGCTGAATCACAATTTTTTCCTCAAAGACATACAGCATGGCTATGTGGCCTATGCCCAACACCTGCAACGCATCGGATTTACCATTCAGGGCGGTGTGCAATACATGAACTATGGCGACATCAAGCAGGCTGACGAGTTTGGGAATGTCACAGGCATGGTGAAGGCTTCAGAAACAACGTTCACCCTGGGTGCTGCCAGACCCCTGACAGACCGCCTGTCGCTGGGCTTGAACCTGCGGTTTGGTGTGTCGACCCTCGATTTATACCAGTCGTCCATGCTTTCGGCAGATGCCGGCTTTTTATATTCCGATACGGCTCACCTGTTTTCTGCCGGGCTGGTGCTGCGCAATGCAGGCGTACAGTTGGCTACCTACAACGGGCTGCGCGAAGACCTGCCGCTTGACCTGCAACTGGGCTTTAGTAAACGCCTTCGATACCTGCCATTTCGCCTAACGGTCATTGCCCACCACCTGCATGAGTGGGATATCCGGTATGACGACCCGAATGCCGAATCCGACGATGTGTCGCTGTTCGGAGAGGAAACGACCAAAAAAGGAACGCCTGGCCTGGATAACTTTTTCAGGCATTTGATTTTTAATGGTGAATTTCTGCTGGGCCGCAATGAGGGATTCCGTATCCGGTTTGGCTATAACCACCTGCGCCGGAAAGAATTATCTGTCAATAATTATCGCAGCCTGGCAGGATTTTCGGGTGGAATCGGCCTGAAAATCAACCGTTTCAGGGTGGATATGGGGTATGGCTCCTATCACCTGGGCGGCGGGGTAGTGCATTTCAGCATTGGAACCAATTTGAAAGAATTTTTCTAGAATTGCCCTGCACTTTTATAAGACAGAGCCTGTAACTAATTGGTTTCCACAGACTTTGATATTACCACTATTGTCTTTTCCCATAAACAGCCTATCTTTGTTGAGGTTTTTCGGCTCATAAACAGAACGCAACCATCGCTGCTTCGCCGATTAGCCCTACACTATGCCCATAGACATCATTTTTCTGGCAGTTTTTGCTTACGGCTTCTGGATCGGCTATTCCCGCGGGATTATCGGCACCGTTTTCAATTTTGCAGCATACCTGTTCGGGGTGGTATTTGCATTTAAAATTACGCCGACTACCACAAAAATCCTGGAATCTCTTTTTCATTCCGACAATCCATCCATGTTTCTGGCGGCCTTCGTCGTCAACCTGATTTTTATCATGTTCATTTTGCGGCAGGCAGCGAAAGGCATGGAGTCGGCTTTTCAGGCGGTGTACCTCGGCGTGATCAACCAGACTGCTGGCGGCGTACTGATGGCAGGATTTGGCGTGGTGGTGTATAGTATCCTGGTGTGGTTTCTCGTACAGGTGCGTTTTTTGAACGAAGAAACCCTGTCGGAATCCAAAACATATCCCTTGCTAAAAGACCTGCCCTCTAAAGCGAAGGCCATTGCTATTCGTGCCAAACCATTTGCAGAAGACGTCTGGGGATATTCCATGAACTGGATGGATCGGGTAGAGCAATATGGCGTTCAAAAAACGGCCACCAAACCCAATATTTATAAAGTGCCGGATGATGGGAAAGCCATCGACGAAAACGCACCCGAGCCGGCTACTACTACCCAACCAACCTATCAGGAAGACAGCGACGGGATCGAGGAATGAAAGTATTGCTGCTGGACAATTACGACTCTTTTACCTATAATTTATACGATTACCTGCTCCAGACCGGAGTGGAGTGTATGGTGCATAGAAACGACGCGTTTTCAATAGATGACTTTGAAAAACTGAATTTTCAGGCCATTGTGCTTTCTCCCGGGCCCAAACACCCCGCTTCCGCAGGGCAAATGATGCCATTGTTGCACCGTTTTATCGGCAAAGTGCCCATACTTGGTATTTGCCTGGGGCATCAGGCTATCGGTGAATATTTCGGCGCCCGACTGGTAAAAGCACGTGTGCCGATGCATGGCAAAACCAGCGTTATCAGGCATCTCGATCACCCGCTTTTTGAGGGGATACCCGAATATTTTCAGGTAATGCGATACCATTCATTGCTGCTCGAATCGCTATCGGAAACACCGCTTCAATGCATCGCAAGTAGTCCCGAAAATGAGATCATGGCACTTGCGCACCCCGATTTGCCCGTTTGGGGCATGCAGTTTCATCCTGAGTCGATACTAACGGAATATGGCCTTGAGTTGCTCCACAATTGGGTGAAAATGGCGACAGTCGCCACGGCTTGCTGATATTTCAAGATTCTGAGTATTATTGCGCACAATCAACGGACGTCCACATGAAAAACACCTGGAAAATACTCTTTGGCATAGCCTGCATTGTGCACCTTATTGCGTTGCTATTGGGCCAGCCGGGGCTTGCATTTGCCAGCAAACCATTTCTAATGCCTTTGCTGGCACTATGGTTTGCATCAGAAACAAAGAACAATCAATATGTAAGTCGTATGTGGATAGCGGGGCTTGTATTTTCCACGCTGGGCGATGTATTGTTGATGTTTACAAAAGGGAGCGGCGAGATTTTTTTCGTATTGGGGCTGGCGGCCTTTCTCCTGGCGCACTTGTTTTACATCAGTGCCAGTTGGCGGATTTTGCAGGGCAGAACGGGTTTTTTACGCTCTAATCCGGCATGGGCATTGCTACCACTTGCCTACCTGGCTTTGTTGCTCTGGATTTTGTGGCCGGGCGTACCAGCCGGGCTGCGGCTACCTGTTGGGGCATATGGGCTGGTTATCACAACGATGGCACTGAGCGTGCTGCAATTGCGAACCTATATTCCTGTACCTCATTTCAGGCTGATGATGCTGGGCGCTGTGTTGTTTGTATTATCGGATAGTTTGCTGGCACTGGATAAATTTGCAGGCGTGCCTGCTGTGCCGCTGTCGATTATGGCAACCTATATTTTTGGTCAGGTATTTATGACCATCGCAGTGATGCGTGTGTTAAATGAAAAATCATAAAGTGTTGAATTTCAAAACAATGGAACGTTTTGGCGCTGCCTTTCTTTTTGTAGTGCTACTCGGCCTCATTGCGGGCACATCGGGATGTGGTAGTTCGGAAACGCCACTCGATGCCAAAACCCGCGAGGCCATCGACTCCCTGTCGACGGCTCAAATTCGCGTGCTTCGCGTCGAACTCGACAGTCAGTGTCAGATGGCCCGCGTGACGCAAATGCCACATTTGGTGGATTCGATCAAGCAGGTGCGACTACGTGAAATTCAGGAGCAATTGAAAACGGTGCCTAGGTGAAGGGGGGAGAAAGGGCGGACAGGGTAAAAAATCTATTGCCGGCACTTCAAATCTCCATCCAGTAAACACTTGCCTCCTTTCGCCATATCTTTGATTGTCAATTCTTTATCGCCATATTTTACCACACAATTGCTCCCCCATTTCGATAACACCTCCGCTTGTTTCAGTTTTCCATTCACCCACTCCATACTGATTTCAAAGCCACCACGGGCGCACACGCCATGAATGTATCCATTCGGCCAGGCCGAGGGCAATGCCGGCAAGAGGATGATTTCGCCGCCCTGACTTTGCAGCAACATTTCAGTGATGCCTGCCGTGGCGCCAAAATTGCCGTCGATTTGAAAGGGCGGGTGGTTGTCGAATAAGTTAGGCAAGGTCGATTTGCATAGCAGCGCCAGCAGGTTTTCATACGCCGCGTCTCCGTCGCGCAGCCGCGCAAAAAAGTTGATAATCCAGGCTCTGCTCCAGCCGGTGTGCCCGCCGCCGTGGGCCAGTCGGTAGTCGATGGTTTTGCGGGCAGCAGCCATCAGTTCCGGCGTTTTGGGGCTGATTTCATGGCCGGGGTGCAGTCCGTACAGGTGCGAAATGTGGCGATGCCCGGGCTCGGGTTCTTCAAATTCTTCCGTCCACTCCATGATGCGCCCGTCGCTGCCGATGCGGGTAGGTGCGAGGCGTTTCAGGATGGATTGCAGACGGGCGCGGAATTCATCATCTGTTTGCAGAATCTGGGAAGCAGAAATGGTGCTTTCCAGCAAACTCCGAATAATCATGTGATCCATCGTGGGGCCCATCACCATGGTTGATACCTCTCCTTTCGCCGTTTTAAATCGGTTTTCCGGCGAAATAGACGGCCCCGACACCAATTGCCTGGTTTTTGGATTGGCCACCAGCCAGTCGGCACAAAACAGCGCAGCATCTCTCATCACCGGATAGGCGCGTTTTTCCAGAAATGCCTGATCGCCTGAAAACAGGTAGTGTTCCCAGAAATGCTGCACGCTCCAGGCCATCCCCATCGGCCACATGGCCCATTGGGTTTCGCCGTAGGTTTCAGTAAAATGCCAGCCGTCGGTGGTGAAATGCGCCACGGTGCCACGCTTGTTGTACATGTCGCGGGCAGTTTTGCGCCCGTCGGCCTGCAAGGAGTCGATGAATTGCAAAAACGGCAGGTGCATCTCCGGTAAATTGCAAATTTCCGCAGGCCAGTAATTCATCTGAATATTGATGTTGATATGAAAATCGGCATCCCAGGGAGGCGTCAGGCCATCGGCCCAGATACCTTGCAGGTTGGTGGGCATGCCGCCGGGCCGCGAACTGCTGATGAGCAGGTATCGTCCGAATTGATAATACAGGGCGATGAGCGCCGGGTCGGCGCTGCCACTTTGCATGGCTGTAAGACGTTGGTCGATGGGCAAGGTTGCATTGCCCGAATCGCCCAAATGCAGATTAACCCTTTTAAAATACTGCTGATAATCAGCGATATGCGCTGTTTTTATTTCGGAGTATGGCTTATTGCATACGCGATCTAGTTGATCGGCCGATACCGTTTCAGGGTTATTTTTCCAATAATCTGTGGCGGCGGTGAGGTAAATCGTAATTCGATTGGCCTTGTCTATTCGTAGCACGCTGTCTTGCATCGTAAGGGCGCCGCCATCCAGCGCCACCCGGAGGCGAGTTACGAGTTGTACGCCGTGGCCGCGGTCCACGTGTTCGCGCAAGATAATGTCGTGGCCGACCATTTCCAGCCGGGCAAATCCTCCCGGACGACTGAGCCGCAGCCCGACGTTCAAAGCCCCGGGCTGGTCGGCCTGCAAGCGCAGCACCAGCGCCTGGTCAGGCGCGCTGGAAAAAATTTCCCGGCTGAATCCAATACCTCCAGAACGATAGCGCACGCCTGCGACGGCCGAGTCAATATCCAGATAGCGTTGATAATCTGTGATGTGTGCTGCGTGTTCTTTCCCGAAATCGAGGTACAGATCGCCTAAAGTCTGGTATTTGCTACCGGTGGGTTTGTGGCCCATCATACGCTCCTGGGCCATTTTTTGTGCCTCGGCGTACTGGCCCGAAAACAGGAGCATGCGCACCAAAGGCAACACTTCTTTGGCGGCAGGATTAACGAAGTCTTCCGGCTGGCCAGCCCACACCGACGATTCGTTGAGTTGCAGCCGTTCGGTTTCCACCTGGCCGAAAATCATGGCGCCGAGTCGGCCGTTTCCTACAGGAAGGGCTTCATTCCAGTCGGCTGCCGGGTGGTCGTACCAAAGGCTAGAGGAAGAAAACGCTTGTTTTTGGGCGGTGCCCACGAGCGCGAGCACTGAGAAAAATAAAAGAAGACAATGTTTCATTACAAATGGCTGGTTTGAATGCCTTCAAAGGTAGCGATTGCCGGTTCTATTCCTTCTTATTCCCGCAGACTTGTTGATCTTTGCCGTGGAAACAACTAACTATGCAACACTGGATTTTTATTATCATGGCCCTGGTGGCGGGCGCGGCCCTGCCAACGCAGGCGGCTGTGAACAACAAACTGGCTACAGTGCTTCAACAGCCCTTGCTGGCTTCGCTGATTTCCTTTTTGATTGGTACTGTAGCCCTGTTTTTATATTGCGCTGTGGCGCAGATCCCTTTTCGTGGCTTACTGGCGGCTAAAAATGCCCCGGCAGTTGCCTGGATTGGCGGTTTGTTGGGCGCATACGTCGTTACTGCCATCATTATGATGGTACCGCGTATGGGTGTTGCGCTCACGTTCAGCCTCATTATTGCCGGTCAAATGCTGATTACACTTGTACTTGACCATTACGGTTTGCTAGGCGTACCAGTGCGGGCGGTGAATTTGCCCCGTATCATGGGCGTTTTGCTGATTATTGCCGGTGTCATTTTGATTCGCCGTTTTTAAATATACATCATTCAATTTCCTCCCATGTCCTGTTTTATACAAAAAGGTATCCGAACAGTGCTGCTGCTTTTGGTGGCACAATATGGTTTTTCCCAACGCCTTCTCAACGAACCGATCGACATCAGTGGCGATTTCCGCGACATGTCGAATACATATTTTGTAGCCGACAGCCTCGCTAATTTCGATCCGGCAAGCGGCACAGGCCGCCTGGTGTGGCAACGCTCGCTGTACACTGTACGCCATGCATTCGACAACATGATGCTCGGCGTAAGCCCCGTTCCGCCCAACGAGTTTCCTTCCGGAGAATACGCACCGAATCCGGCCCTGCCGTTTTCCATCGAATTCGTATCGCCGCGCACCGTGCGGATTCGTGCCCAGACTGGCCCTGATTTTCATCCGCGCGAGCCAAGTCTGATGCTGGTTAAAGAACCTTCTCGCGACGGTTCGTGGCTGTACAGCAAAATACCGGGCGGACATCGGTACATCAGCAAATTCGGGAGTGTTACCATCCTGGATCATCCCTGGAAACTGGAATTTCGCGATGCCAGCGGGCGTTTGCTCACCAGCACCCGCAACCCCGACGATGTGGCCAAATCGTTTTACCCGACCCTGCCGTTTTCTTTTGTGCGCCGCGCAACGGATTATTCGCGCAGCGTAGCGGCCGTTTTTTCGCTTTCACCCGATGAAAAAATCTTCGGTTGCGGCGAGTCGTTTACCAAACTGAACAAATACGGACAAAAAGTGGTGCTCTGGACCGACGATGCCAACGGCGTAGAAAACACGGAGATGTACAAACCCATCCCGTTCTTTCTGAGCAGCCGGGGTTATGGTATGTTTATGCACACTTCTACGCCCATTACCTGCGATTTTGGTGCAACTTTCGGCGCCAGCAACGCCTTGATGATTGGAGACGAGGCCCTGGATTTGTTCGTTTTTCTGGGCGACCCGAAAGACATACTCGACGAGTACACCAACCTTACCGGCAAGCCAGCCATGCCGCCGCTTTGGTCGTTCGGGCTCTGGATGAGCCGCATCACCTACTTTTCGGAAGCAGATGGCCGTCGTGTGGCCGATCAACTGCGCAAAAACCGCATTCCGTCCGATGTAATCCACTTCGACACGGGCTGGTTTGAAACCGACTGGCGCTGCAACTACGAGTTTTCGCCCTCGCGTTTCAAAGATCCGGCGGGCATGATTCGCGATTTGCGCACGCAGGGTTTCCGTACCTGCCTGTGGCAATTGCCCTATTTCGTGCCGAAAAACACGCTTTTCAACGAAATTATGGAAAAAGGCCTGGCCGTGCGCGATCCGAAGGGCAACCTGCCTTACGAAGATGCTGTGCTGGATTTTTCCAACCAGAATACCGTCAACTGGTACCAGAATAAAATTGCCGGGTTGCTCAAACTCGGTGTGGCGGTCATAAAAGTCGATTTTGGCGAGGCCGCACCGCCAAACGGCCTGTATGCTTCGGGCCGCACCGGTTTTTATGAGCACAACCTGTATCCGCTGCGCTACAACAAAACAGTGGCTGACATCACCAAACTAACCACGGGCGAAACCATCATCTGGGCGCGTAGCGCCTGGGCCGGAAGCCAGCGCTACCCACTGCACTGGGGCGGCGACGCTGAAACCACAGATATGGGTATGCAGGCCGAACTGCGCGGCGGCCTGTCGCTGGGCCTGTCCGGGTTTTCGTTCTGGAGCCACGACGTAGGCGGTTTTGTCAAAAAAACGCCCCCCGAACTCTACAAACGCTGGCTTGGCATGGGTGTACTCACCTCTCACACACGCTGCCACGGCCAGCCGCCCAAAGAACCCTGGGAATATGGCCAGGGATTTCAGGATACCTTCCGAATGGCCATCGAAATGAAATACCGCCTCATGCCGTATGTGTACGCGCAGGCCAAACATTGCACCACCAAGGGCCTGCCCATGCTGCGTGCCCTGTTTGTGGAATACCCGGACGATCCGGGCTCCTGGCTGGTCGACAACGAATACCTCTACGGCTCCGACATTCTCGTAGCGCCCTTGTTTGAAGAAAACGAAACCAGCCGTGATGTGTACCTTCCGCCAGGCCAATGGGTTGATTATCAAAGCAAAAAAGTGTATTCCGCTGGCTGGCATCGCATTGAGGGCGGCGCTATTCCGGTGGTGATGCTGGTGCGCGATGGCGCGGTTATTCCGCATATCGGATTGGCACAATCGACCAATGACATGGACTGGAGCAATCTGGAACTGGTTGTATTTTCAGTCAGCGGAACAGAAGCCAAAGGCAAAATCTGCCTGCCTGCCGACCAGCAATTGCAGGATGTTTCTGTAGTGAAAAAAGGCAAGTGGTTTGTGTTGGCGAAAGACCCGCTGGCAGGGAAAGTGAAGTGGACGGTGCGCGGGTATCGGTGAGGATGCCTGACGTGTGGTTTTATGTGTGATTTTTCCTGTATTTTTGTTTAAAAATTGACAAGGATGATGAAAGAGATAAATGAATTCATTGAAATAAATCCTAAAGTGATGTTCGGGAAGCCCGTAATTCGCGGCACCCGTATCACTGTTGAGTTAATTTTGGAAAAACTTTCTATTGGAGAGACTTTCGAAATGATACTTGAAGAACATCCTCGCCTTAAGCGTGAGCATATATTGTCTGCTTTGGCATTTGCTGCCAGTTCTTTGCGGGGGGAAATCCTCATTCCAATACCTGCCGCATGAAGTTTTTAGCGGACGAAGGGATAGATAAATCCTTGGTAAATCTGCTTCGCAATGCGGGCTTTGATACCGTCTATCAAGCAGAGTCCGAACAAGGGGCAGATGATGTAATCGTTTTGGAGAAAGCCAACAGCGAACAAAGAATTTTGATTACCCGCGACATGGATTTTGGAGAACTGGCATGGCGAATGAAAATGATACATACCGGAATCATTCTTGTTCGGGCTGAAGAATTGAGTTCTTTGTCCCGCTCTAAACTTGTTATAGAATTCATTGCGTCCAATCTCGAATTACTCCACAATCATTTCATTGTTCTTCAGCCCGGCGCCGCCCGTATCAGAAAAATGTATGCTTGAACTCCAATCAATATGCGCGAGTTGGACTGAATACTGTCATTTTTCGTAAAAAAAACTCATGACCACCCACTCTACTCCTCGCCGCCAGGGCGACACCTACCACATCACCCCCGATGAAATCCGCCAATACCGCGAACAAGGTTACCTCGTGCTCGAAAATGTACTCTCGGAAGAGGAAGTCGCTGTACTCGAACCCTGGTTCGATCACTTTATCCACGGCAAAGAACCCGGCATGGAGAAAGACTTTTGCGATATGAGCCAGCCATACGGAACGCCGGTGGAGGAGTTTCAACTGGTGAATGCCATGTTGCCCAGCACCTACCGGCCCGAACTGAAAAACAATATCTTTTTCAGGGTGGCGCAAAGTATCGCCGATCAACTATACCCGGAAGGTGTGGCACGTATGGATTATGAGCAGTTTCTGGCCAAAAAGCCCAACAAAACCAAGGCCGAGTTTGCCATGCACCAGGACCTGGGGTACTGGCCCAAAACGCCCAACACCTGGACGGCCACTTTTTCCTTGGCCATCAACGATGCTACCATCGAAAACGGCTGCCTGCAGGTTATTCCCGGCACCAGCCACGAGCCGGAACTGCGAGCGCACCGACCGAAAGATTACGGCAATCAGCACGATGAAAACATGGATCGCTCCGATTCGCACACGCTCGTCATCGAAAGCCTGCCTACCGATAAACCTGTTTTTTTGCCCGTTAAACGCGGCAGCATCACCATCCACGACGAACGCATCGTGCACGGTTCGGGCGGAAATTATACCACCGAATGGCGCAAAACATACGTAATGGCTTTTCGCGACGAACAAACCATCGCTGCCGAGCGCGCTATCGGATTTACCCATTCGCACAACGACAGTGTCGATTGGAAAGAAATCATCCAATAATCGCAGGATATCCTGCACAAACAACCGATTCCAATTCTTAAATTCTCTTTTGTTTATGAAATCATTTCTCCCGCTGTTTATACTTTTTACGTTGGTGTCAGCAACCAATGCGCAAAACGCAAAAAAAAATCCGCCTCAAAAGAGTGCCGGTTATGAATCCTGGCAAACCAAGATTCGGCGCCCCGATGGCGTTGCTATCCCAACCGTAAAGCCACCCCTTCAACCCTCTGGCAGCGCACGTCGCCAGCCGATGCCAGCCTTGAACCGCATGTCCGGAACACCGGGCTCTGTGAAAATCACCAAAGACAAAAACGGCCTTCCCATCGCATTTCAAGGCAAAACAGCAGCATCGGGTAGCGCATCCGATGCGCAGGATACAGGCATTCGCGCCCTGCAATACCTGGCCAGCCTGCAACCCACTTCTATCAACGAGCCACTGGCCGAGTTTACCGTTTCCAATGTAAAAACGGATGCTCAGGGCAACACCCATGTGCGTTTGCAACAGGTGCTGCGCGGCGTGCCTGTATATGGAGCAGAACTGATTGCGCATACACACAACGGCGCTTTTGATATGCTCAACGGGCGCTACTACCCCACGCCTGCTATTGAAAATGTAACACCCGCGCTGGACGCTGGCCGTGCCATCGAGCAAGTGAAAATGGCCATCGGCGCCGACAAGGTAAAAACCTCCTGGACAGAACAGGAATTGCAGATCATCGGCGGTCAGCCATTCAGCAGCGAACTGGTTATCTACCACAAGGATCGCCAGTTGAACACCGAACGCCTGGCCTGGCATATCGTGGCGCACCCCAACCTGATGGCGCGCATGGTATATTTCGTAGATGCTCAAACAGGCGCTATTTTGCATCAATATGACAACACCTGTAATATCGCCGGACATGCTCATGAGAGAGGTGAGAGGCGAGAAGTGAGAGGTGAGACAGAAGAGGTGAGAGGTGAGAAGCGAGAAGTGAGAGAAGGGGCACTACTGGTGGATGGGCCTGTTCCGGCATCGGGCAACGACCTGCTGAATGTAAATCGCTCCTTTGGCGCCTGGCAGTCGGGCAACACCATTGTCATGGAAGACGCCAGCAAACCAATGTTCAACAGTGGTGCCTCGTCCATGCCGAACGACCCGGTGGGCGTAATTGTCACCGTCGACGCCCTGAACACTTCGCCAGCCAACCAGGCCTCTTTCAACTATTCCCTCGCTACTTCCGGCTCCACTACTTTCAACAACACTACGGCTGTCAGCACACACTGGAACAGTATCAAGAGTTACGACTATTTTAATACCACCTTCGGACGCAACTCCATCGACGGCGTTGGCGGCAATATCATCGCCTTCTACAACGTAGCAGACGACGACGGCACTTCCATGGAAAATGCCTACTGGAACGGCGCTGCCATGTGGTATGGCAACGGCGGCAGTATTTTCAAAAAACTGGCCCGCGGACTCGACGTAGGCGGCCACGAAATGACCCACGGCGTAGTGGAAAAAACTGCCAACCTCGAATACCAGGATGAAAGCGGCGCGCTCAATGAATCCTTTGCCGACGTATTCGGCGCTATGATCGACCGCGACGACTGGAACATTGGCGAAGACGTGATGCAAAGCGGCGTAAACCCGAACAATGTGCTCCGCAGCCTGCAAGACCCGCACAATGGCGTAAGTTCGAGCAGCCCGTGGTGGCAGCCCAGCCATACCAACGAACAATACAATGGAAATGATGACAATGGCGGCGTGCATATCAACAGCGGCATCCCAAACCACGCTTTTTACCTGTTTGCCAATACCGCTGGAGTAGGCAAAGACAAAGCCGAACTGGTGTACTACAAAGCGCTCGACGACTATCTGGTAAAATCCAGTCAGTTCATCGATGCGCGTATTGCCGTGATTCAGGCGGCTACCGACCTGTACGGCTCCACTGTGGCCAATGCGGCAGCCACTGCTTTTTCACAGGTAGGCATCGGCAGCGCACCGGGCGGTAATTACCTCGGACAACTCTCGCCCAACCCGGGAGAAGACCTTATCCTTTGCGTCACGAACAACAACCAAAACCTCGACATCGCCCTGAGCGATGGTACCGTGCTGGGCTCTATTTACACGGATGGTGTGCGCAGCCGCCCCAGCGTGTCCGATGATGGTTCTCAAGTTGCTTTTGTAAATGCAGCAGGCGATATCATTCTTGTCGACCTGGTGTACACACAATCGCAGATTATCCCAACGGTGAATCCGCCGTATTCCGCCGATCCTATCTGGCGCAATGTGGCTATTTCCAAAGATGGCAGTTATCTCGCCGCCATTACGGAAGATGCGGACAATAAAATATACATCGCCGACCTGTTGAGCATCCTGGGTGATACCTATGTGTACGTGCTGTACAACCCGACCTATTCTGAAAATACGGTTACCGGCGAGGTGCAATACGCCGATGTGCTTGAATTCGACTATTCGGGCGAAAACCTGATGTACGATGCATTCAACCAACTTTCAAACGGCAGTACTGACCTGAGTTACTGGGATATCAGTTTCCTGCAATTCCGCGACAACGGGGAGTTTGTTACCGGCACGCCGTTCATTTCCAAACTGTTTACGGGCATTCCGGAAAATACCAGCATTGGCGACCCTGCCTTTGCAAAAAACTCGCCTTACGTACTCGCCTTCGACTTTTTTGCCAATGACGGTTCGTTTTACGATGTGTATGGTTCCAACTCCGAAACCGGAGACTATGATGTGATTGTGAGCGACAACGGCGACCTGGGCTGGCCCAGTTACACCCGCCTCGATAATGCCGTGCTGCACCAAAGTCCTGACATTTTTGGCGACTACGACCTGTATCTGCAAGGCGTAAACAATACCAAAATCACCGGTCAGGGCAATGCCAGTCTGCTCGTCACCAGCCGTCAGCAAGGCGTATGGTATGCTACCGGCGACCGCAGTTTGCAGGTAAGCACCAATGAAGCAAACGCTTCGGCACTGCAACTGTCCGTGGCGCCCAACCCGGCTACCGATCGGGTACAAATCAGTCTGCAAAGTGCAGAAAACACCTCCGCACAGGTAACCGTCAATAACCTGCTCGGTGAAACCCTGCAAACCCAGACGGTGCAGTTGAGCAGCGGCCCGAACCAGTTCGATCTTCGCCTGGGTCAATTGCCTGCCGGCACTTACCTGCTGCGCATCGCTACAGGCAAAACGGGTGCTGTGGTGAAAGTGGTCAAACGCTGATGGGGAGGGTTTGAACAGGATTTTGGGGATTGGAAAGGATTAGAAGGATTACCAACGCGGTAGACAAAATTTTAGAAATTTAAAAAATTGTCAACACGAAGTCGGTAATCCTTCTAATCCTTTCCAATCCCCAAAATCCTGTTCAAACCTCCTTTTAAATTCTTCCAGCATGAAATATTCCTTCCTCCTGCTCCTGCTCCCATTTCTTGCCGGAGCGCAAAACCCGCTGCCGTTTGTCGACCCTTTTATCGGAACGGGTGGGCACGGGCACACCTTTCCGGGTGCTATGGCGCCATTTGGCATGGTACAACTGAGCCCGGATACCCGCACCAGCATGATGGACTGGGATGCTTGTTCCGGCTACCACTACTCCGATTCGCTGGTGTACGGGTTCTCTCATACGCACCTGAGCGGCACAGGCGTGGCCGATTACTGCGATATCCTTTTTATGCCGTTTACAGGTGGCGTACGGCTGGAACCGGAGGAATATGCTTCTCCTTTTAAAAAAAACAAGGAAAAAGCCGAGGCAGGATACTACTCTGTTATGCTGGAGCGCGACCGGATTTTATGCGAACTCACGGCTACGGAACGTGTTGGCGTGCACCGATATTCCTATCCGCTGAATCAGGAAAAAGGCTCGCTGGTGGTCGATTTGCGGCACCGCGATGAAGTGCTCGAATCGCAGTTGACCGTGGTAAATGACCGTGAAATTGCCGGTTATCGTATTTCCAAAGCCTGGGCACAAGAGCAGCACGTGTATTTCGTGGCACGTTTCAGCAAACCATTTTTTAGCAGCATCGTGCTGGATATGGCTAAAAACCCGCGCGAAGCCGCTCCTACAGTCAACAGCAAAGCGGTGGTGGGCTTGCTGGGTTTTTACAATCAGGAAACGCCGCTGGTAGTCACCGTGGGCATTTCGGGCACAAGCATAGAAGGCGCCCGCCGCAACCTGGAAGCGGAATGCCCCGGCTTCGATTTTGAAAAAATAAAAACGGAGACCCAGGATAAATGGCGCCGCCAACTTTCCAAAATAGAAGTTGATGGCGGTAGCAAGGAGCAAAAAACGGTGTTCTACACAGCATTGTACCACACCATGATCGCCCCTAATCTGTGGAATGACGTGGATGGTAGTTACCGTGGCCGCGATAATCAGGTGCACCCCAGCCCCGGCCACGATGTGTACACGGTGTTTTCTACCTGGGATACGCACCGCGCCTTGCACCCTTTGCTGAATATTCTGGAACCCAAACGAACAGCCGATTTTGTAAAAACCTTCCTGAAGCAGTACGAACAAGGGGGGCGGCTTACGGTATGGGAACTGGCCGCCAATGAAACCGACTGTATGATTGGCAACCATTCCATACCGATTATTGCCGATGCTTATGCAAAAGGTATTCGAAATTTTGACCTGCCACTGGCCCTCAAAGCCATGCAGGAAACCGTGTCGCGTAGCACACCTGACCTGAATGCCTATCGCAACAAAGGATTGATCGAAGCGCCTGATGCACCGGAATCGGTGTCGAAAACCCTGGAATTGGCCTATGACGACTGGTGTATTGCACAAATAGCCCGCGCTGCAGGCGACAGTGCGCAGTATCGTCAGCATATGCGGCAGGCGCAGTATTTCAAAAATGTATTCGATCCGGGCTCCCGATTTTTCAGGGCCAGAAAAAACGGCGGCTGGTACAAACCTTTCGACCCCTACGAAGTCAATTTTAACTACACAGAAGCCAATGCCTGGCAGTACCGCTTTTCAGCGCCGCAGGATATAAACGGACTGGTGCGCCTGATGGGCGGAACGGATGCATTCGAGAGCCGGTTGGACAGCCTTTTTACGACCAAATCGGCCACTTCAGGCCGCAGTCAGGCCGACATCACAGGGCTCATTGGTCAGTATGTACAGGGTAATGAACCCAGCCACCACATCGCCTACCTCTACAATTACATTGGCAAACCATGGAAAACGCAGCAACGCATCCGCCAGATACTCGACACCCAATATACCTCCCAGCCCGACGGCCTGAGCGGCAACGAAGACTGTGGCCAGATGTCGGCCTGGTATGTCATGTCGGCGATGGGATTGTATTCCGTATTGCCTGGCAGCGATTACTATGTGATCGGGACGCCGCTGTTTGAAAAAATCAGCCTGCACCTAGACAACGGGCGCACCTTTTCTTTGCGCGCACCCAACGTTTCCAGTCTCCAGCCGTATATCCAAAGCGCCCGGCTGAATGAAAAACTGCATGCCAATTCCTGGCTTTCTCACGACGAACTTGCTGCTGGCGGAGAACTCTTGTTTGAAATGGGCGGGCAGCCAGGCTCCTGGGCCGCAGCTGCGCCCAACAGGCCCGTGTCTGAAATCAACGACCCCGATTTTGTGATAGCGCCGTTTATTTCCGAGGGCGATGCCACCTTCCGCGGTCGCCAACGCATTGCACTGGCCTCTGCCGACCCGGATGCAATATTGTACTACAACCTCAAGAGCGAGCGCTCTACGGAAAAGCGATACAAAAAACCGTTCGACATCAAGGAGTCGACTAAAATGACCATCCGGGCACAAAAAAATACCTACACCGTTTATCAAAGCGCGGCTTTCATCAAAATTCCCGAACTATGGTCGGTACTGCGCTACGCCCATCCATACAGCCCGCAATACACGGCCGGCGGCAATGAGGGGCTCATCGACGGCATTCGGGGTGGAGGCGATTTTCGCACGGGCGACTGGCAGGGTTTTGAAGGCGTACCGCTCGATGTGGTCATTGATCTGGGAAAACAGCAAGCTGTCAAACACCTGAACGCCCATTTCCTGCAAGACCAGAATGCATGGATATTTTTTCCTCAAACTGTTCGTTTTGAAGGTTCTTTGGATGGCATCCAGTTTTCACCGCTGGCTGAAATTGCGGGGCCGTCCATTCAAAACGACCTGAATATTCAGCAAAAAGATTTTGAAGCAAACATTCCGGAAGCCCGGGTTCGTTTTATCCGGGTGGTTGGCGTTCCGCAAGGCAAATGCCCTGAATGGCACAAAGGCGCTGGGTATCCGTGCTGGATTTTTTCAGATGAGATCGAAATTGATTAATTTCATCGTTTTTTTGCACTCTTTTTAATCACTACCGTTTTCGTCCAAACAATTTACACATGGTTGTTATTTGCCGTCAGGTGGGTATTCTTGCACTTCTTTGTGTGCTTCCCTGCCTGCTTTTTGCTCAAAAACCTGCTGCCTCTACCAACAAACCGACTACTTCTGGCACGGCTGCCAAACCCAACGCTCCCTCTTTGCCACCTGCCGCGGCGCCCTATGCCGTACGCGATACCGCGATTGCCAAATTGTTTGAAAAACCTTCCGACCTGCAATGGGTGAAAATTTTCAAAGGCAGGCTGGATGATGCGTCCGTCGTGGATATTTCTCTCGGTTTTGACGGCATGAACTGCCGCGGCTACATGTCGTATGCCAAAAGCCGCATCCGATTTCGGCTGGAAGGTTACTTCGATACCCTTTCTGGTTTCCAACTGGAAGAAAGAGACATGGCGCGCGGCATTACCGGATACCTTACCGGCACGTACTCTAACAAGCGAATGATGGCCGAATGGAGCAATGCGGATAAAACACTCGGAGCGCGTATTGAAGCGGAAGAAGTGCTGCCCGGGCAATCATTTTCCGTCAATTGCAGCGACAACAAATGGAGCAGCCGATATATCACACGCTACAACAACGCTCGTTGCGATATGATACTTGTTCGTTCGCACAACGGAGCGCTCGACGGCTTTTTATGGATCGAGGCCGACAACAAAACCTATCGCCTGAAAGGAGATATTGCACTGGACGGGAATTATGAAATGGAAGCCTTGCTGCCCAATGGCAAAGTAGCCGGCATCGTACAGGGCAACATCAAACCGGGGCAGAATACCGATTGCAACTGGATTGGCAGCGGGGAAAAACGCACGTTTAAATTTACCCTCAAAGACTATTTTCTGTCAGGTTGTTACGAATATGCCGATTATGCCACGAGTTACGATGCACTGTATCCGCGCACACCCTGCTCCGGCTGCAACAATTGGCTCGATCAGCAAGTGACCACCTGGGTTAATCGTTGTAAAACGGCCTTGAATGAAAAGAAAGCAGCACTCACACCCGCCAACCGAAGCAGCCAGCGTGCCAGCGCCTGGGCAGAAGTAGCCTGCTGGACGGAAAATATTTTTAGCGGATACATGTCTTTTTCGGAGACCTGGGACCCGCGCATCGACGGTCTTTCCTACAACTTCGATTTGCGTACCGGCAAACCTATTACCTTCAACGAACTGTTCAACAAAGGTTTTGACGCTGCCGGCTGGCTGGCAGAATATGCCCGCCGCGAATCGCCCAAAATGACGACTTTTGCTTCAGACCCGCAGTACCGCGAATGGATCAATAAAGAAGGATTTCCACTGTTTGCTATTCGGCGCGATGGACTGGAAATTAGCACACTTTTTCATCCATCTTACGGCCGTCAGGCCTTGTTGGTGCCATACAGCAGTTTGAAGCCGTATATGCGGAAAGACAATCCGATCGCGGATTTGGTGAAATGAGGGGTTTTCGTGTTTTTGTGTTTTGGGGTTTTTGTGTTTTGGTGGTGCTTCGCTATTGGCATAGGGTTTTATCAGGTGAAAGCCTTATTAAGCATCCAACACTTAAAATGCCAAGAGCGAAGCACCTCCAAAACACAAAAACCCCAAAACACAAAAACACACTTATCGCACAATAGCCACCGGCATCGCCGGATCATACGTGCCTTTGATGACCGGGCTTTGGCGGTTGCCGGTGTACTCGCGTACGTTGCGTTCGATGAATTTGAACAGTTCTTCCACACTCACCACCTTGTCTTTATTGGTGTCGGCTTCGCCTTTTAGTCCACGAATAAGGAAGTGACTGAACACGCCCTGGCGCAGGCCGGATGATTCCAGCGAGGTTTCTTCTGCTTTGGACGACATGAGCACGGCTGTGCCGGACACTGATTTTGCGAGCGTTTGGTAGTACTGTGAAATAACTGGCTCGGTATCGGCGCTGCGCATGGCGATGAGACTGCCGGAGTGGCAAGCATCGGCGAGGCAGAGTTTGAATTTGGCCTTGCATTTATTAAATGCGGCGGCGATTTCCTCGTGCGCAATTTTGTTGTTGAACCCGTCGAAGTCGATGGGCAGGAAAGAACCGTTCAGGCCGTGGCCGGAGAAGTAAAATATAACCAGATCGTTGGGGCCTGCCATGGAAAACAGTTCGTCCATATTGCCCAGAATATTGTCGCGGGTGGCCTCTTCGTCGATCAGGATACGCAGGTTTTCATCAGGCAATGCGCCGCCTTCCACACTTTTCAAAAAGGCATAAAAGCGGTAGGCATCGTCGTCGGTATAGCGCAGCACCGGCATGTGGTCGTACGAGGCCACACCTACAACGATGGCCCATATTTTGGTTTGCGCCAGCGCTGGTGAAGGCGTTACCGGTTTTTCATTTGCTGCCATTGGTTGATAATCGGAAGGAGGTTCCTTGCCGATATATTCTCCATTTCGCCAAAAACCGTCTACAACCGTACCATCATGCAGGGTAAGTGTTCCTTTGCCGCCAAAAGCGCCTGTAAGCCATTCTCCTTGGTACACATCGCCATTGGCGTAGGTGCAGGCGCCGATGCCGTCGGGTAGTTTGTTTTTGAACTGGCCTACGTATTTGGCGGAGCCTGCTTTGTAGAAATAGGTGCCTTCTCCGTCTTCGCAATTGCCCTGCACACAACCTATGGAACCATTGGCGGCCAGGTTGTCGCCGATAAACTCGCCCTGTTTCCACTCCCCGTTTTCTTCGCCGCCCATTTTGAGGTATCGCACCCCCTGTCCATCAGGGTAATTTTCCTTGAAATGGCCTACATAGCGGTCGCCATCTGCAAACCAGAAGGAGCCTTGTCCGTCAAATTTTCCATTGACAAAACTTCCTTCATATTTGCTGCCGTCCGGATAGGCATAGATGCCCTGGCCATTTTTACAATCACCTGAAAGGCAGCCGGATTGAATATTCGTGCCATCGTCCTGACGTTCTTCTTTTTTCTTGGCAATGTATTCTTCCAGCACATTTCCCTGCTCGTCGACGGGTTTGCCTTTTTTCCAAAGACCGGTGCGGGTGGTTCCGTCGGAATATGTTTTGGTGCCTTTCCCTTCCGGATAGCGATGGCTCCATTCGCCGCTGTATTTGCTGCCGTTGGTGTAATAACAAACCCCTATGCCGTGTATCTCGCCATTTTTAAAGTCGCCGATGTACTTGGCGCCGGAAGGATATACGAAAGTACCCTTTCCGTTGGTGCAATTACCGGAAACGCATTGTGCTAGGAGGTTTTGAGCAAAAAACAATAAAAATGCAAAGGAAACGACCTGTTTCAGCATATCAACCTGAAGGTTTTTAAATCGATGGATGCCGGACAATAAGATTGGCAGGTCTATAAACTTGCCGGGTGGGAAGTTTATTACGTGGATGGGCGGATATTTGAAACACGGATTACACAGATTATAACGGATTTACACGGATAGGGTGTTTGGCGCCAGCAGTGCATGGGAATATATACCTGCGAACTTGTCTAATCCGTGTAAATCCGTTATAATCTGTGTAATCCGTGTTACCGTGTTTCATCGGAGTACAAAATCGCCAAACACCAGTCTTGCCTTCACCACGCCTCGCGCATTGGCGTCGCCGACAAATCCTTGCACCTGTTCGCGCGAGCCTTCGTCGTTGCGATGCCGGATGACGGCGCCCGAGGGTGTTTGGAGCGGTGTGGAATTTCCTTCAGCGTCGAAGCGAAAGACGGCGCCTCGTTCGGCGGCGATGGCCACGTCGGTATATTTTCCGATAACATTCACGCCTGCAAAATTGCGGCCCAATGATTCAATTTTAAGGCTGCCATATGTCATATCCGCATCTACAGCCTTCCCAACATTGGCGATACGCACATCGGTGTATTGGGTTGTGAAATAGGCGGCATGCGCTTTCTGCAATTTCAGGTCGGAGTATTTGGTTTGCAGCCGCAGGTCTTCCAGGTTGCCGAAAACCAGGTCGTCGTTTTGAGAAATCAGCCGCACTTTAATCGCCCGGTCGACGCGCACTTCGGAGTTTTTGCTGTCGAATTGAATGCTACGCACATCACTGACATTTAATTTTCCGTTTTCCACCTGTCCGTACAGGTTATTGACGCGGCTGATATAAACTTTCCCGTAGGAGATATGGAGGTCCGCATCATTGGCGATGGTTTCGGTGCGCAAGTCGCCGTATTTGATTTCGGCTGTCAACTTGCCGCTTATGGTTGCCACATAGGAATTGCCGCATTTATTTTTCAGGTCGAGTTGGTTGTTGTTGGGCATCCATACATCATAATTGACCTTAAAGTCCTGACAGGTATTGTCTTCAATCCACCAGGCCGACTTTTCCTGAATCATGGTTTCGGCTTTTACATAACCGGCTGTATTCGTGAAATTGACTTTTACGCGGTTGAAGGTTTTTTCTGCTTCCCGTTGATCTTTGGCATTCACAAGAATGACAATGTCAATTTTCACCACGTTCTTATTCCAGGTTTTGACGTTTACAGCGCCAAATTTGTTGTAAATCGCGGTCATTCCATTTGTCGTAGTCGAAAAATCCCGATTGATCGTACGTGAAAATTCCTGATTCGGGCCGTTCGCAAAAGCACCGGGCGACAAGGCCAGAATGACTAACCAGACGACTATTCGTTGTATGAAAGGCGTACGGGTGTTAAAGATCCTTAATTTCATATCCTGCTGCATCGCTGTTGTCTTTTACGGGCTTTTGGGTGGAATCCAGGCTGCGGAGCACTTTTTCCAGAATGGCAGTTTTGGCTTTGTAGTTTTCAATCATGGCCCTGACCACCTGTTCGCGGTTTGCAGGAGGCACTTCGGCCAGTTCCTTACGGAGGTCCTGCATAATGTGGTCGAGTTGTTGGAGGTCTAGATTGACCTCTGCTGGTCGGTTTCCGGTAAAGGTCGCCAGTTTTTGTTGTTTGGTTGCGATATCTCGTTCGTAAAATTGTTCAAGTTCTTTGTATTCGGAAGAAACATCTGCCATATCCATACCGTTTTGGCTGGCCCTTGCATACCAGATACCCATTCCTACGCCGGCAATCAGCAGGGTTAGCGAAGCGGCTATACGCAGGAGATGGCGCTGCCAGGTCATGTGTACTACCTTCGGTCTGGAGGAAGCAGGATGGATGGATTGTTCGATGTTTTGCCAGATGGCAGTATCAGGAACGGCCGTATCGAGTGCGTTGCGGTTGGCCAGAATAAAATGTTCCAGCGGGTCATCCGAACCTTCCAGGGCGTCGAGTTCGGCACGGATATTTTCCCAGGCGCTTGCGGGGGGCGTTGCCGAGTCGATTTGCATTCGCTGAATGAGTATGCTTCGTTCCAGCGCATCGGCAGATTGCAGGCGGCCGAGCGTGTGTTGCATGCTGTTCCACACATGGGCTCCGGGCACATTCGAATCGAATGCTTCGCGGTGCTGCTGGATAAAGTTTTTTATTTTGTCGGTCATAATTGTGGTGTCGGGTATCGGTTTGAAAGGATTATTTTTTGGTTCATGCGGTCTTTAGTCGGTTGATGTAAGCGCTTCTCTGAGTTTGGCTTTGGCGCGACTGTATTGCGATTTGGAAGTGGCTTCGGTTACACCCAGAATCTGTGCAATCTCTTCATGATCGTATCCTTCTACTGCATACAAATTAAAAACCACCCTGTATCCATCGGGCAAGCGTTGAATGGCCTGGTTGATTTTTTCGACGGAATACCGCGGCTCAGATTCAGGTTCTTTCTCTTCAGCGCGATCGTTCACGGCATTTAATTCCGATAAGGGAAGACGTTTGCTTTTGAGGAAATTGATGCATTTGTTGATCGTAATTCTTTTGATCCAGGCGCCAATGGTGCTTTCGTATCGAAAGGAATCCAGTTTGGTAAATACTTCGACAAAAATGCTTTGCAACAAATCCTCCGCATCATGGGGATGCTGTACCATACGCAGCGCCGTGTTGTACATCGCCTTTGAATACAGGCGGTACAACTCGAACTGTGCATCCCGATGCCCTTCTCTGCATCTTTCAACCAGATCGCGGTGCGTTTGTAGTACGTCCATTGCGTTATTTGTGTGTATTGACATCTTTATTCGAAGAGGGTTGCACGAAATTTTAACATTTTCATAATTTGGAGAGGGGATGTACTTTTGGGGGTTGATAGTTTGAACAGGATTTAAGGGATTGAACAGGATTAGAAGGATTACCGACTTCGTGTTGACAATTTTTTAAATTTCTAAAATTATTGGCTACTACGCTAGGAATCCTTCTAATCCTGTTCAATCCCTTAAATCCTGTTCAAACTGCCAACCCTCATCAACCCTCCCTTCATGTCGCTCGATCGCTTTCTCCAACACTTCCAGGTCGCCTTCCAGGCTGGTCAGTTGCTCAAATGCTCCCTGAGTAAAACGACCACGGCTGCCGGGGCCGGGCTCAAAAACATCTATATCCGGCCGGTGGAATTAAAAGCCGGGATAAAAGTAGCCTTCAACTATCGTTATGCGACGCGCGATGAAGTAAAAAATTACAGCCTGGAGGAAGCCCGTGGGTTATTGAAAAACCTGCTGGGGCAAGCCTTTTTAAACGCCGAAATGTTTACGGCCGAGCGGGATTTCAGCCTGCGTTTTGAAAAAGATGGTACGGCGCGATTGACCGATAAAAAATCATCAGGCGCCGTCGCTGCCGAAACTGGCCATGACCGGGAAAAAAAGCGCCTGCTCGACCCTTCCGCGCCTTGGCTGCATACGCTTGGCATCACCAGCGCAAAAGGCGAAGTGCTGGCATCGGCGCAGGACAAATGGCGGCAGATCAATAAGTACCTCGAAACCATAGAAAGCCTGTTGCGTCAGCACGCCCTGCCAACTGATGTGCGTATTGCCGACATGGGTTCGGGAAAAGGGTACCTCACCTTTGCCCTCTACGACTTTCTGGTATCCCGCATGGGCATGCAGCCGCAGATAACCGGCATCGAACTACGCCCGGCGCTGGTGGAATTCTGCAATAAAACAGCCCGTGAAAATGCATTCCAAGGACTGCATTTTGTCGCCACCGACATCAACGACTACCAGCCCGAGCGGCTCGATATGCTCATTGCCCTGCATGCCTGCGACACTGCCACTGATCTCGCTCTGGCTACAGGAATCCATCAGAAAGCGCAAATCATTGTGGCGGCCCCTTGCTGCCACAAACAAATCCGGCGCGACATGGAAACCCGGAACGAAATGGCGCCCCTGCTGCGTTTCGGTATTCTGGAAGAACGACAGGCGGAAATCCTGACGGATGGCATTCGGGCCCTGCTGCTTGAAGCAAATGGGTACAAAACCCACGTTTTCGAATTTATTTCTACTGAACATACCGCCAAAAACGTCATGATTACAGCGGTGGTAGATAAAAAATCGAAACCCGCACAACCTGTTCTGGAAAAAATTGCCGCCTTGAAGGCAGGATTCGGGATTACTGAACATTACCTGGAGCGTTTGTTGCGGTAAAACCTTACTTTTGCGCCTCTTTTTTAAAAAACCTGTTTCACAGATCATCATAATACCATGTATCGCACCCATACCTGTGGCGAATTACGCCTTTCGGATATCAATAAAGAAGTGACCCTGGCCGGCTGGGTAGCCATCGGCCGCAACCTGGGCGGCCTTACCTTCGTCGACCTGCGCGACCGCTACGGCATTACCCAACTGGTGTTCGATATGGACGACAATGCCGAACTGTGCGAACGCGCACGCAAACTCGGCCGCGAATTCGTCATTCAGGCCAGCGGTACCGTGCGCGAACGGGCCAGCAAAAACCCGGATCGTGAAACCGGCGACGTAGAAATTCGCGTAACGCGCTTCGAGGTGCTGAATGCAGCCAAAACACCACCTTTTACCATTCAGGATGATACCGACGGCGGCGACGACCTGCGTATGAAATATCGCTACCTCGACCTGCGCCGCAACGCCGTGCAGCGCAACCTGCTGTTCCGCTCCAACCTCGCTATCGAAACCCGCAAGTATTTGGCCGGTCAGGGATTCGTGGAAGTGGAAACGCCCAATCTGATCAAATCCACGCCTGAAGGCGCCCGCGACTTCGTGGTGCCCAGCCGTATGAACAAAGGGCAGTTCTATGCCTTGCCGCAGTCGCCTCAAACTTTCAAACAAATCCTGATGGTGGCTGGCTTCGACAAGTATTTCCAGATCGTGAAATGTTTTCGCGATGAAGACCTGCGCGCCGACCGCCAGCCGGAGTTTACGCAAATCGACTGTGAAATGTCGTTCATTCACCAGGAAGACATCCTGAATACGTTTGAAGGGCTCACTAAATACCTGTTTCAGCAGGCATTGGGCATTACGCTCGGCGATTTCCCGCGCATGACCTACGACGAAGCCATGCGCCTGTATGGTTCCGACAAACCCGACCTGCGCTTCGGCATGGAATTCGTCGACCTGTCCGACGTAGCCAAAGGCAAAGGATTTCCGGTGTTCGACGGTGCTGAATCGGTGATCGCCATTTGTGCGCCCGGGTGTGCCGATTATTCCCGCAAACAGGTAGACGAACTCACAGAATGGGTGAAGCGCCCGCAAATTGGCGCCAAAGGGCTCGTGTATGTGCGTTGCGAAGCCGACGGCAACTTTAAATCTTCCGTTGACAAGTTTTACACTCCGGAAGACCTGAAAGTTTGGGCCGAACGCTGCGGCGCCAAACCAGGCGATATGCTGTTCCTGCTGTGTGGCGAGGAAGAAAAAACGCGCAAACAACTTTCCGAACTACGCCTCGAAATGGGCAGCCGCCTCGGACTGCGCAAACCCGACGATTTCAAACCGCTGTGGGTGGTCGATTTCCCGCTGCTCGAATGGGATGAAGACGAGCAACGTTTCTTTGCCATGCACCACCCATTCACCAGCCCAAAACCCGAAGACATCGCCAAAATGGAAAGCGACGACCACGGCGTGCTGAAAGGCATCCGCGCAGACGCCTATGACCTGGTGCTGAACGGCGTGGAAATTGGCGGTGGTTCGATCCGTATCCACGACCGCGACCTGCAAAGCCGCAACTTCCGACTGCTCGGCTTCACTGCCGAAGAAGCGGAAGCGCAATTCGGATTCCTGCTCGGCGCTTTCGAATTCGGCGCGCCGCCGCACGGTGGCATTGCCTTCGGCTTCGACCGCCTGAACGCCGTGATGAACGGCGCCAACTCGATCCGCGACTTTATCGCTTTCCCAAAAAACAACCAGGGCCGCGACATGATGATCGATGCACCCGATGCCATCAAACTCAAACAACTGGAGGAACTGGGCATTCGGGTGGTGACGGAATAGGTTGAGGAGAACGTTAAAAAAAATCTAAACCTCCTTCCATTGAGTGGCGTTTTGCACCATATGGCGTTTTATGGAATGTGCTTACAAAGGTTTTCATTCAACAACAACGACCATGTTCAAAAAAACACTCTTTTTAATGATGGCGCTGATGAGCGCCAGCCTCGCGCATGCCCAATTCGGCGATGTGCTCAATAAAGCCAAAAAAGCCGTCGGCCTGCCGGAGGGCAACCTGACTCAGGAAGAAGTGGGCAACGGCCTCAAAGAAGCCCTCAACAACGGAATTGGTGAAGCCGTCGATTTCCTGTCGGCCAAAGACGGCTATTTCAAAAGCCCGTATAAAATCCTGGTTCCGGAAGAAGCACAGAAAGTGACCGATAAACTGAAGGCTGTTCCTGGCTTTTCCAATATTGAGGCCGATTTGACCGAGCGGATGAACCGTGCTGCAGAAGACGCTGCTACCAAAGCCAAACCCATTTTTGTAGCCGCCATCAAAGGCATGACTTTTCAGGATGCCATGAATATCCTCACGGGCAACGCGGACGCTGCTACCCGTTATCTGGAAAAATCTACGTACCAGCAATTGTACAGCGAATTCAAACCTATTATCCAGGCCTCGCTCGATAAGGTAAATGCCCGTGAATACTGGACAAATGCCGTTACTACCTACAACAAACTGCCCTTCGTGACCAAAACCAACCCCGAACTCGACGATCACGTGACCAAACAGGCCCTCAAAGGCATGTTTAGCCTTGTGGAAAAGAAAGAAAAGGGCATTCGTACAGATGTGGGCCAGCGCAATTCGGAACTGCTGAAGAAGGTGTTTGCGCGACAGGACAAGAAATAGAGAAGTGAGAGGTGAGAAGCGAGAGGTGAGAATCCGTAGAGTGTGCCGCTCCGCTACAATGTTCATTCGAACGGAGCGGCACACTCTACGGATTCTCACCTCTCACTTCTCACCTCTCACTTCTTAAAAAAATGGTATCTTCGCAGCCTTTTTCACACCCGGCTACCATTTTTTCGACCCAACCTGATTTTCTGTGAAACGCGTTCAACTCACAGCCATACCATCTGAAACCTCGCCCGGCGCGCTCGTTATCTTATCCCAAAAAGACACACTCGATCCGCTTGAAGCCGTCCTGAATGCCGAGGAAATGGCATTTCTCCGACACTCCTCCGAACTTGATTCCCATACTTTTTGCTTTCCGCGAGCGGCATCCCCGATTTTTGTTCGATTATTAAAACACGACAAGTCGCCCGCTATTCGCGTCGAAAATGCCCGGATTGCAGGCAATTCCATGCTGCGCGAACTGCGCCATTACAAAATCACATCCGTTCGTTTACGCAATATTTGTCCTGAAGACCTGTCGCTGGCCTTTGCCGAAGGCCTGGCACTGGGGAGTTATCAGTTTTTGAAATATTTCAGCAAACCGGAACAGAAAGAAAAAAGCCTCACGGAAATATGTGTGGAAGGGGCTTCCGCAGCAAGTATAGCCGAACTCAATGACGTATTACAGGCCGTTTTTCTGACCCGCGACCTCGTCAACGAGCCCTACTCCCACATGGATGCGCCACGCCTGGCTGAGTCGACACTTGAAATAGCCCGAGCCCACGGTTTTCAGGCAACCATTCTGGATAAAACGCAACTCGAATCCATACAAATGGGCGGCTTGCTGGCAGTCAATAAAGGCAGTACCGTGCCTCCTTGTTTTTGTATACTGGAGTGGAAACCGGCGGCAGCCCGCAACCCAAAGCCAGTTGTTTTGGTGGGTAAAGGAGTCGTGTACGACACCGGCGGACTCAGCCTGAAACCTTCGGAGGCCATGGACTACATGAAATGCGATATGGCGGGAGGCGCTGCGGTGATAGGCCTGTTTTGTGCCGCTGCTGCCAACAAACTGCCGGTACACCTGATTGGTCTGATTCCAGTGACAGACAATGTAGTGGGCCACCAGGCATTTGCACCTGGCGACGTGGTTCGCATGTATTCGGGCACTACGGTAGAAGTGGTGAATACCGACGCCGAAGGCCGTCTCTTACTGGCAGATGCGCTGCATTATGCCCGGCAATACGACCCCGAACTGGTGATCGACCTGGCAACGTTGACCGGCGCCGCAGTAAAGGCTTTAGGCACCCAGGCTATTTGTTACATGGGCACTGCCTCCCAAACAGTGAAAGCATCGCTCGAAAACAGCGGCTGGGCCACCTACGAACGGCTCGTCGAATTTCCCTTGTGGAAAGAATTTGAAGATGAACTGAAAAGCAACATCGCCGACCTGAAAAACCTGGGCAGCAGCAACGCCGGAATGATCACTGCCGGAAAATTTCTTGAACATTTCGCAGGCGAATATCCGTGGTTGCACCTAGACATCGCCGGGCCTGCCTATCTTCGCAGCGCAAACGCCTACCGAACCAAGGATGGAACCGGCGTCGGCGTTCGCCTTTTGTACGACTTTCTGAAAAAACAATACGCGTAGCAACCGCAAAACGATGAGCAATATAACTATCGGAATATCCTGTGGCGACATCAATGGCATCGGCCTGGAAGTGATTCTCAAAGCCCTGGCCATCAAAAATGCCGCGCCGAATTACAGAACGATTATTTATGGCAGCACCAAAGTGGTGGCCTATCATAAAAATATTATCACCCAGGAAAATATTCAGTTTCACTCTGTGAATACAGCAGAGGAAGCCCTTTCCGACCGCATCAACGTCATCAATTGCTGGCCCGACAATGTGAACATCACCCTCGGCAAACCTACCGACATGGGTGGAAAATGCGCATTCCAGGCCCTCGAACGGGCTGTAAAAGACCTGCGCGCCGGAGAAATAGATGCGCTGGTGACCGCTCCGATCAATAAAAAAGCGATGCAAATGGCTAATTTCCCATTTGTAGGCCATACGGAATACATCGCCAACGAATTCAAGGCGAAGGAATCGTTGATGCTCATGGTGTCCGATGCCCTGCGCGTAGGCATCGTTACCAATCATTTGCCCATCAAGGATGTAGCAGCCGCAATAACAAAAGAACGCGTCTTGCGAAAAATCCTCATCATGGCCGAAACCCTGCGCGTCGATTTCAATATTCAACGCCCGACCATTGCCGTGATGGGCCTCAACCCGCATGCAAGTGACGAAGGCGCTATCGGCGATGAAGACGATACCATCGTTCGGGTGGCTATCGAAGAAGCCAAAGCAAAAGGCGTACTGGCCTTCGGCCCATTCCCGGCCGACGGGTTTTTCGGATCGGGCCAGTTCAGCAAATACGACGGCATCCTGGCGATGTACCACGATCAAGGCCTTGTCCCTTTCAAAGCGCTTTCGTTTGGCGCAGGGGTAAACTACACGGCTGGCCTCGCCTCTGTCCGCACCTCTCCAGATCATGGAACTGCATATGATATTGCAGGGAAAGGAGAAGCCGATGAAAGTTCGTTTATCAAGGCACTTTTTCTCGCCGCCGATATTGTTCGCAACCGCAACGAATACCTCGATATGCATGCCAACTCCCTCGAACGCCGCAAGCAGAAAGCCCTGCTCAGCGAAACGGGCGAAGACGAGGTAGTGGAGAATGTGATTCCGGAGGAATAATTATTGGTTGTCAGTTACTCTTGTTGTTGATGAGGGTTGATAAGGGTTGATGAGGGTTGATGAATGGCGGCTCGGGGTAAGGAATGATTTTTCATTCATCGAGTGGCTGAATATCAACCCTCATCAACCCCCATCAACCCTCATCAACCCTCATCAACCCATATCAACCTCATCAACCCTCATCAACCCTCATCAACCCATATCAACCTCATCAACCCTCATCAACCCTCATCAACCCTCATCAACCCTCATCAACTGATAACAGAAATAGATAACAAAACCAACCAACAAATATGAGTGCAATTTTAGGCATTGACGTAGGCGCTTCCGGGATAAAGGGCGCT
This sequence comes from Saprospiraceae bacterium, assembly GCA_016787415.1. Classification (GTDB taxonomy): domain Bacteria; phylum Bacteroidota; class Bacteroidia; order Chitinophagales; family Saprospiraceae; genus M3007. The sequence goes on along the minus strand of JAEUUT010000109.1, from coordinate 102,584 downwards.
TTAGTGGACGTACACAACGGAAGGCTCCAGGGAGAGCGCTTTCGCGTACCGACCCCGCACCCTTCCACACCCGAAGCCATGGCCGGAGCATTTGCCGAAATTGCAGAGTTTTTTAATTACAAAGGCCCTATTGGCTGCGGTTTTCCAGCCATTGTCAAACATGGCGTAGCCCAATCTGCGGCCAATATTGACGAGCGTTGGATCGGCACCAACGCCGAAGAAGTATTTGGCCAGCATACAGGCTGCCCGGTATATGTGACCAACGACGCCGACGCTGCCGGTATGGCAGAAATGCGCTATGGTGTAGGAAAAGGCGAAGAAGGGGTGGTGATGCTGATTACCATTGGTACAGGGCTTGGTACGGCTCTTTTTTACAAAGGCATGATGATTCCCAATACGGAACTGGGGCACCTGCTCTGGCCACATGGCAAATCTGCCGAAGCCTATGCTTCTTCCGGTGCGCGCGAACGCCTTAAAATCAGCCGCAAAGAATGGGCCGAGCGCTTCAATGGCTATTTGCTACACCTGGAGCGCCTGTTTTCCCCCGATCTGTTCATTCTGGGTGGTGGCGAAAGCAAGTTTTTTGAGCAGTATAAATCACAATTACAAACCCAGGCACGGGTAATACCTGCTAAACTGCTGAACAACGCAGGCATTATTGGCGCAGCAGTGTATGCAGCAGAACAGGTTCCACGCCATTGACTAGTAATGGTATGGCCGTCTCAACTGGTTGTAAAAAACAGATTTGAAAGGAATGCTGTACAACATGGGCAGCGACAAAAAGAAGGGCACTATAAACAGGTAACTAAATGGGCACATGATAAAACCAATAAAGAAAATCATGTACACTTTCAGGCTGCCTAGTATTAGCCCTTTTATGACTACCGGGTCGTTCTCCTTTCGCATATACCTGAACAGAATAATACAGGATATCAAAATAGAAGCGGCGCAGGTCCAAAGCCCAAGTTTCATATTTAACTGATACCGATCTTCTAGGTCGGCCGGTCCGTGTGCATACGACCAGTACTGAAAGCCCTGGCCTTTGCCCAAAAACGACGGGATCGCATCCGCTGGTTGCCAACTATCTACATGCCAGCATCCGCGGCAAGCCTCTACGTAATAGTGAGACGCTGTGATAAAATGTTTGCCCAGATCGTGCCGACAAAACGGCAACCAGTAAAACAGAAAGATTCCGGCGACCGTAGCCAGTATAATTTTTCCTAAAAAAGCGTATCTTTTTTCCATAATAAGCCAGGTGGCGGGTACCGCCAACCACAGAATAATGGAGTAACGAGATAACAGACAAAGCACCACAGAGAGCCCGACCACCCAGGGGTTTTTATGAAACATAAAACGGGCCAGGATCAGGTGATACCCCAGAATAAGAAGCTCAACAGCCAGACCAAAATTGAATTTCTCGTCTACAATAAACTGGCCTAAGGCCCAGAATGGAAACAATACTTTCAGGATTGTTTCCAGTAATGGCACATTTTTATTCTTTATATCCCGGGAAAAAATCCACACACAAACCCCGAGAACAAACCCTGAAAATGGTATCCAGCGATAATCGAACTTGAATACCTCTGCAATAGTAAAAGGAAGCCACCTGAATGGAAGAAAGGTCGGTTGCAGGTCATAAGTATCAAAATGCACAGGTAGGTACACTGTCTCGCCATGCAGCAAACGCCGCACAAATTCTTTTTTCCCAGGAATAATATCGGATGCTGTACTTAACTCGGGGATATCCTGAAAAATATGATGCAGCAACCCTGCTGTGTATCCGACACCGACTATCAGGGTCAATATGATGCCCCAGGTTTTGGCAGGGCTAAGGGTCATTTTGTTGCCCGTATCATCTGCGCCCAGTCCGTAACGTCCAATAAGTATACTTCCTGTCCAGGCATTCAAAATACCCGTAACCAGCCAGATTGCCGGGCTTGCATCCAGACTGGGCTTGCCCATCCAGGTGGTGAGCATAAGCAGTTCGACAATAAAAGTTAACAGGAAGATGAATGCAAGAAACAATCCGGACAAGTATCTTTTTACCATATTCGGTCAGAGATGATGTGCCTGCAAGATAGCAAGCAAGGTGAAATCTGCTGCGTGAAATTCATTCCTCGGGAAGTTATGATTTCACTACTATGTTATCAATCAGCCTCACTTCTCCCGCAAATGCCGCTGTACAAGCCACAATGAACGTGCTATCCTCCCAGCGCTCCACCGGGAGCAGTGAAATACCATCTACAATGTCAAAGTATTCAGGGCGAAGGCCGGCAGCCTCCAGGCGTTGCATGGCTTCGGTTTGAATAGCAGAAGCCATGTGGGTTTGCAAGGTTTCTGCCGCCCACTGAAGCGTCTGAAAGATGACGGGTGCAATGGCGCGCATGTCGGCGCTCAGGCGCAAGTTCCGGCTCGACATGGCCAGTCCGTCCGCTTCCCGCATCGTTGGGCACATCACCAGTTCGACCGTCAGGTGCATCTGTCGGATCATATCCCGCACGATCGTCAGTTGCTGAAAGTCTTTTTGTCCCATATACAAACTATCGGGCCGAACGATGTCGAGCAGGCGATGCACCACCGTAGCCATGCCCTTGAAATGCCCGGGGCGAAAAAAACCTTCCATTACTTCATCCAGTTGCCGGAAATCGAGGTCGATCGATACGTCCAGTCCCGGCGGATATATTTCTTCTACCGACGGCATAAAAACCGCATCGCAGCCATTGTCGTGCAGCAAAAGAATATCCTTTTCCGGCGTGCGGGGGTATTTTTCCAGGTCTTTTGGATCGTTGAACTGGGTCGGATTGACAAAAATGCTTGCAACAGTACGGTGGCCGGCAAGGCCCGACATCCGAATGAGTTCCATATGCCCGTCGTGCAAAGCGCCCATAGTGGGGGCAAAACCAATGCGCTTGCCTTCGGCGCGTTCTTGGGCGACCCATGCCTGCAGGTCGGATACCTTTTTGAAAATATGCATCGTAATGTAAAGTTGGCTTTCCGAAGCAAAAGTATGTGGCGAACTCGGGCAAGATGCGTATTGAATCCCGATTTCTTTTGAATATTGCGACACAAAAACAGTGAGAGGGGGAATGATGTTTTCCAACTCACACATTTTCAAATACTTACAAAAAGTATCCAGGCGCATTATGTCCCGGAAAAAACCTGCTCAAAGCAACATCAACGTCCAGGAATCGCAGCCGGATCGCATGGCGCCTTATCGGGTGTTTCTGTGGCTGGCGTTTGGCGCCAATGCATTGTTCTTTTGGTGGCAATGCCTGGATCGGTACCTGGCTCCGCGTTTTTTGTTCCTGTCGCTGGCCTTGCTGGGGTGTCTGGTTTGGCTTTGGCGCGATTTGAAACGACATGCCGACTGGCGACTACGCCCTTTCGACGCGCTTTTGCTGGGCTGGCTGGGCTGGAATATGGCCTCGACAGGCTGGGCATTCAGTTGGTCGGAAGCCGTTTTTTATACCCAGAAAGTATTTCTCTTGTGCGCCGTGTACTGGATGCTTCGCCAGGCATTGCAGCGCGATGAAGGGCTGGTACGCAGCCATTTGTTCAGGATTCACCTGTGGCTTACGTGGATCGTTTGCGGCATCCTCATCATTCAGTTGGTCATTGCTGCCCGCAGCAGCGGACTGAACAACGAGGCCTTATACGACTATGCCAGCGCCGTATATGGCAACAAAAGCCTGGCATCCGAGTTCCTGTTTTTTTTGCTGGTTATCAATGGCATGTTTTATAGGGAATTTGCTCGAAAGCAGGTGTTTTACGCCACTGTTAGTCTGCAATTAATCCTTATTTTGTTGTTGCAAACCCGCACCACCTACCTGGCTGTGGCCATGGGAGCGCTGTTCTATTTTCCCTTGCGCGCCTGGCTGGATGAGGCGTTTCGCCCCGTTTTTTTGAAAAGAATAGTACCCGCAGGCGTCTTGGCCCTGGTATTATTGTCCGGTGTGTTGGCGCTGAAAGGGCACGGAAGTTCCCTGCTCGAACGCCTCAATCCTGCTACCTACCTCGAAAGTGTGTCGGCCAACGAGCGCCGCTTTGTGTGGTACAAAACCGACCTGCTCAACCGCGACCATTACTGGCTCGGTGTGGGCAATGGCAGTTGGAAAATATGGTTCCCTTCCAAAAGCATTGAAGGCGGGTACCGATTGCAGGAGCAAAATGTGGTGTTCACCCGCGCGCACAACGACTACCTGGAAATACGCTCGGAATTGGGTATCATCGGTGTGGCGCTGTATTGTCTGCTGTTTGTAGGGGCATTTTTTATGGCAGCGCGCCTTTTGAAAAAAAATCCGGAGGCCGCATTTCGGCATGAAATATTGGCGCTCATGGCCGGATTGCTGGGTTATTGCCTGATTCAATATTTCGATTTTCCCCGGGAAAGAATAGAAATGCAGGTGGTACTGGCATTCCTGTGGGCGTACATTGCTTTTTACGACCGCAAACACCGGCCTGATGCGCGGGCATGGCAGATTCAAAACGCAGCAGGCACATTTCTTGGGGTGCTTGCACTGGGTCTGGCCCTGAATGTATGGATTGGCTGGAGCCGCGTGACAGGTGAAATTCACACCGTGCGAGCCATGGATGCACAGGGCCGAAAAAATTTCCGGCTACTGGTGCAAGAGGCCCAAAAAAGCCGCAATATTTTTAATGAATACAACGATGTAGCCATTCCTTTACAATGGCATGAGGGTATTGGATATTATTTCCTGAATGACACAGAGGCCAGTGTGCGAGCGTTTGAGGAGGCCTATCGGCTCAGCCCCTGGTCGTTCCAGGTGCTGAACGATTATGCTTCTGCGCTGCTGAAACAGGGCGATGTCACAAAAGCAATCGGGGTACTTGAACAGGCGGTTACCATCAACCCGCGATTTGACGAAGGCAAACTAAGCCTTTCCTACGCCTACATGGAACAGAACGACTTCTCGAAAGCCATGGAATGGATCAACCGCATCGATACGATATCCAACCCGCAAACAGAAGACGCACGGCTCAAAAACCGCGAAACGCTCAATCGGCAGGCTCTTTTCCTGGCAGAAATACAAAAACGTATGGCCGTCGGGAAAAAGTAATGTCTGTTTTGCCAACCTTCCAGCGTTGTCTATGTTCTACTTTCAGATATTTCAATTTTTTTTGAAAACACATAAAACGAGCGCTTTTTTCCCCATTTTTATGCCCCCCCCGGGAAAAGCCCTTTTTGCTACCGCTACGATGTCACTAGATGTAATAAAACGCCCGATTTCAGCCGAACTGGATATTTTCGAAGGCCGGTTTCGGGAGGCCATGCGCAGCAAGGTGGCCCTGCTCGACAAAATCACCTGGTACATTGTACAGCGCAAAGGGAAACAGGTGCGGCCTATGCTGGTGTTGCTCAGCGCGCGGCTGTTCGGCCCCATCAACGAAGCCACTTACACGGCAGCCTCGCTGATCGAATTGCTGCATACGGCATCGCTGGTACACGACGACGTGGTGGATGATGCCAACGAACGACGCGGATTTTTTTCTATCAATGCATTGTGGAAAAACAAAATTGCCGTGCTGGTAGGCGATTTTCTGCTGTCACAAGGCCTGCTTATTTCCGTTCGAACAGGTCAGTATAAAATGCTGGAAATCGTGAGCCGATCTGTGCAGGAACTGGCCGAAGGCGAACTCCTGCAAATGGAAAAAGCCCGCCGCCTCGACATCAAGGAGGAAGTGTACTACGAAATCATCCGCCAGAAAACGGCTTCGCTCATTGCTGCTGCGTGTAGTGCAGGCGCTATCAGCACCTCGCCCGACGACGAAACCTTCCAAAAAATGTGGCTGTTCGGTGAAAAAACGGGCATGGCTTTTCAAATCCGCGACGACCTCTTCGACTTCGGCGTCGACGATGTAGGCAAGCCCCTCGGCATCGACATCAAGGAGAAAAAAATGACCCTGCCGCTCATCTATGCCCTCACGCACACCGACCGCAGTACGCGCCGGAAAATGATCAACATCGTGAAAAATGAAAGCCACCGCACCGAAAAAGTGGCAGAAGTGATCGAATTTGTGCGCAACAGCGGCGGTATCGAATATTCGGAACAAGCGATGTATCGCTTCCGGCAGGAAGCCTTCGACCTGTTGGATACATTGCCGGATAGCGAGGCGCGGCAGGCGATGCGGGAGTTGTTGATTTTTGTGACGGAAAGGAAGAAGTAGGGTGCCCCCCCTATCCCCATCTCCTCAAAATTTCCTGCACCCGATCTACATATCCTCCTCCAAACAAATTGACATGTACTAGTAAGTAATACAACTGATACACTTCCAGGCGTTTTTCAAAACCCGCTTCCAGTGGCCAGGCTTCCTCGTAGGCTTTGTAAAAAAATGAGTCGAACCCGCCGAACAATCGGCTCATCGCCAGATCCATCTCCCGGTGCGCAAAAGCGGCCGCAGGGTCGATCAACACGGCGTGGCCGATGGTATCGCACAGAAAATTGCCACTCCACAGGTCGCCATGAATCAGCGCCGGCGGTTCTTTGGGGCATATAGATGCCAGTTTTCGGCACAGGCCATCCAGTTGATTTTCGTGTGTCTTTGTGAAATACCCTTTCTCGCAAGCCGGCAGCATTTGTGCCCAAAGGCGTTCTTCAGCAAAAAAAGATTCCCAGGTGCTGTGACGGGTATTCGACTGCGGCAGCGAGCCGATGAAATTGTGGTGCGCAAAGCCGAATTGTGCCGATGTGTTGCCGTGCAGGTTGGCCAGCGCGCGTCCAAAATTTTCCCAAAACAGGCGGTTTTTATACCCCGGCTCAATAAATTCCATGAGCAGAAAAGCATGCCCCTCGTCCGTGATACCATGCCCCAGCGTGCGGGGTGTACGAATCACCCGCGAAGCGCCCAGCAGCGCCAGCCCCTGCGCTTCGGTTCTGAACATGTCGGCCGCCAGTACGTGCGTATTGGTTTTTAAAAACCAGGTTCCGCCCTCTTCGGCATGGAGTTGATACGCCCGGTGAATATCGCCACCACTGACCGGCCTGACAGTGCACACAGGCACGCCAAGAATTGTTTCCACCCGATTTCTGACCGATGCAGCCAGCATTTACAATACTTGTTGTTTGACGCGATAGCCGTTGGTCACGTAATACACGACGAAGGAAAAACAGAGCAGTGGCACCAGCAGGGCCATTTTCATACCACCTGCGCCCGACAGCAGTCCGGCAATGGGCGGCATCACGGCGCCACCTACGATGGCCATGATAACCAGCGAAGAGGCCAGTTTTCCTTCTGCCGGTGGCAAACCTTTGGTTGCCAGCGCAAAAATGGTCGGGAACATGATGCTCTGGCAGAAATACGTGAGCATGATACACAAAATAGCCGTCGTGCCGCCCGTTGCAAATGCCAACACGACCAGGCCCACGGCTGCCACAGAGTACCATTGCAACACCTTGCGCGCTTCATAGCGACTCATGAGCCAGGTGCCCAGAAAGCGGCCCAGCATAAACAGTACGAGCGCAAAAGAGGCATGAAAACCTGCTATTCTTTCAGGCGTCATATTTTCTGCATCGCCCACTAATTTGTTGATAAAATCGGCATAGCCGAGCGCCACCCCGATATGGTCGTTGGCAGCAAAATCCATTTTGAAATCGACAAAATAGCCCCACAAGGTAGCCTGTGCGCCCACATTGGCAAATTGCGCCAAAATGCCCAGCGCCAGGTGGCGATAGCGGCCGGGCAGACTGAAAATGCTCACATTTCCTTCTGCCGCTTCTTCGGCCTTGCCAATTTCCGGCATTTTTGTGAGCGCAAACAATACGGCTACGGCGGCTACTATAATCGCAATGGCGAGATATGGCCCCTGCACCGAAAGCGCCTCTTCCACCCGCGCGGCCTGAATTTGTTCGGGCGTCATCATAGCCAGTGTGGAAGCGTTGTATTCCTTTTTGGAAAAGATAAACAGGCTGCCAATGATGGGACCGAGGATGATGCTGATGCCGTTGAACGACTGTGCAAAATTGATGCGCCACTCCGCTTCTTTGGCATCCCCTAAAACGGTCACGTACAGGTTGGCGGCTGTTTCCAGAAATGCCAGCCCCGATGCAATGGCAAACAAAGCGAAGAGGAAAAATGCGTACACCCGCACGTCGGCTGCCGGATAAAACAGCAGCGCGCCGCCTGCATACAGCAGCAGACCAGCCAGAATACCACGTTTGTAGCCCCATTTTCGCATAAAAATGCCCGCTGGAATGGCCATCACAAAATAACCGAAGTAGAAAGCCGAGTCGACAATACCCGCCTGCCAGCGTTTCAGATCGAGGGCAAACTGAAAATGGCGGATCAGCGAGCCATTGAGGCTATTGGCTATTCCCCACAGAAAAAACAGGCTGCATACCAGGGCAAAAGGTACCAGATATGGGTTGCGGCCCGACGACGATGGTGTTGTATTCATGGCGATGTGTAGGTATTTCGTTTTGTTTTAGGCTACGCAAACCCAAAACCTCATTTAGTCTGGCAAGGTTAGCAAACATTTTTGAAAAAACTGGAAAGTTGTTTTTCCCCAATGTTTTCTCCAGATGGTATTTTTTTTCACCTTTATCCGCACTACTGACATTGATTCTACCTTATTATTTATGCACCCGACTTACCCGCATCTTTTTAAACCCCTCGACCTGGGTTTTACTACCCTGAAAAACCGCGCCCTCATGGGCTCTATGCACACCGGGCTCGAAGAACACAAGGACGGTATGAAAGCCCTGGCCGCCTATTTTGCCGAACGTGCCAAAGGCGGCATCGGGCTCATGGTGACTGGCGGCATTTCGCCCAACCGGCAAGGGTGGCTCATTCCCTTCGGTGCCAAACTCAGCGCACGCAGTGAAGTGGCGCACCACCGCACCGTCACGTCGGCCGTACATGCCGAAGACGGCAAAATCTGTATGCAAATACTGCACGCAGGCAGATATGCCGCACACCCGCTGCTGGTGGCGCCCTCGGCCATCCGGGCGCATATTTCGCCGTTTAAACCCTGGGAAATGAGTGGCCGACTCATCAAATCCACCATCGACGATTTCGGCGCCTGTGCCGCCCTGGCCCGCGAAGCCGGATACGACGGCGTGGAAATTATGGGCAGCGAAGGGTATCTCATCAATCAGTTTATAGCGCCGCGCACCAACAAACGAAGCGACGACTGGGGCGGTTCATTTGAAAACCGCATGCGTTTTCCGCTGGAAGTCATGCGAAAGGTGCGGGAAAAGGCTGGCAAGGATTTCATCGTCATTTTCCGCGTTTCCATGCTCGATCTGGTGGAAGATGGTTCTACCTGGGAGGAAGTGGAACAACTGGCGCTCGCCCTCGAAGCAGCCGGCGCCACCATGCTCAACACCGGCATCGGATGGCACGAGGCGCGCATCCCCACTATTGCTACTATGGTGCCGCGCGGCGCTTATGCTTGGGTGACGCAGCGCCTGATGGGCAAACTCCGCATCCCGCTCATCACCACCAATCGCATCAATACGCCGGAGAAAGCCGAGGAAATTCTGCGCGAAGGCTACGCCGATATGGTGTCGATGGCGCGCCCGCTGCTCGCTGATCCGTATTTTATGAAAAAAGCGGAAGAGAGTCGTTCCGAGTATATCAATACCTGTATTGCCTGCAACCAGGCCTGCCTCGACCATATTTTCCAGCGCAAAGACGCCAGTTGCCTCGTCAACCCGCGTGCTTGTAAAGAAGGCGCTTTGTCTGTACCTGTATCGCCTGCCGCTTCTAAAAAATTTGCGGTAGTGGGCGCAGGGCCTGCCGGACTTTCAGCCTCTACCGAACTGGCGGCACTGGGCCATGAGGTGCATTTGTTTGAAGCATCTGGTGAAATTGGCGGGCAATTCAACATGGCCAAACGTATACCCGGGAAAGAGGAATTCCACGAAACACTGCGCTATTTTGCTAAAATGATAGAAAAAAACGGTGTCCACCTCCACCTCAACACCCGCGTGGATGCCGATTTTCTGATACAACAGGGTTTTCAGGAAGTCGTACTGGCTACAGGCGTTAGTCCGCGTGTGCCGCAAATAGAAGGTATCGGGCATCCAAAAGTGCTGTCGTACATCGACGTGTTGCTCCACCAGAAACCGGTGGGTAAAAAAGTGGCCGTGATCGGAGCGGGCGGCATCGGGTTCGACGTGTCGATTTTCCTGACCGACCCCGGCCATGAGCAAAAGCCCGTAGAGGCTTACCGAGAAGAATGGGGCATCGATGCACAGTATCGCCACCGCGGCGGCCTGATGCCTCCCGTCAAAGAACAGACACCCCGCGAAGTGTGGCTTCTCCAGCGCTCCAAAGGCAAGGTAGGCGACCGCTTGGGCAAAACCACCGGCTGGGCGCACCGGCTTACGCTCAAAAACCGCGGCGTCCGCATGTGGTCGGAAGTGCAGTATGAAAAAATTGACGATGCCGGGCTGCATATCACGGTGAAAGGCCAGCCGCAGGTGCTGGAAGTAGATAATATTGTGGTGTGTGCCGGGCAGCATTCGATGCGGGCATTGCAGGAGCCTTTGCAGGCTGCCGGTATTCCGGTTCACCTCATCGGTGGCGCCAAGGAAGCGGGCGAACTCGATGCCAAACGCGCCATTGAGGAAGGCTGGGCACTAACGATGCGGACGGGTGTTTTGGTAAAAAACTGACGGAAAGTAGTATTCCTGATAACAGGAAACTTTATACAGGTGATATTTGAAAAAACTTTCAAGCCAATGAAACACCTGATACCACTTTTCTTGCTGCTTATTTCCACTGTTCTGCACGCTCAAAACTGGATGCCCGTCGTGTCCGGCGATGTGTATCATTTTCGGGCTGAGGATTCGAGTTTTATTACGCATACGATTCGGGTGGATTCGGTAAAAAAGGTGGGAGAAGACAGTGTTTTTTATTTGAACAGAATCGTGTTGGTCGATTACCTCTCGCCTGATTTTGTTATTGTTTCTAGTCAAAAAGGGCAGTTTCTGGGTCAGCAAATGACAAAAAAACCGAATGGAAGTTTGGTTTTTGCATCAGAATTATATGATGAGAGCCGCTCAGTTATTATCTTTCCAAACGCCCCTATAAATGCCTCCTGGATGGCATTCGATGATGTTAGTGCTACCGTTATCTCTGCGGAATCAGGCGTAATATTTGGTGAAGCAGACTCTCTAAAAAATATTTTCTTTAGCAATGGATTAACCTGGATTTTGAGTAAAAATCATGGAGTTATCCACTTTGAAAATCTATTTTATCCAGATAGTAAAGTTGAGTTATCCGGTATTGAAACGCGTAATGTTGGAGACCGGCTATTAGGGTTTAGTGACTTTTTCAGTTTTCATGTTGGCGATACTTTTGAATGGCGGTATTCGTATTCGGGCGTAGGAGGGTCAAACTCTACCATTAGTAAATGGCATATTCTCGATAAAGAAGTTTTTCAAGATTCTTTCCGATATTATGTTGCACGGAAACGCAAATCTGTTTCCACTGCACCAAATTTAAACACCTACTTTACCCATGACACCTTATGGGTTGAGATTAATCGCAGCCAATTTAAAAATTCGGACTCATACAACAACCAGGGAGTTGTACTTGATAATTATTTCTATGAGGAAACTACCTATGTGACTTGTTTCGAAGGAGGGAAAAAAGTAGGGCACAAGCCTGCTATACCAAATACTCAATTCATTTGTTCCATCTTTCCTGTCGGCTTATTTCAAGAAGCATATTTCCCTTCCCAAGATGGTTTGAGCCGGTGTTGCAACATAGCCGACCCTGATTTTTCCTGTGAATCGCGTTATTTTTATGAAGAATATAGAGAAGGACTCGGCAGAGTAGACTGGGGGCTTTCTGTAATCGATAACCAATTGAGCGACCAACTCCTCGGCGCCGTCATACAGGGCGATACCGTCTGGGGTGCCATCTCTCCCGACTGGTTTTTCACTTCTACCCATACCCCTGCCACGCCCCAACCCCTGCTTGTAATGCCTAATCCTGCCGAGGATTTTATTTACCTGAATATGGCAAACCCAGAGGGCGAGGTGGCTGTGAAAATTACGGATGTAAGTGGGAAAACCTGTGTGCAGCAAACCCTGAAACTTGCACCAGGTTCTAGACTTGATATTTCTGTTTTACCTCCCGGCGTCTTTTTGATACAGGTAATTGGGACAAGGCAAATGTGGGGCGGGAAATTTCAAAAACTGCCCTGAAACTTAATTTGTGAATTTTCTAACAATATGGCTATTTATTCGAAAAAATTTAAAATCAACTCATAACACCTTCCACAGCAGCCATAAATGCCCCTGCTTTGATTTTTGTCTCTTTCAACTCACTTTCAGGCACTGATTCGTACAAAAGCGTGGCGCCGGCGCTAAAAGAAAGCAATCCGTCGCGCACATGAGCCGTTCGGATGGTGATGGCAGTGTTCACATCGCCATTGAGCAGCAGCCATCCGATACTGCCGCCGTAGTAGCCGCGGGTGTGCTGCTCGATCTGCTCGATATACTCCATGGCGGCAATTTTTGGCGCGCCGGTGAGGGTGCCTGCATTGAGGCTGGCAATGAGCGCATCGAAGCCGGAGTAGCGTTCTTCCAATACGCCGCTCACCTGCGCCACGGTGTGGGTCACGTGCGAGTATTTTTCGATGATGCGGTATTGATCGATCTCGATGCCGGGTTTGCAGATGCGCGCCAGGTCGTTGCGGCCCAGGTCGATCAGCATATCCAGTTCCGAATTTTCTTTGGGCGAGTTCAGGAGTTCCATCATCAGGTGATGGTCTTCGATGGGATCGCCTGAGCGGCGCACGCTGCCCGAAATTGGCCGGAGGGTAGCGCGGCCGTTTTCGTAGCGGAGCATCAGTTCAGGGCTTGCTCCCAGCAGTGTTTCGTCGCCGAAATCAAAGAAGAAAAGATAGGGGGATGGATTAATGGCCTTGTATCGTTCGTACAAAGGCAGCAGGTTGCCGGAAACCGGCGCTGTCACCTTGCGGCTCAGCACAATTTCCAGCAACTCGCCTTCGTGACACAACTGGATACCGTAGGCCACCTGTTTTTTAAAGGTCTCGTCGTCGGGTGTCTGCACAAATTTTCCAATGTGCAGTGGTTCTGTCGCCCCGACGCCAGCGGTTTGCGGATCATACAGGTACTGGTGCAGCAGTTCGAGTTCGGACTGCGCGGTTTCTTGTGATGCACGCGTTACATACAACGTGAGGTCTTGAGTTAAGTGGTTGAATAACAGAATGTTGTCAAATAGAAAAAGATGGAAATCCGGCTCCGGGCACGGCTTCTGGTGTTGCATATCTTCAAACTGATACACAAACTGATAGGCCAGTGCGCCATAAAAACCCATGAAATTCTTGTCGTCGGTTTTAAAATGTTCCAGCGTACGGCGCAGTGGTTGAACGATATTTTGCCGATCGAGGCGGTCTTCTTCCGAGCCGAAAAAAGGCAGTTTGGGAATGTGCAGCAGCATACGGCCATCGCGCTCCGACTCCACAAAAGAGGCAAATTCCGTTTTGATAAAATCGTAAAAAACAGCACCGCGCGCATCGAGCAGGCGTACGCTCAGTTGCTCGTCCTTGCCTGTCAGTTCCAGCGTCGGCTGAAACCCGATGACCGACATGCGACTCGATTTGTCGACTGCCGATGCCGACTCAAACAAACAGGTAGGCCCCTGGCCTTGCAGGTGACGATAAAGCGGCAAGGCGTCTGAATAGGGCAATCGAACGGTGGCTGTATGCATTGAAATGTTTGTATTAATGTATCAGTACGGTGATGCAAAGATAAAATCATTTAACCGAATCATGCAAATATTTTTTGATCGTTTGTTGGATAACCAACTAGAATCGCTTTTCACGCATCTTGTATATAATCTTTGAAAGACACCAACCCATTTTTTCCTTGTCATGAAAAAAATTACCCGAATTTTCCTGTTTCTGTCTTTGCTGGTTCCTTTTTCAGCGCAGGCTCAAAAAGTAATCGAACTTAACAAATCGCGCCTCGACGTGGGTAAACGCCGATTCAATATCATTCAGGTGGTCGACGTGCGTTATGACACCACCCGATTGGGTATTGCACGGCTGGGACTTGGCAATAGAAAGGAACCCATCGTTCTGAGTGGTGCGCTGGAACCAACGCTGTATCAATATTTTACTTCAAAAATACCCATGGAGCCAGGCTTGCCAGATGTGGTGCTTCGAGTGAGCAGGCTTGGGTTGTGGGAGGAAATTAATGCAGGTGGTTTTGAAGGCGCGCGTGTTGCCGTCGACTTCGAATTTTTTCTTCGGAAAGGCGAGCAGTTTGCCTCGCTGGGCGACCGGAAGTTTCGCTTTACGGAAGGCCTGGGTACCAACGTGACCAAATACCACGACGACAACCTGCGGGCTGCCCTGCAAAGCGCTGTGGATTACCTCCAGGATTCTGTGGACTGGAAAAAAACAGATGACCTGGCTGCCGACCTGGCGCTGGAACAAATAACCCAACGCATTACGCCGCGTATTCTGACGGATGGGCAATTGACTGTCGGGGCCTACAAAAACTTCACGGATTTCCGCAACAACAACCCGCGCCTGCCCATCGACTACGAAATGGACGGCGACAAAAGAATTTTGCTCATTGAGGGTAAAAAAGGCAAATTCCGGAAGGTAAAACCCGATGATAGAGTATGGGGTTTTTGCGATGGTAAAGACATGTATATCAATCAGTTCGGCACTTTTTACAAACTGGAAAGACTACCTGGAAACCTGTTCCAGTTCAATGGCGTTGACTACGACAAAAAGTTAACCAACATGGCTATCGGCCAGGCTTCTTTCGGTCTTATCGGCGCGCTCATTGCCTCGGAAATGACCAAATCCAACAACTATGTGGTAGATTGGGAAACGGGCAGTTTTTTACAGAAAGAATAAATTGGGGCCGACAGGAGGTATTGAATTCGGGATGAATTGGAGAGGCATTTATATTGTTTGTGATACATTTGATGCTGTATTTGTACACGACACAATTGCCATGATATGATCGACGCCGCCAAAACACTCCTGATCGACCTGTTGCTGGGAAATGACGCCGTCCAACACCTGTCGCCCGATTTTGTGGCCGCATCCAGCCAATGGCTGCGCAATTGGCTGCAACGCGACAGCGACGCTATTACCCGTGCCATCCTCGACTCGGCTGGAAATGAGCCGTTGAAAAAACTCATGGTCGAGGAAAAATTCCCCGTTCTGCTGCAAAACCCGACCTTTTCGCAGGAATTGCTCCAACTCTTCGCCCAATATGCCCAGCAAAAGGAACGGCAAAAAAACGTGGTCGACAACTCCAATATCGATGTGAAAGGCAATGCCGTAATTGGCGATAATGGCCCGGCTACCGACGACGGCTACGACCAGAAAAACAAGGTGTCGGGCAGTACGCTCCAGGCAGGCGGCGATGTGCGCGTAGGCGACCAGAACCTGCAGGCCGGCGGCAATATTCATTTTGGAGACGTCCATTACCACGGCGCGCCGCCACCTGCATCCAGCCAGGGCGGGGCGGCTTCGTCCACCACTGCCCGCCAGCTTCGCGATCTTGTGGCCGCTGGCCGCACCGGCGACGCCATCAACCAACTGCGTAGCCACACCGAACAAAACGACACCCACCTGCGCGACGAAGTGTCGCAACTATCCGCTCGTTGGGAAAACCTCAAACGCCGCGAACGCATCGGCGTGATCAACTACTCGGAAGCCACACTGGAACGCAACCAGTTGAATAATGCGCTGTTGGAATTGATTGGAGGGCTGGGGTGAACAGGATTTTAGGGGGGATTGAACAGGATTTTTAGGATTGGAAAGGATTAGAAGGATTGCCGACTGTGTGTTGACAATTTTTTAAATTTCTAAAATTTTGTCTGCCACGTCGGCAATCCTTCTAATCCTTTCCAATCCTAAAAATCCTGTTCAAATCCCCTAAAATCCTGTTTAATCCCCCCAAATCCTGTCCCACCTACCACCGCACCAACGTCCCGCTGCTCCATCTCTTGCCCGCCTGTATCCGGTAATAACCTACCGAGCTGGAAGGAATCACCTCTGGCCCAAGCGTAATCGTTTGCTCGCCCGCAGGCAAACGATTTTCATACCTGTACAACCTTTTCCCTTGCAGGTCAAACACCTCCAACAGCACCGTTTCCGGCGTTTCCAGTTGAAAGGAAAAAGTAGTGGCGGCAGCAAAAGGGTTGGGGCTTGGCTCCGACAGCCCGAAAGCGGCGCCAGGTTCCGATGCGGCAGAAACATGATACAGGGTGCTGCCGAGTTGTATGCCGCGCGGAGGCACGAGGTCATAAACACCCAAAGATTTCAGGACGGATGGGTTCAGGGAAAAAGCGTTGGGCAAATAAACCTCTGAATGGGGCGTAAAACGGAGTTTCATCAAGCGTACTCCGGGTACAAGGGCCGGGTACCCTTGCAAATTAGCCACCCTGATTTTACCGGGAACCGCATGATAGGTTATCGATGGGAACAGGTCTGTAGACACCGGGCCGTTAAAGGTCAGCAGACTTGTATCGTACAGAAACTCGACTTGCATGCCATGCAGATCGAGGTTGCCGCCCATTTTGATTTCAATGACAGTATCTATGCCTGCCGGAAGCAGGATATCCGGCATCAGCAGTTGGGAAAAATCAGAAATGAGCGGATAGGAAAAGGATTCGGTTGGAGAAGCATCGCCGTTCACGTCGCCGATCTTTACAGCAGCCAATGGCAACGTATCGGCAGGGGTAAGCAATAGCTCATCTACCGAAACAGCCGGGCAGGTATTTGAAAATGGATTGAAAGGATTGGGATATATGCAATTTCCCTGATTTAGCCGCCAGGAGGTGCTGTTGGGAAATGTTTCATAGTTTCCAATGATCAGATTCCGGATATGTACGATGTCAAATCCCGTAATAGTGCCCGACTGATTTACATCGGCTGCAAAATATGCGTAAGGAGAAGTCAGCGGATACAAGCCCAGAATATGGCTGCTGATACCGGCCATGTCCAGGATGTTCACGCCGTTCAAATCGTCGCCATTTTTTACGCCAGAGTATTGTAGCATAGTGCCCGCCGGATAATTGTCCAGCAGGCTGTCTTCCAGAGAAAAACAACTGACTCCGGTCGCCGCTATCGTGGCAGGCATTTCACCCGGTGCACTCAGTGTAATGTTGATGTCGGCTGCGGTGACCGGCGTTCCATTTCCCCAAAATGAAGTACAAAAGGTGGCCTGTGCCATCATTTCGGCGCATTTCAGTAGAAAAAGGGACAGGAGTAGCGATTTTTTCATGGTGCGAAGATTGTTTTTTTCTACTTGATCATCAAGCGCACAGTAAGCGTTGGCTCTGGTTTCCCAAGCATTTTGGTCATGCCGAGGGTATTTCAGGCGGTAGCACGGGCTTTCAGCCCATTGGTAGGGCGCCTTTTAAGGCGCTCAACACAAAATATCATGCGCCATAAATGGCGCTGTCCCACGGGCTTTAGCCCGTGGGACTACCTGAAACACCCTTGGCTAAGTTCGTAGGAGTAGCAACTTTTGATCTGAGGTGCATGGTATTTCCATGCCCTGCCTGGATTTCCCCTGCTCCGCTGGCGCGCCCAATGCCGCTCGAGTAAAAGGGTAGGGCAGCCTGTGGGAAAAAGAACGGAGGTATGTTCGGCAGCACGTGCAGATTTTCTACTTGGTCATCCAGCATGCAATAAGCGTTGTTTCTATTTTCCTAGCATCTTTGACTGGCCGAGGGTATTTTAGGTGGTAGCACGGGCCTTCAGCCCGTCGGTAGGGCGCCTTTCAAGGCGCTCAACACAAAATATCATACGCCATAAATGGCGCTGTCCCGACGCGCTGAAAGCGCGTGGTACCACCTGAAACACCCTTGGCTAAGTTCGTAGGAGTACAATCTTTTGATCTGTGGTGCATGATATTTTCAGGCCCGCTCCGGTTTTCCCAAAAACAAAAAGGAGTCACAAACCATCGTTTGTAACTCCTTGATAATCATCGTGGGCACAGAAGGATTCGAACCTCCGACATCCTGCTTGTAAGGCAGGCGCTCTGAACCAACTGAGCTATGCGCCCTTGTAGAATTTGAATTTTTCTGTTGAGCGGCTGCAAAGATATTAGCAGGCGTTTGTGAAAACCAAACAATGCAGGCAAAAAAATAAAAAATTTTTTCGAGGCGGATATAACTATTTCTTTTTCAGGCACTTATTTCACCAAAGCAGACAAAACGGCCATGGCAGCGCCTTCGAGTACTGCGCCCTGTTCGAGCAGTTCGCGGGCATATAATTGCATGGCTTCGGGCTGTCCGTCGGCCAGCAGCGTCTGGGCGCGGGCGTCGGTCGCCAGGGTTTGGTGCGCAGCGTTGGCATCGGGCAGGGTGGGGAGCGAGGCAATGCGGCCGAGGTTGTTGCCCGTCAGTACATGGCTGTGCAGCAGCGCAGGCGGCAAGGCATCGAAGCCCACACCGAAAGCCGTCACTTCCTGCACGATTTCCTCCACGGCTGCGCCGCTGGCCCGGGCGTAGTAAAAACGGCCCATACGGCCCATGAGGTCGATTTTATGCGGGTCGATGCGGCCCTTGTCGTTCAGCACCGACTCCGAAATATGCATCCGTACAATGCGGCAGATGATGAGGTTGCCTGCGCCGCCGTCTTCGCCGAGCGGCAGGATATTGTCCACCTTACATTCCATGTGTACGGGGCTTTCGGCTACGCGGAACGGTTTCACCAGATCGGAAGGCAGGGGCGTGAAGCCGCATTTTACAAACTCGTCCACTTCGGGGCCGTATTCCACGCTGGCCAGGGCCATTTGGCGTACAATGGCGTGTGGCACCACATTGATGACCACCTCGCCGGTGTCTTCCACGTTTTTCAGGGTGTCTTTGGTGGTGTTGTTCGACACGCGCCGGTTGCTGGAAAAGATCAGGATAGGTGGATTGCTGCTGAACGCATTAAAAAAACTGTAAGGCGCCAGGTTGGGAATGCCGTCGGTGCTGATCGTACTGGCAAAAGCGATGGGGCGGGGCGCTACGGCGCCAAGGATGAACTGGTGCAGGTCTTTGGTTGCAATCTGGCCTGGATCGATGGTAAGCATGCTGGAGAACGAGTGATTGGGCTGCAAAGGTACGTCCGGGTACTTACATTGAATAAGTCTCCAATCGCAAATCGGAAATAAAAAAAAGACCCGGCCCTGACGTTTCAAGACCGGGGTTCTCGCCTATGAAGCATAAGACATCTGAACCTAATGAATGGGGTTCTTGGGGTTTGGATGTGCAAAGGTAGTGTATCCCAGTTGGTTACAGATAATTAAAAATAATCATCTTGTTGTTTGTGAAACACATAACAACCTGTAACTGCAAGATGGGCTATACAGCAAACGAGCGTAGCAATGATGCCAGCCAACCAGAAAAAAACTCGAACAGGAAATCGTAGAACTACCTACAAGGAATGGGCAAAGAATAACAAGCGCCCGGGTAAGCAGCAACAAATCCGTTCATGGGAAAAAGTGATGAATCAATGCACGGAGGCATTGGGATTAAAAAGTAACTATGCAAAGGTAGTAGAATGAAACAAATATCGCAACCGGGCCGGTGCTTTAATTCGATAATGTCACCCAATCGTCATTTTTAACAAGCATCAGGGCGGCTAAAAATCAGAAAATCCGGCCCATTTTCCGCCGAATTGCTCCCAGAATGCCAGCACTTTGGAGCGTGCCGGAAATTCGGAATAGATAATACCCTGCCGGATGCAGCGCAGCACGTGCAGGGTCGGCTTCGACACCTCATCCGGCAGGTTGTCTATTGGGAACCAGCCCACATCCTTGAACTTTTTGGGCTCCAGGGATTCGGGCTCCCCATAAAACCGTCGTGCTTTGAAATACAGCACCAGCAGGTTTTCGTCTTTTTTGAGTTTGTGGCGGTGTAGCACATGTGTCAGGATGAGTTCATCCGGTTCCACATGAATACCGGCTTCTTCCCTGGCTTCACGTGCCAGGGCTTCCCGCGCAAATTCGTGGTCTTCCACGTTGCCGCCTACCAACGAGTAGCGACCGCCATTCCGCTTGGTTTGACGCAGAAAAAGCATTTTGCCGTTGTCTTCCAGTATCAGGCGGACAGCAAAAGTGAGCATGCCTTGAGAGCGCTTGAGGGTGTATTATTCGCTGTAAATGTCAAGCAGGGCTGCTTCGATGGCCTCTTTGCCAGCGCCGTTGAGCATCATTTCCTTGCGTTTGTCCGATTGCTGTGTGCGCACACTGATTTGTGTTTTCTGGTACAAATCAACCTGCTCTTTGGTGTGCAGGATGCGTCGAATGCTGGCAAGCGTGCCTTTCTGCAGGTTTTGCACTTTGGTGCGGTAAAGTGCAGCATCAGTAGACTGAAGAGGGGCTATTTCGGCAGCATTGCGCAGTTTGCGCATCTGGATGGTGTACATCTGTTTGGCCTGGTCTGCATCGAGTTTGTATTTCGCGGCAAGGCGGTCCGTTGCTTCCCGTGCAGTGGTTTCGTCGCCCGTACGTGGCGCTGCAGAACTGGCGTTTTGTGCAGTAACCTGGCAAGCCATTGCGACTACAAAAAGCAAAAGAGCGGAGAGGTGCTTCATCGTCAGAGTATGTGTTTTAAAAAAATTTGCTCAAAAGTAGGGAAAGTTTTGGTTTGCGGCTTCCCGCCCCAATGAAGTTTCTTAAAAGTGACAATGGGCGACGGAATGAAAGAAGATTTGCGGTGTATGATCGATGTGAAAAGGCAAGTCTGACTACAAACACTCATACACCGCAAATCAAGAATGTCTATCGGCGTTTTTTCTTGTTGGTGATGACAAATGACACCGTCAATCCTCCAAAATAATACCAGTCGCCGCTATCCGGGTTGCCATTGTAGCGAACACCATCCAGGTCGTCGGAAAAAACTGGTCGCAAACCGCCTTCCAGGCCCAGGGCAAATGCTTCTGAAATATCTGCACGGATGCCTGCCCCGATCGGTACGAGCAGAAACCTGTTCGACAATCCTTCTTCCGGCAGCGGCACTTTCAGGTTTTCATTGAGTTGGTCGGCCGGGCCGTAATATTCGGCTTCTGCATTGGCGAAGGTGACGCCGAGGCCGGTAAAAACATACGGCGTAAGCGAAAAATTATGGATACCGGTTTCATTGAAACGTTTTTTGCGACCAAAATTAACTTCGCCTACCATGCCCAGTTCGACAATATTGGTAGAAAACCGCATGCTGCGGGCGGCGCGGCTGGTATTGGCGTCGTCGCCGGAAATAGAACCCGAGTAAACATGGGCTTTCAGGGAAAATACCGGGCCGAAGTGGTAGCGGGCATAAGCCCCGTAGCCAACATGTGTTTCAGATATTTCGACACGTCGTTCTACCATATCGCCGGAATAATTGGTGACTCCAAACAGGAAACCGGCTTCCAGGTATCGCTTGTTTTGGTATTGCGCGTTCAGTTGGAAGGCGGAGAAAAGACAAAGGAGTAATGCGAGTTTGTGCATGGGTGGGTACTGGATTTTAAAAATACAATGGGCAAATTTCGGTAGAACGCTCTCAAAACCGAGATGTTGTAAATCTTTTATCAAAAAAAGCCTTTTCTGGATATTAAATTTGATGAATTTTGATTGCCCCGATTGAACCTTTTACATTTGCCGGGTCTAAACTTAGCACCATCTCGAAATATGCCACTCGATCAGGATCACGAACGCGAACGCATGAAAAAAGAACGGGGAGAAATGTCTTTTTTCGAACACATCAGCGAATTGCGGAGGCACATCCTGCGCTCGGTGCTGGCTATTGCTATTGTAGGTACGGTCTGTTTCCTCAATAAGGATATCATTTTTGATAAAATGATCTTTGGCCCCCGTCATGCAGATTTCCCTACCTACACCTTTCTGTGCAATGCGTCGCACGCGATGGGCCTTGGCGATCAGATGTGCTTCACACCTCCGAAATTTGACCTCATCACACGCGAATTAGGCGAGGTCATCATGCAGCACCTGTATGTTTCGTTCTGGCTGGGCGTCATCGGGGCATTTCCCTTTATTTTCTGGGAGTTCTGGAAATTCATCAGTCCCGGTTTGCTGGAAACAGAACGCAAGGTAGCGCGGGGTATCGTTTTTATTTGTAGTCTCCTGTTTTTACTGGGGGTGGTGTTTGGATATTTTGTCATTGCTCCCTTTTCTATCAGTTTTCTGGCCGGCTACACCCTGGAAGGTGTGGTGGTGTCGCCTACGCTGGACTCCTACGTCACCTACATGACAATGTTCACACTGCCTACCGGACTGGTATTTGAAATGCCGATCGTGGCCTATTTTATGGCAAAAATTGGCGTCATGGGTACGAAGTTCATGCGAACGTACCGTCGCCATGCTGTTGTAGTCATCCTGATTGTTGCTGCTATCATCACACCGCCCGATGTGGTATCACAAACGCTGGTTGCCATTCCGCTCTACATGCTTTATGAGGTAAGTATTCTGGTGGTCGCCCGCGTACAACAACAGCAGAAAAAGGCTTTGGACAGCAGCGAAAGAGGACTAACGAAAAGATAGAGCAGTCGAATCAGGATTTTTAAGATTAAAAGGATTAGAAGGATTCCCGATGTGATGTCGGAATTTTTTAAATTGAATATCACATGGATGAAATCCTGATCGAAACGCAGCGCATCTGGGTATGTGATGTCAATTTTTTGAAATTGAACATCACATCGGGAATCCTTCTAATCCTTTAAATCCAAAAAAATCCTGATTCAACCCCGTTCTCGCGCTAGCGCTTTTCCCGCTATCCACCCGCCCGTCCAGGCAGCCTGAAAATTAAAGCCGCCCGTAATGGCATCGATGTCGAGCACTTCTCCGGCAAAATGAAGGTTGGGATGCATTTTGCTCTCAAAGGATTTGAAATTCACTTCGCGTAGCAAAACACCGCCTGCGGTGACGAATTCTTCCTTGAACGTGCTTTTCCCGGCAATCTGAAAAGTGGCAGCGCCCAACTGTGCGGCGAGTGCCTGCACATTTTTTTTGTCAAAATCAGCCCAGCGCCGATCTGCGGTAATTCCTGTGGCGGCTACCAGTTGTTGCCAAAAGCGAAGCGGAATACCAAAAAGCGGGTGCGCGCCTACCGTTTTTTTGCCCTGCGCTGTTTTGAGCGCCATGATTTCCTGTTCAATTTCCGGTATTGAATGCTCGCCGGTGAAATTGATAACCAAAGGGAAATGATACGACATCCGGTGCAATTCCCGGGCGCCCCAGGCGGAAAGGCGAAGTATGCCCGGGCCACTCAATCCCCAATGCGTTACCAGCAGCGGACCGCGGGCGGATAGTGAAGTGCCGGGTATATGCAGGGCCACATCGGGCACCGAAACGCCAGAAAGATCCCGCAAGCGCGTGTCTTTGGTATTGAATGTAAACAAGGATGGAACAGGTTCTACAATCGTATGCCCCAGGCGCCCCAGCATGTCCCAAATGGCCGGGCTGCTTCCGGTAGCGATCATGATTTTATCAAAAACCTGTGGCCGCTCGTCTCCATGCACCAGCAGTTCCCAGCGCCCTTCCTGAACCGGGCTGATGCTGTCTATTCTGGTAGAAGTGCGCACCACCACTCCTGCCTGCCGGGCCGAGCGTTGCAGGCAATCTACAATGGTTTGAGAATCATCTGTGTCCGGAAACATGCGCCCGTCGACCTCTGTTTTCAGGGGCACGCCGCGTTGCCCGAACCAGGCTACAGTATCCGAAGGCCCGAATTGCATAAAAGGCCCCAATAGTTCCCGTTCGCCCCGCGGGTAAAACTGTGTCAGTGCCCGGGCATCGAAGCAGGCATGCGTCACATTGCATCTGCCCCCGCCGCTGATACGTACTTTTTCCAGCACCGATTTTCCGCGCTCGAAAATGGTGACCGTGCAGTCCGGATTGCTTTCTGCACAGGTGATGGCTGCAAAAAAACCTGCCGCCCCACCGCCAATGATGCCTATTAGCATGAAATTTTTGGCAAAAATAAAAATAGTCCTGAGTCCTGAGTCGTAAGTCCTAAGTCCGTAGAGTACGCCATGTTACCCTTGGGATTGGTTTATTGAAATGCCAATAGAAGTAAGGTGTACTCTACAGACTTAGGACTTACGACTCAGGACTGAGGACTTTTTTCATACCTTTGCTGCCCTATTCCTCATTTTTTGAACACTTCTCCCTTTTTAACCGTTACCCCTCATCAACCCTCATCAACCCTCATCAACCCTCATCAACCCTCATCAACACAACACCATGTCTGCTACCCTTGCATCCGCTACCCAGCAACTCGATCGCGTTGGTTTTCTCGACCTCGAAGTGGATCCAACCATCGACCTTGTTGCTGAAATAAATCGCCTCAAAAAGGAAAAAAATGCCGTTATCCTGGCGCACTATTACCAGGAATCGGAGATTCAGGATATTGCCGACTACATAGGCGATTCTCTTGGGCTGTCGCAAAAAGCCGCTGCTACCGATGCCGACATCATTGTTTTTGCAGGCGTGCATTTTATGGCCGAAACAGCCAAAATGCTGTCGCCCGGCAAAAAAGTGTTGTTGCCCGACCTCAAAGCAGGCTGCTCGCTGGCCGATTCATGTCCTCCGGCGCTGTTCCGCAAATTCAAGGAAAAATACCCCGACCATATCGTCGTCAGTTATATCAACTGCACCGCCGAACTGAAAACGCTGACCGACATTTGTTGTACCAGCACCAATGCCGTGCAGGTCATAGAAAGCATCCCGAAGGACCAGCCAATCATTTTTGCGCCGGATAAAAACCTGGGCGCGTACCTGATCAAAAAAACCGGCCGCGACATGGTGTTGTGGAACGGAGCCTGCATGGTGCACGAGATTTTCAGCCACGAACGTATCGTCAAACTCCGACAGCGCCACCCCAATGCCAAATTCATCGCCCACCCGGAATGCGAAGCGCATATTCTGGAAATGGCCGATTACATTGGCAGTACGACCGGTTTGCTGAAATATACCATCAACGACTCCGCACAGGAATACATCGTGGCTACCGAGGCAGGTATTTTGCATCAAATGCAGAAAGCCAGCCCGCAGAAGACTTTCATTCCTGCACCGCCCGAAAACAATTGTGCTTGCAACGACTGCCCGCACATGAAACGCAATACCCTGGAGAAACTTTACCTGTGCATGGAACACGAACTACCGGAAATTGTGCTCCCCGACTGGGTTATTCAGGAGGGCCGCGCCAGTATCGACCGTATGCTGGAGATTTCAGAAAAGGCGGGCTTGATTGGGGGCTGATTAGAGAAGTGAGAGGTGAGAAGCGAGAGGTGAGAAATGGCGGGATATTCATTTGCCTGGTGCATGAATATCCCGCTTGTTTATTTTCGCGGTATAAAAATTCAATCCTTTGCTAAAAATGCCCGGACAACTACGATTTGCCCTTTTTCTGTTGTTTTTTCAAACCACACTGTCTGCCCAAACGGATACGCTACGCCTGCTTTTTACCGGCGACATCATGGGGCATGCTCCGCAAGTGCAAAGCGCGGAGGTGGTGAAAAATAAAAAATACAACTACGAACCCTGCTTCCGCTATATCAAACCGGTACTGGAACAGGCAGATATTGCCATTGGCAACCTGGAACTTACCTTGCCTGGCAAACCGCCCTACACCGGCTATCCGATGTTTCGCAGCCCCGACGACCTGGCTACGGCGCTCAAAGGTGCCGGTTTCGACCTGTTGGTAACGGCCAACAACCACTCCAACGATGCACATGCATTGGGCGTAACGCATACCATAGACGTATTGCGCGAAAGAGGATTTCTGCAAACGGGTACCTTCAAAAGCCGCCGCGACAGGGATGCGTTTTACCCGCTTATGGTGTACAAAAACGGGTTTAAAATTGCCATTGTTAATTACACCTACGACACCAACGGCGTGCCGACCGAGGCGCCTACTGTGGTCAACCTCATCGACACCGTGCAAATGGCCGCCGATTTGCAGGAAGCCGTCGCCCGCAAACCGCATTTTATCATTGCCATCATGCACTGGGGTATCGAGTACCAGTTGACGCAAAATAAAGACCAGGAACGGCTGGCACGCTTTCTAATTCGCAACGGAGCCGATATGGTGATCGGCATGCATCCGCATGTGGTACAGCCCATCAAAAAAGAAAAGGTGAAAATGCCCGATGGCTCCATCAAAGAGGCCATTGTGGTGTACTCTTTAGGTAATTTCATTTCCAACCAAACCCAGCCCAATACCGACGGGGGCATCCTGTATCAAGTCGATCTGCTCAAAAAGAAAGGCTCGCCCGAAGTACATATCGGCAAGCAGGGTATCATTCCTGTGTGGCGATACATTCACAAGCCGGCCGGTGGTAAAGCCACGTACCATGCCTTGCCGGTTCACTTGCTGGAGCAAAACCCGGAATATTTCAAAGGAATGAGCGAAAGTGGCAGGGCTGCCATGCTGAAATTTGCCGGCAGCGTGCGCAAACGCCTGGGCTGGCCAGAAATTAAGTGAGTGATTCCGCTACACAATAATACTACTTACCTGGCGCCTTCGTCACTCGTTTTTCCACTACCCCTTTTTCAGTGAAGATACGGAGCGTGTACACCCCTTGCGGGTAGTCTTTCAGGTCGACACGCGCCGAAGCGCCGTTGCAATCCTGGGTGTGGCATATTTGCCCGAGCGGGTTGATCAACTCTATCCGGGTCATTTCCATATCCTTGCAATGTACCATCGCGTGTTCGACGCTTGGATTCGGGTACACCGAAACGCCTGTTTCATCAAATGGCGTTTCTGTAGCCGTTGAGCCCACCAGTTTGATCCAGACGGTATCCTGTAATACGGAAAGTTGTTTTTCATTGCCATATTCATCCACGGCAATCAGGCCATTGATCGGAATGCGGAATGGTATGACATTTTGATCGGTGCGGTCGCCCACATCTATTATGATGATAAAATCGGAACGGAATGTCAGTTGCGCAATGCGGCCATAACCACTGACAGATTGGCCATTGGTACGGGTGATGCCAACATCGAGTTGGCGGCGGTTATGGATGTCTTTGGGCATCCACAACGTGTGGTTGAAACCGAACATACTTGCGCCATCATAGTTGGCAGACAGGTTATGGTCTACAAATTCCGGATAACGCAAAGCACAGGCCAGCCCATAAATATTCAATGCAGGTTTTGCCGGGGTGCCCAGTATCAGATCGGCCGTAATTTCCAGCGGCTGCGGATTGTTGATATTCAACACAACCGTGTCTACCGGAAATGAAACCCAGATAGGCGGCGCATCAGGTGTGGAAATTACTTCCGTGGTGTCGATAGGGGCATAATGTTCCAGAATAAGGTCGGCATCCAGCGCATTCACCGTGCCATTGCCATCGCAGTCGAGGTGTTTGTAGTTGACAGTTTGTGCAACGGCCTGCGTCCAGTCCGGGGCGAATTGTGGCGTCCAATCCGAGGTGGCAAACGGTCTGGGCACACCTCCAGAGTAATGACCGATTCCGATATTCAGCAGGTCGTATACATTGGCTTTTCGGTCGCCGTTGGCATCGCCGGGCATGACATAATCTGTACCACCTGGCATGTTTTCCACGGACATATTGTAGGCATCCGTAAAAACCAGTTGAGTAACCGAAGAAACACAGGCAGTGTTGATCCAGCCTGCCAGGTTGGTTTTGTAAATGCCGCCAGCCGGATAAATGTGATACAGCGTATCAAACTGCGTGCCTTCCCACAAGGGAGAACCGTCGCCGTAATCGAGTTGGAGAAAGGCGAAATCATTGGGCGATGTGCGAACAAACTTGACAATATAGCCCTCCTCCGGGCTTCCGCCCACTACTTTGGCATCCATTTCCAGGTGACAGGCACTCATGGCTTCGGCGCAGGTGCCCGCCCACCAAACGGAAACGCCGGCGCCCTGGGCTTCGCATTCATTTCCATAAGTGATGCCATCGCAGCCGCATACGGGCGCATACACTGGAGGGCAGATGGTGAGCACGTCGTCCATAACCGGGTTTCTGCAACCGGGTTCTACCACTACCAGCGGCTGGCAGCGGGTAGTAGTGCAGGAGTCGCCCGTAACGCTGTTTTTAATCTTGTATTGAGCGCAAACCAGATAATCGCCATAACCGGGCAAGGGCGCCGACAGCGCCGGATTGTAGGAGAGTACCTGATTGGATTTGCTGGTGTACCATTCCACAGAACTCACATAGTAGTCCGGATCAAACGTGAGCGGCGATATTTTCCCATAAACATGGGTACCCACGGCTGTTACCTCGATCCCGTATCCGCAATCATTGGGATTCTGCGTATCGACGCTTACCTCCTTGCAGATTTGTGCATTGCAGCCAAAAATATCTGTAACCGTCAGGCAAACACTGTAAATGCCCGCTTGCGCAAACTGGTGCTGAATAATGTTGCCCGTCCCCGTTTGTCCGTCGCCAAAATCCCACGAACATATCTGCATGGAAGCATCGTACACATTGGCTTCAAAATTCAGCAACAGTGCATCTTCATTGCTGACAAAATAGCCAAACTGGGCGGCACAAGGCAGGGTATCGGAAACGCAGGTAAGCGCTACTACCGGAAATCCTTCTGAAAAACACCCAAGAGGCAGGTCGGCAGGTGTGCTGGTAAAACGGATCGTTTGACCTCCAAAGAGCGATTCCGAACCTTCGAAAGCGCGCAGAATTTGCCCGTTGTCCAGGTCAATAATTTTCACGCCGCAACCCGGTGTCACACTGGCCACCCAACCTACTCGCTGACATTGTGCATGCAAATTGCTGCCGAACCAAATTTGGAACAGCAAGGCAAAGCAGAGCGGTAGAAAGTGTTTAAGATGGCGCATCGGCACGTTTGTTTGAAAAAAAGACAGGCACACAAGCTGATTGCGTTGGCTCCCTTGTCATTTTTCAACGATACAAAGGTTCGTTATTTTTATTTACAATTCAAATACATTTTGTATAACTTGTCGGAGAAAAAAATGTTGTACCGACAATTTAACTAACTGAATGTCATTATTTTGCATGGACATTTCTTCATTATTGTTTGTCTGTCATGCCCAGTGAAAAACTGATTAGCCTGCTTCGCACATTTTCCAAACCGGAGTTGAACCGTTTTCGGAAATACCTGCAATCGCCCTACCTCAACGATCAGCCTGATGTATTGCGCCTGTTTGAAATGCTCAATGACAGATTGCGAAAAGCGGCAGAAAATGAGCGCGATTTTGACAAGAAATACGTGTGGCAACAACTTTTTGCAAACAAGGCATTCGACGATCTTTACCTGCGCCGGCTGGCCTCCGATCTTACCCAACTCGCCCTTCAATTCATGGTTGCCGAGGCCCGCCAAAACGATCCACTCTCCGAAGCGCTTGAATTGCAACAGTTATTGGGCAAACAGGAACTAAAAAAACACCTTGCCGGTGTAGAGCGCCTGATCGACAAACACCTCGAAGCCGCAGCTGGTAAATCAACAAATTACTACTACGCACAGTTTAAAAAACACATCCAAACCTTTAACCAGGCTTCCAAAACGGTGTCTACTGCGGGTTATATGGATCGTCTTTTGCCCGCCGACTACTACCTGGAATGTTTCTACATCGTTCAAAAACTGAAACTGTACGTTGGATGGCTTCACTTTCGGGGTACACGTGCCACCGACCGTACGATGGAGGTGTTTCCAGGCTTTTGGGAGTACATCGCCAGCGAAAAATTTGCCGATGTGCCCATCATCGCAGTGTATCAGAACATGATTGCCTGCTTTACTGAGCCTGAAAAGGAAGAGTATTTTCGGGAGTTTTTGGCCGATCTCAATCGTTTTGCAAAGACTTTGCCCGAAGAAGACCTGCGCGAGTGTTATCAAACGGCCCAGAACTATTGCGCCCTGAAAATCAACCAGGGCCATACGGAGTACTATTCCGTATTTTTCAACCTCATCAAAGACACTATTCAATGGGGTATTTTGCTGGAAAACGGCCAGATATCGGAAGGCGTTTTTAAAAATACCGTCACCATCGGCCTACGGGTAAATGAACTGGAATGGGTAGAAACTTTTATTCGAACATACGCATCCTTCCTGCCTTCAGGTATCCGCGAAAACGCCCGTACGTTCAACCTGGCCAATGTGTATTCCCACCAGAAAAAATACGATCAGGTCATCGAATTGTTGCGCGACGTGGAATACAGTGACCTGGTGTATGCCCTCGGCGCCAAACTCATTCTGCTGCGTACCTACTACGAAACGGACGAATTGATGGCGATGGACTCGCTCGTCGATAGTTTCAAAATTTTTCTGCGGCGCAATCAGGTGATGTCCAAAGGCCTCAAACGCGAGTACAGCAATTTTTTGCTCTTTTTGAAAAAACTCTCCACCATTCACCCTTCTAACCGTCCTGCGGCAGAAAAACTGAAAAAACGAATTCAGGAAACCTCGCATGTGATGTCGAAAAAATGGCTCTCGGAAAAAGTCACGGAATTAATAGAGGTGAGAAGTGAGAAGTGAGAGGCGAGAATCCGTAGCGTGTACCGCTTCGCTCCCGGAATTTTGTAAAATCTTTCATACGCCGTACTTTTGCAGCCCTTCTCACTTCTCACTTCTCACCTCTCACTTCTCACTTCTCACTTCTCACCTCTAAACATGACTCCGCGCACCGTCGCCTTTCACACACTGGGTTGCAAACTCAACTATTCCGAAACGTCGGCACTGGCTCGACTGTTTGAGGGAAGCGGGTACCTGCCTGTGAAATTTGAGGATGGCGCCGACATTTATGTGCTCAATACCTGCTCTGTGACAGAACAGGCGGACAAAGAGTGTCAGAAAATTGTGCGGCAGGCCTTGCGGCGTCAGCCGGGAGCATTTGTGGTGGTGACAGGGTGTTATGCCCAACTCAAACCCCATGAAATTGCCGACATTCCGGGGGTGGATCTGGTGCTGGGCGCAGGCGAAAAATTTCGCATGCTCGACTACATCGACGATCTGAGCAAGGCACAAGGGAAAGGTATGGTACATGCCGGTGAGGTGCGAGATGTAAACACATTCACCTCGTCATTTTCCTTTGGCGACCGCACGCGTTCTTTCCTCAAAGTACAGGATGGTTGCGACTATAAATGTTCGTTTTGCACCATTCCGCAGGCCCGGGGCGCCAGCCGGTCGGATACCGTGGAAAGTGTGCTGCAAAATGCCCGGCAAATTGCAGCAGGCGGCGCCCGCGAAATCGTACTGACAGGTGTCAACCTCGGCGATTTTGGCAATGGTACGGAAGTGCTGGAAGGCGTACGCCCTAAAAAAGAAGCGCTTTTTATCGACCTGATTCGCGAACTCGACCAACTCGATGAAGTGAGCCGTTTTCGAATCAGCAGCATCGAGCCCAACCTGCTGACCGATGAAATCATTGCTTTTGTGGCAGAAAGCAATCGTTTTATGCCACATTTCCATGTGCCGCTGCAATCTGGCAACGACAAACAACTGCGCGACATGCGCCGCCGCTATCGCCGCGAACTATATGCCGAACGCGTAGCGCTCACCAAACGGCTCATGCCGCATGCCTGCATCGGCTGCGATGTGATTGTCGGATTTCCGGGTGAAACGGAAGCCGATTTTCTGGAAACATACCAGTTCCTGCAACAACTCGACGTGTCGTACCTGCACGTTTTTACCTATTCCGAACGCGCCAATACGCAGGCCGTCGAGATGCCCGGCGTAGTGCCAATAGAAGAACGCCGGCGCCGCAACCAGGCCTTGCGCGGACTTTCGGAAATGAAACGCCGTTCCTTTTATCAGGAACATGCAGGCACGGAGCGCCCCGTGTTGTTCGAGCAGCACAAAGACCGTTCCTTGCTGTCGGGTTTTACCGACAATTATGTGAAAATTGAAATGCCGTTTGAAGAAGGTCGGCTCAATACCATCGCGCCGGTACTGCTGGGCGACCTGAATGCGGATGGCGAAGCCCTACTGGCACAAGCGGCTGTTTTGAACGCATATTAACCCTCGCTCCATTCTGTAGTACGAAGAATCATCCACCAACACATGCTGAAGTACCTGAGGTCAAGATTTTACAAGTGGACAGAGCGAAAAATCAACGTATCCATCCAGGCATTGCTTCCGCTCGAACGCCTGGGGACGGCTTATGGCGGCTGGATTATTCCGGAAGGCATGCTCAATTCCACATCCATTGTGTACCTGGTTGGCGCCGGTGAAGATGTTTCTTTCGATGTGGCAGTGGCTGGGAAATATGGCTGTGCCGTACACATTGTAGATCCCACGCCCCGCGCAGTAGCGCATGTGCAGCAATTGCAAAACAGCATTCGCACAGGTGTCGATATGCCCTTAGCCAATACGCCTTCCGGGAAATACCCGTCTTATCCGCTGGAAATAGCCGATTTGCTGCATATTCACCCGATTGGGCTGTGGAGTGAAACGACAACGCTTCGTTTTTTCAAACCCGAAAACGAAGCGCATATTTCACATTCTCTGGTGAACCTGCAAAAAACGGAAGCCTTTATTGAGGTGCCGGTTTGCCGCCTGTCGGAGTTGATGCAAAAGGAGCGCCACACCCATATCGACCTGCTGAAAATCGACATTGAAGGTGCGGAGTACACCGTTTTACAAACCATTCTGGAAGATAAAATCCCGGTGAATGTACTGTGCATCGAATACGACGAATCACACGCCAACCACCTGGATGGCGGGTACATCGGCCGTATCGAAGCATCCTTGCAGTCTTTGGAAAAAGTCGGATTCAAAGTGGTAGCCAGGGAACCGAACTGCCATAATTATACCCTGGTACACGAGCGGGTACTTTGATGTGCTTACATCAAACCCTTGTCGTCCCGCCTGTCAAATGCACTGGATACACCCGCGCGACAATCCCGAACGCCTCTTCATACGCCGTACGAACGAAATCCAGATAAGCATCCATCACGCTGGTTTCTACCAGATTGATGGTACAGCCGCCAAATCCGCCGCCCATTTGGCGGGCGCCGGCAACGCCTGAAAAACGGCGGGCCTGCTCTACGAGAAAATTGGTTTCCGGCACACACACTTCGTAGTCGACATCGAGCCCTTCGTGGCCGTCCAACATCAGTCGGCCGAGGGTAGCAAAGTCATTTTGCTCCAGCGCAGCGCAAGCCTGTTCTACGCGTGCAATTTCCGCTACTACAAATTTGCAGCGCCGAAAAACGACCGGCCGGAGTTGGGATTCATGTTGCAGCAACAAATCCATCGACACATCGCGGAGACTGCTGATGTGCGGGTCGAATTGTTTTAATACCGCCACGCCTTCCTCACATTCAGCCCGGCGGGTATTGTATTCGGAATCTACCAGGGTGTGTTTTACGCCCGAGTCGATGAGGACCAGGCTGTAATTTTCCGTATCAAATGGGAAATAGGCATATTCGAGGCTGCGGCAGTCGAGCCGCACCACCGATTTTTCGCGGCTGATGACCGAAGCAAACATGTCCATAATGCCGCATTTCATGCCTACAAAGTTGTTTTCGCCGCGCTGTGCCAGCCGCACGATGTCCATACGCGACAGTCCGAGGCCATATAATTCATTGAAAATGAACATGGCGCCGCTTTCCAGTGCAGCCGACGAACTAAGCCCTGCGCCCAGAGGCACATCGCCGCCGAAAGCAACGTTTAGCCCCCCGATCTGAAGGCCGTCTTTGCGGGCCTCGCTGACGACACCAAGCAGGTAGTTGGCCCATTTGAACTGCTGTTGAAAAACCGTATCGGCATTTTCAGAAATAAAAAACTCGTTGAGGTCGAGCGCATAAAAAGCAAACCGCCCGTCGCTGCGCCGTCCGGCAGCCATCCAGATGGCTTTGTCGATAGCGGCGGGCAACACAAACCCGGCATTGTAGTCGGTGTGTTCGCCAATAATATTGATGCGCCCGGGCGCCCGGACGGTAATATCAGGTTCTATGGAAAAACGCTGTAAAAAAGCAGACTGAACGGTGGGTGCATTCATGATAAAACAGGAGATAAGTCAGGGGTTTCACTTTCAAAAACTTTCTTCGTAGGGTCGATCACCAGCCACAGCAAACACGCGCCAAACAGCATGGCAGCAATCAGGTACAGCGGCGCATTGTAATCGCCGCCGCTCAGGCTGACGATATACCCGAAAACAACGCCCAAAAATACGGCGCCGAGTTGTCCAAACATATTCATGGCCCCCGATACGGTGCCCGATTTACTTTGACCAATATCGACACAAACGGCAAACGATACTGGCAGCGTCAGGTCTTTGAAACCCATACCCATGGCCAGGAAAATAGCGGCAGTGTAGTTATCTTTTGTTCCGGCAGCGATTAAAATGACGATGCTGGAAAGCCCCATTCCCACAATTCCTACGGCGCGCCGACCGAATCGCAAGCCATATCGCCGCGCCAGCCAGTCGCTGGCAAAACCGCCGGTAAAACATCCAAGTGCACCCAGAAAAAAGGGCAGCATGACAAACATTTTGCGTTCATCTGCCGAAAAATGACGTCCTTCTTCCAGATACGTAGAAAGCCAGCCGGTAAAAAAATAAGCGCCCCACATGTACAAATGAAACATGCCCATGAGCGCCCACATATTGCGGCTGCGCAGCAGTTGTCGCCAGGGAATGTGGTGGCTGTGCTGGCGAAAGCGCCGATTGGTTTCGATATGCTCCAGTTCTGCTGCTGAAATACCAGGCATTTCATGCGGCAAATCGCGAAACCAGCGCTGCCACACCACTGCCCACACCACGCCAATAATACCCAGCACCCAGAACGAAGCCCGCCACCCGAACGATTGTGCCACTCCCAACACGATCACGGGCGCTAGAACGCCGCCCAGCCGTCCGGCTGCCCAGATAAAAGATTGTGCCGCTCCTGTTTCGGCCGCCGGAAACCAGCGCGATACCACAATGGATGCGTTGGGATATGCGCCTGCCTCGCCTGCGCCAAATAAAAAACGTACGGCGATCAGGTGCATCCAACTCAGCGCCGTGCCGGTGAGTGCCGTAAATGCCGACCACCACAGCACCACCCGCGTGAGGATACGGCGCGGCCCGATTCGGTCGCCCAGCACGCCGGTTGGCAATTCAAACAGGGCATACGAAAGCGCGAAAGCGCTCAATACCCAGCCCCACATTTCGGTGGAAATCTGCAGGTCTTTCTTGATTTGTCCCGACACCAGTGAAATGCACACCCGGTCGAGGTAAACAATAACGGAAAGAAAAAACAGCCCGGCCAGGACCTTGTATCGTACGGGAAATTTCATCTGCAAGAGTAAGAAATCCGCGTCAAACTACCGGATAAAACTCCCGTGCAGCCT
The DNA here is from genome assembly GCA_016787415.1 of Saprospiraceae bacterium. Lineage (GTDB taxonomy): Bacteria > Bacteroidota > Bacteroidia > Chitinophagales > Saprospiraceae > M3007. The sequence continues at coordinate 67,349 of JAEUUT010000109.1, read as the reverse complement.
ATCTTACTGCCCGTTTCACCTGAATAAAATCACATATGGCAACCAGCGTTATCGAACAAAAACTCACGGCCCTGGGCCTTGTACTTCCTACACTTCCACCCTCCAAAGGCATTTACAAATCCTGCGTTACGGTCGGCAATCTGGTGTATGTTTCCGGACACGTATCCATTGAAACCGACGGCTCGCTCATCTCGGGTAAACTGGGCAAGGACCTGAACGAAGAACAAGGCCAGGCGGCCGCTCGGCAGTGCGGACTGGCTATACTCAGTTCGCTTGCCAGGCACCTCGGCAATCTCGACAGGGTAAAAGGAGTGGTCAAATTGCTGGGTATGGTAAATGCTACGCCTGAATACGAAAAACATCCGATCGTCATCAATGGGTGCAGTGCATTGTTTGCCGAACTATGGGGCGAAGAACACGGCATCGGCGTACGCAGTGCCGTAGGCATGGGCTCCTTGCCTGGCAATGTAGCCGTGGAAATTGAAGGGATTTTTGAACTGGTGTAAACGCATGGCATTCCAATATACGATAGACGACATCGCTAGGCTCGATTCTCCGGCGCTGGTGGTGTATCCGCAAGTGGTGCGCCACAACATCGATCTGGCTATTCAGATGGCAGGAAGCGCGGATCGGCTGCGGCCACATGTAAAAACGCATAAATCGCCGGATGTGACCCGCCTGATGCTCGAAGCGGGCATTCAGAAGTTCAAATGCGCCACTATTGCCGAGGCGGAAATGCTCGGCCACTGTGGCGCGCCCGATGTGGTACTGGCTTACCAGCCTGTGGGGCCCAAAGTGCTGCGGTTCCTTGAATTGATCCGAAAATTTCCTGCCACGCACTTTGCCTGCCTGGTAGATGACCTTTCGGCCGCACAGGCGATTGCAGCAGCATTTGCCGCACAACGGATGGAAGCAACAGTGTGGATCGACCTGAATATCGGGCAAGACCGTACCGGCATTGCACCTGAATCAGCATTTGACCTGTATGTTGCTTGTGCCGACATGGAAGGAATCCGGCCCGTTGGCCTGCAAGCCTACGACGGGCACCTCCGCCATAGCGACCTGCAAGCACGCGAGGCAGCCTGCAATGAAGCATTTGACCGGGTAAAAAAATTGCAGAAGACACTCCGGCAGGCAGTCTTTTCCGAGCCAAAAATTATTGCTGGCGGCTCGCCGACCTTTGCCATTCATGCCCGCCGGGAAGGGGTAGAGTGTAGCCCCGGAACGTTTGTTTATTGGGACAAAGGTTACAGCGATTTGTGCCCCGATCAGTTGTTTCGGCCGGCAGCACTGCTCATTACACGCGTTATTTCCTTGCCTGATGCAGATAAAATCTGCCTCGACCTCGGACACAAATCCGTAGCGGCCGAAAACCCAGTCGATCACCGGGTATTTTTTCCAGATGCGCCCGGTTTAACGCCCATCGGACAAAGTGAAGAGCACCTGGTAGTAGAGGTGGAGCCTGGCCATACCTGGAAAACAGGGGATGTGCTGTATGCCCTGCCGTTTCACATTTGTCCTACCGTGGCCTTGCATGAACGTGCATTTACTGTAGAAAATGGCCAATGGACGGGTGCGTGGCGAACAGTAGCCCGTGACCGCACCCTTTCCATATAACCCCTTGCCTCTTATTTTTTGCCCCTTGCCCTTTGCCCCTTGCCCTTTGCCCTTTGCCCTTTAATTTATTCACCATGTTTATCATAGACGCACACCTTGACCTCAGCATGAACGCCATGGAATGGAACCGCGACCTGCGGCAGCCCATCCTTGCCATCAACGAACGAGAACAAGGCTTGCGCGACAAGCCCGACCGGGGTCATGCCACGGTTTGCCTGCCTGAATTGCGGGAAGGGAATATCGGCCTCGTGGTGGCTACACAGATTGCCCGGTTTGTAGCGCCCGACAATCCGCTCCCCGGCTGGAATTCGCCAGAGCAGGCATGGGCACAGACGCAGGCCCAACTCGCCTGGTACCGCGCCATGGAGGCAGCCGGAGAAATGGTGCAAATCACCGACCTGCCATCGCTGAAAAACCACCTGGCCTTGTGGAACGACGGCGCATCCACGGCACAAAAACCAGTCGGGTATATCCTGAGCCTTGAGGGCGCCGATTCGCTGGTGAGCCTCGAACATGTGGAAATAGCCTGGAATTATGGACTGCGCGCTATCGGTCCGGCGCATTACGGTCCCGGGCGGTATGCCAACGGCACTGATTCGACTGGAAAAATGGGCCAGGCAGGTATTGATTTGTTGAAAAAAATGGAATCGCTGGGCATCATACTCGATGCTACGCATTTGTGCGACGACGCTTTTTGGCAGGCCATGGAATATTTTAACGGAGCCGTGTGGGCAAGCCACAACAATTGCCGGGCGCTGGTGCCGCACAATCGACAGTTTTCCGACGAACAGCTCAAAGAACTGATCCGCCGCGACGCTGTGATTGGCGCCGCCTTTGACGCCTGGATGATTGTGCCTGGCTGGCAACGACAGGTGTCGACCCCTGCATTATTGAACTGCAACATGGATCGGGTGATCGATCATATCGACCACATTTGCCAACTGGCAGGAAATGCCCTGCATGTGGGCATCGGCTCCGATCTGGATGGCGCTTTTGGTACCGAACAGTGCCCTTATGATGTGAATACCATTGCTGATTTGCAAAAAATGGAAACCCTGCTGGAAATGCGCGGCTACACGGAAGAAGATGTTGAAAATATTATGCACGGGAACTGGCTGAGGGTTCTTAGACAAGTCCTGAGTCCTAAGTCCTGAGTCCTAAGTCCGTAGCGTACACCTTATTTCTTTCGGATTTTGTAATAATCATGGCCGAAAGTAACAAGGTGTACGCTACGGACTTAGGACTCAGGACTGTGGACTCAGGACTGATTTCATTCTTCTCACCGTAACCGTAGCCAGCACCACCACGCTCACCACAAAGAATACGGCCAGTGCCAGCACACTGTTGCGCATGCCGCCGGTGAGTTGTTCTACAAATCCGAAAACGAACGTGCCGGCGACGGTGGAGACTTTATCCATAACATCGTAAAAACTGAAGTAGGAAGCAGTATCGGGCGTATTTTCAGGCAAAAACTTGGCGTAAGTAGCCCTCGACAAGGATTGAATCCCACCCATCACAAGGCCCACGGCAGAAGCCAGTAGGTAAAAATCGAGGCCTGTCTGAACGTAGTAGCCGACGATGCACACCACAGTCCAGATGAAAAGCATGACCATGATAGAGAATTTGTTGCCCTTTTTCCCCGAAAGTTTGGCAGAAGCCCAGGCGCCACCGATGGCTACAATTTGAAGGATCAAGACAAGCAAGATCAGGCCAGCGGAAGAGAATTTAAGTTCTTTTTCAGCAAAGGTAGAAGCCAAAAACAGTACTGCCTGTACGCCCGCATTGTAGCAGAAGAAGGAAATGAGGAAAGCCACTGTATTGCGATCTTGTTTCAGCGAGTGCCATGCCTTGAGTAATTCGTCGTACCCTTTGCGGATCAGATTGGCTTTCGGCTGCTTCTCAACCCGGTCTTCCGGGAGCCTGCGCAAGGGAATCTGCGCAAATCCGATCCACCAAAGTCCCACCATTACAAATGCCGTCGGCACCGCTTTCAACCCATCAGGGAAGCCAAACCACTGGTATTTCATGATGACCAGCAGGTTGATAAGCAGCAGAATGATGCTGCCGATGAAGCCGTAACTAAATCCTTTAGCGCTGACATCGTCATATCGGTCTTCCGTGGCGATCAGCGGCAAAAAGGAATTGTAGAACACAATACCACCCGCAAAACCGATAGTTGCCAGGATAAATCCCAACACACCCACCCACAGTGTGGGCATGCCGGTGAAAAACAGCAAGGAAATACAGGCCAGCGCGCCCAGCGTTGTAAAAAAACGCAAAAACGCCTTTTTCTGGCCGCCATAGTCAGCAATGCCCGACAAGATGGGCGACAGGACGGCGATCACCATGTAAGCCAGCGCGATACTCCAGGCGTACAAGGTGCTGTCCGACATTCGGAATCCGAATACATTGACGGAGTCGCTGGTAAGTTCCAGAAAGTAGCCCGGAAAAATTGCCACAGTGATCACCAGCGCATAGGCGCTGTTGGCCCAGTCGAAAAAAGCCCAGCCATTGATGGTGCGCGGGTTGTTTTTTACGATAGGCGCTGAAGTATCGATTGTTTCCACAAGAAGTATTTATGGGAGGTAATAGTACGTTGAAATTTTCTTTACCGCACAACTCTTTTACCGTCGGCCATCAAACACTCTCTTTACGGCGCTCTTTGGCAAGTTCGATGCCAGCCACGTCGAAGGCTTTTTTCAGTTCCTCGTACATAAAGAACAGGGCTTCTTCGTATGTCTCGCCTTTCGTCCACAGTGCAATTTGCACCTTCATATCTTCGCGGTTCATACCACTCACTTGCACCGCAGCGGGGGCTTTTCCAGAATTGTAGGGGCAGCGGGTGGCAACTTCATCTACGGTGGCGCGCAGCCATTCCAGCGGCGTTTTGGTGTTGACAAGCAGGCTGACTTCGGCTTGTACGTCTGCGCCGTCGGCAATGTTTTCAATAGGGCCTTCCAGCATTTTGCCATTGGGGATAATGATTTTTTTGCCGGAAGAAGTCATTAATATCGTGCTAAATACCTGAATTTCACTCACTTTGCCGGTTTTGTCGGCAACGGTGAGCAGGTCGCCCACCCGAAATGGACGGAACAACAAGATCAGCACGCCGCTGGCAAAATTGCCCAGGCTACCCTGCAATGCCAAACCGATGGAAAATGCAACAGCCGAAAACACAGCAATAAAAGAAGTGGTTTCGATGCCTATCGTACTGGCTACCATTATGATTAAAATGGCTTTCAGTCCCGTATCGCACAAAGAGGCGAAAAAGGGGCGCAAACTGGGATCTACTTTTTTTGTGCCTAAAAACATATCAAAAGCGCGCGTAAGACGTTTAATGACCCACAATCCTACGATAATAAGTAACAAGGCACTAACGACTTTCGGGCCATAAAGCCAGCATAAATCTACCAGCCGATCGAGGTACGTTTTTTCTTCCAAGAGCGTTTATTTACAGTTGATGACATAAAAATTCCGGCTTTTGGCCGAAAACGTCGCAAAGTTGTTAAAAAGGTGGAATTGAAATGTGAATTTTGCACCTGAAATTTCATCTAACCCCAGACACAGTTATTTTCCAACCACATCGTAATTTCCACAAATCACTTTTTAATGCGAACATTGTTTTTGCCGGCCCTCGTAGCCGCATTCTCTCTCTACATGGCATGCACGCCCAAATCGGGGACCAACATGGCCTCTACGCCTACGCCGGCACAGGAACCTGCCGTTTGGGATACCATGGGGAAACCCGTCATGGGAGATGAACCGGAAGAGGAACCCGTGGAATACGCTGCTTTCGACGAAGCAGAAGTAAGACCCGAACCGGCGGCCAACCCCGACACACTGGCGCCCTATAACCCCTCCCATACATTCGAGCACGACCTGATTCATACCAAAATCGAAATTTCGTTCGACTGGGAGAAAAAACGCGCCAATGCCACCGCGACCCTCACCCTGCGCCCCTGGTTTTATGCTACCGACAAACTGACCCTGGATGCCAAAAATTTTGACATCCATTCCGTCACCTATGTCGGAAAAACAGAGCAGTTGAAGTACAAATACGACAATGCCCAACTGACCATCGACCTGGGGAAAACTTACACCCGCAACGACGAATTCAAGGTGGCTATTCAATACACTGCCAAACCAGACGAACGCACCAGCATCGGCGGCAGCGCAGCCATTACGCAGGATAAGGGCCTCTACTTTATCAATGCCGATGGCGCCGACAAAGACAAGCCTCGCCAAATCTGGACCCAGGGCGAAACCGAAAGCAACTCCTTCTGGTTTCCGACCATCGACAAACCCAATGAGCGTTGCACGCAGGAGATGTACATCACTGTTGAAGATAAGTACAAGACGCTTTCCAATGGCGTCATGGTATCGTCCAAAAAGAATACCAATGGCACCCGTACCGACTACTGGAAAATGGACAAACCCCATGCGCCATACCTGTTTATGATGGCCATCGGCGAATATGCAGTGGTGAAAGACAAGTGGCGCGGCATCGATGTCGACTACTATGTTGAACCAAAATACCAGGCCTACGCCCGCGATATTTATCCGTACACCACAGAAATGCTGGAGTTTTTCTCCAACCAGTTGGGCTATCAATACCCCTGGTCGAAATTTTCGCAGGTGGTCGTGCGCGATTACGTTAGCGGCGCTATGGAAAATACCACCGCCGTTATTTTTGGCGAGTTCATGCAAAAAAACAAACGCGAACTGCTCGACGACCACCTCACCAATGAAAAAGTGGTGGCCCACGAAATGTTCCACCACTGGTTTGGCGACCTCGTTACTACCGAAAGTTGGTCCAACCTGACCCTCAACGAAGGTTTTGCCAACTATTCCGAGTACCTCTGGCTCGAACACAAATACGGAAAAGACGAGGCCGACTTCCATGAAATGCAGGAACGCCAGGGATATGTGTTCTCCGCTGCCGGCGGCGGTCACCCCCTGATTCACTTCGGATACGACGACCGCGAGTCGATGTTTGATGCGCATTCCTATAATAAAGGCGGCGCTATTCTTCATATGCTGCGTAATCAGGTGGGCGACGACGCCTTTTTCACCGCCCTGCAACGCTACCTGAAGAAAAATGAACTGACCGATGTGGAAGCCCACGAATTGCGCCTCGCTTTTGAGGATGTGACCGGACAAGACCTCAACTGGTTCTTCAATCAGTGGTTTTTCAGCGCAGGCCATCCCAATCTGGATATCAATTACGGCTGGGATGAAACGACTAAAAAAGCCACGGTGACCATTTCCCAGATTCAGGAAGGTGAAAACGTGCCACGCATCTTCGACCTGCCTTTGAACGTTGATATTTATGATGCATCGGGAAAAGTAACCCACCAGACCATACGCCTTACCAAGCGCAATCAGACTTTTACCTTCGATGCGCCCACGCGCCCGGCCCTGGTTAATACCGATGCCGACAGGGCATTGCTGGCTGTAAAGCGCGACAACCACAAGCCGGAAGAATGGGCTTATATGTATCGTCATGTGCCGCAATTCCTGGCCCGCTGGGAGGCACTCGAAGCACTGGCAGATAATAAATCCGACCTCGCTGCGCAGGTGTTTGAAGAAGCGCTCAAAGACGGTTTCTATGGAATCCGCCAGAAAGCCCTGCAACATGTAGACCCTGCCAAACCGAGCGTACTGGCTGCCGTAGCGCAAATAGCCGAAAAAGAATCCGAACCGGGCGTAAAAGCGACAGCCATCCAGATTCTGGGTGAAAGCGGCGATAAAAAGTACGTGCCCATGATACAAAAATCACTGGGCGCCGACCAGGCTTACAGCGTTGTTAGTGCAGCGCTTTCCGCACTGACCAAACTTGACCCGCAGGCAGCCGTAGCGGCTTCCAAATCGCTCCAAAATGATGAAAGTGAAGCCATTATTCCGGTTTTGACCGAACTGTATGGCGCCAACCCCGACCGTTCCAACCTGCCGTTTTTCGAGCAAAAAATGGATAAGGTGGATTACATGGGCGCGTTTTCGTTTTTTGAAAACTACCGTAAATTCCTCGTGGGTATCGGCGACACAGAATTGATGATCGCCGGCGCCGCCAAACTCAAGGCTATTGCGCTGAATCAAAACACCAGCCAATGGCGACGCTTTGCCTCTACCAAAGCCATTGTTGATTTGCGCATGCATTTCAGACAAATGAACAATTCGGAACAGACTACAGCCATGACCAGCATTCTCAATGAAATCAAGGAAAAGGAAACGGATGCTACGTTGAAAATGTATTACAATAGCATGTTTGACGAGCCATAAGGTTATCAGTTATCAGTTATTAGTTATCAGGGGTGGTAGTGGAACATTTGAATGTATATTTGGCCGGATGTAAAAGGAGCCGAACATATGTTCACAAGTTCCACTACCACCCCTGATAACTAATAACTGATAACTGATAACGAATAACCAAAACGCATGTCTGACATTCTAATTCGCCCTGCCACCGAAGCCGACCTGCCTGCCATTCATGGCCTTATGTACGAATTGGCCGTGTACGAAAAAGCCCCCGAAGCGGTGGCTGCTACAGTGGAAGAATACACGGAAGACTTTCGAAACGGGCTTTTTGAAAGCCATGTGGCTGTACTCGATGGCCAAATCATCGGAATGACGCTGTTTTATATGGCCTATTCTTCCTGGAAAGGAAAGATGTTATACCTCGACGATTTTGTGGTCACGGAAGCCAGCCGCCGCTACGGTGCGGGGCAATTGTTGTTCGATGCATTTCTGGAAGAAGGCCGCCGTCGCGGCTGCCGACTGGTAAAATGGCAGGTGCTCGACTGGAATGAGCCGGCACTGAATTTTTACCGAAAAAACGACGCCATTATTGAAATGGAGTGGTGGAACGGGAAAATTTTCTTGTAGGAATAAATAATATGACTCATCCCGAATTTTGGTCAAGGCCAGGATTCGGGATTTTTTTTGTGGCTATTTCCCGTAGAGTAATTTCCCGCAGATATCGCAGAATACACGCAGATTTTCGCAGAACGTAGAGTACACCTTTTACTGAATATTTGTGTACGCTACGTTCTGCGAAAATCTGCGTGTATTCTGCGATATCTGCGGGAAATTACTCTACAGGAATAACGCTACTGAAATCAACCTAATCAATCAGTTTCGGGCCGAAAAATTAGGGATGTCTCATGTTTTAAAAAAGACAATCCCTCCTATGCATCGATACGCGCATACTTGGCATTGGCTTCAATGAACGCCCGGCGTGGTGGCACCTCATCACCCATCAGCATGGCAAACATGCGATCTGCCTCGGCTGCATCTTCGATGGTGGCCACTTTGAGAATGCGCGTTTGAGGGTCCATAGTGGTTTCCCAAAGTTGTTCGGCATTCATTTCACCCAGACCTTTATAGCGCTGCACTTTTACGGTGTCGTCGTCTTCCTTGCCGCCTGAGAATTCGAGTTGGGCCGCTTTACGGTCTTTGTCGTTCCAGCAGTAGCGCATGTTTTTGCCTTTTTTTACCTGATACAGCGGTGGCTGCGCGATGTAAATGTGGCTTTTTTCAATCAGTGCGCGCATGTAGCGGAAGAAGAAAGTCAGGATCAGCGTAGTGATGTGGCTACCGTCTACGTCGGCGTCGCACATAATCACGATCTTGTGGTAGCGCAGTTTTTCGGTATTCAGAATGCGATGGCCTTCGTCGTTTTCCTGAATGCTTACACCGAGTGCCGTGAAGATATTTTTAATCTCTTCGTTCTCGTAAATCTTGTGTTCCAGGGCTTTTTCCACATTCAGGATTTTACCACGAAGCGGCAAAATAGCCTGTGTGTGGCGGTCGCGGCCCTGTTTGGCCGTACCACCTGCGGAGTCACCTTCGACGAGGAACACCTCGCTTTCTTCCGGATTGCGGCTGGCGCAGTCGGCCAGTTTCCCTGGCAGGCCGCCGCCGGTCAGCGCGCCTTTGCGCTGCACCATTTCGCGTGCTTTGCGGGCGGCGTTGCGGGCAGTAGCAGCCAGCACTACTTTTTCGATGATGCGGCGGGCAGGGTTAGGGTTTTCCTCCAGGAAAGTTTTCAGGGCATCGCCCACACAGCGTGACACGATACCGGTCACTTCGGAGTTGCCCAGTTCGCCCTTGGTTTGGCCTTTAAACTGTGGTTCGGGCACTTTTACCGAAACAATAGCCGTGAGACCTTCCATAAAGTCTTCACCGGAAATCGGGAAGGTTACTTTTTTGAAAAAGCCGCCTTCTTCGCCATATTTTTTGAATTCGCGGGTAAGAGCCCGGCGGAAACCATTGACGTGTGTGCCGCCGTCGCGGGTACTGATGTTGTTGACGAAAGAAATGACGTTTTCTGAATAGGAGGTGTTGTAGGTCATGGCTACTTCCACATCCACACCTTCTTCCTTGGCTGTTATGTAAATCGGGTTTTCAATGAGGCGTGTTTTGGCCTCGTCGATCCACAGCACGAATTCCTGGAGGCCGCCTTCCGAATAGAAAGTTTCTCTTTTAAACCCGTTTTCATCCTTTTCGCGTTCGTCGGTCAGGGAGAGGTTCAGGCCTTTGTTCAGAAACGACAGTTCGCGCAGGCGGTGTGCCAGGATGTCGAATTTGTACTCGTCGGTTTCAAAAATTTCAGGATCGGGCAGGAAATGGATGATGGTGCCGCGGTAGTCGGTGGTACCAATTTCGCGCACATCGTATTTCGGTTTGCCCTGGCTGTATTCCTGCTCGTACATTTTGCCATTCAGGTGCACTTCAGCGCGCATCTGAATGGAAAGGGCATTCACGCAGGAAACGCCTACGCCGTGCAAACCGCCGGACACCTTGTAGGAATCCTTGTCGAATTTACCACCAGCGTGCAATACCGTCATGACCACCTCCAGGGCGCTCTTTTTGAGTTTGGGGTGCATGCCGGTCGGAATACCCCGGCCGTTATCTTTTACAGTGATGCTGTTGTCCTTGTGTATGGTTACCTCGATGTTGGTACAATGGCCGGCCAGGTGCTCGTCGATCGAGTTGTCGACCACTTCCCACACCAGGTGGTGCAAGCCTTTGCTGTCGGTACTGCCGATGTACATGCCGGGGCGTTTGCGCACGGCTTCCAGGCCTTCCAGCGCGGTAATGCTACTGGCATCATAATCGTGTGGGACGCCTTGCTTGGGCTGTTCCTGATCTTTCTCGTCTTTCATAAATGGGCCTCCTCAGGCTTGATTTTTTTGTTGTCAGAACGCAGGAGTAATGGGCTGGTTTGGGGTGTGCAAATTTACACAAACTAAACGATTTAAGGGTAGAAATTGTTCAAGAAAAAACTTGTTTTAAACCGTTGATTTTCAAGCACTTAAAATGTATTTTTCGTGTATTAACAAAGGTGTTTGCAAGGGGACTTAAATAAGGCTGTGGAGACATGGATGTACCCTGTAAAAAAATCCCGGATACGCACCTGTCAAGTGCATATCCGGGAAGTTGGTTGTACGCTTTGTGGGCGTAAATTATTCTGCTAAGGAAGCATCCAGAGCGGCGCTTTCCTGTTGTTCAACGTCAGCCTTTTTAGTTACCTCATCCAGGATTTTGTGGAATTCATCGGAAGGCACAGCGCGGTCGGAAATGCTCACCTGACTGCGGATGGCCTCGAATATTTTGTCGGTTTCGAGGTCGCGGCGGGTGCTTTCTGCGTCTTTGTCGTTTTTCATCAGACTCTGAACGGTGCTGTCGATCACATTCTCTGGCAGATCGGCCTGGAAGTAATTGCGCACGCGTTTGGCATATTCCTGATACATGTCTTCATCGGTTACTTCGAGGCTGAAGAGTTCCTTGATTTTGTCGCGCACCATGGTCCAGCGCAGGTTGTCGGCAAAGGCTGGGTATTCCTGTTCGATTTGTGCTTCGCTGAGTTTGCCCTCATTGGTAAGCGTCAGCCAGCGTTTCAGGAAGGTATCGGGCAATTCCGGCTGGTTGAGTTGCATCAGGCGTTCCTGGAAAGAGCGCATCAGCAGGGCATTTGAACGCACATCGTAGAATTGAGAAATACCTTTTTTGAGTTGTTCGATGGCGTCGCCTTCATTGCTAATGCCGCCGCCGAAGTAACCCTGGTAAAACTCTTCGTTGAGTTCGGCATCTTCTACGCGGCTTACTTCCTCGATGGCGCCTTCGAAGTGGTCGCCTACAATACGGTTGTCGTCGTCGGGGAGGTTAAGGATGTATTTGCGATAAGATTCTTCCTTTTCCTGGTTTTCGATGTCGCGGGCATTGAAACGCAGGGTGTCGCCTTTTTTCATGGACAGCAGTTGCGTTTTCAGGGGCCCTTCGGACATGCTTTTCAGGTGAACTGTAATGGTCGTTTCCCAGCCACCTGCTTTTACTGCGTCGCCGTCGAGTTCTTGTGCTGCGATGCGAACGATGTCATTTTCCTGAATATCGTTTTCCGGGTTGCTGCGTTTGCCCATGCGTTTGCGGGCATAGTTAAGGTCGTCAGCAGCCAGTTCGTCGAGGTTCGAAACGGTAATGCGCTCGAATTTTTCACTTTTATCCAGCCCTTTCATTTCGAAGGGCGCCACAAACCCGACCTCGTATTTTACCGTATATTCAGGGTCAGGATTGCTGACTTTGAAAGAGTACTGATGCTGGTCGGCTACCGGAAGGGGTTGGCCCAGTACGTCGAGTTTGCTTTCGCGCAGGTAGTCGTATAATTTTGTAGCCAGCAGGTCATTGAGCACATCGCCAAAAATGGCCGGGCCGTATAGTTTTTTCACGAAATCCATCGGCGCCTGACCCTGGCGGAAGCCCTTTATGGGTGCGCGCTGGCGGTAGCGTTTGAGTTCGGTATCGAGTTTCGGTTTTAATTCATCGCGCGTAACGGTGACGGTTACAATGGCGGAAGTGTTGTCGATGTCTTGGCGGACAACCATATTTTCTAAAGAGTGAGAGTGTGAGTAGAGGTGAGAGGCGAGAAGTGAGAGGTGAGAATTCGTAGAGTGTACCGCTCCGCTCTAAAAATCAATAAGCGGAGCGGTACACTCTACGAATTCTCACCTCTCACTTCTCACCTCTCACACTCTAAAATGGGGTGCGGGCGGAGGGACTCGAACCCCCATGCCTCGCGGCGCCAGATCCTAAGTCTGGTACGTCTACCAATTTCGCCACGCCCGCAGGTATCTTTTCAAAAGAACAGATATACGGAGGCAAATACCGTACACCTGAAAAAAAAACTTTCAATTGTGTGATTTTGGCAGGTAATTTGACGTCTGTAAGACAAACCCAAACAAAATTTCATTTGAAATATTCCTTTCAAAAAGGAGCGCAAAAGTAAGTCCTTTTGTGGAAATTCAAAGCCTTTTTGTAGGAGAAAAACAGTTAACAAGCGCTAAACGGATTGTCGCATCCATTTGTTTGAACTAATTTTGTAGGACAGACCACCATAAATCACAAGCAGGGTACTATGGAGCAGGTAAATTTAGTAACGATCGTAGAAGAAGTAACAGATCTTTCTCCCCAGTTGTCGGAGCAGGAGGGTGCAGGATACGAGTATTTCGACGCCATTATTCCCGGGTCTGAGGAAGACAAGGTACTGATTCAGCGCGCATACCGCAACCTGCTCAAATCTATCAAAACCGACCTCAGTCAGAAAGACCGTGAGGATATTCGCGCCGCTTTCGAACTGGCTGCGGAGGCACACCACGGACAACGCCGCAAAGCCGGCGAACCCTACATCATGCACCCCATTGAGGTGGCTCGTATCTGTGTGGAAGAAATCGGGCTGGGTGCTACTGCCGTCATCTGCGCCTTACTGCACGACGTGGTGGAGGATACCGATGTGGAAGCCATCGACATCAAAAAGAAATTCGGCGATCGCATTGCCCGGATTGTAGACGGCCTGACCAAACTCGACGGCCTGCACGACAAGGAAAGCCCACAAGCCGAAAACCTGAGCAAAGTTCTGAAAGCCATGCTGTTCGACGTGCGTGTGGTGCTCATCAAAATGGCCGACAGGCTCCATAACCTGCGCACAATCAAGAGCATGCCCTACCACAAGCAACTCAAAATCGCAGCAGAAACCAGTTACATCTATACGCCGCTGGCGCATCGGCTTGGCCTCAATGCCATCAAAACCGAGTTGCAGGATACCTGCCTGAAAATTACGCAGCCGGAAGTTTATCAGGAAATTGCAGCCAAATTAGCCGATACCAAACGCTCCCGTCAGAAATACATCGATGCGTTTATGTCGCCGCTCCTCCACTCGCTGGAAGAGATGGATTTCAAAATCCGTATCACCGGCCGGCCTAAAAGCATCTATTCCATCTGGAACAAAATCAAAAACAAAAACGTCCGCTTCGAAGATATTTACGACCTGTTTGCGCTCCGAATCATCGTCGAAGTGCCACCGGAACAGGAAAAGTTTGCCTGCTGGCAGGTGTATTCCATCGTGACCGACCACTACAAGCCGGTCCCCGAACGCCTGAAAGACTGGATTACCAACCCGAAAGCCAACGGGTACGAGTCGCTGCATACCACGGTGGCTGGCCCCGAAGGCCGCTTCGTGGAGGTACAGATTCGTTCCGAACGTATGGATGAAATCGCCGAACGCGGTTTTGCAGCGCACTGGAAATACAAGGGCGTAAAAAGCATTGCCAACAAGGCCAATACTTTCGACAACTGGCTAAGCCAGGTACGCGAAACGCTGGAAAACCACAACTCTGGCAGTGCCGTCGAACTCCTGGCGGATGTACAAAGTAATCTTTTTACTGATGAGGTGCATGTATTCACGCCCAAAGGGGAAATGCGCATCATGCCCGAAGGCGCTACCATTCTCGATTTCGCTTTCAGCATTCACTCCGACGTGGGTTGTGCCTGCCGTACGGCCAAGGTGAACAACCTGCCCGTTTCGATTCACTATCGCCTGAAAAATGGCGACCAGATCGAGATCATTACCGATAAAAACCAGAAGCCCAGCGAAGACTGGCTGAAACACGTCACCACCTCCAAAGCCCGCAATCGCATCCGCGTGGCGCTCAAGGAGGAAAAACGCATGCAGGCAGAATACGGCAAGGAAATACTGACCCGCAAACTCAATGCACTCAAAGTATCGGTAGAGGCCAATGCCGACATGCTGGCCAAATACTATGGCTATCCCAACCGACTGGAATTTCTGAGCGCTATTTATCTGGAGCAGGTGAATCTCACAGGCCTGGGCCGAAAATTCCGTACCGAAGGAACCACATTAGTACAAAAAGTAGTGGCCAAAACGGAACCGGAAGCGCCCGAACAGGTGTCTGATTCGCCGGTACGCTCCAAGTCGCCGGGCAAACCCGAGGTAATTATCAACGACGAGCCGGGCAATTATTACCAGTACAGTTTTGCCAACTGTTGCAACCCAGTTCAGGGAGACGATATTTTTGGTTTCGTACTGGTGCAAGGCGGCGTCAAAATTCACCGATCCAGTTGCCCGAACGCCGACAACCTGCTGGCCAACTACGGCCACCGCATCCTGAAAGCATGGTGGGGCAATACCGTAAAATCGGATTTTCTCGCAGAAATTGTTGTTACCGGCATCGACGACGGCCCTGGCGTTATCAATCGCCTTACCAACCGCATCGCCGACATGGGCATCAATATTCGCCAGTTTTCTATCAGTGGCGAAGGTGGCTATTTCGAAGGCCGCATCTCGCTGATTGTAGCCAATACCGACCAGTTGCAACGCGCTATCATTGCGTTGAGGGAGTTTCATTGGGTGACGGGGGTGAGCAGGGTAGAATAGAAGTGAGAAGTGAGAGGTGAGAAGTGAGAGTACGTAGAGTACACCACTTTATTCTTTGCATTTTCTAAAAATAAAGCGGTGTACTCTACGTACTCTCACCTCTCACGCTGCTTACTTTTGATTCTCGTGTCTCGACTCCAGAGATATTGCTTTCCTCTGTGAAAGACCACAAACGCCTTCCTAAACACCCTCTTGTCATGAAAAAAAGCCTTGTTCTCCCCATTTTGCTTTGCTGCATTGCCCACCTAACTGCCCAGCAAATCCCCGATGCTATTTCCTACCAGGGCATTATTCGAAATACGGACGGCACCGTAATAGCAAACCAACCCGTCACGATGCGTTTTACCATTGCTGAAATTACAGCCACTGGTAATCAGATTTATCGGGAAAAGCATACTGTGACCACGAGTGAATTGGGGCTTGTGGCACTTCAAGTGGGGCGCGGGCAGGTCGATTTTGGCAATTTTAATAACATCGCGTGGGCTGCCAATGCCAAATTTCTCAAAGTGGAAGTCGACCCAACCGGCGGAAACAGTTTTATCGAACTGGGCGCAGAGGAATTGAAATCTGTGCCTTTTGCCTTTGCAGCACGCACAGTAACCAATCCGCCGCCACTCAACGCCCTTCCAGATGTTCAAACGACAAACCTGGCCACAGGAAACGTCCTGAAATGGGACGGTACACAATGGGTACCCTCTTCCGACCTCACAGGCAGTGCCGCATACACTGCAGGCCAGGGCATCGGAATCAGCAGCAATGTCATTTCCAACACGGGTGATTTGAGTAACACCAATGAAATACAAACGCTGTCTCTCAACGGTTCCAGCCTTTCGCTGAGCAACGGTGGTGGTTCGGTCACGCTGCCCTCCGGGAGCGGTACTTTTACTGCCGGGCCCGGGATTAGCATCAGTGGAGGGGTTATTAGCAATACTGGGGACCTGACCAATACCAACGAAATTCAGGTATTATCTGCAAACGGCACCAACCTGACGCTGTCAAACGGTGGCAATACGGTCACGTTTGACCCTTCCAATACCAACGAAATCCAGACGCTGTCGCTCAGCGGCAGCAACCTGACGCTATCCAACGGCGGTGGTACAGTTACCCTGCCTTCCGGCGGCGGCAGTTCGTACTGGGAATCTTTCGGAGGAAACGACATTGTAAACAACAATGGGGGCACTGTATATGTAGGGCCTGCTACTTACCAGGCGCTTTTTGCGCAAGGTTCCAATAGTTCCAGCACCATTTTTTCTCAAAATAACGGAACTGGTAAAGCAATAAATGCGGAAGCGAACAACGGCACGGCGCTCGAACTGAACGGCCTGGTGGCTTTGTATGCAACCGGAACGGGATCCAGCCCCGCCGGCACGTTCAACAATTTTTCCGGCGATGGTATCGCCTTGCAGGTGAACGGAGGACTTGGTATCAGCGGCGGCTATGAAAATTACAGTGGCACAATTTCAAAAGCCGATGTGCTTGCCAACTTCAAATTCGCTGGTGGCTTGTCGCCTGGTTACAACAATTTATATGACCTCGGCAGTTCAGATCGACGATGGAAAGTAGTATACGCCACCAATGGCACCATCAATACCTCGGATGCGCGCCAGAAACAAGCCATACAGCCCATCGGATACGGCATGGAACAGGTAAAAGCCATGAAACCAGTCAGTTTTGAATGGATAGACCATCCCGAACAAGGCAGGAAACTGGGGTTTCTGGCTCAGGATTTACAGCCCATTGTGCCGGAAGTTGTGTCTGATACCGAGTGGATCAATGATGGGAAAGGGCATCTTACTTCTAAAAAAGCGGAGGCCCTGGGCGTGTATTACTCTGATCTTATTCCAGTACTTGTTAAGGCTATTCAGGAACAACAGGCACAAATCGAGCAGTTGGAGCAGAGAATCAAGGCGTTGGAAAATAGGTGAGAAGTGACAGAGGGTGAGAAGTGACAGAGGGTGAGAAGTGAGAGGTGAGAAGCGAGAGTTCGTAGAGTTGACCGCTTCGCTCTTGCTTTTGGAATTTCTATAGCGAAGCGGTCAACTCTACGAACTCTCACCTCTCACCTCTCACCTCTCACTTTCTCACCCTCTCACCTCTAAAAACCGTACGCGGCCGTCAACGACCACGCTGCATTTTTCAAGCCTCCAAAAATATCTTTCAGGCTGTCGTCCTTGCGGATATCCTGCAAGCCCCGCGAAATACGCAGGTGAATTCCGATATTGCCCAGATCGAGGCCGCCGCCGAGGTGCCAGCCATAGTCGAAACTTTCGAGGTCGTCTTTTCCAAAATCAGTAACGATAGAGTTGCCCTGCGCATCCTTGAACGTACCATCGGCCGCAGCCAGCAGCCCGGCATGTACGCCGGCGTGGATATTAATGATGGCGATATTCAATTCGAGCGAGAGCGGAATTTCCAGGTAACTCAGTTTCAGGTCGGAAGTGTTGCCACCTACCAGATCAAACTCAGCGCCTTTGGTAGTGAACAGCAGTTCGGGGCGCAAGGAGAAATGCTTGCCAATGGGTACTTTCACAAAGCCGCCGCCGGTGAAGCCGATACGCGATTTTTTGTCGTCGGCAATGGCGTCGTCGTACAGGTTGGAGCCCGACACGCCGAGTTTCAGGCCAAAGCGGGGTTTGCCTTCGGTAAGTTGGGCATGGAGCCGTTGAGAAACGCCGACAAGTACCAAAAGCGCAATCAGAAAAGGTTGGATCGTTTTCATAATAAAGATGTTGATGAATGAGCAACACGCTCATTTAGACTGGACAAATATAACACTTGCGCGCTGTGTCGGCAATGGCGGGCTGTGGAGCAGACACAAAAAAGGCCGACAGGAATATCTCCTGCCGGCCTCACTTTATTCATAGTATGTTTTATCCTTGTTCGTCCATTTCCCCTGCATCCTCCTCCATATCGGGAACTTCTACATTTTCTGGTTTGCCTTTAGGATGGCCGGTAAAATGTTTCAGCATAATGATTTCCCGCTGGGTCAGTTCGCGGAAGGAGCCACGAGGCAGGTCTTTTTTCGTCAACCCTGCAAAGTAGAAACGGTCGAGTTTGAAAATTTCGTATCCGAGGTGTTCAAACAAGCGGCGAACGATGCGGTTGCGGCCCGAAGAAATTTCCAGTTCCACGATATCGCGTTCGGGGTGGTCTTCCGAAAAACGAATCCAGTTGACCTCCATCAGTCCGTCTTCGAGTTCCACACCGCGTTCGATGTGTTCGAAATCGGCCTGTGTGAGCGGACGGCGCAAGCCCACGCGGTACTGTTTCTGTACATGATGGCTGGGGTGCGACAATTTTTGTGCCAGGTCGCCATCATTGGTAATCAGAATCAGGCCCGTGGTATCGCGGTCAAGGCGACCTACGGGGAACAGGCGTTCCGGGAAACTTGGATCGACGATATCGAGTACCGTATTGCGGCCGCGGTCGTCTTCCGTTGTGGTAATAACGTTTTTAGGCTTGTTGAGCAGCACGTACACCATACGTTCCTGCACGGTAGCCACTTTTCCATCGCATACCACCACGTCGCCGGGCTGGATGCGGTAGTACGGTTCCGATTTTACTTCACCATTTACGGTAACAAGGCCCTGTTCGATAAATTCAACGGCTTTGCGGCGGGAGGAAATACCACAATGCGCCAGATATTTATTCAGCGGCATGCCTTCTCCGGTCGGGAGGTTGGGCTTGGGCTGTGGTTCTATGTAAAAGTCGTCTTTTTTGCGGAACGGTTTTTTGCCAAACGGTTTTTTGCCGTAGCCACCCCCGCCGCCGCCTCTATTGTTGTAGGGCTTGCGTTCGTATCCGCCGCCGCCACCCTGGTTGCGGTCTTGCCATGGTTTACGTTCATAGCCGCCGCCGCCACTTTCGTTTCGGTCGCGGTTGTAGGGCCGGTCGCTACCACCTTGATTGCGGTCTTGCCATGGTTTGCGTTCGTATCCGCCGCCGCCTTCGTTGCGGTCGCGGTTATAAGGCCGGTCGCTACCGCCCTGATTGCGGTCTTGCCATGGTTTGCGTTCGTAACCGCCGCCGCCTTCGTTGCGGTCGCGGTTGTAGGGACGGTCGCTACCGCCTTGGTTGCGGTCTTGCCATGGTTTGCGTTCATATCCGCCGCCGCCTTCATTGCGGTCGCGGTTGTAGGGCCGGTCGCTACCGCCCTGATTGCGATCCTGCCATGGTTTGCGTTCGTAACCGCCGCCGCCTTCGTTGCGGTCGCGGTTGTAGGGGCGGTCGCTGCCGCCCTGGTTACGATCCTGCCATGGTTTGCGTTCGTAACCGCCGCCGCCTTCATTGCGGTCGCGGTTGTAAGGGCGGTCGCTGCCGCCCTGGTTGCGGTCTTGCCAGGGTTTGCGCTCGTATCCACCGCCGCCTTCGTTGCGGTCGCGGTTATAGGGTCGGTCGCTGCCGCCTTGGTTGCGGTCTTGCCAGGGTTTACGTTCCTGCCCGCCTTCACTGCGGTCTTCCCAGGTTTTTTTGGTGTCAGTATTTTCGTCCTGATTGTCTGAATCCTCTGAACGAAAAGGTTTCGAGCGCTCTTGCAGCGGGAAACCCGAGTCCGGCTTTTGGATGCGCGGACGGCGTTTTTTTTCTTCCATCGCGATGGCTGTAGTAAATATGTGAGAGACTTTTAGTTTAAACGCAAAGTTCCGGCTTTTCAGTCGGAAACCTGCGAACTTTATGTGTTAATTTATCCCGGATGTTTCATCGGTATTAATAAACGCACAAATATCATTGAAAAAGTGACAAATTGCAATACCATATGCAATACACCATTTTTTCGGAGGGAAACCTCTGAATGAAAAAAAAGTTTTCCGGCCTGGCTATTTCTTGTGCGCCTGGATTTGGCTATTTTCTTGTGTGCAACCTTTGAGTGATGTATTGTCCGATTTCGGATCCGGTTTTTATTCCGGAAAGGTTGCCTGTTCGATAGTGGATACCGCCATACATCCGGCTCATTCCTGCTTCACGGGAAGCCTCCATAAAAGAGTTGAAATGTCGTGGAGGAATACCAAATTCCATTTCTGTACTGTCTGAGAATGCAAAATTATCACCATAAATGCTGGTAAGCGCTGAAGCGGCAGCAGCAGAGATAGTGCTATGTCCACTCGGGTGTTCGGGGAACGGAGGTGTCTGTATGAGTGGATGCCAGTCAGGGTCAATGTACTTATTGATATAGGATTCTGGCCGGATCAGGTTATAGGCATATTTGGCATTCCAGCAGGCAATAAAAGCATCGGCCAGGGAGCAGGATACCATCACGTAGGTGGCGGTAGACTTCATAATGTCGGCTCCTGCCTTGCGGTTGGCATGGGAAGCAATGCTCATCCAGTGGCCTCCGGGGCTTATTTTTTTGCGGCCAAACATGAAGTGACCGCTGACTTCGAGTTTGAACGGGTTGTCGTCCCAGTACCAGGCAGTGGAGTCCTGTGCCGGGGAAATATTTTTACCAATTTCATATATTTCAAGGGCTTCCTTGTAAAAATCGCTGCCTTTTTGGTCGCTAAATGCAATCGGCGCTGCACAGATAAACTGATTGGCCGAGTCGATTACCCAGGGTCTGATTTTATTCCAATGGGGCTCCAGCGCGTCGGCATAGGCGGGCGGCGTAGGAATCCAGCGGGAGGGCAGTTCGGATTGGATGGTGAACTTGGGCATACTGCGCGTTTGGGCGTAGTTGTCTTTTTTCGACCAGGCCAGGATGTGTTTGGCTACTGCATCGCCATACGCCATGGAGCGGTCGTACACATCTTGCGGCATGTTCATGTTGGAGAACTCCTGATAGAGGGTTTCTTCCAGTTCCTGTACATCGCCTTCCGAAAAAACCAGTTGTTTGCCCATCGTGAGCATGGCGTTTACGGAGGCCAGCGGGTAGCAATATTCCTTGCCTGCCTCCGGCAGTGGGCCGGGTTGCAGGCCGTTGAGTTGGCCTGCCAGGCTTTGGTATTCGGGGTAGCCGGGCACCAGCGCTTCATAGGCGGCTATGGACGAATACGCGTAAATACGTGCAGAAATAGGCGGTGCAAAAATGTCGTGCCGGATAATATCGGTGAGTCGGCGCACGCCTTTGTGGATGAATTCCGGGTTTTGGGCCTTGGTCTGGTACTCTTTATTGCCCGATTTACAAGCCTGAAAAACGCTCAGAAACAGGATGGAAGAGGCAATTACACTGTAAAAAAGAAAACGTTTCATAGTTATACGACTGCTGCCTTTGCGGCAAGGTGACGCGGGCAAATGTAAGGGGTTTGGGCAGGAATGCACCCCTCTGTAAAAACACACCCGATGATTTTCATCACTTTTTAAGGTGTCTGGTCTCACCTCTCGCTTCTCACCTCTCACCTCTCACCTCTCACCTCTCACCTCTAAAGCCCGTCCCAGTCGTACAACACCCTCGAAAAATCCCGTGCCACCAAATCTTTCTCCCGAATAAAGAAGTGCCCCACGCCCATGTCGCCCCACATAAGATCCATGCCTTCGTCGGAGTCGAGTTGAAACAGCAGGAGCATCGGGTCTTCGGCACGTCGCGGGTCATCCTGGGTGAAATAGGCATAACCGCCGATTTTATGGCCTTGCGGGCGCACGGCCTTACCAAAATCGTCCATCACCTGCCATTCCTGCTCGCCGAATTGCTGAAAGAAATCGGTACCAAAATGCTGGTGGAAGCGGTAGTCGGTCATGCCTGCCACCTCTTCGGCGCGTTCGAAGCGCAGCGGATACGATTCGTCGGGGTGGTGCGGCAGCATTTCGTCGTAGTCGCGCAGCGGAGGCGTGGTGCTTTGCAGCTCGTTTTTATCCTGAACCGGCTCGGGGTAAAACACTACACGGAACGTGTCCTGCACTTCGCCGTCGTCGAAATCCATGCCGTACAGGTCGTCGTCGTTGATGAAAAACTGGAGGATGCCTTTTTCCGGAAAAGGCGGCAAGGCTGGTATTTCGGCGAAGTTGATCTGCGCCAGAAAAAACAGTGGCTGGCCTTCCGGCGTAGCCGGCCAGGCAGCACCTTGAGGTAGGTAGGGCTGCCCGCCTACTTTGCTGGCCCACAGGGGAGACTGACCTTGCGCACCGGCTTTGATGCGGATGAAAGGCATGGTTGTTCCGAGCAGTTTTTCCCGAAACGGTTCCATGGCGGCAGGGAGAAGGAGTTGTTTCATTTTTTCGTATTTGGGTGTTTTGGTGTTTTAGTGTTTTGTTGTTTTTGAAAACGTTACGCTTGGTATGGGAGAGTAGTTGCACCATTATTCCCAAAACTACCAGCAAAGCCCCTCAAAAACACCAAAACACCAAAACACAAAAACACTAAATTCACACCAAATCTCCCGCCGGCTTATTGCTATTCACTTGCGGGCGACCGATGCTGAGGTATTGAAATCCGAGTTCTTTCATGTAATCGAGGTCGTACACATTACGGCCATCGAAGATAACTTTTTCCGACAGCAGGGCGCCGATGCGCTCGAAGTCGGGGGTGCGAAATTCGCTCCATTCCGTCATAATAGCCAGGCAGTCAGCACCTTCTACGGCTTCGTACATGCTGTCGCACAGGCTGATGCGGTCGCCGTAAATAGATTTCACATGGCTCATGGCTTCGGGGTCGAATGCGCGCACTTTGGCGCCGGCGGCCAGCAATTCGTCGATGATGACGAGTGCCGGAGCCTCCCGAATATCGTCGGTATTGGGTTTGAAGGCCAGTCCCCACACGCCGATGGTGCGGCCTTCGAGGTCGTCCTGAAAATACTCGCGAATTTTTTCGGTCAGCACGCTTTTCTGGAGTTGGTTGACGTGCATGACGGAATTGAGGATTTTGAAATCGTAGTCGTATTCCGCCGCCGTTTTGGCCAGCGCCTGCACGTCTTTCGGAAAACAAGAACCGCCGTAGCCGATGCCGGGAAACAGGAAGCGCTTGCCGATACGGCTGTCGCTGCCCATACCGATGCGCACCTGATCGACGTTGGCGCCCACTTTTTCGCAGAGGTTGGCAATTTCGTTCATAAACGAAATACGCGCAGCGAGGTAGGAGTTGGCGGCGTATTTGGTCATTTCAGCCGAACGCTCGTCCATGAAATAAATCGGATTGCCCTGGCGCACAAAAGGCTCGTAGAGCAGGCGCATCAGTTTGCGGGCGCGTTCACTTTCAGTGCCGATAACAACGCGGTCGGGCTTCAGAAAATCCTCCACAGCCACGCCTTCGCGCAGAAATTCGGGATTGGACACCACGTCGAAAAGTTCGGCAGGCAGTTTCTGGGCCAGCACGGCCGCTACTTTTTCCGCTGTGCCTACCGGCACGGTGCTTTTGTCGACAATCACTTTGTAGTCCTTGATAATGCCGCCCAGATCGCGCGCTACGCCCATGATATAGGACAAGTCGGCGCTGCCGTCTTCACCCGGCGGGGTAGGGAGTGCCAGAAAAATGATCTGGCTATTTTGTACGGCCTCGGCCAGGTTGGTGGTAAAGTGCAGGCGGCCTTCTTTGGTATTGCGGTCAAAAAGCAGATCCAGTCCGGGCTCGAAAATGGGAATTTTGCCGTTTTTGAGGCTTTCCACTTTTTTTTCATTGATGTCAACACAAATGACGTTGTTGCCCGTTTCAGCAAAACAGGTTCCGGTCACCAAACCGACATAGCCGGTTCCTACAACAGCAATATTCATTTTTATTGTTATTTTGTTTGGGTAACAATTACTTTGTTGTGGTTTCAGACAAATCCTTCATCGGTTACCTGGTTAACCAAAACAGCAGATAACAAACAGACAAATATGGGGCCTACTTGTGAATGAAGGAAAAATTATCCGGAAGATTGCGCCGCAAAAATACAGGTTTTCGCGAAGGCAACAGCGGCTCGCTTCCTTTAAATTTTCTTTTGCCCCCTAAAAAACCGTTTTTTTGAAATATCATTCTGTACACTTTACCCGAAAAGCATATTGAGATGATCTATGCGCCCAACGCACGCTTGAAAAACGCCCTGACCTTGTGTTTGTTCTGCCTGTCGGTGGAATGGCCCTTGTTGCAGGCCCAACAAAATATTGTACCCAACCCCGGCTTCGAGCGCTATGCAGCGGCGCCATTAGGATGGTCGTACAAAGGCGCCTATTTTGGCGAGGTGGTAAAATACTGGTTCAGCGCTACTACCGCCAGCCCCGACATCTATGGCCCGGGCGTTCGCGTGCCCAACGACTGGGCTGCCAAGGGTTTTGGCAAGCAGGCGCCGCACGGCGGCAAATCGATGGCCGGACTTACCTTGTACGGCTGTACCAACGGCAAACCACACTGCCGCGAATACCTCGAAATTCAATTGGCCGAACCTCTTGTAGTCGGACAGGCATATTACCTGGAATACTGGGTGACGCCCCTGGAAAAGTCGATGCATATCAACAACCTCGGCGCCTATTTTTCGGTCAAGGAAATTCGCCGCACCACCGATGAAATTCTGATCCGCGAGCCACAGGTTAATCAGGCAGAAATCGTGGCGGCCTCTTCCGGGAAATGGGTGAAAGTAAGTGGCCAGTTTGTAGCCAAATATGAAGCCGAACACATCCTGATCGGCAACTTCAACGATGACGAACACACACTTTCAACGGCGCCTTATGTTGATACCTACAACTACGCGTACTACTACATCGACGATGTACTGCTGAAAAAAATACCGCCCTTCCTGCCCGTGCCCATCAAGGACGACGACCTGACGCGGCAGCCTTTGCAGCCCGGCAAAACCATTCGACTGAAAAATATCTATTTCGAATTCGACAAGGACGAACTCATGCCCCGCTCTTTTGTCGAACTCAACAAGTTGCTGAAAATCATGCAGGAACACCCCAAACTCAGCATTCGCATCGTGGGCCATACCGATGCGCTGGGCAATGATGCCTACAATGATGCGCTCTCGCAACGGCGCGCGCAATCAGTCGTGAATTTCCTGACAGAAAATAAAATTGCCAAAAACCGCCTTTTCGCCCGTGGCGAAGGCGAACGACAGCCTATCGCCACCAACGATACCGACGAAGGCCGGGCAGAGAATCGGAGGGTGGAGTTTGTGGTGGTGAAGAATTGAAGGGGCAAGGTTTAAGGGGCAAGAGGCAAAAAGCAAGAGGCAAAAAGCAAGGGGCAAGAGGCAAAAAGCAAAGGGCAAGGAGCAAACCTGAATTTTTGCCCCTTGCCCCTTGCCCCTTGCCTCTCATCCCCACAACTTCCCCGGATACATCCCTTTCGCCGCCATATCCCGCAGGGCCTGTTGCACGGTGTCCTTGTCTTCCGGATAGGTTACGCCGTACCACTGGCTTTCGCTGGTGAGCACCTGCAACTGAATTTTACCCGATTTGATCAGGTTGTTGACCACGGTGGGGATGTAAAATTCCGCTTTTGGTTTGTCCAGGTTGGACTGAACAAAATCGCGGAACTGCGTTTCTATTTCCTGCAAGACAGTCGGGTGAAAGCCCCAGAAATTCATGGATACAGGCGTCTGGTCTTCCAGAAAATGACGCCCGCCCGATTCATCCAGGAAGTGAATGCCATCTTCCATGCGCTCGATTTTGGTGCGTTCGACCACATCGGTCAGGAAACCTTCGGGGCTGACGGAGCATACGCCACGCGATACAAAGCCATTTTCAGACAGCGTATTTCCCAGTCTGTAAGCCACCATACCATATCGTTGCGGCGTACATTCCTGTTTCAGAAAACCTGCGATGGCTTCAAAACTGTCAGCGCCGTAAAAATCATCGGCATTGATGGCGATAAAGGGTTCTGTCAGGTATTGTTTGGCCGATAAAATGGCATGCCCTGTACCCCAGGGCTTTTCGCGGTGCGGCATTTGATCCAGCCATTCGAGGGCGGTATCCATTTCCTGAAATGCATATTCCGTCCGGATTTGCGCTTCAATTCGGCGACCTACTTTGTCGCGAAACGCCTCTTCAATATCTTTTCGGATAACAAAAACGACTTTGCCGAAACCAGCACGAATAGCATCGTACACGGAAAATTCAAGGATTGCTTCGCCGCCGGCGCCCATGCCGTCTACCTGTTTCAAGCCGCCATAGCGCGAGCCGATACCGGCCGCGAGAATCAAAAGAGTGGGTTGCATTTTTTTTAGTGTTTTAGTGTTTTGGGGTTTTAGTGTTTTGGAGAACGTTGATCTGGGTATTCAGGTGAAATTTCGGGTTTTTGAACGGATTGTTACAGGCACTGGCATTTATGCAGCCTCTTACAAATACCAAGGGCGATGCACCACCAAAACACTAAAACCCCAAAACACAAAAACACAAAAATGCCCAAACCCCAAATCCTCCTTCTTTTTTTACCCTGTGTGCGCACACGGAACAAAAATTATTTGGATGTTTGCACTTGTTAAACCAATCAAATTATTATTCAATCACCTGAACAAGGGGTCAAAAGTATGGAGAATTCTACTTCAAACAATTCCAAATACCTGCTTCAAATCAGCATTATAGGTTTACTATTCGCTGTTTTCGGATTTATTACCTGGCTGAACGGTATTCTGATTCCGTTTCTGAAAAAATCCTGCGAACTGAGCGATTTGCAGTCCTACTACGTCGCGACGGCGTTTTTTGCCGCCTATTTTTTCCTGGCGCTGCCATCCTCCTGGATTCTGGAACGCCTGGGCACTAAAAACGGCATGGCAGTGGGTTTGAGCATTATGGCTACTGGCTGCCTGATTTTTATTCCGGCATCGGCGGCGCGGAGTTTCCCCATGTTTCTGACTGGATTGTTTATTCAGGGAATGGGCCTTGCCTTGTTGCAAACGGCGGCCAACCCGTATGTGAGCATCATCGGGCCTATTGAATCAGCAGCCAAACGCATCAGCATCATGGGCGTGTGCAACAAAATAGCAGGCATCGGGGCCAACCTCCTGTTCGGGGCCATGCTTCTGAAAAATGTAGATGCTATTCAGCAGGAAATTGATAGCCCTGCTACGGCGTTGGAGCAGAAAACAGCGCTATTGAACGATCTGGCCAGCCGGGTAGAACTGCCTTACGGTGTTATGGCGGTTGTCTTGTTTATAATTGCCCTGGTTATTAAATCATCGTCGCTGCCCGATATAAAAGAAAAAACCGGCGATACGGATGCAGCGGATACTGCCTTGTCAAAAGGGAAAACCAGCATTTTTCAGTTTCCGCATTTGCTGCTGGGCGCGCTGGCTATTTTCATGTACGTAGGCGCTGAAGTAATGGCCGGCGACCTGATTACGATTTATGGCAAAAATCTGGGCTTCTCCACGGATACCAGCAGATATTTCACTACATTTGGATTGATCGGTCTGTTGCTGGGCTATGGCGCCAATATTATTCTGATACCGAAATACGTGAAACAGGAAACCTGGCTGCTGGTATCAGCGCTGCTGGGGATTGTGCTTACCATCGCATCGTATTTTGTGAGTGGCGAGCAGGCTGTGGCATGTCTGGCGGCCCTTGGTTTCAGCAATGCCGTGATGTGGCCCGCTATTTTTCCGTTGGGCATTAAAAACCTGGGCAGGTTTACGAATACGGGCGCTGCTTTGCTTGTAATGGGTATTGTAGGTGGCGCGATCATCCCGCCTTTTTATGGCTGGCTATACGAACACCAGGTGGCCGGACTCGATTTTCGTTCAGCATTTATGGTTATCATGGCGGTTTGTTATTCTTACATTCTGTTTTATGCCAAGGTGGGATGTCATGTGGGGATGAAGGAATAGTGTCGGAGGTAGACCCTGAAAGAAACAAGGCGCCTGGACAGTCGTTCCAGGCGCCTTGTGCATTTATTGACTACAATTTGTAAGGCCTTACTGCGCTTCAAACGTCGTACGAGCCTGGCCAAGGAAGGAAACCGTCACAACCAGTTTTTTCGACGTCAGTTCCTCTACCGTAGCAGGCAGGGTAAAGCCATCTTGTGTGATCGTAATGGTTTTGCCGTCTTCAGAGAGCACATAAGAACCGGAAGAAGTTTGCGGATCAGTCGGGTCGCATTTGGTAGCGCCTTCATCAAAAGTGGCGGTGCCGTCGGCATTGAACTTGGTGCAGTCGTCGGTAGAGCAGGATTCCGTATCGTCGGTCCAGGCGTCCGTGGTGTTGGCGCGGCTTTCCGTTTTTACGGTTTTCCAGCAACTGGGCGACGTCAGCAGGTCTTTCGGGTCGTCCTTGTCTTTTTTGCAGGAAGAAAATGTGATGAGAAAACAGCACAGGGCGCCCAGCACCCAAACAGGAAGATTTTTCATTTCAGAGTTTGTTTAAGTTATTTGAAGAGGGTGGTTTGGTTGTGTGCAGCAGCCTTTATTGGGCGGCTGCGGAACGGCAGAATAACTTTCCTCTTTCCGAATTATTGCCTTCCAAGCGGAAAGTTTGTTGGAATCGGTGGCTATTTATTTGCAAAATACAAAATTTAATGTATTGAAAATCAGCGACTTGTTCATGCGATTTTGATGCGGAAAAAAACATAACTATTTTTCCACCGTTTTTCAGCATGATCACCTGACACAGGTCATTGCATGATGTTGTATTAGGTGCTACCTTCGACCTCCATTATCTCCGAACCATACGTTCCAATCAAACGCCCCATGGCAGAAGAAACAAATCAGGATCCGTCATTCGAGCGGTTGTTGCACAAATTGCTTCAGCATCTGGAAACCCGGCGGGAATATTATGCACTCACGGCTACAGAAAAAGTGTCGGGCGCAGCCGCCATGCTCAGCGGGATGGCTATCATTTTTGTGTTTGCACTGATCATTCTGTTCTTTTTTAGCATCGGATTTGCTGTTTGGCTGGGCGATGTGATCCACAACAGGGCGGGAGGTTTTGTGCTGGCAGGCTTGGTTTTTGTGCCTATTGCGATTGTTGCCTATCTGAAAGTCCCCGGCTTTGTACGCTCCAAAATCATTCAAAACATCCTGGAAGATGACGATACTGAAAACAAAGGCTGACGTAGACAGCCTGCAGCAATTGCAACAGCGAAAATCACTGCTGAAAACGCAAATTGCTGTGGAAGAAACAGAAATTAGGGAAATCTGGCAGGAAGTGCGCCACGATTTGCAGCCCGGCGAAATTGTGGGGCAGGCTGTTCGGTCGGCACTCGGGTTTCACAACAAACCCGGCACACCTGCCGATGAAAAAGCGTTCGGGCTGGCCAGCAACCTGAGCGGCCCGCTGCGCCTAGTAGCCGACACCCTCGTGCGCGACCCGCGTATAGCCTTGTTGCTGAAAGTAGTAGCGCCTTTGGGGGTAGCCTACCTTCCGCAACTGGCCCGCAAGGCAGGCGCACTGGCGCCAGGCAAAAAGGACGTATTCGGCATCCTTCGAAAAAGCATATCCGGGCTCCGACAGCGCCTGAAAAAAGACGATCAACAGGAAAAAAACTGACTATGGCAAAGAAAAATGCACTCGAACTCTTGCTCGGCGGAGCATTGCTGGCCGGCGGCGTCTATTTTTTGTTTTACACAGAACGAGGCACCAAACTCCGCGAAAAACTGATGCGCACCGCTACCGATAAAATAGATGAGTGGCTGGAAGAACTGGAATTCGGGCTGGGAGAAGCGGAAATGGCGGCGGAAGAAGATTTCAGTCCTGAGTCGTAAGTCCTGAGTCCTAAGTCCGTAGAGTACACCTTATTACTCTTGGCATCAATATTCAGTAATGCCGAGGGTAATAAGGTGTACTCTACGGACTTAGGACTCAGGACTTACGACTCAGGACTCAAGACTGTAGTCAGGACTCAATTAAGTTTATCCATATCCCGGATCAAAATCGTATTCCGGTTGAAATGGATCAAATTCGATTTTTTCAATTCATTCAAAATAGCCGTAACGGTCTGGCGGCTGGCGCCTACCAAATTGGCGATGTCCTGTTGGGTGAGGCCGTGTTTTACGAGCGTTTCGTAACCTACCTGGCGGCCATGTTCGCCGGCGCTTTCTTTCAAAAACTCCACGATTCGGGTGCGTACGTCCTTCAAAATGAGCGATTCCCAGTGGCGTTCTGCCCGGCGCAAACGGTCGCCCAGGTTGAGCATGACGGATTGTGCCAAGCGGAAATTTTGTTGCATGAGGTATTTGAAATCCTCCACTTTGATGGCTAAATAATCCACTTCACGGCCCATGGAACTGGCAAATTCGGAGCGATGCTGTTCGCCGGCAAGCCCCAGTTCGCCAAAAACAGTGTAAGGATGCTGGATACTTTTGATGATTTCGCGCCCGTCGGGAGAGTAGATGCCGATTTTTACGGCGCCTTCGATCAGGAAGCATATATATTCGCTGGGCTCATCGGCCAGGTATATCAGAGAGTGTTTGTGGGCCGTACGTCGTTCGGCCATAAACGCCATGCGCTGCAACTCAGCCTCCGAAAGCGCCGTCAATAGCGGGAAACGCTGCAAAACTGTGTGTAAGGAAGGTCCATTCATGATTGTCTTTGGTTTGAAAACTATACCGGGAGGCAATCAAACGCTTACCAAAATTGTGCCAAGCAACAGGAAAAATTCAGAATGCGTGCATTCTGCGCAGATTGTTCTACCTTTCACCCAATTCAGGGTATATTTACACAACACGATCCTCATACTTAATTCGGCATGGCAACTACGAAATCCTATACACTTTTAACCGAATTTGACATAGCGCTAATACAGGCTGGAAAGCATTTTCGGCTGTATGAAAAAATGGGCAGCCATATCGTGGATGTACACGGCGAACGAGGTGTGTATTTCGCCGTTTGGGCGCCCAATGCTCAACGGGTTTCTGTAGTCGGCGATTTCAACCAGTGGAACCAGGAAAGCCACGTACTTCATCCTCGCTGGGATAGCAGCGGCATCTGGGAAGGGTTTATTCCCGGACTGGGAAAAGGTACCGTTTACAAATATCATATCCACACTTATTCGGGGGTGCACCTCGATAAAGGCGACCCGTACGCCCGTAAATGGGAAACACCACCAGGAACAGCCTCCGTCGTCTGGCCCTATGAGTACGCCTGGAAAGACGAAAAATGGATAAAAGCCAGAAAAGAACGCGCCCTCAAGCCTCAACCCTGGTCGGTGTACGAAGTACACGTGGGCTCCTGGAAAAAAATCCCGCAGGAAGGCAACCGCTCCTTGAATTACCGCGAACTGGCCGACGAACTGATACCGTATGTCACGGAAATGGGTTTTTCACACATCGAACTGATGCCGGTGATGGAACACCCGTATTTCCCTTCCTGGGGCTATCAGATTACGGGATATTACGCCCCGACAGGCCGCTTTGGCCCCCCAGAAGACTTGATGTATTTCATCGACAAATGCCACGAAGCAGGCATTGGCGTCCTGCTCGACTGGGTGCCCTCGCATTTCCCTGGCGACATCAACGGATTATACCTGTTCGATGGCACGCATTTATACGAATATTCCGACCCACGCCGGGGCTTTCAGCCCGACTGGAACAGTTATGTTTTCGATTATGGCCGCAATGAAGTGCGGTGCTTCCTGATTTCGAATGCCCTGTTCTGGATCGATAAATACCATGCCGACGGACTGCGGGTAGATGCGGTGGCATCTATGCTGTACCACGACTATTCCCGCAAAGAAGGTGAGTGGATTCCCAACGTGTATGGTGGCCGCGAAAACCTGGAGGCTATTTCCCTGCTGAAAGATTTCAACGAAGCCGTTTACAAGGAATACCCGGGCGTGGAAACCATCGCTGAAGAAAGCACCGCATTTCCCGGCATTACCAAGCCTACTTTTGAGGGTGGACTTGGCTTTGGGCAGAAATGGATGATGGGCTGGATGCACGATTCTTTGAGTTATTTCAAACGGCCGCCTATTTTCCGGCGTTTTCACCAGAATGAGATTACATTTTCGATGGTATACGCCTTTTCCGAAAAATTCATGCTGCCACTCAGCCACGATGAGGTGGTACACATGAAAGGCTCCCTGCAACATAAAATGCCGGGCGATGAATGGCAAAAATTTGCCAATCTGCGCTCCCTGCTGGGACATCAATGGGTGCATCCGGGCTCTCAAATACTGTTTATGGGCGGCGAAATCGGCCAAACCACCGAATGGAGCCACGATATGGGTGTGCCCTGGCAGCTGTTGCAATACGACTTCCACAAAGGCATACAAAACTGGGTGAAGGCGCTTAATGAAATGTACATCTCCCGCCCCTCGTTCTGGCGTAAGGCGTTCCATCCAGATGGCTATGAGTGGATTTCGGGTGATGATACCGAAAATTGCGTACTGGCATTTCTACGCAAGGGCGACCCCGCCGACCCGGTGCTGCTCGTCATTTGTCATTTCAATACTAACCCGATGGCCGAATACACCGTCGGAGTGCCCTATGGAGGTGTGTGGAAGGAAATTCTCAATGGTGATGCCAAACAATTCGGGGGGGGCGGCATTGTAAACGGCTCGCTCAAAGCAAAAAAAGCCCCATCGCACGGCCGCGATTTTTCCGTCACCTTCAAACTGCCGCCGCTCACAGTCATGGTTTTTGAAGGCGATGTGCCGCCGCAGCCGGTGGTGAAGGTGGTGGCGAAGAAAGGGAAGAGTAAGGGGGGATGAGCGTGTGAACCAGGATTTTGGGGATTTAAAGGATTAGAAGGATTCCCAGCAAGACGTTTAAATTAAAACTATTAGACTGAAAATACGTCTCACGGATTAAGTGGAATTGATCAAAGGAGTTTCGACATCTTGCTGGGAATCCTTCTAATCCTTTAAACCCCCAAAATCCTGGTTCACCCGCCCATCAACACTTATCAACCCTCATCAACCCTTATCAACCCTCATCAACCCTTATCAACACTTATCACCCCCCCAATAACTGATAACCCACAACTAAACCCTACCTTCGCGGCACTTACACCATGCCTTCGCCGTGAATCTTACCGAAATTTCCATTCGTCGCCCCTCCCTGATTATTGTGGTCTTTGCTGTTCTCACGTTTATGGGAGTGGCTGCCTACCGCAATTTGCCGATCGAACTGGTACCCAAATTCGATCCGCCGGTTATTACCATCACAGGTATTTACCCAGGGGCATCGCCTTCCGAGGTAGAAAATGCTGTGAGCAAGCCCATTGAAGACGTGGTGTCCAGCATTGAAGGTATCGAACAGATACAGATCGGGTCGTTTGAAAACTCGTGTTTTATAGCGCTGGAAATGAACCAGAAGGTTAATCTGGATCAGGCGGTGCCCGAGATACAGCGCAAAATCAACCAGATATTGCCCACCATGCCCAAGGAGGTGCGGCCGCCGGTGGTGAATAAATTTGCCCTCAGCGAATTACCTATTCTCCGGCTGGGTGTATCCAGTAATGTGACCGGCACTGCATTTTATGACCTGATAAAGAACCGCATCGTACCGGAAATTGCCCGGGTAAAAGGCGTAGCACAGGTAGGCATCCTGGGCGGCGAGGAGCGCGAAGTAAAAATCAATGTCAGTTCCGAACGGATAGAACAGTACGGCATTTCCCTGCTACAAGTGGCGCAAGCGGTGCAAACGGCGAACCTCGATTTTCCCACCGGAAAAGTATCCGACGAAGACAATTCCATCCGCATTCGCCTGGCGGGCAAGTTTCTTTCACTCGATGATATTCGCAACCTCGTAGTGGGCAAAAGCCGATTTGGTTCGTCCATTTACCTCAAGGATATTGCAGAAATTCAGGATGGCGTGCGTGACCGGGAGGTCATTTGCCGAAGCGGCGGCCAGCCTTCGGTGGGCCTTACCATCCGCAAACAGGGCGATGCCAATGCCGTTGAAATGGCTGATCTGGTACTCGCCAAACTCAAGGAACTGGAACGGAGCCATGCCGGAGAGCAACTGCATTTCCAGATTGTTTCCAACAGCAGCGATTTCACGCGGGAGGCTACCGAAGCCGTGATACACGACCTGTTTGTGGCAGTATTGCTGGTAGGGCTGGTGATGCTGATGTTTTTGCACAGCCTTCGCAATGCGTTTATCGTACT
Organism: Saprospiraceae bacterium; assembly: GCA_016787415.1. Taxonomy (GTDB): domain Bacteria; phylum Bacteroidota; class Bacteroidia; order Chitinophagales; family Saprospiraceae; genus M3007. Next base: position 33,120 of record JAEUUT010000109.1, on the reverse strand, counting down.
GGTGAGTATTCCGACTTCTATCGTCAGCACGTTTGTGATGATGAAACTGTTCGGGTATTCGCTCAACCTGATGTCGCTGCTGGGACTGTCGCTGGCCATCGGTATCCTGGTCGACGACGCCATTGTAGTCATAGAAAATATTTACCGACACCTTGAAATGCGAAAGGGGCGCGTTCAGGCCAGTTACGATGGTCGCCAGGAAATCGGCTTTACGGCTATAAGTATTACGCTGGTCGACGTGGTCGTATTTCTGCCAATCGTTTTCACCGTAGGACTGGTGCCCAACCTGCTGCGGCAGTTTTGTATGACGGTGCTGACCTCCACACTCATGTCGCTGCTGGTATCCTTTACCCTCGTGCCCTGGCTTACCTCGCGGGTTGCCAAAACGCACCGGTTTGAAGGCAGAAATATCGGTGGACGGCTGGTGCTGAAATTCGAACATTTTCTTGACTGGGTATCCGACGGATTTGTGCGCGCGCTGGGATGGGCGCTGAAAAATACGGCTAACAGGGTGGCGACAATTCTGGCAGCCCTGGGCCTTTTTGCCGGCTCTTTCTGGTTTGTCACTTCCGGTATGATCGGCAATGCGTTTTTTGAGCCCGGCGAACGTGGCGAATTTCTTTTGCAGGTAGATTTACCGAAAAATGCCTCTCTCGCGCAAACAGATGTAGCCACCCGCCAGATCGAGCAATGGCTACTCAGTCAGCCCGCAGTGGTTAATACCTTCACCACAGTAGGTACCAACAACAAGTCTTTTGGATTGAATGCGCCCTACGTTTCCGAAATCATGGTATTTCTGAAACCATACGGCGACGAGCGGAAGATCAGTACAGCCGTTTTTGCCCGTCAAACCAAGGTGAAACTCCAGGAAATTATCGCTGGCGCCAATATCAACGCCTCCCCGATTGACATTCTGGGGCTTTCCTTTGCCCCTATCGAGGTGAAACTCAACGGCCCCGACCTCGACAGCCTGCTCGTGCTTTCCGACCGCGTCGACAGCATCATGAGTCGGGTGCCAGGCTGTGTGGAAGTGGCCCCAACCGTGGAAGGCGGCAACCCTGAAGTGAAAGTGGATGTGCAACGCCAACGCATGGCCGACTACGGCCTCACCATGGCGCAGGTGGGGCTTACCCTGCAAACAGCATTTTCCGGCAACCTGGATGCCAAATACCGCGACGGCACTTACGAGTATCCAATCCGTGTGTCGCTCGATGCTTTTGACCGGCGGAGTGTGAAAGATATTGAAAACGTGTCGTTTGTAAACCCGCTCGGCAACACAGTTTATCTCAAGCAATTTGCTACCGTTACCAATGGCACGGCCCCTACACGCCTCGAACGCCGCGACCGCATGCCATCTGTCATGCTCACGGGACAGGCCATCGGACGCCCAAGCGGCTCTGTGAACCGCGACATCAAGGCCCGGCTCGACAGTCTGCCGCTGCCGCCGGGGGCCGTCATCAAGTATGGAGGCGACCTCAGACGTCAGGAGCAGGGTATCGGGTCGATGGGCTTTGCCCTGTGGGCGTCGCTCGTACTGGTGTACCTGATCATGGTTGCCTTGTACGACAACTGGGTGTATCCGCTGGTGGTACTGGTGTCTATTCCCTTGTCGCTCATAGGGGCATTGCTGGCACTGGCGCTGGCCAAGGAAAATATCACTGTTTTTACAGGCCTGGGACTGCTTATGCTGGTAGGCCTGGTAGGGAAAAATGCCATTCTGGTGGTAGACTTTGCCAATCACCTCAAAAACCAGGGGCGACCGCTGCAGGAAGCCTTGCTGGAAGCCACCAAACTGCGTTTTCGGCCGGTATTGATGACCAATATTGCTATGGTAATCGGTTTGTTGCCCATCGCATTAGCCAGCGGCGCGGGCTCCGACTGGAAAAACGGCCTTGCCTGGGCTATCATTGGCGGCCTGAATTCGTCGATGCTGCTTTCGCTGATCGTGGTACCTGTTGTGTACTGGATTTTTGACAGTATTCTCGTAAAACTGGGGCTGGATAAAAAAGAAGAGATAGACCTGAAGACCTGAGTTTTATCCGATTGTTGAGGCCTGTTGGTGCTGAACAAACGAATTTGACCGAGTGCTCCAATTCGTTTCGTCGCCTATTTTTGTCATTCAAAGGCTTTGAAACCTGATTTTTGCCGAAAAAAAGTAATCTGAAAAATTCAAACGGAACACTTTCGACCCCGCATTTAGGGGTTGATGAGGTTGATAAGCGGGTGAACCAGGATTCTTGGGATTTAAAGGATTAGAAGGATTCCCAATAAGATGCCGAAATTCATTTGATCAATTCCATTTGATTAATTCCACTTGATCTGTGAGACATATTTTCAGTCTAATATTTTTAATTTCAACCTCTTGCTGGGAATCTTTCTAATCCTTTAAATCCCAAGAATCCTGGTTCACCCGCTCATCAACCTTCATCAACCTTTCATCAACCTTATCAACCCACTCATGATCCTTTCCATACAAGACGTCGTCAAATCGTACGGTAATTATCAGGCAGTAAATCATGTGAGTTTCGATGTGCCGAAAGGGAGCGTTTTCGGACTGCTTGGCCCCAATGGCGCCGGGAAAACATCGCTGATTCGTATGATTACGACCATCACAGGCCCCGATTCCGGCGCGATTTACCTCGATGGGGAGAAACTCAACGAGCGCTCTCCGGAGAAAATAGGATACATGCCCGAAGAGCGCGGCCTGTACAAAAAAATGAAGGTAGGCGAGCACCTGATGTACCTCGCTCAGTTGAAAGGGCTCACCCGCCAGCAGGCACAGCAGGCCATTAAAAACTGGTTTGAAAAATTCGATATTGAGGACTGGTACAACAAGAAAGTGGAAGACCTGTCAAAAGGTATGCAACAGAAAATCCAGTTTATTGCTACCGTCATCCACCAGCCGCGGCTGCTCATTCTTGATGAGCCGTTTACAGGCCTCGACCCCATCAATACCACCCTTATCAAGGATGAAATTCGTCAGTTGAACGAATCTGGTATCAGCATCATTTTCAGTACCCACCGCATGGAACAGGTAGAGGAAATGTGCGACTACATCGTGCTCATCAATCGCGGCAGAAATGTGCTGCAAGGTGATGTGCAAAGCATCAAAAATCAGTACAAACAGAATCTTTTCCGGGTAGAAACCGACGGCGAAATGCCTGCGGATATCCTGTCGCGCTTCCAAACCGTCGACCATTCCAAACGAACGGCTACCATTCAACTCGCCTCCGACTCGGAAAGCAACGACCTGCTTCGCTACCTCCTCGACCATCAGGTGCGCGTGACCCGTTTTGAAGAAATTTTGCCTACTTTCAATGAAATCTTTATCAGGAGGGTAGAAGAAACGGGAGAAAAAACAGAGAAGTGAGATGTGAGAGGCGAGAAAATGTACCCTCAACACCCCGATAACTGATAACCAATAACGGATAACGGATAACCACCATGTCAAAACTTGGACTCATCATACGGCGCGAATACCTGACCCGCGTCACCAAAAAATCCTTCATCATTGGTACCCTGCTGGCGCCCCTGGGCCTGCTGGTGTACATGCTGGTCATCGTCGGACTGACGAAATACGAAAGCGGCGGCCAACTCACCGTAGCGCTGCTTGACGAGGCCGGGATGCTCAAACAAATTCCCGACGACAAAGCCGTGCGCTACGTTTCCGGCGCGGGCAAAACCCTCGATCAACTCAAGGAAGAAGTCAAGGAAAAAAAGATCGACGGTGTGCTGCGCATCCCGCCGCTGGGCTCCTTCCAGAAAAAAGAGCACACCATTTTCTATTATTCCGATGATCGGCTGGCGCCTGAAAAAAGCGGCGCGATAGAAGGAAAAATTGCGGGCAAAATCCGCGATTTCAAAATTGATTCCCTGCGTATCGACCGCAAAAGCCTGGAAACCCTGGATACAGAGGTGTCTATCGACCCCGAAAGTATCAGCGGTACCGAAGATGACAGCAAATACACCGCAGGTATTGGACTTGCCATCGGCGGCGTCATGGCGTTTATCATGTTTTTCATGGTAATGCTGTACGGACAAATGGTGATGAAATCCGTGATGGAGGAAAAAACCAACCGTATCGTCGAAGTGATGATGTCGAGCGTGCGGCCTTTCGATCTGATGCTGGGCAAAATCATCGGCGCAGGCGCAGTAGGCCTCACGCAGGTGCTGTGCTGGGTGGTATTGAGCGGCGCCGTGACGATGCTGGTGCCCCTCTTCGTCGGCGGCCCCGATCCTGCTGCCATGCAGGGCGCTATGAATCCGGGCAATATGCCGATGCCTGACCCCGATCAAATGCAGGGCGAAGGCATGCGCCTGATGGCCGAACTGGCCAAACAAAACTGGGGCATGATCGCGTTTTCGTTTATCATCTTCTTCCTGGGCGGCTATTTCATTTACTCTTCGCTGTTTGCTGCCATTGGCTCGGCTATGGGCGACGACCTGGGCGAAGGACAATCGCTGGTGCTGCCGGTGATGATTCCAATTATCCTGGCTTTTTACATCACCGTGTTTGCCGGCGTGCGCAACCCGAATAGCGGACTGATGGTGTTTGCCTCTATGTTCCCGCTTTTTTCGCCCATTGTGATGCCTTTCCGAATGGCGTTCAATCCACCGTGGTGGCAAGTCGGGCTATCGCTGCTGCTGGTCGTTATTTCAGCCTTCTTCTTTGTGTGGCTGGCGGGCAGGATTTACCGCGTAGGTATTTTGCTGTATGGCAAAAAGGTGAATTTGAAGGAGATTAGTAAGTGGTTGTTTTATAAGGGGTGAGAAAAGTGTAAACCTTTCAAATATCTGCACGCCATGCGACATCTTTTGCTCTTCATTTTCCTGTTTTCCGCCTATTATTCCTTTTCCCAATTCTTGTGATCGATTATTATCCGGGAAAGGATAATTGTAATTCTTCTCCCAGTCTAACGCCCACGTATTTGCTCAAAAGTTACAGAGCGTATATCAAGGAACTATATGGAATTGCGCCGTTACAGCAATTCAATATTTACAGCGATTCTTCAGGGCTTTCCAAATATTATGGAACAGTGCCCTGGTATGCTGATTTGTATGACAACATTAAAAACACCTTTTTCCCGTATCACTACCCTTGCGGCAGTTTTGTGGTGATTCACCCGAGCGGATTTTACCATTCCTACTGTGGAGAGTATTCGACCAGGCAAATTTTTGAGGCCGTTAGGGCGAAAGACGGTAAGGACTAAGGGTATGGGAACTGCGTGAACTCTCGGGAAATGTAGAGAAATAGGAAGATAAGCAATTCAAGTCAACTCTTTCCCAGTTTCTGTGAACCTCCACCCTTTCCAGTGGTTTCACCTCTCACCTCTCACCTCTCACCTCTCTCACTCTCTCGCTTCTCACCTCTATCATGGTTTCTGTTTTTAGAAAAGCCCATTTCAACGCTGCGCACCGACTGCACAACCCGGCCTGGTCCGACGAGCGCAACCGACAGGTTTTCGGCCTGTGCAATAGCCCGAATTTCCACGGGCACAACTACGATCTGGAAGTAAAAGTGACAGGAGAAATCGACCCCGAAACGGGCATGGTGCTCGACCTCGGCTGGCTGGCCGATCTGATCAAAAGGGAAATAGAAGACCGCTTCGACCACAAAAACCTGAACCTAGATGTGGAAGAATTTCGCGACCTGAACCCCACGGCCGAAAACATCGCCAGCGTTATCTGGCGTATTCTGCGCGCGCATTTGCCCGAACAGTATGGGCTGGGAGTGCGACTGTATGAAACGCCGAGGAACTTTGTGGAAATCGTCAACTAAGTCCTGCGGACAGTCCTGAGTCCTGTGTCGTAAGTCCTAAGTCCGTAGCGTACACCTTCTTACTCTTCGCCTCTCCACAGAGAAATACAAAGGGTAAGAAGGTGTACGCTACAGACTTAGGACTCAGGACTGTGGACTCAGGACTTTTTTTAGTCCGGTTCAAAGCCCAGCACAATATTAAACCTTGCATAGTCCGACCATTTGCGGCTCGTCACATTGGGTTTGTCGAAACCGAAGCCATAGTCGAAACCAAGCGTACCAAACATTGGCAGGAACACACGCAGACCCAGGCCTGCCGAACGGCGCACATCGAACGGATTGAAATCCTGAGCGCGCTGCCAGGCATTACCGCCCTGTGCAAAAGCCGTCATAAAGATGGTGCTCGAAGGATTGAGCGAAACAGGGTAGCGCAGTTCGACGGTGTATTTGTTGAATACGCCCGCGCCATACGGATAAGCAGCCATAATATCGTTCTGTTCGTAACCGCGAAGGCTGATAATATCGCGGCCTTGCAGGCCTGTACTCTGGTTGTTCAGGCCGTCGCCGCCGAGGTCGAAACGTTCGAAAGGTGTGAGCGGCGTTTTGTCCGACCAGCGGCCGAGGATACCGATTTTAGCCTGCGCTTTCAGCACTAATTTGCCCACAAGCGAAGTGTACCACTCGGCATCGACGCGCCATTTCACGTATTCCACATATCGGAAAATGTCGGAACTGGTGCCATTTTCATAGAAACTGGCTTTTTTAAACAGCGAATACGGCGGCGTAGCGTTCATTTTGATCGAAATCAGCGAGCCTGTTTTCGGGAAAATCGGGTCGTTGATACTGTTGCGCGCCAGCGTGAGGCCGAGGTTGTAGTTGTGGAAAATACCGTCGGACAGGCGACCGCCGCGGCCGTCGCTGAAGTTAAAGCCCGAGGCATTGTTCAGTTTCAGCGTTTGCAGGTCGAGGTCGGCGCGGAAAATGAAGTTGTCGTCCGGAAATTTCAGGCGCGTACCGAAGCCCACGGTTCCCTGCACAATTTCAAGGCTCTGGAAGGTTTCGGAGCCGGAGAAGCCGGAGGTGAAACGGTTGTAAAAACCGGCTACGGTGAGCGAGTTGGGCTTTTTGCCACCCAGCCAGGGCTCCGTAAACGAGGCGTTGTACGACTGGTATCGGTCGCCGGCCGTCTGGCCGCGGATACTCAGGCGCTGGCCATCGCCTTGCGGCAGCGGGTTCCAGGTTTCCTTGTGCTTGATGTTGCGCACCGAGAAGTTGTTGAACGTAACGCCCAGCGTACCAATAACGCCGCCGTTGCTGAATGCCGTAGCAGGCTGGTAACCGGCAGAAAGTTCCAACTGGTCGGATGGTTTTTCTTCTACGGTGTATTCGATGTCTACGGTGCCGCGGTCGGGGTTCACTGGTGTATTGATGCCCAGTTTTTCCTGGTTGAAATAGCCGAGGTTGACGATTTCGCGCTGCGAACGAATGATGTCGGAGCGGCTGAATTTGTCGCCAGGGCGCGTGAACAGTTCGCGGCGGATCACGTGTTCGTGTGTGCGGTCATTGCCTTTGATCACCACGCGGTCAATCGTGGCCTGCGGGCCTTCGAAGATGCGCAGTTCGAGGTCGATCGAGTCGTTGTCGATGGCCGTTTCCACCGGATCGACGCGGAAAAAGAGGTATCCATTATCGAGGTACAGCGAAGAAATATCGCGACCGTCCTGACTGAATGACAAACGTGTATCGAGCAGTTCCTGGTTGAATACATCGCCTTTGTTGATGCCCAGCACCTGGTCGAGGAACTTGGTTTCGTACAGCGTATTGCCTTTCCAGACGATATTGCGGAAGTAGTAGCGGTTGCCCTCCTTGATGTCCAGGTGGATCATCACCTCGCCTTTTTTGTTGCGCCAGATGCTGTCTTTCACGACGCGGGCATCGCGGAAACCGATGGTGTTGTAGTAGGCCTCCAGTTTCACCTTGTCTTCCTCGTATTCCTTCCGAATCAGTTTCGACTTTTTAAACAGGTGGCGTTTGAGGCGGGTGTTTTTCATTTTTTTCCGCAGCACCTTGCTTTTCACGTGCTCGTTGCCAGTAAACTGTATTTCCTTGATCTGAATTTTTTTGCCCCGGTCAATGACAAACTCCAGGCGTACAGCATTGGTGGCGCGCTCATCGGGGAAGGAATTGACGGTTACTTTCGCGTCGAGGTATCCTTTTTCGGTGAAATACTCTTTCATGCCGTAAATCAGCGAAGCACGCACGTTGTCGGTCATGATGGCGCCTTTTTGCAGGAACTTGCTGATGATGCCGTTCAGGTCGTCGTGTTTGCTTTTTTTGACGCCCACAAAAGAGTGGCGGGTGTAGCGCGGCAATTCCTTGACGGCAATTTCGAGAAACACCAGCGTGCCCTGTGTCCGTTCCTGGATGATTTGTACATCGGTAAAGAGTTTGAGGCTCCAGAGCGATTGGACGGCTTTGGCAAAAGCGCTGCCGGGGATGCGGATTTTGTCGCCTACGCGAAAGCCGGAAATGGCGATCAACGCATTGGCGTCTGCATATTGCGTACCGCTGACGCGGATGCCGCCGATTTCATATTCTTTGGGTTGCCCGTATACTACAGCGGGCAGAATGGTGTCGCGGGTTTGGGCATTTGCTGCCGAGATACCGGCGAAAAGAAGCGAGAGGCCTAAAAGGAGTGGTCTCATTATATATTTTTTTAACAGGGTGTGAAGTCCATTCCACACCGGGAAACAATGATAGGGTCGTGCGCGCAGGTGGCTGGTTTTGCCGAAAATTATGGATTGGAATGCGAAAGCATTTCTTTGAGGTTGGGGCAGGGGGCATACATGTCGCCGATCGACATATAAGTGCTGCGCAGTTTTTCAAGCACCCATTTTTCTGTAAATTCTGCTTTTTTCTGGTCAAGTGCAGCCTGCTGGATTTTGCCGTAGTCCTGTTTTAAATCGGCTTTATGCGGCTTGCTCCGGCTGACGAGTTGAACGAGGCGGAAGTTGGTGGCGCCATCCTGTGTACGGAACTCGACGGGTTTGGAAATGCCGCCCGGGTTGAGTCCGTCGATCGCAAAGAAAATATCCGTATCGAGGTCGGCCACTTCAAAAAACGTGTTTCCGCTGCGCGGATTGGCCACGCGGCCGTCGTTGTTGAAACTGGCCTGGTTCTTATCGCCGTATTTTTTGAGCGCTTCGCTGAACGTGAGGTTGTTGCTCACAATCAGGTTGCGGATCGTGTCGAGTTTGGCTTGAGCCGTAGCCATATCGGCGTCGGTGATGGCAGGTTTGAGCAGGATATGGCGTGTGTGGATCAGGTTGCCACGGCGTTCGAGCAACTGGATGACGTGGAAGCCGAATTCTGTCTCCACCACGGGGCTCACCTGATTTTTTTCCAGTTTGTAAGCCATTGCTTCAAATTCGGGCACAAAAGTGCCGCGTTTTTGCCAGCCCAGGTCGCCACCGTTGCTGGCGCTGCCGGGGTCGTCGCTGTATTTGCGGGCCAGGGTAGCGAGGTCTTCGCCGCCATCGACGATGCGGGTGCGGAGTTCTTCAATGGCTTTGCGGGCTTTTTCTTTTTCCGCGTCGTTTACTTTGGGTTTGTACACGATTTCCCGAATTTCTACCTCTGCATTGAAGTAAGGGAGAGAGTCGGCCGGAATATCGCGGTAAAAACGCTGTACCTCGGAAGGCGTGATGGTGGCGTTGGCCGTAATTTCTCCCTGCATACGCTCGGCCAGCAACTGGTTGCGCATATCGGTGCGGGTTTGTTCCTTGATCTGGTCGATGGTTTGTCCGTAAAATTCCTCGATGGCTTTCGGATCCTGGTTGAAATACAACATCAGGCGGTCGATACGCGCATTGAGTTGGTTTTCCACCTCCTCGTCTTTCACCTCTACGGAGTCGAGTTTGGCCTGGTTGACGAGTAGTTTTTGTACAATCAGATTTTGCAGCACAATGCACTGGTAGTCGTCGGGTACGGTGGGCTGGTCTTTTTTGATGTAGGCAAACTGCTCCTGCACTTCGCTCAGCAGGATAATTTCTCCGCCGACTGTAGCAACCACGCGGTCGATAACGGCTTTTTCATTCTGGGCGGCCAGCAGGAAGGGTAAAAACAGCAGCGGGACGATCCGTGTTATATTTTTCATTGAACGCAAATTCTGGTGATGTTTTTGTGTCGATAGCGACGGTTTGGAGTGTGTTTGGTTGGGTTCCTGCCCGATTTCGGGCGCGTTATTGTATGATTTTGATGTTCTCCCGACGCAATTCTTTCTGGTACAAATCTTCTTTCCATTTTTCCAGCAGTTCCTGTTTTCGCTTGTGCAGAATCACTTTGGAGGCCTGCTCGCGCACGTATTCGAACGGGGCGGTCGATTTTCCCTGTGCTACTTCTTCCACGCGGTAGTAGTAACGAAAGTCGCCGTCGCTGAGTGTTCCTTCCCGCCGCGAGCCGACGTTGTCAGCAGTTAACGTGCCTTTGGGTAAAATCGCGGCTATCTCTTCCAATTTATACCATTTTTCATCGTCGAGCAGGGCCAGGGCAGCCCATTGGCGTGCAAAAGCGTTCAAATTGGCTTCATCCGATGCTTTGCGGCTGTACCAGAGTTTGTTGATTTCCGACTGCGGGGCACGGGCAGGCAATTTGAGCAGTTTGCACTTCAAAATGGTGCTTTCGAGTTGAAACTGGTCTTTGTTATTTTCGTAAAACGCTTTTGTTTCGGCTTCCGAAACCGTGCTGTCCAATTGTTGCCCGATAATTTGTTCTTCAAAATTGAAGCGCACCAGGCTGGCTCGGTAATCTCGCACCAGTTCGTCGATGTTCAGGTCTTTCGGAATATTGCGCTCTGCTTCATACATCAACAGTTGTTCGCGCACCCACCGCTGCGCATAGGCACTGATAATGAGCGCACTGTCTTCTTTGGAAACACCTTCAGGCACCACGCCATCCAGTTCAGAGAGGTACAGGGTTTTGTTGTACACCTGTGCCAATGGGCGGTCGTTGGTCTTGTTTTCAGTGCCACCGCACTGCCACAACAGCACGGATAATGTGAGAAGCAAAGGGAGAAGTCTTTTTTGCATGGTTATACTGCTGCAGAAAGCCGCGCAAAGGTAGTAGAAAGCATGTGAAACTATGCGTATTTTGCAACTATCGCACGAAATAGCGCCAATTGGTTGCGCGTTCGCACCAGGTTGTGTTCCGCATACCGAATCTTGTAGTACACATCGCCAGCCAGCCAGTCGGTCAGAAAACGCAAAGCCTGCTCGGCGGTGATCCAGGCGGCGCCCAGCATCAGGTGTTTTCGCTCGGTTTCCAGCAGCCAATCCGCCGTTTCCGACAAAAAACCTTCTTCCAGCGCAGCGATGATGTCAGGACGCAGGGAAACGGTCTCCGGGTTGTCTTCCGATGCTGTCGGAGCAAAGGTGCGCACCATATCCCCGAAGTCCGACAGAATAATGCCAGGCATCACCGTATCCAGGTCGATCACTGCCAGCGCCTGATGGGTATGCGCATCCAGTAATACGTTGCCAGCCTTGGTGTCGTTGTGGGTGACACGCACAGGCAGCGCTCCCGATTGTTTCAGGTGGCTGATTTGACGAAACAAAGGCAGCGCTTCCCGAATGCCCGCAATTTCTTCCGCAGATGAAGCGACACGACCGGCCGGATTTTTTTTCAGTACTTCTTCCAGCGCAGCCCAGCGCCGGTCGGTGTCGTGAAAACCGGGGATCGTTTCAGAAAGGTCGTTGGCGGGGAAATGCTGCAAGGCACGGGCAAACGCACCGTAGGCGCGCGCAGCCGTGAAGGCAATATCAGGGCCAACAAGACCTTCCGGTGTGTAACTGTCTGGAATATAGGGAAATATGCGCCAGTAGTTGCCCTGTTCGTCCGTATGCAGCAGTCCGCCGTTCAACTTTGCTACCGGGGCGGTTGTTTGCATGGGGTATGCCTGTTTTTCGAGAAAGGCCGATACTTTTTGAATGTTTTGCATCACCACATCAGGTTGTTTGAAAATGTGGTGATTAAGGCGCTGGAGTAGCCACCATTGCGTCCGGCCGTCTGTTTCAAAACCGACGCGGTAGGTATCGTTGATATGGCCGTTGCCGATGGGTTCGCAGCCCAGCCAATGGTCGAAGGTGAAAAAATGGCGGACAATGGTTTCGTATGGCATGCTGTGATCAGAAATATATGAAATTAAATTCCGAATGAAACAGGATGGTAGAACTCCTTACTTTTCCCTCGCTAAATATGATTAAACCATGAAAAAATTACACCTTGTTTTCCTTGGAATGTGGCTCTGCACAGCGAGTCTTCGTGCCCAGAATGATGCCTGGCATATTGTGGCCGACCAAATCGACCCTGCCAATTACTACGGCATCACCGTTGCTAATGGCATGATCGGCCTTGTTTCTTCGCCCGAGCCCATGCGGGTAAAAGACGTGGTGCTCAATGGCGCCTACGACAATTACGGCCGCGGCCGGGTAAGCAACATCCTCAAAGGGTTCAATTTTGTAAATATGAACCTCGATGTTGACGGTCGTCGCATCAGCCGAAAGGATATTTCCGACTACAAACAAACGCTCGACATGCGGCAGGCTCAACTGACCACCACTTTTAATGTGGGCGATCAGGTAAGTGTATCGCACCGCGTGATGGCGCTGCGCCACCTGCCGTTTTGCGCGCTCAGCCTGGTGGAAATTACCGCCAAAAAAGACGTCACCATTACGCCCGCATCCGTCATCGAAGCGCCGGATATTTTGCAGGATGTGCGAAATTATTACTCCGAAATCGACCGACCGCACGTGCTCATACCACTGCTCACCTCCGTAGGCAAAAGCCCGAGCGGCAAATATACCGTGGCGGCTTCGTCGAGTTTTGTTTTTGAGGAAAAACACGGCTCCGAACCCGATCTGATCCATGAAGACTGGGACTACAACATGCACCTGCTGAAATTCACCAAACGACTGAAAGCGGGCGAAACCTACCGCTTTGCAGTAGTCGGCTCGGTGATCAGCAGCGCCCACGTGCCCGATGCCCACAACGAAGCCGAACGCCTTACCATTTATGCTGCCCTCGAACGCAGCGACCGCCTCCTGCGCCGCCACACGGCCGATTGGGACAAACTCTGGTCGTCCGATATTACCATTGATGGCCCTGTGGAGGACGCCCGAGCCGTGCATTCGGCCATGTACCACCTGTATTCCTTTGCACGCGAAGGCACGGCGCTCAGCATGTCGCCGATGGGCCTGTCGGGACTGGGCTACAACGGACACGTGTTCTGGGACACGGAACTGTGGATGTACCCGCCCATGCTGGTGCTGCACCCTGAAATTGCTCGATCATTGCTGGAATTTCGCTATCAAATGCTCGATGAGGCCAAACAAAATGCCTTTTCACACGGCTATCAGGGTGCTATGTTTCCCTGGGAAAGCACTACCACCGGACAGGAAGAAACGCCGGTTTGGGCGCTTACCGGGCCGTTTCAGCAGCATATCACTGGCTGCGTGGGCTGGGCCGCCTGGCAGTATTACCTGGTAACAAAAGACAAGGAATGGCTGCGCACGCGCGGCTGGCCTTTGCTCAAGGAAGGGGCTGATTTCTGGGCTTCCCGTGTAGAACGCAATGGCCCGGGCCGCTACGACATCAACAACGTCATCGGCGCCAACGAATGGCAGGAAAATATCGACAACAATGCCTTTACCAATGGCATGGCCAAAACCGTGCTGGCGTATGCCACCGATGCCGCCAAAGAACTCGGCCTCACGCCCAACCCCGACTGGATGCAGGTAGCGGAAAATATCCCGATCCTGAAATTCCCCGACGGCGTCACCCGCGAAAATGCTACCTACGACGGCGTTACCATCAAACAGGCCGATGTGAACCTGCTGTCCTACCCGCTGAAAGTCATCACCGATCCTGCCCAGATCAAAAAAGACCTCGACTACTACGAACCGCGGATGTCCAAAGATGGCCCGGCGATGGGCAATGCCATCCTGGCTGTTTCAGCGGCGCGGGGCGGCCAAGCCGAGCGTGGCTATGATCTCTGGAAAAAGAGTTACAAACCCAATGAAGTGCCGCCCTTCGGTGTGCTAGCCGAAACGGCCGGGGGCACCAACCCGTATTTTGCTACCGGCGCCGGTGGCTTCCTGCAAGCCACTTTGATGGGCTTCGGTGGTCTCGATATTACGCCGCAGGGGATTTCTCAAATGAAAACGAAACTTCCGAAACAGTGGAAATCGCTGACGATGACGGGTATTGGGGTGGAGCGGAAGACGTTTACAGTGAAATAAGGGGTTTTTTAGTGTTTTGGTGTTTTGGAGGGCTTCGCTCTCGGGGTTTGAGTGTAGTTTGTTTTTTTACTTAAAATCCCAAGAGCGAACCCCTCCAAAACACTAAAACCCAAAAACACAAAAACACTCCAACCCCAAGAGCGAAGCCTTCCAAAACACCAAAACCCAAAAACACCAAAACACTCAGAAATCCCTTACCTTTGCCAACTTTTTCAGCAAAAAAGAGGTTTTAGCGAGCATGTTTCCGAAATACGATGTCATAGTAGTAGGCGCAGGCCACGCAGGTTGCGAAGCGGCCGTGGCTGCTGCCAACCTGGGCGCCAAAGTCCTGCTGGCCACCATGAACATGCAAACCATTGCACAGATGAGTTGCAATCCTGCTATGGGCGGCGTAGCCAAAGGCCAGATCGTGCGCGAAGTGGACGCCCTGGGCGGCTACTCCGGCATCGTGACCGACCATACGGCTGTACAGTTTCGTATGCTCAACCTCTCCAAAGGCCCCGCCATGTGGAGCCCGCGCGCGCAAAGCGACCGGATGCGATTTGCCGCTAAATGGCGCAGCATGCTGGAAGCGCACCCCAATATCGATTTCTGGCAGGAAATGGTGCGTGGCCTGATCGTGAAAGATGGTCGCGTGGGCGGCGTCATCACCGGTATGGGCCTCGAAATTGAAAGCAGCGCAGTGGTGCTTACCAATGGCACTTTCCTGAACGGCATAATTCACATCGGCGAAAAACAGTTTGGTGGCGGCCGGGCAGGCGAAAGTGCAGCCAAAGGCATCACCGAACAACTCATCGAACTGGGCTTCGAAGCGGGCCGAATGAAAACGGGCACACCGCCACGCATCGACGGCCGTTCGCTCGATTACTCGAAAATGGAAAAGCAGGACGGCGACAACCCGCCCGGCAAATTTTCCTATACAGATACGCCGAAACTCGAAAAACAACTCTGCTGCTGGAGCACCTACACAAACCAGAAAGTACACGACATCCTGCGCACGGGATTCGACAAATCGCCTATGTTCAACGGCCGTATTCAGGGCCTGGGCCCGCGATATTGCCCCAGTATCGAGGATAAAATCGACCGTTTTTCAGACCGCGACCGACACCAGTTGTTCATCGAGCCGGAAGGCTGGGACACAGTGGAAATTTATATCAACGGCTTCTCGTCGTCGCTGCCCGAAGATGTGCAGTACAAAGCCTTGCGCGCCATTCCAGGACTGGAAAATGTGAAAATGTTCCGGCCGGGATACGCCATTGAGTACGACTATTTCCCGCCCACCCAATTGCAAACCACGCTGGAAACCAACCTGGTGAAAAACCTCTTTTTTGCCGGACAGATCAATGGCACCACAGGCTACGAAGAAGCCGCTTGCCAGGGCCTTATGGCGGGCATGAATGCGGCGCTTGCCGTGAAGGAAGAGGCGCCGCTGGTGCTCAAACGCTCGGAAGCCTATATCGGCGTACTCATCGACGATCTGGTGAACAAAGGCACCCAGGAGCCTTACCGGATGTTTACGAGCCGTGCAGAATACCGCATCCTGCTGCGCCAGGACAATGCTGACCTGCGCCTGACGCCCCTTGCGCATCGCCTGGGCGTGATGGGCGCCGATGTGCGTATGGATCGTGTGCGCGCCAAAATGCAGGCCAGCGCCGAAATAGAATCGTTTTTCAAAAATGCCTCTGTAACGCCCGACGAACTCAATGGGTATCTGCAAAGTGTAGACTCTGCACCCATCCAGCAAAAAGTAAAACTGCACAACATCCTCCTGCGCCCACAGGTGGATATTCCGGGTATGGCGCAGCACCTGCCGGAACTGGCGCAATTCCTGTCGCCATACGACCAGGAATTTGTGGAACTGGCTGAAATCAATATGAAATACGCCGGTTATATCCAGAAAGAAGAAGAACTGGTGGCCAAAATGACCCGCCTGGAAGACCTGCACCTCCATGCCGATTTCGACTACAAATCCATTACCGGATTAAGCATCGAAGCGCGCGACAAACTGTCTAAAATAAAACCGCGCACGATCGGACAGGCCAGCCGCATTTCGGGTGTGAACCCGGCGGATGTGAGTGTGTTGCTGGTGCATTTAGGGCGTTGAAGCAGTTGCTTCAATTCACCCCACACTCTACCCCCAGCCCTTCCAGCGCCGCAATAAACTCGTTTCCAACCGTAACCTTGCGGGTTTGCGAGGTAAACGACATTTTGTCTTTATTTTGATAATCAATGAGTTCCATGCGCAGCAGGTGTTTGCCTTTGTGCGCCTGGCATAGTTTTTCAATGCGGTCGATCAGGTCGGCGGAGAGTTTCTCCAGCGGAATTTTCAGGGTGATGGACGAGGTTTTTTCTTCGCCGATGGTTTCAAGCAGGCGAACGTTTTGTACGCGGAACTCCATTTCGTCCGAATTGTAGCGCTGTTTGTACTCGCCTTCCACATACACGCTGGTACCTTCTTCAAAAAAGGTTTTGAATTTAGCATACGATTCCGAAAACATGGTGATTTCCAGCGAGCCCGTGTAATCCTGAATGGTAAAGCGGCCCCAGCCCGTGCCTTTCTGGCTGATGCGGTGCTCGGCTTTCAGGACGAAGCCGGCTACGTTGACTTTCCGGCCTTTGAAGTTGTCGATATTGGCTAATGGCGAGGCAAAATGTTCCCATTCGTAGCGGAAATCGTCGAGCGGGTGGCCGCTGAGGTAAATGCCCACCACCTCTTTTTCTTTTTGCAATTTGAAAATCAGGCCCCAGTCGGTCGCTTTCGGAACGACAGGTTCCGGGATACTCACCGAGTCGGACAAGTCGCCGAACAAAGAATTGACCGACATGATTTTGTCACCCTGGAATGCCGAACCGTACTTGAGCAATTTTTCGATAAACGGCACGTCCTTGTCCGTTTCGGCAAAAAAAGCAGCACGTGGAATACCCATTCCGTCGAAAGCGCCGGCGTACACGAGGCTTTCCATCACCCGTTTGTTGACGGTGCGCAGGTTGATGCGGCGCATAAAATCAAAAATGTCTTTGAACGGGCCGTTGGCCGTGCGCTCTTCAATCATCGTTTGCATGGCGGCTTCGCCTACGCCTTTTACAGCGCCCATGCCATAACGGATTTCTCCTTTTTTATTGACCGAGAAATTGATCTGCGATTCGTTCACATCCGGGCCTTTTACCGGCAGGCCCATGCGTTTGCACTCTTCTAGGAAGAAGGTAATTTTATCGATATTCGACTGCGAGTGCGTGAGCGTCGCAGCCATGTATTCCGAAGGGTAGTGCGCTTTCAGGTAGGCCGTTTGGTAGGCCACGAAGGCATAGCAGGTAGAGTGCGATTTGTTGAAGGCGTAGGAAGCAAAGGCTTCCCAGTCGGTCCAGACTTTTTCCAGTGTTTTTTCGGGGTGGTTGCGCGTTCTGCCACCTTCGATAAACTGGCTTTTCATTTTGTCGAGCACCGCCTTCTGCTTCTTACCCATTGCCTTGCGCAGCACGTCGGCATCACCTTTGGAAAAACCGGCGAGTTTTTGGGAAAGTAGCATGATTTGTTCCTGATAGACGCAATTGTGCAGGATGATGTTATTGCCTACAAAATTGTGGATGTCATCAACAGTGATGTCATAGACCAATTCAATACCGGCGGGAGTAATCTCGCTTATTTCTTCCCAACGAACATGCAGGTTCTGTTGGGTTTGAGGGAGTGCAAGCCTGTCGGTCAAAGGCGCAACGACATGGCTGGCGATTCGGGGTCGAGACTTGTTTAAAGTGTTAAAATGCTGGCGGCTTAACCCGTGCGCCTGCATCAGAGATCGTTGCGAACCTGTCCATGCGGCTTCCAGTTCCTCGAAAAAGATGGTGCGTGAAACACTATCGGTTGCCTCTTCCTGGAAAGCACTTTGACCCGACATTTTCTTCAAAACGAGGTGAGGGCTTATTTTCTCAGCAAAAGTTTTCAGGTTGTAAACAGATACCTGAAAGGCCGTTATTTCCTGATTCCTTCTATTGTTAAAATATTGTGTTTCGTAAATAGTAGAATGAATGCCAAGACGCAGGAGCAAGGTTTGAACGTCGTTGGCTAGTTTAGGAGAGATTGTTTTGAATGTGCAAATCTTCACACCCACATGACCATCACAATCCCACAGAGACGCCAGGAAAAATCCGATGAGTTCATCGGTCAATTCAAATACAAACTCCGGGACAAATTTGTCGCCAGACCAGCATCCGCCTTCAGTTGTCTTCAATCCCCACTCCCTTAGTGCTGACACCAGCGCGTTGGGTTCATGATAATGTGTTTTATCAATTCCCTTTACCACTACCCTCGATACTCCTCTTGCCTGCATTAGAATGCCGGGCTGGAGCCGTTCAAATGAAGCAAGGCAATTTTGATATTCCTCAATGAGCACCTGATCTTTTGAAATAAAATCGGCAGTAGGGCCGCAAGAGGTTAGCGAGCCGTCGGCCAGCAGGTAAGCCAGTACGCGCAGTTTGTTTCGATCGAATGTTTTAGGAGTGGCTGCTTCCAGTTTACGGGGAATAGCAATTCTGTCTCCGGGTTTAAGTTGGCCAAGTTCGCGCCATCCGTGTTCGGTCAAAACCCGGTGATTGGAGGTCATCTTTGCCGTTGCGCCATTGCCCAATTTTACTTTAAACACCTCTTTCTCTCCGTTGCATACCCAATAACTCAGTTTACCTTTTTGTGTACGCAATTGTTCATCTACTCCCTGAACATAAAAGTTGCCAACCCGATTTTCTAATTGATCAATACGAACACGGGTTCCGGAAATGGCATCAAAAACCAGCGTGTCGCCTGTTACGCAAATTCCGAACGTATCCTTCAAATATTCCTCCATATCCGGCAAGTCGTACGTCACCGCCTGTCTGCCGTGTTTGCGGGCAATAAAATCAGGAATATACTCCAGCGGCCCCGGCCGGTAGAGCGCGTTCATGGCGATCAGGTCGTCGAATTTGTCGGGTTTCAGGTCGCGCAGGTATTTCTGCATACCAGCGCTTTCAAACTGGAAAGTGCCGTTGGTTTCGCCGCGCTGGTAGAGTTCGTAGGTTTTTTTATCGTCGAGCGGAATGGCGTCGATGTCAATTTTGACGCCGTGGTTTTGCTCAATGAGGATCAGGGCATCGCGGATGATCGTGAGCGTTTTGAGGCCCAGGAAGTCCATCTTGATAACACCTGCGTCCTCGATAATGGAGCCCTCGTATTGGGTAATGAGCAGTTCTGTTTCCTTGGAAGTGGCTACAGGAATAATTTCCGTCAAATCTTTCGGAGCAATGATGATCCCTGCCGCGTGGATGCCGGTGCCACGTACCGAACCTTCCAGCACCATGGCTTCTTTGAGCACGGCGCCTTCCGGCGTATCTTCCGCAGCGAGGTGTTCGCGCAGCCGTTTGGCGTTTTCGAGGTCTTCACTGACGAGGTTTTCTTTTTCCGCCAGGGAGTTTTCGCCGGTGAGCGGGGCGGTAAGCACCCTTTTGAGCGAAATACCCGGTTTTTCAGGCACCAGTTTGGCCAGGGCATTGGCCTGGTCGAGCGGCAGGTCGAGTACGCGCGCCACGTCCTTGATCGACATTTTGGCGGCCATGGTGCCGTAGGTGACGATTTGGGCTACCTGTTGTTTGCCGTATTTTTCTACCACGTAATCGATGACCCGTTGCCGACCTTCGTCGTCGAAGTCGGTATCGATATCGGGCATGGATTTGCGGTCGGGATTCAGAAAACGTTCGAACAGCAACTGGTACTTGATCGGGTCGATATTGGTGATACCGATACAATAAGCCACCGCCGAACCGGCCGCCGAGCCGCGACCCGGGCCAATAAACACGCCAATGTCTTTCCCATGGTTGATAAAGTCGGCTACAATAAGGAAGTAGCCTGCAAAACCCATGGTTTTGACGGTGTTAAGTTCGAAGTTGAGGCGGTCTTCCACCTCTGGCGTAATTTCTCTGTATCGTTTTTTGGCGCCCTCGAAGGTGAGGTGGCGCAGGTAGTCGTCCTGGCTGTGAAATTCCTGCGGCACGATAAAATTGGGCAGCAGGATGTCTTTTTTCAGTTTCAGGTGCTCGCACTTGTCCACGATTTCCATCGTGTTGTCGAGGGCAAAAGGCACGTCTTTGAACAGTGTGCCCATTTCTGCCTGTGTTTTGAAATAAAACTGGTCGTTCCAGAATGCAAAACGGCCGCCTTTCATCACAGTGCCTTCTTCCACGAACTCGCGGATGGCCGGAGTGGCCTGTTTTTCGCCGGTATTGACGCAGAGCAGAATATCGTGGGCATTGGAGTCTTTCTGGTCGACGTAGTGCGAGTCGTTGGTGCAAATCACCTTTACGTTGTACTCCTGTGCCCAGCGCAGCAGCACCTCGTTCACTTTATCCTGCTCGGCCATCTGGTGGCGCTGCACTTCGATGTAGTAGTCTTCGCCGAACAGGTCGAGCCACCATTCGAATTCTTTTTTGGCTTCTTCCTCGCTTTTTCTCAAAATGGCTTGCGGCACCATGGCACCGATGCAGCAGGTAGTGGCGATCAGGCCTTCGTGGTATTGCAGGATCAGTTCCTTATCGATACGCGGGTATTTGCCATACAAACCTTCTATGTAGCCGAGCGAACACAGTTTCACCAGGTTTTTATAGCCTTCCGGGTTTTTGGCTAAAAACAACTGGTGATAGCGCTTGTCGCGGTCTTCTTTGGTAAAATTGCGGCGGTGCCGATCCTGTACCACATAAAATTCGCAGCCCACAATAGGCTTCACACCTTCATGCTTGGCGGCTTCGGCGACAAACTGAAAAGCGCCAAACATATTGCCATGGTCGGTGATGGCAATGGCTTTCATACCATCGGCCGCCGCTTTTTTAAACAGCGAAGGAATACTGGCTGCTCCGTCGAGCAACGAGTACTGGGTATGGCAGTGGAGGTGTGCGAATTGTGGCATGGTGGTGGGTTGGAACAGGCTCCCAGTTTGCGGGAAACAAGTTTCTGCAAATTTAAAACAAATCGTAGGGAATCAGGCGCCTTTGTGGAAAACTTTTGGTCGATAAAACCTGTCACCCGAAACGGTGCAGCGCCTGCATCAGCCGTTCGGGCAATTCTTCGCGACATGCAGCCTGATAATCCTGAAAGGAGCAGGGAATGAGTCGGTGGCGTTCGTGCTTTTTGCGGGTAGGTACGGGCACCTGCATCCACCAGCGACCGGTTTTTACACTTTTCCAGAAGGTCAACTGGTAGTGCAACTGGCGGAAATCGACCACATATTCCGTGAGCCCTGCCGTAGAAACCGGGTAATCTTTTTTGCGGTTGAAAAAACCTTCGAGGAAATACCAGGCCATCTGTGCGGCTACCTGTGCGGTTTGGCCTTCACGGTCGCGGGCAGCGTCGTAGCCATATAAACCGAAGGAGGTAAGTTTGTCGCTCATGCCCGCATAACGACATAGTTGGCAGGCTTCTTCGGCAAAATAGCCCGATGGCGAAGGCGCCGACACGCCCGGTGCATCGGCCTGTTTGAGGGCGCCGAGGTGGAACGCCAGCAAATCGGCGTCGCGCAGCACAGGCTCCGTTTCTTCAATAGATGCCCTCGATTTGCCCAGTCGAACCACATCGAAGTAGTTTTTGGACAGAAAATCGAACTGCGCAGGCGCTGTCTGGTGTACCTGAATGCCAATAGCGGCAAAATGAAACAGCAGCGGATGGCGCGGCGCAAGCAAATTGGAATACACTTCATCGGGGTGGCCAAAACGACCACGCTCGTCTATCACTGCCAGGTTGACCAGTGCTTTGGCGTCCTGGTAGCCCAGAAACTGGGCGCGGGCCATAGCATCGGGCGCTGCCAGGATGACCGGTGTAACCTTGCCGCTGAGCAGTTCGTGTACCACTGGAATCAACTGCGCAGGATCGGCCTTGCGCAGATTGCCCAGGTCGGCAATCTCGTTTTCGGGAAAATTCCAGGCGGTTCGATACAAGGACTCGCGCACGGCATTCGACTCTTTTTCGCCCACACCGATGAGTGCCACCTTCACCTTTTTCAGGTCGGGGAGTTCGCCCTTGTACGGCACCAGGTGTTTGCCCAAGCGATCGTCGGGCAAGGTGTCGGCCCATTTAAAAAAAGCGGCGGGTAGTGCTTTGAGCCAGTTTTGCAGCATGGAAACGAAGGTTGTACGTTGCTTGGATCGTTTGGAAGTGCGAAACGGCAGTGTTCCGCTGAACGGCCAAAAGTAGGGAAGTTTTCAAAACTGTTTTTTGGCCTTGTTTTTTTCTACTTTTGCGCCGTTTTTGCCTACACCACACCAAATTTTGCAGCAATGGATGATTTACTAACCAAATACAAGGAAAAAAAGCCCGAAATCGTTTTTGAATGGAACGACAGCGAGACCGAGGCGCGGGGCTGGATTGTCATTAATTCGCTTCGCAACGGCGCTGCCGGCGGTGGCACGCGCATGCGCAAGGGCCTCACCAAGGAAGAGGTGGTTTCGCTGGCCAAGGTCATGGAAATCAAATTCAGCGTTTGTGGCCCGGCCATCGGAGGCGCAAAAAGCGGTATCGATTTTGATCCTAATCACCCGAAGCGCTGGGAGGTACTGGAGCGCTGGTATCGGGCTGTATTGCCCCTGCTTAAAAACTACTATGGCACGGGTGGCGACCTCAATGTGGACGAGATCAAAGACGTGGTGCCCATTACCGAAGCACTGGGGCTCTGGCACCCGCAGGAGGGTATCGTACGCGGCCATCTGCACCCATCAGAAGGGCAGCAGATCAACCTGATCGGTCAACTGCGTTATGGATGCACCAAAATTGTGGAAGACACCGAATTTGTGCCTGAAGGCGGCCCGAGCAAATACGCGGTGGCCGATCTGATTACAGGATACGGTGTGGCAGAGTCGGTACGCCATTTTTACGACCTGTACCACCAGTGTACGCCGGCCGGAAAAACGGCTATCATTCAGGGCTGGGGCAACGTGGCTTCGGCTGCCGCCTGCTACCTGGCCAAGCAGGGCGTACGCATTTTGGGGATTATCGACCGCGACGGGGCGTTGATTTCTGAGGAAGGATTTACCCTTTCTGAGGTAAAAAATTTGTTTATTAACAAAAATGGCAACAAACTTGCAGCAAACAATTTAGTGCCTTTTGAAGAGGCCAATCAGCGCATTTGGGAACTGGGCGCCGATATATTTATTCCGGGTGCAGCCTCCAAATTAGTGACGCGGGCGCAGGTTGACAGTCTCTTAGCAGGCGGTGTAGAAGTCATTGCTTGTGGCGCAAATGTGCCATTTATCGACGATGAGGTGTTTTTTGGGCCCACAGCGAAGTATGCGGACGAGCATACTGGTGTGATTCCAGACTTCATTGCCAACTGTGGTATGGCACGGGTTTTTGCATATCTGATGCAGCCGGAAGCACGTATGACAGACGCCGCTATTTTCGGAGATACGTCCGCTACAATACGCCGTTCTCTCGAAGATGTTAGAAAAAATAATACTGCGCCAAATAAAATTTCATCGAGCGCCTTATATTTGGCCCTAAAAAAACTTGGAATTTAAACATTTTTCTTTTTAATCCCGTTTTATTTTCCAACAAATCCCGCCGTTTTCAGGTAACTTGTCAAAACAACACATCGCTTGGTCTCAAGCTGTTAACACATTCACTCATTCAAATTCTACAACCCTATGACGGTTAGAAAATTAACATTTGTATTACTCTTCGTCGCTGCGTATATAGGGATTAATGCGCAGACACCAGGAGAGGTTACAACCGGTGGCGGCACATACCGCTCTTTTACCCCACAGGACCAATGGGAACTTGGCGTTCACGTCGGTTTGCCGTTCGTTGCTGGCGACCTCGATTCCAAACTCGGTTTCGGTGGCGGTCTGCATGTGCGCAAATCGATTGACCATATCTTCTCTATCCGTGCCAACGGTATGTACGGTCAGGGCAAAAACGAAGGCGGTGGCACCAACGACACCCGCACTTCCAAAACCACCTGGATTGGTGGTGGCGCTCAGGTGGTGGCTGCGTTGAACAACATCCGTTTCGACAAACCCATGCGCAAAATTCTGCTCAACGGCTTTGCAGGTATTGGTGTTTCCAACTTCAAGGTAGACTACGAAAACATCCTCATTCAGGGTGCTACGGCTCCGGGCAATGGCGACATCAGCGCTACGGTTCCTTATGTTGACTTTGGTGGCGGCATCGGTTTCCGCGTAACACCGAAATTCAACTTCGCTATCGAGTACACGGTTGCAACCGTTTTTGGCCGCGAAGCAGACCGCCTCGACGCTGAAGCAAATATCAACAACAACCAGACAACTTACCGCGACAACTGGCACTACCCCAACGTTCGCCTGAACTTCAACCTCGGCGGCAAAACGAAAGACGGTATGGCTAAAGTAGAACCGCTGTACTGGAGCAACCCGCTGGCTAAAGTTTCCGAAGCCATCGCAGCACTCGAAGCACGCCCGATCTACGACCCGACCGACACGGACGGCGACGGCATCATCGATGCCATCGACGACGAAGACAACAGCCCTGCCGGCGCTCGCGTTGATTCGAAAGGTGTAACCCTCGACAGCGACGGCGACAAAGTAGCCGACTACAAAGACAAAGAGCCATACTCTCCTCCAGGCTACTCTGTTAACATGGATGGTGTAGCACAAGGCCTGCCTAAGTACACCACCGAACAACAGGTGAACGACATCGTAGATGCAAAACTGAAAAACTTCAAACTGCCGACGCAGCCAGGCCTGAGCAACTGGTTCCTGCCGATGATCTACTTCAGCGATAACAACTTTACTGTTCGTTACAGCGAGTACGAAAAAATCTACCAGGTAGCCTCTGTTATGAAGCAAAATCCTGACATCAAAATCGTGGTAGTGGGTCACACCGACAGCCGTGGTTCTGAAAAATACAACAACGTATTGTCTTACAACCGCGCCAAATCCGCTATCGAATTCCTCGTTTCGCAGCATGGTATTGCTCGCGAGCGCCTGATCCTGAACTGGACGGGTGAAGGTTCGCCGCTGATTCCGGTAACGGGTTCCAACAGCAGCAACCGCCGCGTTGAATTCATGGTGGCCAAAGACCAGACCGAAATGGCTCGCCCAGAAGGTAAAGAAGCCGGAAAAGGCTCATTCAAAGGCAACAAAGATGCCGGTTTCTAAGAATCGGTTTCTATAAAGAACATCAACCGATGGGCAATTCTCCGGTGGAGGGTTGCCCATCTTTTATTTATGCCCGGTTTGTCCGGCCAAAAAAACTGCAAACCGGTAATCCTCTTCCTACACACATGCCTACCCAATCTTCGGTAATTGCAGCCGCCGGAAGGTGGCTTTTTCCAAAAAAACACCTCAACCTTGTTTTTAGAATCGGGCTTTTTATTGCCCTCGCTGTGGCCCTGTACTTCGAACTGGAATCGAGAAAAAACCTGGCCACACTCTACGAAGTTTTTGTACAACAGTTCAGCACGGCCAACTGGATACTCCTGACAACAGTGCTGCTGCTAATGCCCTTCAACTGGTTTTTTGAAACCCTGAAATGGCAACCTTTTTTGCGGCCATACGAACCGCTCTCCCTGAGCCGCGCCTACTATGCTGTACTTTCCGGAATCAGTTTTGCCCTTTTTACGCCCAATCGAATGGGCGAATATGCAGGCCGCCTGCTGTTCGTTCGCCCTGAAAACCACTGGAAATCCCTGTTGGTAAATGCTGTGGGCGGTGTGGCGCAGTACCTCGTTTTGCTCACCGGCGGCGTGCTGGGTGGCTTGTGGTTTGCCCGACATTTTTTGCAATGGACCGAATCGGACGTGCAAACGGTAACAACTTTTGCGTTGCTCGGGCTTGGGGTTCTGTATTACATATTCTTTAACATCCGCCATGTTGTGCCCATTGCGCGGCGCATTCCCTGGCTCCGGAGGCTGAAACCCTACCTGCGCGATGTAGCCTTGCTGGAGCAGTTTCGCCGCCGCGATCTGCTAGTACTGCTACTTTGGTCGGCGGTTCGATACGCCATTTACTCCACCCAATATGTGCTATTGTTGCACTTTTTCTCGATTAAGGCGGGTTTTTGGGGCGCTTATGCAGGCGTTGCCACTATTTATCTGTTGCAAACCATCGTGCCACTACCCGCAGTGGCGGGCCTGCTGGTGCGCGGCAACCTCGCTGTTTTTGTGTGGGCGTTTTTTGGCGGCAACGAACTCAGCAGCCTGGCAGCCACCTTCATACTCTGGATAATAAACCTGATTTTGCCTGCGTTAATTGGTACTTTTTCACTGTTTCACGTCAACATCACCAAAACATTTGGATATGAAGACGACTAAATTTGTCGTGTTTTTTGCTGTACTCCTTTCCATGGCCTTCACGGTTCCCGGACACCAGTTCGTGGAAGAACGTATGGCCGAAAACGTGGAGCCATGCAGCAATTCGAACAATACGTTTCAGCACAACGAGAAACTCACCTACAAGATATACTACAACTGGAACTTCGTGTGGCTGGCAGCCGGCGAGGTTACCTTCCGCGTGTACGACGAGGGCAACCAGTACCACTACTCGGCACGCGGCGAAACCTACGATTCGTACGAATGGTTTTACACCGTCAAGGACGATTACGACTCCTGGGTAGATAAAAACACGCTGCTGCCCAACTATTCAGAACGCAGCGTGAATGAAGGTGATTACCACATTTTTGAAAAAATCGCTTTCAACCAGGCTGCCCGCAAAATGACCGTTACCCGTGCCGATCACCGCGGTGCGGCGGAAACCAAAACAGAGCACAACGTACAGGACTGCGTACACGATGTGCTGTCGAGCCTGTACAACCTGCGCAACTACGATTTTGCCAGCCAACAGGCCGGTTATACCATCCCGTTCCGCGTATTCATGGACAAAGAGGAATTTCCCCTGAAAATGAAATACATGGGCAAGGAGCGCAAAAAAGTACACAACATGGGTAAGTACAATACCCTGAAATTCCAGCCTACACTCATCGCCGGCAATGTGTTCAAGGACGACGCCAAAATGACCGTGTGGGTGTCTGACGACCAGAACCGTATTCCCGTGCTGATCGAATCGCCGGTGTCGGTAGGTTCGGTGAAAATGGTACTGAAGGAGTACTGGGGGCTGAAGTATGATTTTAAGGCGAAGGATTGAGGGCGAAGCGCTTAAGCGACATTGCATACTTGAACCCCGCTGGATCAGGAATAATGGTAGTAATTCCTGTAATCCGTATAACTCGTAGTAAGACCAAGATTCCGATATTTGCATCATTACGTCGGTGGTGTACGAAGGATGCCTCTAAAAGGGGCGTAGCCGAACAAATCCTTCGTACCCCTATCATTACATCTGTAATGCTGCGGAACCGTATGCGCTAAAGCAAATCTATTTTTTTGATTCAAAAATGTCGACATCATGGCTAAATACACTTTAAAAGTTAATGGTAAAACCTTCAAAGTGGATGTCGACGCTTCCACGCCACTGCTGTGGGTTTTGCGCGACCACCTTCATTTGCCAGGCACCAAGTACGGCTGTGGCATGGCTTTATGCGGCGCATGTACCGTTCATCTGAACGGCGCGGCCACCCGTTCCTGTGTGCTGCCAGTTTCGTCAGTTGGAAAATCCGAGATCACCACCATTGAAGGCTTGTCCGAACAAGGAGACCATCCTGTACAAAAAGCGTGGCTCGAGCACGACGTGGCGCAGTGTGGCTACTGCCAGTCTGGTCAAATCATGAATGCTGCCGCACTGCTCAAAACCACCCCGAATCCTACGGATGAAGAAATTGAAAATTTCATGAGCGGCAATATCTGCCGTTGCGGTACCTATTTGAGAATTAAAGAAGCCATCAAAACGGCGAGTGGCCAATAATAGGCTCCCAACCGGTAGGTTTCAACTTAACTTTTGAAAGATCATGAAAAATAAAAATACAAATTCAGGCGCCGACACGCTCCTTGCAGAACATATGGAAACGGATAGCGGAGGTATGCTCCGCCGACATTTTTTAAAAGCCTCTGCGCTGGTGGGTGGTGGCCTGATGCTCCGTTTTTCCTGGTTATCCGGTTTGAAACCAATGGATAAAATGGTCAACCCGAACCTGACCGAACAAGGCAGCCAACTGAATGGATATATTCAAATTACACCTGACAATATAGTAAAAATCCTTTGCCCGAACCCCGAATTCGGGCAAAACGTAATGACTTCGCTACCTATGATTGTGGCGGAAGAACTGGACGTGGACTGGAAAAACGTGGTGGTCGAAATGGGCCCGCACGACAACGTGAAGTTAGGCCCCCAATTTACAGGTGGGAGTAATTCGGTGAGAATGTACTGGACGCCCCTGCGCAACGCCGGGGCTTCGGCAAGACAAATGCTGATTGAAGCCGCTGCTAAAGCCTGGAGCGTTCCGGCAAGTGAAATCACTGCAAAAGAAGGGGTTTTGTCCCATATCAGCGGGAAGACGGCCACCTATGGCGAAATGGCTGCCGCAGCCGCGAATGTTGCCGTTCCGAAGGACGTACAGTTAAAATCCGCCAAAGATTTTACGATTGTAAGAAATTCTAAGAAAAACGCGGAAGGCCCGAAAATAGTGACCGGAAAACCTCTTTTCGGGCTGGATTATTGGCAGGAAGGAATGAAGATCGCCATGATTGAGCACCCGCCGGCCTTTGGTTTGAAACTAAAATCATTCGATGCCTCGCAAGCGCTCAAAATGCCGGGTATCGTCGATGTTTTTAGCCTCAAATTATATGAGGATGGCTATGAGCAAGCCGGTTTCGATACCCGTACGTTCAACGACTTGCTGGTTGTCGTCGGCAATTCGACCTGGGAAGTGATGAACGCGCGCAAAAAACTAAAAACAGCATGGGAGCCGATCGGTGAAACTAAATACAACGTTGTTGGATGGCGAGGCGACAAACGGGAGGTCGTCGTTCCTGCCGGGCTTGAAAGCACCAGCGCGCATCTGGAGAAAATGGCAGCATACGCGAAAGGCGCAGCGAAGGAATTGAGAAAAGACGGCGACCCTGAAACGGCTTTTAAAAATGCTGCGCAGGTGATCGAACGCACCTATCACGCGCCGTTTCTGGCACACAATTGCATGGAACCGATCAATTTTTTCGCCCATGTGACAGACGAGCAGGCACTGTTGGTAGGCCCGTTGCAGGGGCCGGGCTGGATAGAACCCTCGCTTTCAAAAATTTTGAACCTGCCCCCCGAAAAGATTGAAATCCAAATGACCCGCATGGGTGGTGGCTTCGGCCGCAGGGCCTATGGGCATTACATGACGGAAGCCGCGCTGATCTCCAGAAAAGTAAAATCCCCCGTCAAACTCATTTACACACGCGAAGACGATATGACCTACGGCATCTATCGTCCTATGTACACAGCCACCTATCGTGCTGCGCTCGATGCGAATAAAAACCTCATTGGTTTTCATGTGAAAGGAGGTGGTATTCCGGAACACCCCATACATGCCAACCGCTTCCCTGCCGGAGCAGTAGACAATTACCTGGCAGAAGGCTGGGAAATTCCGTCCAATATTACGATTGGCGCATTCCGTGCGCCCCGATCCAATTTTAATGCTGCGGCCGAACAATCGTTTCTCGATGAAGTGGCAGAAGCCATGGGTAAAGACCCAATAGATTTTCGCCTGGAATTGTTGCAGCGCGCCAAAACAAATCCTGTCGGCCAAAACAATGAGTACGACGCCGACCGATATGCCGGGGTGCTGGAATTGCTGAAAGAAAAGTCCGGGTGGGGCAAACCCGAAAACAGCCACAAAAAACGAGGTGTAGCAGCCTATTTCTGCCACAATTCGTATGCTGGACATGTGGTTGATATGGTCATACGGGACGGAGAGCCCTACGTCGAACACGTCACCAGCGCCATGGATTGTGGTATCGTGGTAAACCCGGATGCAGCCATCAATATGGTTCAGGGTGCTGTTGTCGACGGGATTGGAAACGCTTTATATGGCGCCTTAACCCATAAAGATGGTGCTCCCGAACAAAGTAATTTTCATAATTATCGGATCATTCGACACCACGAGGCTCCCAGGAACATAGACGTGCATTTCGTGCAAAACGACATAGACCCGACGGGCCTGGGCGAGCCGCCATTCCCGCCCGTTTTCGGTGCGGTGGCAAATGCTTTGTATAAGGCGACCGGCAACCGGAAATATATGCAGCCGTTTACGGTTGAGCCGCCGAACACGCAGGGATAAAGGGGCTGTTGTTGAATAAACGAGATTCCTTTACTTCATAGAAGAGAGCCTGCTCTGGAGGCGTGGTTGTTACGAGAATAACAAGCGTCCACCTTGATTTATCAGGGTGGACGCTTGTTTGTTTTCCGTAAAACCCTCTAAAACAACTTTTCCTGGGGCGGCTTCACCCCGGCCAAACGCAGGTACACGGTTGTTTGCCCTCTGTGGTGTGTTTGATGTTCAAAACATTTTGACAAAGCCGTTCCTTTCGACAGATCGAACTGGCCGAATAATTTTATAGAGTCACTTAGTTCCGCAGGCGTCATTTTTTTCACCTGGTCGATGACGAAATCGTACCCGTCCAGAACTAGTTTCGTCACATTCGCCTTCGATTTATCCGTCGTTTTTTCGGATTCGCCGGACCCGATAGGGCTTTTTCCGCCTATAGCAGCCGATGCGAAACTGTAATTCCCGTCTGTCAGGTGCAGCATTTGTTCGGCAAATGAGCGCATTTCCGGTGTAGGCTTTAGCGCATAACCTGCTTCCGGCATAGCATCCAGGTATTCTTTTGTGTAGGTTTTTGCCCGTTCCCAGTCTTTCACGATGTCGTCCACGGGATTTTGAAACGGCATTACTTTCAAATCCTTAAAATAACCTTCCGTCCCAATATCTACCCACAAGCCGATAGAGCCGCTTTTCAGGCCGCCTTTCATTTTGTCGACGACGAATGTTGAATATCGGGCATCGTTGACATACAAATATGCCTTTTCGCCAGTCACTTCAATGCGCAGGGTTATCCACTCGTTGATATTTACAGGTGCGCTTGTTTCATACGTTTCTGGGGCCAGTTTTCTCAGTTTATCAAATTTGTAATCGGGGTATGAAAAATACTGAACCGTGTGATTCCTGAACTTTTGATTGTCAGACCGGCCCACTTTCGGCCGCAGATAGATAGACTCGAAAGCGGAGTCGTCGTTATTAATTCTAAACGCCACTCCTATGAATCCCTGGGCGAATTCGAAAGGGGAAGGGTTTTGAATTCGGCTCAATACTTTCAACTCGATGACCCCGTTTTCGAAATGTACATTTTTGAGTTTGACATACGTCGGTTCATCCACAGTTGTCTCCAGCCTTTGCACATCGAAGGGAAGGGCTTTTAAATCGCGTTCTACTTTCAGCACTTCTTCCCCTTCGAATTTAACAAGACTTGCGGTGACATTCTTTGGTTCAAATTCCTGGTTTTTCCAGGTGATAGTTTGCCCGAAAACCATATTCGAGCAAAGTACCCATATTAAAATCCATATTTTTTTCATGGTGCAACGGATGCTTAAAATCTTGATAAAGGCATGGGCGCAAGGTTCGCCCCCGAGCCTGTTTGAAGCGTTTTTTAACTACACTTTCAATTTGGCTTCAGAAGCCGTTACGGTGGCGCCAAGTGCGCCGAATTCGTGCAGATCACCGAATACCTCGATGCGGATAGATTGATCCAGCCCACCTGCCCGAACAGGTTCAAAGCCGTTGTCGCGAATAAGTTGTTCTATTGCTCCATTGATTCCTTCATCGTCGGTGGCATAAAAAAGTACGGCCGGTTCGGGTTTTTGAAAAGCCGCATTGGCCAGCGATGCAGCGCCCAAAGTGCCCAGCGCTTTGGCCAGTTTGGCGCCTTTTGGCAACAGGGCAGCGTTGAGTTGACCGGCTGACTCATTTTCGCCGATGATTTTATCAAAACCACCTTTGTCATTCGGCGCAATCGGGTTGGAAGGGTCTACGATGATTTTTCCCTGCAAAATACCTTCATACTGATACAAAAGTTCTTTAATCGCGCTGAACCATACAGCCAAAACGATGATGTCGGCAGCATTCATGGCGGCCCCGATGTCCATGGGCTGTGCCAATGGCCCCCATTTTTCAGCCAGTTCTTTTGCTTTGCTTACATTCCTGTCAGCGACGATCACGGGGCGATTACTTTTTACGAGATTGTTGGCTACCACCTGACCGATATTGCCCAATCCGATGATGGCAATGCTGGGTTTGCTTGAATTTTCCATTGTCTTGTCGTTATTTTTCTGGTTAAAAGACAATGCAAAGGTGCCGGCACTGGCAGCGTACGGCCCATGAACTATTTTAAGAAATGGCCTTAATATAGTTTAAGAAACGGGCTATTTGCCGGACAAGTCCTTTCTGATTTTGCTCAGAAACTCTGGCGTAATGCCCAGGTAAGATGCTATTTGTACGTTCGGCAGGCGGGAGGCTAGCGTGGGGTATTGTTCCAAAAAATTCACATAGCGCTGCTGTGCGGTAGAACTGATGTTTTGTAAAACCCGGTTCTGCAATTCTACATATTTGTTCTCCACGATCACTTTGAAGATGCGGTCAAGTTTGGGAATATTGATATATAAAAAGTATAAGTCCTGTTGTTCGATTTGAATGATTTCTGAAGGTTCTACCGCCTCGATAAAAAATCCGCTGGGTTTCTTTGAATGAAAACTGCCGATGTCTGCAATCCAGTCGTCTTCCGCCGCAAATTGTATGTTGTGTTCAATGCCCCGGTCATCCACGCCGTACATTTTGAAACAGCCCTTTACAATGAATGTGTAATGGTGACAGACAAGCCCTTCCTGTAAAATCATTTGCCTGCGCTTGATCTGCCGGTGCTTTATTCTCGACAAGATCAATTCGTGCTCCGCTTCCGTCAGCGGGAGGTATTTGTGGAAATGATGAATGATGGGTTCCATTTTTTCAAGTGGGGGCAACATGCTCTAAGGTGGAAAAAAAATGCGTCACGCAGAATCATCCACGTCACGCATTGATTTTCAGTGTGGGCCTGGCAGGAATTGAACCCGCGACCATCTGATTATGAGTCAGCCGCTCTAACCACCTGAGCTACAAGCCCTTGTTCC